>CALWZP010000021.1 GCA_944386055.1 uncultured Oscillospiraceae bacterium | reverse complement strand
ACCGTGATGGTCACCGTCTGGTTATAGCTGGCCCGGCTGGGGGACACCGTCACGGCGCCGTTGCTCACATTGGACGGGGCGGTCACCGCGTACCGCGTGCTGCCGCCGGAGGAGCCGCCCTGGCTGGGGGTGTACACATTGCCGTTGCCGTCAATGGCCAGGTTGCCGGTCAAGCAGTCTTCCAGCTCATCACGGGTCAGAGCACCCGTTGGAGCGCCCTCCGTGGCGGTGGCAAACTTGCCGCCGGAGATGGTCAGACCCAGGTCTTCCTTATTGATCTCATCACCCACAGTGACATACTGGAAGCTGCCATCATTGATCTCGACAGTGGGATCTGCGGGCTTGGAGTCAGCAGCGGTGTTCTCGATCTTGACGGAATTCCTTTCGCTGATGTTCGCATTCTCAATGGTCAGGCTGGCCGCGCCGGACTTGCTGTCCACATTGACGCCGCCCCAGCCGTTGTTCTCGGTAATCAGACCGTCAATGGTCACATCCGCGCCGTTGGCCACGATGGCATAGCCGTTGCCGTTCTTGATCGTGACATTCTCCACGGTGACGGTGGTGCCGGCGCCGTAGATGTTCAGGCCGTGCTTGGTATTGTCTGTGACAACACTGTCATCACTGCCTTTGCCGTCGATGATCAGGTCCCGGACGGTGACATTGGCACCGTTTGTGATGGTGATCATGCTGGGGCCGGCGGCAGTGTCCGCGTCAGCGGTGACACTTTCCGCGGTGATGGTCTTGCCGTTGCCCTCGATGGTGATGTTCTTGGTGATCTCCACGATGCCCGTGTTATTTCCCTTGCCATTGCCATCCAGCGTTACATTATTCAGCAGGAAGACCACATCTCCGTCCTGGGCTTCGGCGAGGGCATCCTCAAGGGTGCCATAAGTCGTACCATCGATCATGGCCTCTTTATTGCCGGGCACGACATCGGTCAGGGCAGAATTGTTCTCATCAGTGCAGCCCACCATGATGATGCGGTCCCCAGCTTTAGGGACCTCGCCTGTGATCTTGCTGCCCGCCACAGAGAATGTACCCGCGCTGGTGTTGGTTACGGTGTTCACGGTGGAGCCGGTGACGCTGATGGTGGCCGTGGCCTCCGAAACTTTGTCGCCGCCAGTCACGACCTCCTCCACCGTCGCATTTTCAACGGTGACTGTGCCGGTCGTGACAGCGTCGTCCTGCTGCTGGACCTTGACGGTGCCGTAGTCGCCGCCGTCGATGGCCAGGCTGCTGTTGCTGGAGCTGCTCTCGTAGACGATGTCCTCGGGGATCGTGGAGTTTTCAATGGTGACGGTGCTGTTGTCCTCCACATTCACGCCCCACTGGCTGCCGGTGGTGGCCATATCCGTGATGGTCAGGTCTGTGCCCCGCGCCGTCACGGCGTATGTGGAGCAGTTGTTCACCTTAACGCCGTCCAGCGTCACCACAAGCTTTGCCGAATCGTTATTCCAGATATTGATGCCGGAACGGGCGGCGCTGTAGTCATTACTGGATTCAGCATCCTTGCCAGCCCAGCCGCCGTCGATGGTCACATTCTGGATGGTGGCGTCCGATGTGATGTTGATGACATGGTACTTGCCCAGATCCTTGTCCCAGCCGTTGCCGCCGGTCGCGACAAAGTTGGTCCCGATGTTGATTACTTTGCCGCCGCCGTCCAGAATAATATTCTCGCTGATGGTGATGGCGGCCAGACCGCTGCCGTCCCCGCTGGGGGCGTCCACGGTCACATTGCTCATCAGCTTGACGGTATCGCCCGCCTTGGCGTTGTCGATGGCCTTCTGCAGGGTGTCATAGGTCGCGGTGTTCCCCTTGTCATCCGACACAGAGACCTTCTGCTCGGTGGCGGTGACATAGTAGGTGGAGAAGTGCTCAGCATCCCAGGAGATGTTGCCGTTCTCATCGGGTTGCGCACTTTTTACAAGCTCCGCGCCGTCAGCGCCCAGGTAGTAGATGTAGTAGGTTTCAGAAGCCTCTGCATTTTCCGCTTTGGGCGCGGGAACGGTCACGGTGATGGCGCCGCCGGCATTCTCGCTGTTGAACACCTCGCCGCCGTTGGCGTTCACGGCGGTGAGCTCATAGGCGGCCGTGGTGGCCGCCGCGTCCTGCGCCGTTGTATTCTGGATGCTCAGGGTGACATCGGTGACGGTACCGCCGACGGTGGCGTTGCCCGCGATGGCTTCCAGAGCGTCCCCATTGATGGTGAGGGTGCCCACATTGGTCTGGATGGCCAGGTTGGAAACGCTGCTCGCATTCTGAATCGTGGTCAGAGCCCCGCCGCCCACGGTGACATTGGCGGTGGTGATGGTGGTTCCCTCCTGAGGAGTTACCGTGGCATCCACGGTCAGGGTCTGACCGCTTGTCTCAACGCCGGTGTCGTTACTTTGATCGTTATCAGGAATGTTCTCGCCGCCCACGGAGGCGGAGACGGTACCGTCACTTACGGAAGTTGGCTTGTCCACCGTGATGGTTTGATTCTTGGTCACAGTGTAAGTAGTAACTCCTTCGTCTTCGTCGGTGCTTGCGTCACTCTTGCAGTCCGCCGACATAAAGGAGGTGCCCGCACCTTCCGCCTGGCAGTTGCTAGGGTTGAAGTTTTCAAATATACCGCCGGTGACGAGGATCGACGCGGAACCGTTCCTGTAATGATCGTCATAGCAGTTCAAGACGAATTCGTACGCCTTGGAAGAATCAGTGTATTTCTGCTGAACAGAGAATGTACCGCCGTTTACCACAAGCGTTCCTTCCCGGACATAGACGGCATGGATGTTGCCAACGAAGGTGCCGTTTTCGATGGTGCAGATACCTCTGTCCATCACATCCACTGCGTAGCAGTCGTTTGCTTTTGCCCGGAGCGTACCGTTGCCCGTGATGGTGAGGTCGCCGCCTGCTCTCACGCTGATCAGCGACCAGCCATATCCCGCTTCATCCCAGATATCCTCGGAGTTTGAGATCGTTTTGCCGTTCAGGTTCAATTTGAGTTCCTTGGTGATGATGATCGGCTCTGTCACATCGACATTGCCGGTCAGTGTTACGGTTCCGCCCGCCGGAACTGTTGCGATCTCCGTTTCCAGCGCAGCCTGCGTCATGGTGCCCTCAGTCCCCTCGGCCGCCAGCGCCGACATGGGCAGCAGCGAGAGTACCATGGCCGCCGCGACCAGCAGGGATAAAAGTTTTCTTCGCTTCATGTTTCCACAACCTTTCTTATTTATCTTGTTGTTGGATCCGGGTGAACGCGCTCCGGCAAAGCGCGGCCACCGTCCGCACGGGCGGAGATCGGAAAAGTATACCTTTACAAATTTAGGACTTGGAAGCAAAAACGGTGTGGAAAAGCATTGAAAATCCAGGATTTCCTTGTTATAATAACCATGTTGACCGATGCGGGCAGAATCTGAAAAGGTATACTTTTTCAGATTTCTGCCCCGTTTTCTTTTTCCAACTTTTCAAACGCCCGGGCCTTGGAATAGAAGGTGCCACGGGGCATGCCGCACCGGGCGGCGGCCTGGCTCAGGGTGAGCTTCTTCTCCCGCCACGCCCGGCGCAGGGCGTGGAAGCCCTCCGGCACCGGCCAGGGCGGCCGGCCGAATCGTACCCCCCGGGCCCGGGCGGCGGCGATGCCCTCCGCCTGCCGCTGGCGGATGTTGGCCCGCTCGTTTTCCGCCACAAAGGAGAGCACCTGCAGCACGATGTCGCTGAGGAAGGTGCCCATCAGGTCCTTCCCCCGCCGGGTGTCCAGCAGGGGCATGTCCAGCACCACGATGTCCACCCGCCGCTCCTTGGTGAGAAAGCGCCACTGCTCCAAAATCTCCCCGTAATTGCGTCCCAGCCGGTCGATGCTCTTGATGCAGAGCAGGTCGTCCTCCTTCAGCCGGCGCAGCAGCCGCCGGTACTGGGGCCGGTCAAAGTCCTTGCCCGACTGCTTGTCCAGAAAGATGCCCTTTTCCGGCACCCCCATCTCCCGCAGGGCAGTCAGCTGCCGCGCCGCGTTCTGGTCCGTGCTGGATACCCGGGCATAGCCATAGATCGTGTTCAAATCCGCCGTTTCCCCCTCTTTTTCTGTCTAAAATCGTCCAAAACGGACCCCTCCATTGTATGCCGCCGTACAACCGGACCGGGAAGCTCCGCATTTCTTAATTTTTTGTGAATATGGACGCGCCCTCTTGTGGAATGGAGTCGGATTTAGTATACTGAACTCCGTTGACATAAAAATCACCGCCGGCAGGGCCGGCGGCGTTGGGATGGGAGATGCGCGGCAGTGAGCAGGCGGAAAAAACAAAGCGGAGGAGTGCCCCGGGTGCTGGTGTATGCATACCGGGTGCTGGTGGCGTTCTCCGTGGCGGTGGTGGCGCTGTATGTGGCGTGGATCTTCCTGGTGCCCAAGCCCGGCATGGCGGAGGAGCTGCCCCCCGCCATCTCCACCGGGCAGCCGGGGGAGACTGACTCGCCGGAGCAGACAGCCTCGGCAGACCAGCGGAAGGAGGATTGCTGGACCTTCCTGCTGGTGGGGACCGACCGGGTGGGCGCCAATACCGACAGCCTGATGCTGCTGACCTATGATGTGGGAGAGCAGACGGTGAGCGTGGCCTCCATCCCCCGGGACACCAGGGTGGACGCGGACCGGCGGGTGAAGAAGATCAACTCCGCCTACGCCTACGGCGGGATGGACGGGCTGAAGGAGGAGGTCACCCGCACCCTGGGGGTCCCCATCGACTATTACATCAAGGTGGACATCCAGGCCTTTGTGGCCCTGGTGGACGAGGTGGACGGCATCGACTTCTATGTCCCCTGCGACATGGACTACGACGACCCGTGGCAGGACCTGTCCATCCACTACAGCGAGGGGATGCAGCACCTCACCGGGCAGGAGGCCCTGGAGGTGTGCCGCTTCCGGCACAACAACGACATGACCGGCTATTCCGACACCGGGCGGATGGAGACCCAGCGGGGGGTGCTCACCGCGGTGGCCCAGAAGGTGCTCTCCTGGGGGAACCTGGGCCGGATCAACAGCTTTGTGGAGATCATCGCGGAGTATGTGGAGACCGACCTAAGCGTCACCGATATGATGTGGTTCGCCAGTCAGGCGCTGTACTTCGACATGGAGAACCTGAACACCATGACCCTGCCGGCAGAGTGGCACAGCCCCTATATGTACCTGGACCCGGAGGCGACCCTGGAGATGGTGAACCAGTACCTCAACCCCTACACCACCGACCGCACCGCGGACCAGCTGGACATCCCCACCCGGTCCTGAAAATGAAAAGACGGCCCGGCCGGCATCCATCGATGCCGGCCGGGCCGAAAAATTTCCGCGGATTTTCCCTTGACTTTGCTGCTTAAAAGTGATAAAGTAACCTCGAAATCAAGAAAGGAGGAGGCGCCCCATGCCGGCTTGGGTCTGGAACAATGGGTATACCAGCTATTACCGCTATTGCGATAGCGGTGATTTGGCATGCCCATAAAGCGGACCACGGCGGAAAGGGACCTTCGTCGGTGCGGGAGGCTTTTGGGCCTCCCGTTTTTATTTTGCCTGAACAGAAAGGATGTCGTCATATGGTTGTGATCATGAAGCCCCAGGCCAGCGAGGGGCAGCTGAGGGAGGCCATCCGGGAGATGGAGGCCGCCGGCGTCAAGGTCATGGTGTCCAGAGGCAGCGAGACCACCATCCTGGGCGCCGAGGGCAACGCCAACCTCATCGACCAGGAGAAGATGGAGCAGCTCCCCGGGGTGGACCGGGTGATGCGGGTGACCGAGCCCTATAAGAAGGCCAACCGGAAATACCACCCCGACGACACGGTGATCCCCCTGCCCAACGGCAGGACGGTGGGGGGAACACGGCTGGCCATCCTCGCGGGCCCCTGCTCGGTGGAGACGGAGGAACAGATCTGCGGGGTGGCCCGGCGGGTGAAGGCGGCGGGGGCCGCCGCCCTGCGGGGCGGCGCGTTCAAGCCCCGCACTTCCCCCTACTCCTTCCAGGGGCTGGAGAGCGAGGGGCTGAAGCTGCTGCAGGAGGCCCGGGAGGAGACGGGGCTGCCCATCGTCACCGAGATCATGGGCACCGAGTACATCGACCTGTTTGAGGAGACGGTGGATGTGATCCAGGTGGGCGCCCGGAACATGCAGAATTTCGACCTGCTCAAGCAGCTGGGCCGCCGCACCACCAAGCCCATCCTGCTCAAGCGGGGGCTGTCCGCCACGGTGGAGGAGTGGCTCATGTCGGCGGAGTATATCATGTCCAGCGGCAACGACAAGGTGATCCTGTGCGAGCGGGGCATCCGCACCTTTGAGACCTTCACCCGCAACACCCTGGACCTGTCGGCGGTGCTGGCGGTGAAGCAGCAGTCCCACCTGCCGGTGGTGGTGGACCCCTCCCACGCCTGCGGCAAGGCGTGGATGGTGGAGCGGATGAGTCTGGCGGCGGTGGCCGCGGGGGCGGACGGCCTGCTCATCGAGGTGCACAACGACCCGGAGCACGCCTGGTGCGACGGGGCACAGTCCATCACCCCGGAGCAGTTCGATGCGCTGATGCCCAAGCTGGCGGCGCTGGCCGCCTGCGTGGGGCGGACGGTGTGAGGGGCGGAGCCCCTCTATCTCCTACCTTCACTCTCCGCTCTAAATTTCTAATTGGGCTGCCCGGGAGTGTGGGGGCAGCGCCCCCACGGGGTCATAGGGGCGAAGCCCCTATCCCAAAATTGGGTGGCGGGTGGGTTTAGAAAAATTTCGCCTGCGGGCAGGTACTTTCTCCGCGCGGAGAAAGTAAGCAAAGAGGCGTTTCGGGGGACAGGGCGGATGTATTTCCGCCTCCGCTGGCGCTCCCGGCGAAAACACATATGCCCTGCCCCCCTAAAGACCCTCATCACGGGGGACGGGGGACCCATATCGGGGGTTTGGCGGTTACTACCGGCGCGAGGGGATCGAGTGGCGGGGCGCTCCCCATTCCGGCCCACTGGGGCCTGCCCTGGCAGAAACCGGGGCCGTCCGCCCCCGCGGGGTGCGCCTGCCCTGGCACATCCCACCGGGCGGGGCGGTAGAGTGGGGAGCGGGGCTTCCTGCGCTGGGACGGGAGCTGGGGGTGCGGGGCGGAGGTTTTCGCGTTTGACCGATGCCCTGGCGTCCTCGGCGCTGCGCGCCATCGGTTCGGGGGCGTATCAAAAACCTCCCTTGAAAAGGGAGGTGGCACGGCGAAGCCGTGACGGAGGGTTTCTTTGCGCCTGTTCTTCTCCGTGGTCCCGGCAGGAGACGAGAAACCCCCAGTCACCGCCTTTGGCGGCGACAGCCCCCTTTTCAAGGGGGCTTGGACGGGGGGCCGCCCTCAGGGCCCCGCCGCAGTGAGGCGCTTTTCCGTCGGGCGCACCGGGGAAACGATCCCCGCCAGGGGGCGGCAGCAGGCGGGAGAGAGTCCATCCGATTTTGATGCGCCGAGGGGTGCGGCACCCGCCCTCAGGGCACCATGAAAGGAGATCCTTAAGAACCATTCGGTTCTTAAGCGCGTTTTTGGTTCCTTTCTGCGCGTGCAGAAAGGAACTCGCCCTCAGGCGAAACAACAGCACAGACCTCAGAGCCGCGGATCGCCCGCGATAGAAGAACCCGTCCCCCGCGGCGGACGGATGCTGTCCGCCCCCTGCGTAGGGAGAAACAGCGGCACGGACCTCAGGGCCGCGGACCGCCCTGACACAGTGACATGTCCCGCATGAAGAGACACCGGAAAGGATCGTGAGACGAAAGATGAAAAAGAAGATCGTCATCGTGGGCTTGGGCCTCATCGGAGGCTCCCTGGCCATGGCCCTGAGGGGCTTTGAGGACTATGAGGTGGTGGGAGTGGTGCGGCGGCAGGCCACCGCAGACTATGCCATGGCCCACGGGGTGGGGGACGCGGTGACCCTGGACGCGGAGGAGGCCCTGCGTCAGGCGGATGTCACCTTCCTGTGCATCGATCCGGAGGACATCATCCATTACCTCGCGGAGCACCGGGACCACTTCAAGCCGGGGAGTCTGGTCACCGATGTGTGCGGCATCAAGGGGGCGGTGATGGCGGCGGCCCGGGTGCTGCCGGAGACGGTGGACTTCATCGGCAGCCACCCCATGGCGGGCACCGAGTTCTCCGGCATCGAGCACGCCCAGGCGGACATGTTCCAGGGGGCCCACTACATCCTCACCCCCCGGCCGAACAGCGGGGAGGAGCACCTGGCCCTGCTGGAGCGGCTGGCACACCACATCGGGTGCAGGGATGTGGTGCGTACCACCCCGGAGCGTCACGACGACATCATCGCCTACACCAGCCAGATGATGCACATCATCGCCGTGTCGGTGTGCGACGACCGGGAGCTGTTTGAATGCCAGGGCTTCGAGGGCAGCTCTTTCCGGGGCTGCACCCGGGTGGCGGATCTGGATGTGGAGCTGTGGACCCAGCTGTTCTCCCTGAACCGCCGGGCGCTCACCGCGGCCCTGGACCGGCTGGCGGAGAATCTGGACGCCTATCGGGCGGCGCTGCGCTCCGGGGATGACGGACTGCTGCGGGAGAAGCTGGCCCATTCCGCGGCCCGGAAGCACCAGCTGGACCTGGGAGCGCGCCCTGCCAGTCCCTACTATGTATGATGAGGAATATAATTTGACAGGGGAGGGGACCGCGTCCGCGGTCCCCTCCCCTTGTTATTGCCTGTCGGTTTTGACGGTCAGCGGCGCGAAGGAGCGCCGGCGGGGCGGCAGTCACAGGAGTTCGCGGTACATCGCGGCGGCGTCCGCCTTGCCCACATTGTCCGCCACCTGGAGCACCTCCAGCTTCACAGTGCGCTCCCCGAAGCGGATCTCCAGGATATCCCCTTCCTTCACCTCGTAGGAGGCCTTCACCGGCCGGCCGTTGGCGGTGACACGGGCGGCGTCGCAGGCCTCGTTGGCCACGGTGCGCCGCTTGATGAGACGGGAGACCTTCAGCCATTTGTCCAGACGCATGAGGAACACGACCTTTCCAAGTCAGATGGGCGCACCGCGGCCTCCCACAGAGGCCGAACGGCGGCAACGCCGTCCATGCCGCCGCCGGCGGCATGGAAACCGACGGAATTCACTTCCGACGGTTTGAAATTAAAACTGGGGACCCCGGGAGATCGCAGATCTCCCGGGGATGCGCCGCTTGATGAGACGGGAGACCTTCAGCCATTTGTCCAGACGCATGAGGAATACGACCTTTCCAAGTCAGATGGGCGCACCGCCGGACGGGATGGTGCGTTTTACTGCCAGCCCAGCCCCATCCGTGCCGGCGTGTCTCGAACAAAAAGGACCAGCGGCCCCGGATGGGCCGGAGCCGCTGGAGATCAAACAGGAGAACGATTTACTTGGCAACGGCGTCCTTGAGCGCCTTGCCGGCCTTGAACACGGGCACCTTGGAGGCGGGGATGCTGATCTGCTCCTTGGTCTTGGGGTTGCGGCCGATGCGCTCAGCACGGGCCTTGACCTCGAAAGCGCCGAAGCCCACCAGCTGGA
This sequence comes from uncultured Oscillospiraceae bacterium, assembly GCA_944386055.1. Classification (GTDB taxonomy): domain Bacteria; phylum Bacillota; class Clostridia; order Oscillospirales; family Oscillospiraceae; genus CALXCT01. The sequence continues at coordinate 30,373 of CALWZP010000021.1, read as the reverse complement.
CCTTGTCACCGTCAGCCAGAGCGGCGGCGATCACATCGATGGCGGCGTTGATCGCGGCCTCGCTGTCCTTCTTGGAGAGGTCGGCCTTCTCGGCGACGGCATTGATCAGTTCAGCTTTGTTCATGATAAATTCCTCCTACGATTTGGGCGGGAAGTGCCCGCCGGTATTTTGGTGTATTTACTTAAGGCGTGTCCGCCTTTAAGTCCTGTTTTGCCTGCTCCCATAGCTTGTCCAGTTTTTTCAGATCCATGTCCTCCATGGCCTGGCCGGACTGAGCTGCCGCCTGTTCCACCAGCCGGAAGCGGCGGATGAACTTGTCGCAGGCGGAGGAGAGGGCCTCCTCAGGGTCTGTTTTGACAAAACGGGCCACATTCACCGCGGAGAAGAGCAGATCACCCAGCTCCTCCTCCACATTGGTGCCCGCGGCCACGGCGGCGCGCAGTTCGGCAAGCTCCTCAGACAGCTTGTCCAGTGCGCCGGAGACCTCCGGCCAGTCAAAACCGGCCTTGGCCGCCTTCTTCTGGACCTTCTCCGCCCGCCACAGGGCGGGCAGGCTGCGGGCAACAGCCTCCAGCGCGTCGGTGTTGGTGGCCTGGCCCTTTTCCCTACGCTTGAGCTCCTCCCAATTGGAGAGGACCTCGCCGGTGCCGGAGACCTGCACATCCCCGAACACATGGGGGTGGCGGTAGATCAGCTTTTTGCAGATGCCGTCGGCCACATCGTCCAGGTCGAAGCGGCCGGCGTCCCGCTCGATGTCGGCGTGGAACACCACCTGCAGCAGGACATCCCCCAGCTCCTCCTTCAGATGCTCCGGGCTGCCCTGGTCGATGGCCTCCACCACCTCATAGGCCTCCTCCAGCATGCCGCGGCGCAACGACTGGTGGGTCTGCTCCCGGTCCCAGGGGCAGCCGCCGGGGGCGCGGAGGAGACGGACGATCTCCTCCAGGTCTTTGACGCCATAGGCGTCTTTTCCCATAAAATCTACCACAAAAATCAGTCCTCTGCAAGTGTTTTCAGAAATTCTGTGGGCGAAAGCCCTGGAAAATCTTGAAGCTTCTCTCAATCCAGCCGGAGCAGCCGGGCGATCTTCTCACCCTTGGGCATCAGAGCCAGTTCATCCCGGGTGATGGCCCGCAGCAGGACCACCAGGGCCAGGTACACCGCGCCCCCCACCAGGATGGAGAACAGGGTGCACACCGTGTTGCTGTCCAGGAAGCGGGCGGTCAGACCATAGCAGCCCCACACCGCCCCGCCCATGAGCGCGGCGGACAGCAGCGCCTTGCCGAACAGGGAGATGAGTCCCGGGAAGCCGGGGATCACCCGCCGGACGATGATCAGATCCAGCACGCACACCAGGCCGAAGCACAGGATGTTGCCCAGCGGCGCGCCGTAGATGCCCACCTGGGGGGTGACCACCAGGTTGTAGTTCACCACGATCTTCACCACCCCGCCCAGGAGCATCACCACCACGGGCAGGTTGATAAAGCCGTAGGCCTGGAGGATGGAGTTGCACACCATCATGATGCACACGAAGATGGAGGCGAGGCCCAGGGTGGAGAGCAGCGCGCCGGCCAGCTGGGGCTCCAGGTCGGAGAAGAGCAGGCGGATGATGGGCTCCCCCAGCACGAACAGCCCCACCCCCGCGGGCAGCGCCACCAGGGCGCACATGCGCAGGGAGGCGGCGGCGATGCGCCGGGCGCTCTTCCGGCTGCGCCGGGCCAGGGCGGCGGAGATGGCGGGGATCACCGAGGCGGTGATGGCCACCATCAGGGAGGAGGGCAGGTTGTAGATGGTGAGGGTGCCGGCATAGTTGCCGTAGAGGGCGCGGCTGATCTCCTCCGCCGCGGCCTGGGCAGCGGCGCTGTCCGCCCCGCCCGCCAGCGCGGCGGTGAGGGGGGCGAAGTCAATAAAGTCACGGTACAGCGCCCAGCTGTCCTGATTGGTAAGCAGGGCCTTCTGCAGCTGGCTCTGCACCAGGGCGGAGTCGATGACCGTGACGATGCCCACCATGGAGGAGGTGAGGGTGATGGGAATGGCGATGGTGAGCAGGGTGCGCAGGATGGAGCCGGCGGAGTCGGTGCGGTGGTCCACACAGACGGGCTCCCGCCGGCGCTGGAGGGCGAAGTTGACCACCATGAAGGCCAGGGCCAGGATGGTGCCCACCGTGACGCCCACGATGGCGCCGGCGGCACCCTCGTGCTCCGGACGGCCCAGCTGCATCAGATAGATGGCCAGGGCCAGACCCAGGATCAGCTTGCACAGCGCCTCGATGACCTGGGAGATGGCGGTAGGGGCCATGTTGCCGTGCCCCTGGGCATAGCCCCGGAAGGCCGCCAGGCATCCCACGCACACCACCGCCGGGGAGAGGACCCGGATGCTGTCCGCGGCCATGGAGTCCCCCATCAGGTCGGCGAGATGGGCCGCGCCGAAGTACATGATGAGGAAGGAGATGAGCCCCAGGACCAGGAAGGCGCACAGGGCCACATGGAACACCTTGTGGATCTGATCCCGGCGTCCCATGGTGTTGGCCTCGGACACCATCTTGGACAGCGCCACCGGAAGCCCGGCGGTGGAGATGGTCAGCAGCACCGAGTAGATGTTATAGGCATTGGAGAAGTCGGCATACCCGGAATCCCCGATGATGCTCACCAGGGGGATCTTGTAGAGCATGCCGATGATCTTCACAATGGCGATCCCCGCCGCCAGGATGGTGGCGCCGCCGAAGAAGGTGCTTTTTGGGGAGAGTTGACTGGACACGGACAGGCCTCCTGAGTGTCCGGCGGTCAGCCGAACAGTTTGGGCAGGGCGTACTCCTTCACTTCCCGGCGGATGCGCTCCAGATCCAGAGTGAGGAATTCCCCGTTCTCATATATGACCTTCCCCCGGGCCATATTCATCACCACATCACTGCCATGGGCGGCGTAGGCCAGGTTGGAGACCACGCTGTGGCAGGGGGTGAGGTTCAGGTGGGAGAAGTCCAGCAGGATCAGATCGGCGGCATAGCCGTTGGCCACCACCCCGGTGTGCCGGCCCAGGGCCCGGGCCCCGTTCACCGTGGCCATCTCCAGAGCGTCCATGGGCAGCAGGGCCAGAGGGTCGTGGTTGGCCCCGTTGTGGAGGATGGCCGCCAGCTTCAGGTCCCCAAAGAAGTCGGTGCAGTTGTTGGAGGACACCCCGTCGGTGCCAAGGCATACATTCACTCCTGCCTTTCTCATGGCGGGGACGGGGGCGATGCCGCTGCCCAGCTTCAGATTGCTCATGGGGTTGTGGACGGCGGAGACGCCCTTTTCCGCCATGACGGCCCAGTCCTCCGGGGTGGTCCACACACAGTGGGCGGCGATGGCCCGGCCGTCCCACACGCCGTACCGGTCCAGAGTCTGGATGGGAGTGATGCCGTGGCGGGCGATGCACCCCTCGTGTTCCGAATGGGTCTCTGAGATGTGGACATGCATCCCCAGACCGTGGTCCCGGGCATAGCCCGCCACCCACTCCCACATCTCGGGGCGGGAGGTGTACTCGGCGTGGATGGAGGCGTCGGTCAGGATGCGCCCATCGTCATAGCCGTGCCACCGCTCGGTCAGCTCCCGCAGGGCCACGCAGTCGTGGTCGGTCTCCGGATCGAAGGTGTCGGAGAAGAGCACTGCCCCCACCGACAGGTTGGCGCTGATCCCCGACGCGGCCACCCGCTGGGCGATGGTGTCAGAGTGCATATACATGTCGGCGATGCAGGTGATGCCGGAGGAGATCATCTCCGCCAGACCCAGGTCGGTGCAGCAGGCGATGGCCCGGTCGTCCCACTTCGCCTCCACCGGAAAGATGTAGTTGTTGAGCCAGTCCTGCAGATTGTTCCCGTCCCCATACCCACGCATGGCGGTCATGGGCACATGGGTGTGGGCATTGACGAGGCCGGGCATGAGCACCTTGCCGGTGCAGTCGATCTCCCGGTCATAGGTCCCGAAGGGACGGGTGGCGCCCACAAAGGTGATCTTGGGACCGTCCACCGACACGAAGGCGTCCTGCAGAAGGGGCTGCGCAGGGTCCATGGTGACCACGGTGGCGTGGGTGAAAAGCACGGATGTCATAAAAGTCCTCCTGTCGCCGGACAGGCCCCGGGGAGGGGCGGGAGCTGTCCGGGCCGTTGGTGTTGGGAATGGACCGCTTCCGGCGGCCCGTTCACAGCCTGCGCAGGCAGGCGCGCACCAGGCCGGAGAACTTCTCCCGGGCGGCCGCGGCGGCGTCCAGCACCTCCTGCTCGCTGAGGGGCTGGTCCAGAATGCCGGCGGCCATATTGCTCAGCAGGGTGAAGCCCAGCACCTGCATGCCGCAGTGGCCGGCGGTGATGACCTCGGGCGCGGTGGACATGCCCACCGCATCCGCCCCGGCGATGCGGGCAAAGCGCACCTCCGCCGGGGTCTCGTACTGGGGCCCCGGGAAGTACATGTACACCCCTTCCCGCAGGGGGATATCAAGCTCTTCCGCCGCCTGCCGGGCCACCTGGCGCAGGGCGGGGGTGTACAGGTGGGAGGCGTCGGGGAAGCGGGGGCCGAACTGGGGCAGGTTCTCCCCCCGGAGGGGGGACTCCATGAAGATCTTGATGTGGTCGGTGATGAGCATCAGATCTCCGGCGCTCCAGTCCCGGTTGACGCAGCCGGCGGCGTTGGTGACCAGCAGGGTGTCGCACCCCAGCAGGCGCAGCACCCGCACCGCGTAGGACACCTCCTCATAGGAGTAGCCCTCATAGTGGTGCATCCGCCCCTGCATCACGGCCACGCGCTGTCCCTCCAGGGTGCCGAAGACCAGCTGGCCCTTGTGCCCCGGGGCGGTGGAGGTTTTAAAATAGGGGATCTGGGAATAGGGGACGGCGATGGGATTTTCCACCTCGTCCCCCAGAAAGCCCAGGCCGGAGCCCAGGATCATGGCCACCTTGGGGACAAAGCCTCCTATGCGGGCGCGGATGGCGTCGGCGCTCTCCTGATACTGGGCAAAGGTATATTGGCTCATGGTGACGGTCCTCCTTGTCAGCGGCGCGGCCTTACAGAGCTGCGCCGCACTCCTTGCAGAAATGATCCCCCTTGGCGCACAGGGCGCCGCAGGCGGGGCAGGCGCGGCCCTGACGCAGGGCGGCCACCTGGTCCTTCAGCTCTCCCAGCCGGGCATAGGCGGCGTCCGCCTGGGTCAGAAGCTGGGTGATGTCCTCCTCCGGCTCCTGATTCAGGTGGGTGCGGTACATCACCTCTCCCATGCGGCGCAGCAGATCGCTGATCTCAGCGTTCTGATTGAAGATCTGGATGTTCAGCTTGGCGGTGTCCATCAGTTCGCCGGCCCGCTGGCCCATATAGCGGGCGGCGGGGGCTGCGGTCTCCCCCACAGAGGCGGCGGTGCCGCGGATCTTGTCCAGCAGTTCCTGGATCCGATCGTCCATCGTGAAGCACTCCTTTTCCATATGAGATGGGAACTGCCGTTAGTTTACACCAAAGCGTGGGAAAATGCAATTCCCGCGGATGGCGGAGCTGGATTTTTCTGCCCGGAGAGGGGAAAAACAGCGGACCGGCGAGGAAAAGGGCCAGGATTCCCCCGGCCTGGAGGAACATGTCCGGCACAGAGAGAACGGATGCGGGAGAAGCCGGAGAGGAAAATTTGAGATTCACGATACTTTTTCTTGCAATTCGAAGGAAAGCAGAGTATAATATTTGCATAGTTGTTTCGAGTACATCTGTCTCTGGCACAAGGACAACCAAAACACCTCCGGCCCCGCCGGAGAAAAACGGGAGGATACACAATGAAGAAAGTACTTGCGTTGATCCTGGCCCTGTCCATGGCGCTGGCGCTGGCCGCCTGCGGCGGCGGCGGGGAGACCCAGGAGACCGGCAACGCCGGGAACACCAACACCGGCACCGCGGAGAACACCAACACCGCCACCGGCGACAACATCATCAAGATTGGCGTGTTCGAGCCCCTGACCGGCGACTCTGCCTCCGGCGGCAACAAGGAGTACCTGGGCATGCAGTACGCCAACTCCGTCACTCCCACCGTGGAAGTGGGCGGCGTGGAGTACACCGTGCAGCTGGTCCCCTCTGACAACGGCTCCGACACCTCCAAGGCCATCACCGCCGCCTCTCAGCTGGTGAGCGAGAATGTGGCCCTGGTGCTGGGCTCCTACGGCTCCGGCGTGTCCATCGCCGCCAGCGACACCTTCAAGAACGCCGGCCTGGCCGCCATCGGCGTGACCTGCACCAACCCCAATGTCACCGCCGGCAACGACCACTACTTCCGCATCTGCTTCCTGGATCCCTTCCAGGGCACCGTTCTGGCCAACTTCGCCATGGACGAGTTCGGCGCCACCACCGCCTACTGCCTGGGCGAGCAGGGCAACGAGTATGACCAGGGCCTGATCGCCTTCTTCGAGCAGGCCTTCACCGCCGCCGGCGGCACCGTCATCAAGGACTCCTTCCCCAAGAACAACTCCGACTTCACCTCCTACCTGAACAAGGCCATGGACGAGGGCGCCGATGTCATCTTCACCCCCGTGTCCATCGCCTACGCCACCCAGATCATGTCTCAGGCCGCCACCGTGGGCGTGGATGTCCCCATGCTGGGCTCTGACACCCTGGACGACAACAAGGTGCTGGAGGCCACTCAGGGCACCGACCTGCAGCTGTATGTCTCCACCTTCTATCAGGAGGGCGGCGACCCCGACTTCGACGCCGGCATCAAGGAGTACATCAACACCAACGCCGACGCCATGACCGCCAACGGCGGCGACGACACCATCGCGGCGGTGACCGCCATGGGCTATGACGCCTACTATGTGGCCCTGGCCGCCATTCAGGCCGCCGGCTCTGTGGATCCCGCCGACATCAAGGCCGCGCTGTGGGATGTGGAGTACGACGGCGTGTCCGGCCACATCGCCTTTGACGACGAGAACGGCGACGCCATCCGCGACACTGCGTACATCAAGACCGCCAACACCACCGACAATGTGTGGGAGCTGAAGACGGTCCAGACCGTGGCCGAGTGATCTGATCCGGACGAGAAACAGCGTTTTCTGCCGCTTGGCGGGGGCCTGCGCTCCCGCCAAGCGGCCTGTTTCCCGGTGCGGGACAAAACCCCGCGCGGGAGATGCGTCCGACCCGGGCTGCCTCGAAAGCGGCCGGAGACGGCGGCCTTTTTCGAGACAGCCCAGAGAAAGAATTTGAGAACGAGGGAGGAACAACTGTGGACTACGCGATTTCCGTTTTGCTCTCCGGCGTTTCGGTGGGCGGACAGTACGCGCTGATCGCCATCGGCTATACCATGGTCTATGGCATTCTGCGCCTGATCAACTTTGCCCACGGCGATGTGTTTATGGCGGCGGGCCTGATGATGATCTATCTCAGCGCCTCCATGCCGCTGTATGTGGCGCTGCCGGCGGCCATCATCCTGACGGTGGTGCTGGGCTTCGCCATCGAGCGGGTGGCCTATAAGCCGCTGCGCTCCGCCCCCCGGATGAGCGTGATGATCTCCGCCATCGGGGTGAGCTATCTGCTGCAGAACACCGCCACCTATGTCACCGGCGGCCAGCCCATGAACTACCCCACCATCCCGGGGCTGTCCTCGGTGGTGGAGATTGGCGGTGCCCGGGTCACCTGGGTGACGGTGATCACCCCCTTCCTGGTGATCGTGCTGGTGGTGGCCCTGACCCAGCTGATCAACCAGACCAAGGTGGGCATGGCCATGCGGGCGGTGGCCAAGGACTTTGAGACCAGCCAGCTGATGGGCATCAAGATTAACACCGTGATCTCCATCGCCTTCATCATCGGCTCCCTGCTGGCGGCGGTGGGGTCCATGCTGTACTTCACCAACTATCCCTATGTCACCCCCACTGCCGGCGCCATGCCGGGCCTGAAGGCCTTTGTGGCGGCGGTGTTCGGCGGCATCGGCTCCATTCCCGGCGCGGTGATCGGCGCCTTTATCATCGGCATCTGCGAGAATATCATCAAGGCCCTGCCCTTTGACGGAGCCACCAACTTTGTGGATGCCTTCACCTTCGTGCTGCTCATCGTCATCCTGGTGGCCAAGCCCACCGGCCTGTTCGGTGAGAAGGCCACCGACAAGGTCTGAGGGGGTGCCGGAAATGCTGCAGGAAAAAAAGAGCAGAACTGGCGCCGTCGTGGGCCTGATCTTCGCGGCGGTGATGCTCCTGCTGGTGATCGTTCTGGAGAACACCCTGGACCTGCCCAGCGGGCATGTGCTGTACAGCGTGCTGAAAAAGGGCGCGGTGTACTCCCTGGTGGCGGTGTCCATGAACCTGCTCAACGGGTTCACCGGCCTGTTCTCTCTGGGACAGGCGGGCTTCATGCTGCTGGGCGCCTATACTTACGCCATCCTCACCGTGCCCTCTGACGCGCGGGACGCGGTGTACTACCTCTTCGGCGGGTCTGCCATCAACTTCTCCCTTCAGGAGGTGTTCGGCGCCCTGTTCGGCAACAGCGGGGCGGGCGGCGCCGTCAGCCTGGTGCTGGGGGTGCTGCTGGCCATGATCCTGGGCGGCCTGGTGGCGGCGTTCTTCGCCTGGCTCATCGGTCTGCCGGTGCTGCGGCTGCGCAGCGACTATCTGGCCATTGCCACCCTGGGCTTCGCGGAGATCATCCGGGCGGTGTTCCAGTGGCAGGCCCTGGGCCCCATCACCAACGGCGCCAATATGATCATCCGCTTCCCCAACTTCTCCAACTTCAACATCACCAACGCGGACGGTGAGGTGGTCCTCTACCTGTCCTCCTTCGTGCCGCTGTTCATCGCCACTGTGTGCATCATCCTCATCGTGATGCTCATCAACTCCTCCTACGGCCGGGCCTTCAAGGCCATCCGGGAGGACGAGATCGCCGCTGAGGCCATGGGCATCAACCTGGCCAAGCACAAGATGCTCTCCTTCTGCATCTCCGCCTTTTTCGCGGGGGTGGGCGGCGCCCTGTTCGCCATGTTCGCCGGCAACGCCCAGGCCATGGTGTACACCTCCAACATGACCTATGAGATCCTGCTCATCGTGGTCATCGGCGGCATCGGCTCGGTTTCGGGCAGCGTCATCGCCACCTTCCTGTATGTGGCCTGCTCCGAGTGGTGGCTGCGTTTCCTGGACAGCACTCAGGCCTTCTCCTCCCCCACCGAGCCCACCCGCATCTTCTTCATCGTGCTGTTCGCCGTGGCCGTGGTGGGCGGCGCCCTGATGCTGATCCGCCGCCGCCGCAGGAAGGGAGAACCCTTCTGGAAAGAAGTGATCGTCTGGGTCATCGCGGCGGTGCTGATGGCCTGGTGGGTGTGGTTCATCGTCACGGGGGCGCTGACCATCCCCTTCGCCCGCACCGGCTTCCGCATGGTGGTGTTCTCCATCATCATCATGATCGTGGTGCTGTTCTTCCGCCGGGGCATTATGGGCGATAAGGAGCTGACCGATGTGATGGCCCGGCTGGCCAAGCGGAGAGCCGTACGGAAAGCGGGAAAGGAGGCGGAGCAATGAGCGAGAATATCCTCCATGTGGAAAATGTCACCATGCAGTTTGGCGGCGTGGTGGCGGTGAATAACTTGTCCCTGGATGTGAACAAGGGGGAGATCGTGGCACTCATCGGCCCCAACGGCGCCGGCAAGACCACCGCCTTCAACTGCATCACCGGCGTGTACGAGCCCACCAACGGCAGAATCGATTTTATGGGCCGGCCCATGGTGGAGAATTACCCCCAGGGCAAGATGCAGAAGATGTATGCCGGGGAGAACATGGGGAAATACACCCATAAGCTCTCCCCTACGCCCGACCGGATCACCCAGATGGGCATCGCCCGTACCTTCCAGAACATCCGGCTGTTCTCCGCCCTGACGGTGTTTGAAAATGTCCTCATTGCCAAACATATGCGGGCCAAGCAGAATTTCCTGTCCGCCACCTTCCGCCTGAATCACAAGGAGGAGAAGCGGATGCGGGAGGAGACCGCCGCCCTGCTGGAGGAGCAGAATCTGCTCCACCTGAAGGACGAGGTGGCCGGTTCCCTGCCCTATGGCCTGCAGCGTCACCTGGAGATCGCACGCGCCCTGGCCACCGAGCCCAAGCTGCTGCTGCTGGACGAGCCGGCGGCGGGCATGAATCCTCAGGAGACCCAGGAGCTCACCGAGTTCATCCACAAGATCCGGGAAGAATACGACCTGACGGTGTTCATGATCGAGCACCACATGGACCTGGTGATGCAGATCTCCGACCGCATCTATGTCCTGGACTTCGGCAAGCTGATCGCCCATGGCACGCCGGAGGAGGTCAGCAACAATCAGCGCGTCATCGACGCGTATCTGGGGGTGGTAGAAGATGCTGAAGATTGACGACCTGAAGGTCCGCTATGGCGGCATCGAGGCGGTCAAGGGCATCTCCTTCGAGGTGCCCGAGGGCTCCATCGTCACCCTGATCGGCGCCAACGGCGCGGGCAAGTCCACCACCCTGCGCGCCATCGCCGGCCTGGTACAGCCCGCCGGCGGGCGCATCCACTTCCAGGCGGAGGACATCACCGCCCTCTCTCCGGACAAGATCGTCTCCAAGGGGATCACGCTGGTGCCCGAGGGGCGGCATGTGTTCCCCGACCTGACGGTGCTGGAGAACCTGAAGATCGGCGCCTATCTCCGCAAGGACCGGGATGTGATGGAGCACGACCTGAACTGGGTGTACGAGCTGTTTCCCCGGCTGAAGGAGCGCTCCTGGCAGGCGGCGGGCACCCTGTCCGGCGGCGAGCAGCAGATGCTGGCGGTGGGCCGTGCGCTGATGAGCCGTCCCAAGCTGATCATGATGGATGAGCCCTCCCTGGGATTGGCCCCCATCATTGTCAAGGGGATTTTCGACATCATCAAGGAGATCAACCGCAAGGGCGTGACGGTTCTGCTCATCGAGCAGAACGCCAACATGGCGCTGAAGACCGCTGACATCGGCTATGTGCTGGAGACGGGGAAGATCACCCTCACCGGCCCGGGTAAGGAGCTGCTGAACAACGAGGCGGTGAAGAAGGCCTATCTGGGCAAGTGACCGGCGGATCCCTCGCGGAAGGACTTCATAACACAAGAACGGGGCCTGCCGCCTGGCAGCACAGGCGGCGGGCCCTTTGCGCGTCCCTAAGGGACGCAATCGGGCCGGAGCGCCCGGGAAAGGAGAGAGCAGGACCCATGTGGGGACTGAAAAAAGCATATAATCGGACCTTTCAATTCGTATTCAACATCGGAGCCCGCTGCCTGCCCTGGCGCAGGGCGGAGGCGGCGGAGGGTGCGGGCAGCATCGCCCGCATTCCGGAGCTGCTGGCCCGGGAGGGGCGCTGTCATCCCATGGTGGTCACCGACCGCGGACTGATGACCTGCGGCGTGGCGCCCCGGATCCTGGAGGTGCTGGATGCGGCGGGGGTGGAGTACGCCCTGTTTGACAGGGTGGAGGCCAACCCCACAGTGGCCATGGTGGAGGATATCCACACCCGCTACCTCCGGGAGGGGTGCGACAGCTTCATCGCCGTGGGCGGCGGCTCCCCCATGGACGCGGCCAAGGCGGCGGCGGCCCGCATTGTCCGGCCCACCAAAGAGGTAAATCAGCTGGGCGGGCTGCTGAAGGTGCGTCGGCGTATCCCCACCTTTATCGCGGTGCCCACCACCGCGGGCACCGGGTCGGAGACCACCATCGCCGCGCTGATTACCGACCCCGCCACCCACCACAAGTACGCCATCATGGACCTGGCCCTCATCCCCCGGTACGCGGTGCTGGACGCAGAGCTGACGGTGGGTCTGCCGCCCCACATCACCGCGGCCACCGGGATGGACGCGCTGACCCACGCGGTGGAGGCGTACCTGTGCTGGACCTATAACACCAAGGAGAGCCTGCGCTGCGCCCGGGAGGCGGTGAAGACCATCTTCGCCAACCTAGAGCGGGTATACCGGGACGGGTCCGACCTGGCGGCCCGGGAGGCCATGCTCCGCGCCTCCTTCCAGGCGGGCTTCGCCTTCACACGGGCGGGCGTGGGCAATGTCCACGCCATCGCCCACACCCTGGGCGGGCTGTACAACACCGCCCACGGCCTGGCCAACGCGGTGATTCTGCCCATCGTGCTGGAGGACTACGGCAGCGCGGTGTACCCCAAGCTGGCCCAGCTGGCCCAGCTGGCAGGGGTGGCCCGGGAGGGGGACAGCGAGGAGGAGAACGCAAAGGCGTTCATCGCCGCCATCCGGGCGATGAATCAGCGCATGGGGATCCCGGTGGGCTTCGATTTCATCCGGGAGGAGGACATCCCCCAGATGGTGGCCTGGGCGGGGAAGGAGGCCAACCCTATCTACCCCGTGCCGGTGCTGTACAGCCCGGAGCGGTTCCGGGCGGTGATCGAAAAGATCCGCATCCAGCCGGAGCAGTGAAAAAAGGAAAAAACGCCGGCCCTGCACGGGATTCCCCCGTGCAGGGCCGGCGTTTTTGTTTCCGGTTATGGGCGCGGATGCCTTCTTAGAAGGCGGCGGCGAAATAGTAGAGAGGCTCCGCCATGTTGTAGAAGATGGGATAGACGGCGGGATCGTCGTCGAACATGGCCAGGTAGTAGTCCGTGTCCTCCGTCCACTGCCCGCCCAGATAGATGGTGAGGGTCTGGGCCGCGTCCTCGTCGTCGGTGTACTGAATGGTGGCGGTCAGGGGGACAGGATCCCCCTCCCGAGCCCCGTTGCCATGCAGCAGGGAGCGCTGAGGATCGCTGTAGTCGGCGCACGCGGTGACCCGCATCCGGGAGAGGGCGGAGAGCAGGTCCTCCAGCAGGGTGGCGGCGTCGGCGGGGTCCTCCCCTCGGGCCTCCAGGGCGTCCAGGAAGTCCTGGCTGGGGGTGAGCTGGTCCACCGGGGTGCCGTCCAGATACCAGATATAGGTGTCTGCGGCGCCCTCCTCCTCGGCGGGGACGGTCTCCTTGGTGATGGTCACGGGGGCGTCTCCCGCCGCCTCCAGGGTGACGGAGATGAGGTCGCTCTCACTGAGGCCGGGCAGCTCGGGCAGCTCCATAAACTCCAGCAGCCCCATGGCCAGAATGTTCACCAGGGCGGGATCCAGGGAGTAGATGGTGCCCTCGTCCCCGTTGACGATGGCGTAGAAGTCGCCGTTGGAGTTGGCGTCCCCCACCTGGACGGTGAGAGAGTTGCCCTGGTCGTCCTGGGCGGTGAAGGTGTAGGCGGGTTGGTCCAGGCCATAGGCGTCCAGGGACTCCTCCGCGGTCATCACCCGCTCGGGGGACAGAGGGGCGATGAGATCCGCCAGCTCCTCCAGATTGTCCTGGGCGGTGGGGAAGACAGGGTCGGTATAGCTCCAGCCCGTCTCGGCGTCGTAGAGGAAGGTGAGCTCCTCCCCAGCGGCGGTCTTGGTGATCTGGGTCACCTGGCCGGAGAGGGTGGTGATGTCGTCGGCGCTCTGCTGCGCCTCCAGCTCGGCCTGCTGCCGGGTGAGGATCTGGGTCACCGCCAGATATCCCACGATGCACACCGCCAGGATGACCAGAAGGACGATAAGCTGCTTGGTCTGTTTTTTCATCAGCGCTTCCTCCGATTCAGCCAGTAGATCAGGCCGCCGATGAGCACCACCAGGGGCAGCACGAAGATGAACACAGCGCCCCACACGGTGGGATTGCTGACATAGACATATTCCACCGACAGGCTTACGGACGGGATGGAGGTGTTGGTCACCTCGCCGTCAAAGTGGCTGACCACCGCGTTCATGAAGATATCCAGGTTGGACATGCTGGGGTAGGCGGTGGTGATGGTCTCGCTGATGAGAGAGGCGGAGGAGATCACCGTCAGCCGGGCGGTGCCGTTCGCCGTCTCCTCCGACGCGGTGGCGCCGATGATGTAGGTGTCCAGCTGGGGATCGGAGGAGGTCTCCGCGTCGATGAAGAGATAGCCCTGTTCCGAGGTGGTGAGGAAGCTCTCCACCGAGATGGTGTCCCGGGCGGGGTCCACCTGCAGCATGCCGTGGGCGGAGAGGAGCATCGCGTCGGTGGTGATGTCGGCGGTGATGTCGCTGGTGGTGGACAGCACCGGCGCGAAGCAGAAGTAGCCCAGGGTGGAGGCGTAGGCGCTGAAGAACCGCTCCCGGTCGCCCAGAACGCCCTCCTGGATGGCCAGGCCGTAGGTCTGGGTCAGGGTGTTGAAGTTGGGCAGGTCGGAGGTCTCCATCACCAGGATCAGCTGACCCCCGTCCTCCAGATAGGCCAGCAGCATGTCCAGCTCGTCGGCGGACAGGTCGCTGCCCGGGGCGTTGACGATCAGCAGGCTGCAGTCGTCGGGGATGCCGCCGTCCATCAGCAGGTTCAGCGGCTCGGCGGCCATGGTGAGGCTGGCCTTTTCGATCATACTGGTGAGGGAGGTACTCAGGTCCACCTCGTTATGACCGGTGAGGGTGTAGACCGTCTCATTGACCTCGCTGGTGACATAGTTCACCGCGGCGGTGAGCTGGCCGTCGCCGTCAAAGGCCACCTCCTGCAGCACCTGACTGTACATATAGGCGTCGGGGTCATAGGTGATGATGGCATCGGTGTAGCCCTGGAAGCCGGAGCCGTAGACAATGGTCTGCTTACCGGTCTCCTCGCAGCGCACCACCACGGTGTTGCTGGTGGTGTCGTAGGTCTCCAGAATGCTGGGGTGGGCCACCGGGTCCACCTGGGAGTAGATCAGATGGGGGGAGAGGGAGGTATACTTATCCAGGAAGGTGCGTACCCGCTGATCCACCCGGTCGGTCTCGCCGATGAGGATGATCTCCACATCGGTGTCCAGGTCGGAGAGCACCTGGGTGGTGGTGTCCGAGATGTTATACAGACCGGAGCCGGAGATATCCGGCCGGGCGATGGAGGCGGGGAGCTGGTGCAGAATCAGATTCAGGACAATGACGATGACCACCGCCACGGCGGACAGGCCGAAGGCGTAAGTACCCATCCGGGTGTTCTTGCTGAATTTTTTCATGGATGGATACCTCCTTTAGTTCCAGCGCCGCTTCTGCACGGTCTGGGCCGTGAGGAAGACGAACAGGGCAGCGACGGACAGATAGAACACCAGACCGGGCCAGTTGAACACGAAATCAAAGGCGAAGGTGTCCAGCACGGCGGTGGCGGAGAGCACGCTGAGGGCGTTGGGCAGCAGGCTCTCAAACAGGGAGGAGTCCACAAAGTACACCGCGATCACCGCCACCGCCCCGATGATGGCCACGATCATGGCCAGGTTGGGGCTGCCCGACATGAGGTAGAGCAGCAGGGCGATGATGACGATGGCGATGAGGCAGCCGATCATGTTGGCGGTGATGGTGGTGGGCAGAAAATTCAGCAGGTCGTCCCACATGTACAAAATCAGCAGAACAAAGAGGGTCACCACGGCGGCGATGACCTGATTCTCCGTCAGGGAGGAGATGAACATGCCGATGGCGATGAACATGCAGCCCATGCAGTACATGGCCAGCAGGGTGGCGTAGTCCGAGGCGATGCCCGCGGCCCCGGCGGACCACATCAGCAGCGGGCAGGCACACAGGATCACCATGGGGACGGCCAGCACCACGGCCATGGCCAGGAACTTGCCGGTGACGATGGCGCCCACCGACACAGGGCTGGTGAGCAGGAGCTGGTCGGTCTTGGTGCGGCGCTCCTCCGCCATGGAACGCATGGTGAGGATGGGCACGCACACCACGAAGAACATGGCGCTGCTGGCCAGGGTATAGGAGAAATAGGGGTAGCCGTTGATCAGGTTCAGCGCCATGAAATAGATGCCCACAAAGGCCAGGCTGATGGCGATGAACACATATCCGATCATGCCGCTGAAATAGGAGCGGAGGTCCCGCTTGAAGATGGCGCTCACTGCTGTTCCTCCTCTCCTTCGGCGGCGGTCTGATCCGCCCCGGTGTTCTGCTCCTCCGGCGCGTCCCCGGCGGGCGCGTCCGGCCCGGCCGCCGCCTCGGTCCCAGCGTCCTCTCCGGATTGGGCGGCGGGGTCGTCGCTGGTGACCTCCAGGAAGATCTGCTCCAGGGAGACATCGGCGCTCTTCATCATCAGGATGGGAATCCCGGCGGCGATGCAGGCGGAGGACACCGCCTCACGCACATCGCTCCCCCGGTGGCAGGAGAGCTGGACATCCAGCTCTCCTGCGTTGGCGGAGGGGGAAACGGAGAGATCGGTGACCCCGTCCAGCGCGGAGAGCAGGTTATGTACGGCCTGGGCGTCCTCCCCCTTCACGGTGAGGGAGAGGGTGGAGCCCGCCAGCCGCTGCTCAAGCTCGGTGGGAGAGCCGCTGGCGATGAGCTTTCCGTGGTTGATGATGAGCACCTGGTCGCATACCTCCTGTACCTCGGACAGGATGTGGGAGCTGAGGATCACCGTGTGGTCCCCCGCCAGGCTGCGGATGAGGTCGCGGATCTCAATGATCTGCTTGGGGTCCAGGCCCACGGTGGGCTCGTCCAGGATGATGACCTCGGGGAAGCCCAGAAGGGCCTGGGCCAGACCGACGCGCTGGCGGTAGCCCTTGGACAGGTTCTTGATGAGGCGGTGGGTCACATCCTCCAAATGGGTCAACTCCACCACCCGGCGGATCTGCTCCTCCCGCTCTCCCTTGGGGACCTTCTTCAGCTGGGCGGCAAAGCGGAGGTACTCCGTCACCGTCATGTCGGTGTACAGCGGGGGGATCTCGGGGAGATAGCCGATGGAGCGCTTGGCCTCCTCCGGTTCCTCCAGGATGTTGTGGCCGTTGACGATGACATCCCCCTCGGTGAGGCCAATGTACCCCGTCATGATGTTCATGGTGGTGGACTTCCCGGCGCCGTTGGGGCCCAGGAAGCCATAGATCTGACCTTTTTCTACGGTGAAGCTCAGGTGGTCCACTGCCACATGACCGCCGTACCGCTTCACCAGGTTGCGGACCTCGATCAAATCAGATTCCTCCTTTTCCTTCTTCTTCCTTCATTCATTCAGATCGCCGCGTCCCGGGGGGCGCGGCGCGCGCTGCAACCATACTAAAGGGTATCATACAACGAATCCACCGAAAAATCAAAACAAATTATGAACATAGTTTGAATTTTCCGGGAAATGCCCCGGGAGAACGCCCCGGCCGACAGGAAAAGACGGCTGGACGCCCGCCGCCGATGCGCTCCGGGGGAGAAAGCGGCTTGCGCCGCTGGGCGGGATGCTTTATAATGGAGGACAGCAAAGCACGGGATCCTGAGGAAAGGAGGGGGGCGCCCGCCGCCCCGGGACAGCGATGGCATTTCACTCTCCCCAGTTTTTGATCTTTTTCCCCGTGGTGACCCTGGCGTACTTCCTTGTCCCGCAGCGGGGACGGTGCGCCTGGCTGCTGGCGGCCAGCTATTTCTTCTACCTGTGCTGGAATCCGGAGTATGTGGTGCTCCTCCTGCTGGTCACCGCAGTGAGCTATGCCGCCGCCCTGCTGACAGACCGCCGGCAGGACCGCAGGTGGCGCCGGGGGTGGACGGCGGCGGGGATCGCGGCCACCCTGGCGGGTCTGTTCTTTTTCAAATACTTCAATTTTGCCGCCGACACCGCCGCGGCGGTGCTGTCCTGGGTGGGGATCACGGCCGCCGGCCCCCATCTGGACCTGGTGCTGCCCCTGGGGCTGTCCTTCTACACCTTCCAGGCGGTGGGCTATCTGGCGGATGTGTGCGGGGGGAAGACGGCGGCGGAGGGGAACTTCCTGCGCTATGCCCTGTTCCTCTCCTTCTTCCCCAAGCTGGTGTCGGGCCCCATCGACCGGTCGGACGGCCTGCTGGCCCAGATGCGGGAGGGACAGGGGGAGTGGGGCCTGAACGCCCCCTTCGACTTCGACCGGATGCGCCGGGGCCTGCTGCTGATGGTGTGGGGGATGTTTTTGAAGCTGGTCATCGCCGACCGGCTGGCCATCCTGGTGGACACGGTGTTCCCCAGCTACTGGGAGTACGGCGGCGTCCACCTGGCGGCGGCGGCGGTGAGCTTTTCCCTGCAGATCTACTGTGACTTCGGCGGCTATTCCGCCATCGCCATCGGGGCGGCCCAGATACTGGGCTTCCGGCTGATGGACAACTTCCGGCAGCCCTACCTCTCCCTGTCCATCCGGGAGTTCTGGCGGCGGTGGCACATCTCCCTGTCCAGCTGGTTCCGGGACTATCTGTACATCCCCCTGGGGGGCAGCCGGAAGGGAAGGGGACGCACCTGGGTAAACCTGATGGTCACCTTCCTGGTCAGCGGCCTGTGGCACGGGGCCAGCTGGAACTTCGTGGCGTGGGGCGGGCTCCACGGGCTGTATCAGATCGCAGGGGACCTGCTGCGTCCCGCCCGGGACCGGGTGTGCGCCGCCCTGCGCATCCGGCGGGAGGCCCTGCCCTGGAAGATCGTCCGGGGCCTTTGGACCTTTGCCCTGGTGACCGTCGCCTGGGTGTTCTTCCGGGCGGAGAGCACCGCCCAGGCGGTGGGCTTTTTGGCCCGGATGGCGACCCACCTGTCCCTGAGCCTGGACGGCATCACCGGCCTGGGCCTGGACTGGAAGGACCTGCTGGCGGCGGGGGCGGCGGTGCTGGTGCTGCTCATCGCCGATCTGCTGGGGCAGAAGGGCAGCGTGCGGGACCGGATCCTGGCCCTCCCCCTGCCCGCCCGGTGGGCGGTGTACTATCTGGCGGTGTTCTCCATCCTCATCTTCGGCATCTACGGGGGGAATTACGACCCCAGCCAGTTCATCTACGGCAATCAATTCTGACGGCGGACCCGCCGCCGGGGAGGTGAGCCCCTGTGACAAAACGACGCGCTCTGCGCCGCCTGCTGGCGGCGGTGTGCTTCTGCGCCCTGTTCTGCGCCCTGTTCGCCGGGGCCACCCAGCTGCTGCGCAACAAGGACAGCGCCGGGGCCATCCTCTCTTTGTATGAGGAGCCCCGGGACAGCCTGGATGTGATCTTCATCGGGTCCAGCCACATCCTCAACGGGGCCTTCCCCCTGGAGCTGTGGCACGAGTACGGCATCGCCAGCAACAACCTGGGCCAGCACGGGCAGAGCATCCCCATCTCCTACTATATGGCCCAGGAGGCCATCCGCACCCAGCACCCCGACCTCATCGTGCTGGATGCATACATGCTCTACTACCCCGACCTCATCTACGAGGGGGACGGCAACAGCCACAAGTCCATCGACAACATGGCCTGGGCCGCCCCCAAGCTCCGGGCCATCTTCGACCTGTTCACCTGGGAGGACCGGTGGGACTATCTGGTGCCCCTGAGCTTCTACCATACCCGGTGGAAGGAGCTCTCGGCGGAGGATTTCGCCCCCATCGACACCACGGGCAAGGGGTGCGAGGTGCGGCTGGAGACCACCGCCTACGACCCGGTGGAGCCGGTGGACCCGGATTACGCCCAGCCCCTGTCCGAGACCGCCCTGGAGTATTTTGACCGGCTGGTGGAGCTGTGCCGGACGGAGGGAGTGGAGCTGGTACTGGTGTGCGCCCCCTTCCTGGCCACGGCGGAGCAGCAGGGCCAGATGAACGCCGTGGGGGAGGTGGCGCAGGCGTATGGCCTGACCTACTGGAATTTCCTGACCCGGCTGGAGGAGATCGGCTTCGACCCGGAGACCGACCTGTATGACTACTCCCACCTCAACGCCAACGGCGCCCTAAAATTCACCCGCGCCCTGGGGGCGGAGCTGGCGGCGCTGGGGGTGCCAGACCGCCGGGGAGAGGCGGCTTATGCGGGCTGGGACGAGGATTGCGCCCGGTGGCGGGAGGAACTCACCGCCGCCGCAGAGGCGGCGGACTTCCCCCTGCTGGAGCTGAAGTGAGCAGAGCGTACAGACAGAACGCCCCCGCCGGAGTGCCCGGCGGGGGCGTTTTTTCCCGCCGCAGTTGACGGGGCGGAGGGATGTTGGTATGATAAAGCGAGAGAGACCGTGAAAGACGGAACATCAGAGAAGTTCAAGGAGGGACGGAGGATGAAGCGCGGGATCTGGCGGGGGCTGCTCCCCGTGTGTGTGCTGCTGATGCTGGCGGGGCTGCTGACGGCCTGCGGCGGCGGAGAGGAGACGGTGGAGACCCCATCGCCCCAGGTGACCCAGACGCCGCCGGTGGAGAGTCCGTCGCCCGAGCCGCTGCCCTATGTCAATCCCCTCACCGGGGAGGGCTGCGAGGTGGATCTGAGCGGACAGCGGCCGATCGCCATCATGCTCAACAACCTGAAAAAGGCCCTGCCTCAGCTGGGGGTGTCCCAGGCGGACATCATCTATGAGGTCCCCGCCGAGGGGGGCATTACCCGGATGCTGGCCCTGTACCAGTCGGTGGAGGGGGTGGGGGAGATCGGCTCGGTGCGCAGCGCCCGGGACTACTATGTCTCCCTGGCCCTGGGGCATGACGCCGTCTATCTCCACGCGGGGGGGAGCCCCGGCGCCTACACCGCCATCAAGGAGTGGGGGGTGACGGCGCTGGACTGCGTCAACGGCCCCTATGAGGGGACGCTGTTCTGGCGGGATCAGGAGCGGCGGCGCACCATGGGGCTGGAGCACAGCGTGCTCACCTCGGGAGAGGTCATCCAGGAGCTGCTGCCCACCTACTCCCGGGTGGAGCTGGAGCACCCGGACGGCTTCGACACGGGGCTGTCCTTCGCCGAGGACGGCACCCCCGCGGGAGGCGAGCCGGCGCAGACCGTCTCGGTGCGCTTCTCCAGCTATAAGACCGGGGTGTTCACCTACGACGAGGAGAGCGGACAGTACCTGGTGGAGGAGTATGACGCGCCCTATGTGGACGGAAACACCGGGGAGCAGGTGGCGGTGACCAATGTGCTGGTGCTGTTCACCGACATCTCCGCCATCCCCGGGGACACCAGCGGCCGCCTCTCGGTGCGCACCACCGGGGAGGGGACCGGCTATTTCGCCTGCGGCGGGCAGTACATCCCCATCCGGTGGGAGAAGCTGAGCCATGACAGCCCCATGACCTATGCCCGGACCGACGGCACCCCCCTGGAGCTGGGGGTGGGGAGTTCTTACATCAATATCGTGGCCCAGGGTGCCCAGGTGACCCTGGAGTAAGACCGCGGACAAAAGGGCACCCTTTTGTCATGTTCTATTGCTTCAATAGAACATAAAATCACTGCGCGGCGGGAGAAGACCGAAGGAAGGGAGCGATCGCTTTGACACTGAATCAATTGAACTATTTTGTCGCCACCTGCAACAACGGACAGAACATGACCAACGCGGCCAAAAGCCTGTTTGTGACCCAGTCCGCCATCTCCTGTGCCATCAAGGAGCTGGAGGAGGAGTTCCAGCTGAAGCTGTTCGTCAGGGGGAAAAAGAACCTCTACCTCACGGAGGAGGGGAAACAGTTTTATCAGATGGCCCTCCAGGTGCTGGCGGATGTGGAGAAACTCACCGAGACCTTCCGCCCCTCCAGCCGGGAGGGGACGGCGCTCCGGGTCGGGATGACGGCGCTCACCGCCAACCTGTTTTCCGGGGTGCTGGGAGAGCTTGAGGCGGAACACCCCGAACAGAGGGTGCATCTGTCCATCTTTCAGTCCCCCAAGCTGCGGGAACTGGTCCGCCAGGGCATTCTGGATGTGGCGGTGGTGGGCTGGGATATCGCGGATGGCGATTCCGGCGATCAGACGCGCATTCTGGGGAGCGACCGCTGCACCCTTTATATCCGAAGGGACCACCCCCTGGCGGCGGAGAAAGAGGTGCGGGTGGAGCAGCTGGCCGATCTGCCCGTCTGCTATTATTTTGACAACGAGGCGCTGATCCCGGCCCCCGGCGCGCCCCTGGTGATCGAGCAGTTCATCCCGGGACTGAAGCTGAATAAGGTTCAGGTGGAGACCACCTTCCTGTCCACGGTACACGAATTTGTCTCCGAGGGGAAGGGGGGCGCCATCCTGGCCGGAGGGATCCGGTTCGAGGATGACGACATCTGCCAGGTGAAGATCCAGAGGACCCACCCCTTCCAGATCGCCGCAGTGTGGAGGCGGGGCCAGCCCCTGTCCCAGGCGGGGGAGGAGCTGCTGGAGCGGGTGCAGAAGACCCTGACCGACATGGACTGAGTACGGCGGAAGACGAAAAACCAAAAAATGGCCGATGTCCGATATAATGGGCATCGGCCATTTTTATAGTTCAATAAGAAAAATTGATAGTTAAAGAATTAACCATGAAAAACGGAGATTTTTCTTTTTGGACGGGATTATATACAATTGGCATTGGAATCATACTGCGGTATGATGGGGAGTCGCTGATGACACCCGGGGAGGTGAGGGAGCATGGCGCGGGACAGGCAGTCCGGTCCAAGACTGGGGACGCAGATCTTCGCATACACCCTGACCAACATCGGCACCGCGTTCAGCTGGGGGTACATCACCAGCTATTTCATGATGTTCTGCACCGACGCCGTGGGGATTTCCGCGGCGGCCTGCTCGGTACTGCTGCTGGTGTCGCGGCTGTTTGACGGGTTCACCGACTCGGCGTGCGGGTTCTGGACCGACCGCCGGCCCACCCGG
Source organism: uncultured Oscillospiraceae bacterium (assembly GCA_944386055.1). Lineage (GTDB taxonomy): Bacteria > Bacillota > Clostridia > Oscillospirales > Oscillospiraceae > CALXCT01. Next base: position 7,895 of record CALWZP010000021.1, on the reverse strand, counting down.
TGGGGACGGTACCGGCCCTGGGTGCTGTGCTGTGCGCCGCTGGTGGTGGTGTGCACCTGCCTGCTCTTCTCCAGCAACGACCAGTGGCCCATGTGGCAGAAGCTGCTGTGGGCCTATGTGAGCTATTTCCTCTATCTGCTTGCCTTTACCGGCTTCAGCGTTCCGCTGGACTCCATGGCCTCGGTGATGTCAGGGGATCCGGCGGACCGGGCCAGGATCATCTCCTGGCGGTCGGCGGCGGGGATCGTCGGCGCGCTGATCATGACCCAGATCGCCACCTGGTACTTTGCAGGCCATGGCACCGATCAGGTGGAGAGCTATTTCCATCTGACGCTGCTGTTCGGGTGTATCAGCCTGCCCCTGTTCCTGCTGACCCCCCTGCTGTGCCGGGAGCGGATCCAGCCCCGGGGGGAGCGGCAGCGGCACTTCAGCCTGCGGGAAGTGGTGCGGCAGAACCTGCACAACCGGCCCTTCTGGATCGCGGTGGCGGGGCATTTCCTCAACGGGCTGATCACCTATGGCAGGGTGTCCATCTTCGTGTACTACTTCAAGTATGTGGCGGGGGATATGGCGCTGTATGCCACCTTTACCCTGCTGATGCGGGTGCCGCAGATCTTCGGCGCCTGGGTGGGGCAGCACTTCCTGAAGCTGTTCAGGTCCCCGGGCCGGGCGCTGGCGGTGCTGTATCTGGCCTATGGACTGACGCTGACGGTGAATTTCTTTGTCAGCCCGGCCCAGAGTCTGCCGGCCTTCTGGGTGCTGACCGTGGTGTCCAGCTTCCTGTTCGGCATGAGCTATGCGCTGATCTACATCATCATCCCCGACCTGGTGGATTATGGGGAGTATCTGTCCGGCGTGCGCAACGACGGCGGGATCTCCGCCACGCTGGACTTTGCCAACAAGGTGGGCATGGCCATCGGCACCTCCGGGATGGGTTTTGTGCTGGCGGCGCTGGGCTTCAGCGCCAACATGCCCCAGACCCCTCAGGTGATGTGGGGCATCAACGCCCTGATGTTCATCGGCCCGGGGGTGCTGTCCATGGGGATCGGCGTGCTGTTTTTGTGGTACAAGCTGGACCGCACGGTGCTTCACGCCGGAGAATGAGAGAGCTGACCGCGGCGACGCGGCGGTGATAGAGAGATTTTTTGAGGAGGAGAATTTATGAGCGAGACAATCACCTATGAAGGGATGCCGCGGTCCAGGCGTATGATCGCCACCGTGGCCATCTTCCTGGCGCTGGCAGAGATTTTGTTCTTCAACGCCATGGCCCGTACCGTGGGTACCTATATCACGGCAGACCTGGGAGATGTGAACCTGTACACCCTGATGAACACCATCTTCTTCCTGTGCAGCACCCTGGCGATGCCCATCTCCTGCAAGCTGGGCGATATCTTCGGCCGGCGGAACCTGATCATGGCGGGCATTGCCATCTACTCGGTGTCCATGCTGCTGGCCGGCCTGAGCACCAACATGCTGATGCATGTCATTTTCCGCGGCGGCCAGGGCCTGGGCCAGGGCTTCATGCTGGCCAACTGCCTCACCGCCCTGGGCGAGCTGCACACCGGCGCGGACAAGGCCAAGTACCTGGGCTTTTACGGCACCATCACCGGCATCTGCAACATCTTCGGGCCCACCCTGGGCGGCGTGATCTATGACGCCCTGGGCTGGCGGGCGGTGTTCTACGCCACCATTGTGGTGGGCGTGATCGTGGTGGCGCTGCTGCTGACCCAGTATCCCAATGTGAAGAAGGATGCCATGGCGTACATCGATATCCCGGGCTTTGTGCTCATGGCGGTGTCCGCCACTTGTGCGGTGCTGGCCTTCAACTGGGTGAGCACCCGGGGCTGGACCGACCCGCTGATCGTGGTGCTGCTGGTGCTGTTCGTGGTGTGCGCCATCGCGTTCGTGTTCGCGGAGAAAAAGTCCAAGGCGCCCCTCATCGATATGGGGCTGTTCAAAAATAAGTATTTCGTGCTGTGCCTGCTGGCGGCCTGCGCCATCTGGCCCTGCATGTTCGCGTCCAACACCTACTTCACCCTGTATGCCCAGTCCATCCGCGGCATGACGGCCACCGCCTCCGGCGCCATCCTGTCCGTCCAGGCCATCGTGAACACGGTGGCGGGCCTGGTGGCAGGCTACGCCATCGCAGCGCGGAAGGGACGAATCAAGGAGATCATGCTGGTGATCGTGGGCCTGTACGCGGTGAGCATGTTCCTCCAGTCCACCTGCAACGCCACCACCCCCATCGCGCTGCTGTATGTGATGATGTGCATCATCGGCTTCGGCAACGGCGCGGTGATGGGCGCCTTCACCACCGGCATCCAGAACAATCTGCCCAGCAGCGAGATCAGCATGGGTACCGGCACCCTCCAGAGCTTCCAGTCCCTGACGGGTACCATCGGTCTGTCCATCATGGGCCTGATCCTCAACAGCAATTTCAGCGCCCGGCTGGCCCATGTGGTGCCGGAGGGGCTCACCGACTATGTCTCCATGGAGGAGCTGAGCCCCTATCTCAGCGCCGGCGCCCTGGTGGATTCGGCGGGGACCAACGAGTTTATGAACAGCCTGCCCCAGGAGGCCCAGGGCCTGTTCTCCACCATGATCGGCAATGTGAACAGCGCCTACGCCGGATCCCTGCGGGTGGTGTTCATCGTACTGCTGTGCCTGCTGGTGGTGGCCTTTGTCTCTATGCTGCTGCTGAAGGAGAAGAAGCCCGCCCAGGCGTGACACCCTGACAAATGATTGACCATGCGGACAGTGGAGGGCGGTCCCGGGCGGGGCCGTGCCTCTGCTGTCGCCGTTTTCAGGACAATAATGAAGAAAGGAGATAGGTGAGATGAGCCAAACTTATCGATATGAACCCCGCATCCTGCGGGTCAATCTGACCACCGGGACCATCACCCGGGAGAAAAAGGATGCGGCCTGGGGCCGCAAGTATGTGGGCGGCATGGGTTTTGGTACCCGGCTGCTGTGGGAGGAGCTCCCCCCCGAGACGGCGTGGAACTCGCCGGACAACAAGCTGATTTTCTCCCTGGGCGCCCTGACGGGCACCACGGTTTGCGGCTCGGGGCTGTGCTGCGTCAACACCATCGGGTCGCTGACCAACGGGCTGTCCTCTGCCCAGACCCTGGGACACTGGGGCTCCTGCCTTCGGCGGGCGGGGTATGACATCCTCATTGTGGAGGGAGAGGCCCCGGAGTGGCAGTATCTGTTTCTGGGGGAGGACACGGCGGAGCTCCGGCCGGCGGATTGGCTGCTGGGCAAGGACACCTGGGAGACGGAGGACGCCCTGAAGGAGGCGTTGGGCCTGCCCGGGCGGCGCAGCAGCGTGGCCTGCATCGGCCCTGCCGGGGAGCACGGAGTGCGCTTCGCGGGCATTTTCAACGACAAGGGGCACCTGGCCTCCAGCAACGGGCCGGGCACCGTCATGGGACACAAGAAGCTGAAGGCCATCGCCATCCAGCGGCTGGACCGGGAGGTGGAGGTGGCCGATCCGGAGGAGCTGGACAAGGCGCGTCAGGTGTGGTTTGACGATGCCAACGCCAACACCGCCTCCGGCAAATCCAAGGCCTCCGGGACCCGGTATGTGGGCACCCTGGGCAGCCTGAACATGATGAACATGGCCCATCTGCTGCCCATCAAGAACTACACCTCCACCGAGTTTCCCACCTGCGGCAATTTCAACCGGGACAAGCTGGAGGAGGACCCCCGGTTCAAATGGGTGCGCACCGCCTGCTGGGCCTGCCCCTGGAACCACTGCCACTCGCTGGAGATTGTAGACGGCAAGTACAAGGGCATGGTGGGGGACGAGCCGGAATACGAGGGAATGAGCGCCACCAGCGCCCTCATCGGCAACTTTGACGACACCGCCGGCGGCCTGGCCCTGGGCATCACCATCGACCGGATGGGGATGGATGTGAAGGAGTGCGGCTTCCTGCTGGCCATGGTGTACGAGCTGTATGAGTGCGGCATCCTGTCCCGGGAGGAGCTGGACGGCCTGGAGATGAACTGGGGCAACTGCGACGCGGGCATCGAGCTGGTAAAGCGGATTGCCCGCCGGGAAGGGGTGGGCGACCTCCTGGCAGAGGGGGTGAAGCGGGCCGCGGAGAGGATCGGCCGGGGGGCCGACGAGCATGCGGTGTACACCACGCAGGGCTTCGCCCCCCACATCCACGACCAGCGCAGCCAGTGGAGCCGTCTGGCGGGCTTTGGCATGTCGGACTACGGCTCCAATCTGATGAACCCCGTGGAGGGCTTTGTGGATAAGGAGAACTTCGGAATCGACAAGCCGGCCAAGCCCTTTGATGTGGACGACATCGTGGACCACTATGTGAAGATCGCCTGCCACCGGCCGCTGGACGACGCCACCGGGGTGTGTATGTTCTACACCCAGGCGGACTGGCGCTGTGTGGTGCGTACCCTGAACGCGGTCACCGGCTGGGACATGACGGTGGAGGAGGCCAAGCAGTTCGGCTACCGCATGGTGTCCCTGATGCGCTGCCTGAATCTGCGCAATGGGATGCGGGCCCATGACTACGGGGTGTCCAAACGATGGATGTCCCTGCCCACCGAGGGGGAGTGGAAGCAGCCGGCCGTGGTCACCCCCCAGGTGCAGAAGCGGATGTTCGACGGCATCGCCGCGGGCCTCGGCTGGGATGTGGAGACCGCCTGCCCCACGGCGGATACCCTGCGGCGGCTGGGGCTGGAGGATGTGGTCCCCGCCATGGAAGAGATCGATTTTGCCACCGCCCCGGAAGCGGTGAGAAAGGCGTGAGGAGCAATGGCACAGTATATTGAACAGGCGGACTGCATCGCCTGCGGCGAGTGCCAGCGGCGCTGCCCCACCGGGGCCATCGCCGCGGGGACCAACTGGTTCACCATCCAACCGGAGAAATGCATCGACTGCCGCATCTGCGCGGAGACCTGTCCGGAGGGGGCGGTCCACGATGGGGCGGAGGTATGGCCCGCACCCAAGCCGAGGCGGGTATACCGGGTGATCGCGGAGAAGTGCATCGGCTGTTCCCTGTGCGCCCGGGTCTGTCCGGCAAAAGCCATCACCGGCGAGATCAAAAAGCCCTATACGGTAGACCCGGACAAATGCGTGGGCTGCGGCCTGTGCGCGGAGAAATGCCGGAAGGACGCCCTGGAGCAGGTCGGGGAACCCAAGGCGGAGCGCCCCTATGTCATCGACCCGGCGGTGTGCGTCAGCTGCGGCCTGTGCGCCAGTCACTGCCCCGCAGGGGTGATCCATGGAGAGGAGCCCCCCTATAACTACGAGCTGCGGGATGTGGTGCGCACCCCATTTGCCATCCAGGAGGACAAGTGCCTGCGCTGCGGCATCTGCCAGGACTGGTGCCGGGTGGGCGCGGTGAAGCTGGCGTAAGTCGGAACGGACGGAGGAGGCAGAGCAGATGGAGATCACAGTGGACGGCGAGCGGAAGACCTATCCCCGGCCGCTTACGGTACAGGAGTGGATGGATCTGGAGCAGGTGAGGAACCAGGAGGTGGCCATCATCCATGTCAACGACAGGGACATCCCGCCGGACCGGCGGAAGAGCACCCTGCTGCAGGAGGGAGACCGGCTCCAGCTGCTGTACTTTTTGGGGGACAGCTGAGGAGGAGGGAGCGCCGTGCTGAGCGAAGAGGAGCGGGAGCGGTATGCCCGCAGCCTGTCCATCCTGGGAGAGGAGGGGCAGCAGGCGCTGCGCCGGGGCCGGGTGCTGGTCATCGGGGCGGGGGGCGTGGGTTCCGCCGCCCTGCTCTACCTGGCCGCCGCCGGCGTGGGCACCATCGCCGTGGCGGACGGGGACCGGGTGGAGCGGTCCAACCTTCAGCGGCAGATCATCCACACGGCGGACCGGCTGGGGGAAAACAAGGCACGCTCCGCGGCCCGGGCCATGGCGGCCCGGAACCCCGGGGTACAGATCCGCGTCATCCCGGAGTATGTGTCCAGCCAGACCCTGCCCGCGCTGGCCCGGCGCTATGACTTCGTCATCGACGGGGCGGACGGGCTGGAGACCAAGCTGATGATCAGCGACAGCTGCGTGGCCGCGGGGGTCCCCTTCTGCCACTGCGGGACCCAGGGGCTGCGGTTTCAGGTGATGACCTGCCTGCCGGGGCGCAGCCCTTGCGTCCGCTGCGCCTTCGGACACCCTGCGGGCAGCGTGTCGGGAAGCACCCTGGGTCCCGCCTGCGGCTGCGCGGGGAGCGTGGCGGCGGCGGAGGCCATCAAATACCTCACCGGCCGGGGAGAGCTGCTCACCGGCCGGCTGTTCACCGCAGATCTGATGACCATGGAAAGCCGGATGGTCCCCCTGCGGCGGGACCCCGGCTGCCCCGCCTGCGGGGCGTCCGGACAGCAGTGAAGACCGGAGAGACGCCGGGCCGCCCCCAATACGGGGGCGGCCCGGCGCGGCCTTTCCGGGCTTTGCGGCATTGCCCTTTGGAAGGAGATGGGGTATACTGGGGGAAACGGACGGGGAAAGGAAGCGAGGGACCGTGAAAATCCATGGACTGCAGAAGCTGACCTTGCTGGACTGGCCGGGGAAGGTGGCCTGCACGGTTTTTTTAGGGGGGTGCGATTTCCGCTGTCCCTTCTGCCACAACGCCGGACTGCTGGATGCCGGCGCGGAGGCGGAGCTGACAGAGGAGGAGCTGCTCTCCTTTCTGGAAAAGCGCCGGGGACTGCTGGACGGGGTGTGCGTCACCGGGGGGGAGCCCCTGCTGCGCCCCGGCCTGCCCGGCCTGCTCCGGGAGATCCGCGCTCTGGGCTATCCGGTGAAGCTGGACACCAACGGCAGCCACCCCCAGCGGCTGCGGGCCGTGGTGGAGGCGGGGCTGGCGGACTATGTGGCCATGGATGTGAAGAACTCCCCCGGCCGCTACGCCGAGACCGCCGGGGTGCCCGGGCTGGATCTGAGGCCCATCCGGGAGAGCGTGGCCTTCCTCCTGGAGGGCACCGTGGACTATGAGTTCCGCACCACCGTGGTGAAGCAGTTCCACGAAGAGGGGTCCTTCCGGGACATCGGCCCCTGGCTGGCGGGGGCCAGGCGGTACTTCCTGCAGTCCTTCGTGGACCGGGACAGCGTGCTGCGCCCCGGCCTGTCCCCCTGTTCTCCGGAACAGATGGCGGAGTTTGTGGAGATCCTGCGCCCCTATGTGCCCGCCGCGGCGATCCGGGGAGAGGGATAACGGGACGGAAGACCGGCTCCCACCCCTCCCTGCCCGCCGGGGACGGACAGAGGCTGCGAGACAGAGACACAATATCTTGTGCGGAGGGAGAAAAATAAAAACTATATATTGACGACGGAGGGAGAAGGTGGTATAGTAGTCTTACTTCGCCGCCGGCCGGGCTGACCGGCGGTCCACGGAAGAAAAGACGAGGGGGAGACAGTGATGTATGAGGTGACCAAGCGGGACGGTTCAGCCGCGCAGTTTGAGATCAGCAAGATCAGCGCCGCCATCGGAAAGGCTTTTGACGCCCTGGGGAGGCAGTCCCACCCCAGCATTCTGGACATGCTGGCGCTGCGGGTGACCGCGGATTTCGAGCCCAAGATCCGGGACGGGCGCATCCATGTGGAGGACATCCAGGACAGCGTGGAGAAGGTGCTGTCCGAGTCGGGCTACGCCGATGTGGCCAAGGCCTATATCCTCTACCGCAAGCAGCGGGAGAAGGTGCGCAACCTCAACTCCACCCTGCTCAACTACAAGGACCTGGTGGACAACTACCTGCAGATCAACGACTGGCGGGTGAAGGAGAACTCCACCGTCACCTACTCGGTGGGCGGCCTCATCCTGTCCAACTCCGGGGCCATCACCGCCAACTACTGGCTCAGCGAGATCTATGACCAGGAGATCGCCGACGCCCACCGCAACGCGGAGATCCACCTCCACGA
>CALWZP010000020.1 GCA_944386055.1 uncultured Oscillospiraceae bacterium | reverse complement strand
GATTTTTTTTTTTAATGATACGGCGACCACCGAGATCTACACTCTTTCCCTACACGACGCTCTTCCGATCTGTTTTGTATCGTCCAAGTCATAAGAAGGACAAAAAGGACAAGATCGTTCTGGTGAGCGACAGGCGGAAGAAGTGACGAATTTTGTTCCGAAGCCGCCGGCAGGCGGCCGCGCCGGGTGGCGCGTAAAGTCGGAGCCGGAGGCGGAGATTTGCTCGGGCGAATTCACTTCGCCCGAGCGATGGAAAAGGCGGGGCCCCACGGCGGCCTGACGCCGTGGGATACAAAATTCGTTTTGTATCGTCCAAGTCATAAGAAGGACAAAAGGGACAAGATCGTTCTGGTGAGCGACAGGCGGAAGAAGTGACGAATTTTGTTCCGAGGCAGGCGGGTGGAGCGAATGGGCTGCGCGCAGCCCGGCATGGAGGGATGGAGCATGGCGAGACGACTGTGCAATCTGGCCCTGGCGGTGCTGGCTGTGGCACTGGCCGGGTCGGCCATCTGGTATGTGATCCAGCAGGGACCGCCGGACCGTCCGCTGATTCCGGAGCAGAGCGGCTGGGGCTTTCGAAGCGGCCCGATCACCGTGACGGCCCTGTCCGATGTGATCGTCCGGGACGAGCAGGGGCAGGAGACCAGCGTGGCTTGGGAGCTGAGCGGCATGGCCAATTTGGCCGCCCTGAGGTTTCCCGACGAGCTGGTGGGACAGCTGGAGCCGGCGGAGGAGTCGGTGCTGCGGACCTACCCGCTGAAACTGGTGTACACGGACGGGGACGGCCGGACATACTGTGTGGCGGTGAGCAGGGAGAATGTGGGCTGCTATGGGGATGGGTTCGAGCCGCGGCTGCTGGAGGACGGCGGCAAGGCGTGGCGGACCATGTCCAGAGTCATGTCGGACTATTTGAATTGATTTTTTGGAGGACAGAATACCGGGCATGAAGATTGGAATCTACGGCGGGACCTTCAACCCGCCCCATCTGGGCCATCTGGAGGCGGCCCGCACTGCGGTAAAGGTGCTGAACCTGGACCTGCTTCTGCTGGTCCCGGCGGGGACGCCGCCTCACAAGGATCTGCCGGAGGACACCCCCTCCCCGGAGGATCGGCTGGCGATGACCCGCCTTACTGCCGATGCCATGATGATGCCTGACATTGTTCAGGTCAGCAATATAGAGATCAGCCGGAAGGGAAAGAGCTATACCGCAGATACCGTGGAAGAGCTCCACCGGCAATACCCCGGGGCCGAGCTGTATCTGCTGATGGGGACGGACATGTTTCTCTCCTTTCAGAACTGGCATGACGCCAAGACCATCGCCCGGCTGGCGGGGCTGTGTGCGTTCGGCCGCACGGAGGGGGACGGCGAGGCGCTTTTTGCCCCTCAGAGAGAATTCCTGAGCCGGGAGTACGGCGCCAATGTGGTGACCATCACCCTGCCCGGCCTGGTGGAAATCTCTTCCACCCAGCTGCGCCAGCGCCTGGAGAAGGGAGTGGGCGGGGAGGATCTGCTCCCTGCAGTATACGGCTATATCCTGATGCACCGGCTGTATGGTACCCATGCGGACCTGAAATGCCTGGCCCTTCCGGAACTGCGGGCCTGTTCTTATTCTATGGTGCGGGCCAAACGGGTCCCGCATATTCAGGGGACAGAGGAGGAAGCGGCGCGGCTGGCCCTTCGCTGGGGCGCTGACGAGACCGCGGCCCGACGGGCTGCAGTGCTTCACGACTGCACAAAATACTGGACGCTGGAGGAGAACCTGGCGCTGTGCCGCCGGTACCATATCCAGCTGGACGCCATAGAGCGGCAGACAGTAAAGCTGCTCCACGCCAAGACCGGGGCCTGTGTCGCACGGGAGGTATTCGGAGAGTCGGAGGAGGAGTGTCAGGCCATCTTCTGGCACACCACGGGCAAAGCCGGAATGACCACGCTGGAGAAGGTGCTCTATTTGGCGGATTACATCGAGCCCACCCGTGATTTCGATGGGCTGAAGGAACTGCGGAAGCTGGCCTATGAGGATCTGGATCAAGCGGTTTTGATGGGCTTTGAGATGAGCATTCAGGAGATGCGGGAGCGGGGCAACGAAATCCACCCCAAGACAGTGGAGGGCAGAAATGAGCTACGGGAAAAGACAGGAAGAGCATGAATCAGGACTTTCGGCCTGGCTGAAGCGCTATCGGAAGTATCTGGGCAGACTGTCCCGACGGGAACTGATCCTGCGGCGGGTGCTCATCATACTGGCACTGCTGTCCATTGTGGTAATCATAGGGGCTGCAGCCCTGGGAAGCTATGTCCGGGCCCCTGTACTGCCGTCTGCTCCTGTGGAGACTCAGGACCCGGAGCAGGACCCGGAGACCATGGGAGATGAGCCCCCGGTGGCCGCAGGCCGGAAGGACGGGGTGTATACCTTCCTGGTGTGCGGCCGGGACACAAACAGTGGGAACACCGACACCATGATCCTGGTGACCTTTGACACGGAGGACAGGACCATCAACGCCATGAGCCTCCCCCGGGACACCATGGTGAATGTCTCCTGGAGGACCAAGAAGCTCAACTCGGTGTACAACATCCAGGGGATGGACGCACTGAAGGAGCAGGTGGGCCTGATCACCGGCGTGACCCCTGACTTCCATGTCATCGTGGAGTGGGAGGCGGTGGGGGAACTGGTGGACGCCATCGGCGGCGTGACCTTCGATGTCCCCTACAACATGGACTATGACGACCCCGCCCAGGATCTGCACATCCACCAGATGGCGGGGGAGCGGGAGCTGACCGGAGACGACGCCATGCAGGTCATCCGCTGGCGAAAGAACAACAAGGACAGCCCCTATGGCTATCACAACGGCATCGGGGACACCGGGCGGATGGAGCTGCAGCAGTCCTTCCTCATGGCAGTGGCCCGGGAGTGCCTGAAGGTGGAGAATCTGGTGAATATCCCGGAGTTTGCCCGCATCTTCCAGGAGAATGTGGAGACCGACCTGACCTTCGGCAATCTGCTGTGGTTTGGGCAGCAGGCCATCGGGGTGGACACGGAGAACGACATCTACTTCTGTACTCTCCCGGCCAACATGAACGGCAGCTATGGCGGACTGTCCTATGTGTTCCCCTATCCCGACGAGATCGTGGAACTGGTGAACGAGCGGTTCAACCCCTATCTCCGGGACATCCGGGAGAGCGACCTGCAGATCATGCAGAAGAACAGCGACGGCAGCATCTCGGTGACCAACGGAACCCTGGCGGACCCGTCGGTGGGACGGTCCACACAGAGCAGCACACAGCCGGAGCCCAGTCCAGAACCCTCCCCCAGCCCGGAGCCGTCGCCCAGCCCGGAGCCCAGCCCCAGCGATGATCCTGGCGCCAGCCTGGAGCCGAGCGAAACCCCCAGTCCGGAACCCTCCCCCAGCCCGGAACCCACCCCCAGTGCGCAGCCGCCTGCGACAGAGGGGGAGGACCAGACCGGGGAGCTTCCGGCGGCATAAAAAGATGCGGCGTGCCCCGCCGGGACGGAGATACGCCGGAAAAGGAGAAAAAGATATGGCAGAACCCAAGGAACTTGCCCTGGCCATTGCCGGGGCGCTGGACAACAAGAAGGGACAGGACATCAAAGTGCTGGAGACGGGGCGGCTGACTACTTTGGCGGACTATTTCGTCATCTGTACTGCGGGCTCCACCACCCAGGTGAAGGCCCTGTCCGACGCCTGTGAGGAGACGGCCAAACAACTGGGGGAGCTTCCCCATCACATTGAGGGACACCGGGGCGGCGTGTGGACGCTGCTGGATTTCTCCAGCGTGGTGGTCCATGTGTTCATGGAGGAAGCCCGGCAGTTTTATGACCTGGAGCGGCTGTGGGCGGACGCGGTGCCGGTGGAGCTTCCCAAAGCCGGGGACTGAGCAGGGCCGGAACGGAACAAGAACAGAGGCGGACGGGAACGCAAGTTCCCGTCCGCCTCTGTGTTTCTGCACTCAGGCGAAGAACTTCTGGAAGGGACGGCGCTCCTCGATGGCGGAGATCATATCCGCCATCTTGGACACATCCCCCATCAGGATAACACCGCACAGATGGTCGTCAGTAAAGTAGTACTTTTCCAGCTGCCCCTTGGGCGCGTCCATGATCTCCACGGTTTTGTAGGTGCGCTTGGGGTCCTTTCCCGGGTCCCCGAGAGAGAACAGCTCGGTATCCATCCCGTGAAAGGACAGGATAGGGGAGATCTGGCTGTAGGAGATCAGGTCGCCGGTGGCACAGGCGCCGGCCACCCGGCCCTGCTCCTGAGCCTCGGGCCAAAGGGCAAAGTTGACCCCCTGGAACTGGGCACAGTCGCCGCAGGCATACACGCCGGGCAGGTTGGTCTCCATCCGTTCATCCACCACGATGGCGCGGTCCACCTGGATGCCGGCCTCCTGAGCCAGGGCGGTGTTGGCACGCACGCCGCAGGAGACCACCACCAGATCGGCGGGGATGACCTCCCCTGTGGCGAGCTTGACGCCGGAGACGGCGGAATCGCCCTCGATGGAGGTAATCTGTACGCCGGTCTCCACCCGGACCCCCACCTTGGCGCACTGCTCCAGCAGCATGCCAGCGGCGGTGTCGTCCAGCTGACGGCTCATGATGGCGGGGGCCAGCTCCAGCACCGTGACCTCGCACTTGGCCTTGCGCAGTTCCCAGGCCGCCTCCAGCCCAAGAACGCCGCCGCCGATGACCACGGCGCGCTTCAGGCTGTCGCCCATGGCCTGGATCTTCCGGGTGTCCTCAAAGCGGCGGATGGCCACCACGCCCTGTTTCTCATGGCCGGGGATGGGGGGGATGAAGCACTCGCTGCCCAGGGCGTAGATCAGCTTGGTGTAGGACAGCTTCAGCTCGCCGTCCAGCACCACCGCCCGCTCCTGGGGCAGAATGCCGGTGACCTGACGCCCCAGAATCTGCACGATGTTCTCCGCGTCGTACCAGGCGGCGGGGTGGAGTGCCATGTGCTCCTCGTCCAGACCGGAGAGCATGGCCTTGGTGAGCATGGGCCGCTGATAGGCGGGACCCTCATTGGAGATGAGCAGGATGCGCCCTGTCTTGTCGCGCTGGCGGATGGCCTCCGCCGCATTGACACCGGCACAGCCGTTGCCCAGAATGACATAGGTGTTCTGGGTATCGTTCTGATAGGTCACCTCGTCCACGGTGACCTCCACGAACTTGTCCCTGCCCACACCGCATACCGGGCAGGTGTCCAGAGAGGCGTCGAAGATCTCGCCGCACACCAGACACTTCACCAGCTGCCGGCCGCCCTTCTTGCTGCCGGGGACGGAGACGGGCTGGGCGGGCAGAGGCTCGAAATACTCGGGTCCCACACCGCACACCGGGCAGGTATCCTTGCCTGCGTCGAACACCGCACCGCAGATCTTGCAGCGTACCTTGCCGGCAGGGGCGGGAGCGGGCTCCTCCACCAGGGGCTCGAAATGTTCCGGCCCCACATGGCACAGGGGGCACTCATCCACGCCCTCATCGAATACAGCGCCGCAGATCTTGCACTTTACCTTGCGCTTGGGAGCGCGCTGGACAGGGGTGAGATTTTCCAGCAGGACACGGCCGAAGTTGCGCCCGAATTCCCGGGCGTTCATCAGCTCCACCTCGCTGGGCTTGAAGCGGACCCGGAAGCCGTCCACGGTGCGCAGCTTCAGCTGCTTCAGCCGCTCCATGATATGGGGCACGCCCTCGCCGGACCAGCCGTAGCTGCCGAAGGCGCTGGCCAGCTTCCCCTTGTGGGTGGTGGCAAACATGCCGGTGGTCAGATCCCAGATGGGCTTGAGCGCCTCGCCCACGATGGTGGGGGTGCCGAAGAGGATGCCGTCGGCAAAGAGCAGCTCCTGGGCTACCTTTCCGGCGTCCGCCTCCACCATGTCATAGCTGCGCACCTCGATGTCGCCGCTCTCTGCGATGCCCTCGCCGATGGCCTTGGCCAGCATTCCGGTATAGCCGTAGGCGCTGACATAGGGGATGATGACAGTGGGCTTGGAGTTGGGATTGATGACGGTGCACCACTCCTCATAGGTGTCCAGCATCCAGGGAATGTTGGTGTCCAGCACAGGGCCGTGACCGGGACAGATCATATCCAGTTCCAGGGTGCGCACCCGGCGCAGCGCCTCCGCCATAAAGGGCTTGAAGGGGCCGATGATGTTGTCAAAATAGTACTTGGTGGCCCGGAGATAGCCCTCGTGGTCGGTGACCTTGCTCACCAGCACCTCGTCCATGGCGTAGTGGCTGCCAAAGGAGTCACAGGTGACCAGGATCTTGTCCTCCCGGATATAGGTATACATGGTGTCCGGCCAGTGGAGATTGGGTACCACCATGAACTCCAGGGTCTTGTCGTCCAGCTTCAGGGTCATTCCGTCGGTGACCGGCATGCTGTAAAAGTCCCGGTTGACGATCTGCTTGAGAAAATCGATGGCGCAGCCGGTGGCCACGATTTTCAGCCGGGGATTCAGATCCAGCAGCCGCTCGATGCTGCCGCTGTGGTCCGGCTCGGTGTGGCTGACCACCAGATAGTCCACCGATTCGATGGGAGCGACCTGGGCGATCTTTTCCAGCCAGCTGTCACAGCACTTGGCCTTGGCGGTCTCGAACAGTACCGTGTGGTTGGGGGTCTTGAGGACATAGGAGTTGTAGGTGGTGCCGAACTCAGTGTACATGATGATGTCAAACACCCGCAGTTCGTGGTCCAGGGCTCCTGTGAAGTAGAAGCCCGGCTTCAGGGCAAATGCGTCCATGGCTGTCATCCTTTCTGTTGGTAAATTTTATTAAATGAGAATCATTCTTGCGTTAATATTATAACATAGTTTGTACGGTTGGCAAGGGGGAAAAACAAAATTCTTCCTCCAAAGCGGGAAAAATTTTTCCGTTGAAAGAGAAAAGGCCCCGACATCCTGTAATGGATGCCGGGACCCGGAACAATCAGGAGGTTTGGCTGTCAGATTCCGTGCCGGCCGTCCCGGAATCGGCGGGACCCTGTTCCGAGGGGTCATCGCCGGCCGTATCGGAGTCGGCGGGATCTTCTGCAGGGGACTCTGTTCCGGTTTCGTTGTCTGGAGCAGAGCCGGATTCGCCGGTCTGCGTTCCGGACGGATCCCCCTCAGAGGGGGTCTCCTCTTCCTCGCCCTCCGGTGTCGGCGGGGTGAGGGTGCCGGCCTGCGCCTGCTCCAGCAGCGGCTGGAAGTTGCACAGGATTACCGCCACCTCCGCCCGTGTGGCGGAATTGCCGGACTGAATGCTGCCGTCGGGGTAGCCGCCCAGCAGACCATAGCACACCGCGGTGGTCATGCCGGACAGCGCCCAGGAGGGGATCTGATCGGCGTCGGTGAACTCCAGCGGCCAGGATTCGGGCGCGGGGAGGAATTGCCCCAGCAGCACGGCGATCTCCTGCCGGGTGATAGCGGCGCTGTAATTGGAGTATAACAGGCCGTCTGCTCCCAGAGAGCCGCCGGTATATCCCAGAGCGTACATGGCCTTGATATAGTTGACGGACCAGCTGGGGATCTGATCGGCGTCAGCGAAGGGGAGTTCCACCTCTGCATAGGCCGCAGGATCCACCCCCAGAATGTTGGAGAGCATGATGAAGAACTCCTGGCGGGTGATGTTCTGATTGGGATAGTACATGGTGCCCGCGTCGGTATTCACACCGCCCACAATGCCCTGTCCCGCCAGGGTGAGGATGAAGCTTTTCGCCCAGTTATCCTCCACATCCAGGAAGGCGATAGGCAGAGAGACGGGAATGGAGACGGTCTGCCCGCCGCAGGCGACCTCCACGGTGCCGTCCGCATCGGAGAAGTGGCTGGCGGTGAACAGCCCCTCCGGGGTAACAGCGCCAATCTGACCGGTGACCGACCAGGCGGCCTGGGTGTCCTCCAGGGTGACGGAGAAGCCGTTCCAGGTGCCGCTCACATGGAGCTGGATGCTCTCGCCGGTATTGGGAGACAGAGAAGTGACTGCATCATCGCTTCCTTCCTGTGTTACCGTCAGGGTGTCCAGAGTGTCCACCACATAGATCTGGGCCGTGCCGGCGGCGCCGGTGGAGGGGGAGGTGAGGGTGACGGTCTCCACGCCGGGGCTGACGGCGGTGTATACCGTGCCCTCCAGTGTGCCGCAGGTGCCCTCCACCGAGAGGACCACATCCTCCGGTGTCTCGGTGTAGTAGGCCAGGGCGTCGGCGGCATAGACCTGGGACAGGTCGATGGACGCCCCCTGAAGCACCACCGCGCCGTTCTCCGCCAGATGGAGCTGCCAGGGCGTACCGGCGGCTTCCGCAGCGGGGGTGACCAGCAGAATAAAGGTGGAGCAGGTGCGAAGCGTGCCGTCGGAGGGCTGATTCACCACATGGCACAGGTCATCGCCCGGGGTATTGACGCTCATGGCGGAGGAGCCGCCCCCGTCCAGGTTGATGACGGTGACGCAGCCCTGGGCCAGCAGTTCTTCCGCGCAGGTCCTCAGGGAGAGCCCGTTGGAGTGGCTGCTGCGCCGCCCGTCCACCACGGTCAGCTGCAGGGTGCCGTCGGCGTGGATGCCCAGCAGGGTGCGGGGATTGCGGGTGGCAGAGATGGCGCTGTCCCAGGTGGAGGTGTCGGTGAGGGCGCCGTCCTGCACCAGGATGTCCCCGCCGCCGCAGGCCCAAACGGCCTGGGCGGTGAGCTCATCGCTGCACTGGGCGGAGAGGGTGACCCGGTCGCCCACGGCAAACTTGGCGAACTCCCCATCCAGACCGGCGGTGGAGGCGGCAGTGAGGATGAAGTTGTCCTCCCCAATGGCCTGGGCGTGGGGGACGGTGTCCCCGTCGGTCTGGAACACCTCGGTGACCTCCAGGGTGAGGCCGGAGGTGAGGGTGAGCTCCTCACCCTCCACCACCTTCATGCGCACCATCCACCCTGCGGTGGAGGTGCGGGTGGACACAGTGGAGAAATCCTCGCTGAATAGGTACAGCCCGGCGCTGTTCCGGCTCTTGTTGAAATGGGTGAGGGCGACGGTCTGCCCGGCGTTGCTGGCCAGTGTGCTGCCCCCCTGGTTGGTGAGGGTGAGGGTGACCTCCGGCTGGGAGATCTGGGCGGAACCGTCGGCGAAAAAGAGAATGGCGGGTTCCCCCTCGGGGCTGGACTTGTACACCCCGTCCTCCACCACGATACCGATGGGGACCCGGGTGGAGGTGGAGAAGAAATCGGCATTGATCCCGCCCAGCACCTGGTAGCCCAGGGATCTGGCGTACATGATGGCGCTGCTGATGTTGGCTCCGCCGTAGATGGTCCCGTCACCGGGGACCACGATGGGAAATACCTCGCTGTCCGGAGAAAGCGTAAGGGAATATAAAGACTCCCGGCCATAGCTGCTGTTTTGGTAGACTGTGTTGGTGTAAGTAAGCCCGTCGGTGAGCTGGGTCTGGGACTGCCAGACCTGTTCTCCTGCGGGAGAGGAGGAGACGGCGGGTGCGGCGAATGCCGCCGGCAGGGTCATGGCCGCAGCCAGAAGCAGGGCCAGGGCGGATCGGAGAGGGCGATGTTTCATGAGAGACTCCTTTTACGAGATGCCTGAGGGGACAGCGCGGCAGGACGCCGCCGGCGGCCGAGCGGGAGCTTGGCCGTTTTTGCTCACTGCGAGCCCGCTGGGCGCCGATGTATTTCATTGTAACAGATTGCCAGAGAGATTTCAACGAAGAAAAGAAGGGGAAAAAGTGGCAGTACAGTTGAAATGTTCACATTTATCGGGTATGATATTAAAATGTCTGTTTGTGTCCTTTGGCCGGCGGTGGACCGCCGGGGGAGACGGGGGAGGGAGATCGTGGAAAAGCAAGGGACAAGCCCGGTGCGTGCGGTAAGCACCGTGATGGTCATCACCCTGCTGGGCAAGGTGCTGGGCCTGCTGCGGGACCGGCTGCTTACCACCAGCTACGGCCTGGGGATGGAGAGCAACGCCTTCCTGCTGGCCAGCCGCATTCCCCGGGTTTTTTTTGATGTGATCTTTGCCTCCGCCATTGCGGCGTGCTTTATCCCGGTGTTTACCCAGTATCTCAGCCGGCAGGGGCGGCGGGAGGCGTTCAATTTCTCGGGGAATTTCCTGTCGGTGATCGCGCTGATCACCCTGGGGCTGAGCATCGTGGGGATGATCCTGGCCCGGCCGCTGGTGCTGCTGATGGCGGACGGCTTTGACGAGCAGACGGTGGCCCTGTGTACCGACCTGACCAGAATCCTGTTCCCTGCGGTGTTTTTCACCGGGGTGGCCTTCACCTTCGTGGGGCTGCTCCAGTCTCTGGACGAGTTCAATATCCCGGCGCTGATCAGTTCGGTGTCCAACGGGTTCATCATCCTCTATTTCCTCACGCTGAACCAGCGATTTGGGATCTACGGCCTGGCGGTGGCCTATCTTATCGCATGGGCCCTTCAGGCGGTGGTGCAGCTGCCCTCCCTGCGGAAGAAGGGGTGGTACTTCCTGCCCGATCCCCGGCCGTGGACCCCGGGGATGCGCCAGGTGCTGGTGCTGGTCCTGCCCGCCATGATCAGCACCTGGGCCCAGCCCATCAATCTGGTGATCAACGCCAAATTCGGCTCTCACCTGCTGAATGGGGACGGGGCCTCCATCATCGACCTGGCCAACAACCTCTACCTCATTGTGGCGGGGGTGTTTGTGCTGTCCATCACCAATGTGATCTTCCCCAAGCTGTCTCAACTGGAGGTGGCGGAGGACCAGACCGCCTTTCGGGAGACGCTGCGCTCCACCCTCCACGGCTGTCTGTTCTTTGTGGGCCCCATGATGGCGGGGATGATGGTCATCTCCCGGCCTCTCATCGACCTGATCTACGGCGGCGGCGCCTTTGACAGTCAGTCGGTGGACATCACCGGCCGGGCGCTGCTGTTCGTCAGCCTGGGGATGGTGGGCTATGGGGTGCAGAACATCCTCTCCCGGGCCTACTTCGCCAAACACCGGGGGACGGTGCCTCTGGTGGCCAGCTGTATATCAGTGGCGACCAACATCGCGGCCTGTATGCTGCTGACTGACACACTGGGAGTGGTGGGGCTGGCCCTGGCCTCCGCCCTGGCCTCCACGGTGAACGCCCTGGTGCTGCTGATCTGCCTGCAGCGGGAGGGGGCGGGCCTCCTGGACCGGAGCTTTCTGCTGGACATGGGCAAGGTGGCCCTGGCCAGCGGGGTGATGGCCGCCGCCGCAGGAGGGACGCTATGGGCGGTATCCGGTGTGCTGAACGGCTTGGCGGGGAAGGCGCTCTGCGTGGCGGCCCCCACCTGCGTCGGCGTGGCGGTGTACTTTGTTCTGGCGGCGGTGCTGAAGCTGCCAGAGCTGCAGATAATGTGGAAGAAACTGAAAGGGAAGGAGCGCTGAGGGATGGCGCAGATCATTCAAAATGTGCTCCAGGGCAGTGTGCTGTGCCGCGCTTTGGCGGCGGTGGGGCGCTGGCTTGGAGGGCAATGGCACAACAGCCGGATCATCACGGCGTTCCTCAGCCCCACCCGGGGCGCGGAGCAGTCCACCGGCAGCGTATTCTACCGGCTGTGGAAGATGCTGCATCGGCTGCTGTGCCGCATCTTTTCCGCCCTGCGCCTGGACCGGCTGCTGGAGGGCAGCGTGTTCCGGCGGGAGTGGTTCTGGTGTACGCTGGCGGCGGTGGCCGCGCCCATCCTGCCCACCATGGCGGTGCTGGGCCTGGCCATGATGGGCCTTGTGTCCCTGGTGCTGAATCTGGGCTGTCAGCGGGAGCGGGAGTTGGTCTACACCCCGGTGAACCGCTATATCCTGTTGCTGGCCGCCATCTATGTGGCGGCGGTGTTCCTGTCGGTGACCGTTTCCGGCAGCCTCCTGGGCGGTATCCTCACCGCGTTCTTCATCGGCTGGTGCCTGGTGCTCCTCAATGCGGTGCACACCCGGAAGGAGCTGGACCGGCTGGTAATGCTGCTGGTGTGCGCCGGGACAGTGGTGTCTGCCTATGGCGGGGTGCAGTACCTGCTGGGGGTGACAGGGAGCGCCGCTTGGGTGGACAGTGACATGTTCTCCTCCATCACCACACGGGTATACTCCACCCTGCAGAATCCCAATGTGCTGGCGGAATATCTGCTGCTCATTATCCCCTTCGCTGCGGCAGGGGTGATGACTGCAAAGCGCTGGAAAGGGCGGATCCTTTACGCCCTGGCCTTCTGCGTCATGTGCGTTTGCATGATCCTCACCTTATCTCGGGGGGGCTGGCTGGGCCTGCTGTTCGCCGGGGCGGTATTCCTGATCCTGATGGACCGGCGCTTCATCCTGCTGGGGATCGTGGCTCTGGTGGCCCTGTATTTCGTTTTGCCGGAGACGGTGATCGAGCGCTTTACCAGCATCGGCGACCTGTCCGACGGCTCCACCTCCTACCGCCTGTCCATCTGGCTGGGCACGGTGTCCATGCTGAAGGACTACTGGCTGTGCGGGGTGGGCCCGGGGGTGACCGCCTTCAACATGGTCTATCCGGCTTACAGCTATAACTCGGTGGCCGCGCCCCACGCCCACAACCTGTTCCTGCAGATCATGTGCGACTGCGGGATCTGCGGGCTGGTGGTCTTCCTCATCATCCTCTTCCTCTTCTTCCGGGTGACCTGCGGCGCCCTGTCCCGGGAGACCGACCGGACCAGCCGCTATGGTCTCATCGCCAGCATCTCCGCCATGTGCGGCTTTTTGGTGCAGTCCATGACCGACCACTCCTTCTATAACTACCGGGTGCTGCTGCTGTTCTGGATCTTCGTGGCGGTGGGGCTGCTGTATGCCCGGCGCACCGGGATGAGGGAAGGGGGCGGCGCCGGATGAGCCGGATCCGTGTGCTGAACATCATCAGCGATACCAACATCGGCGGGGCCGGCCGGGTGCTGATGAACTACCTGCGCTTCTGCGACCGGGAGCGGTATGAGGTCTCGGTGGCCCTCCCGCGGGGCAGTCTGCTGAAAGCCCCCCTGGAGCAGCTGGGGGCCCAGGTATACGAGGTGGACGGCATTGCCGACCGCTCCTTTGACCGGGGGGACATCCGGCTGCTGAAGGGACTCATCGCCCGGGTGAAGCCGGACATCGTCCACACCCACGGCTCGCTGTCCGGGCGCATCGCCGGCCGGAAAATGGGGTGCCGCGTGGTGTATACCCGGCACTGTGCCTTCCCGGTGTCGGCCAAGCTGCGCTATCCCCCCGGGCGGTGGGTGAACAAGTGGGTGAACGAGCACTACGCCGATGAGATCATCGCCGTCAGCCCCGCGGCGGCCCAAAACCTTACCGACGCGGGCATCTCCCCCAAACGGATCACCACCATGATGAACGGGGTGGAGGCGGTGCCCCGCTCCTCCCCGGAGGAACAGGCAGCCACGCGCCGGGCATGCGGGGTTCAAGAGGGGGAGTTCGTCCTGGGCATCCTGGCCCGCATCGAGGAGTACAAGGGCCATATGGATATCCTGTCGGCGGTGAAGCAGCTTCGGGAGGAGGGGCGCCAGGTGCGATTGCTCATCGCGGGCACCGGCGGCTTTGAGGGGACGGTGCGGGCGCGCTGCACCGAGATGGGGCTGGACGGCTGCGTCACCTTCCTGGGCTTTGTAGAGCGGGTGGGGGAGCTGCTGTCCATCCTGGACCTGCAGCTCAACGCCTCCTACGGCACCGAGACCTCCAGCCTGTCCATCCTGGAGGGGCTGAGTATGGGGGTGCCGGCGGTGGTCAGCGACTATGGGGGCAACCCCTGGCTCATCGACGACGGGGAGGACGGCCTGCTGTTCCGCACCAGGGACAGCGGTGATCTGGCCCGCTGTATCGCCCGGCTGATGGACCAGCCGGAGCTGCTGGCCCGGATGGGCCGGCGGGGACAGGAGATCTTCCAGGCGCGCTTTACCGGGGAGATCATGGCACGAAATATCGAATCGGTCTATCAGGCCGCCATGAAAGGAGCTTGATCTGAAGATGGAACCAAAGAAGGAAAACACCCGCCCATGGTGGCGGCTGACCCTGTTCGACATCGTCATCATCGCCATCGTGGTGGTGATCGGGGCGGTGCTGGTGTGGTTCACCGGTATGGCCGGCGGCAGCGGCAGCAGCGGGGAGGAGTCCCAGGGGAGCAGCACCTCCGGTACCCTGCGCTATACCATCGAGCTGCGGCAGATGGTGGGGGAGAGCGCGTATCTCATCCAGGAGGGGGACGCCCTGGTGGATGGGGTGCGCAAATACAATATGGGCACCGTGGTCAGTGTGGAGGTAGGGGATTCCATCACCTACTCCCACGACATGGAAAACGGGACCTATGTCCCGGTAGTAGTGCCCGGCTATCTCACCGCCACTGTGGTGGTGGAGAGTCCTTACACAGACAACGGCACCGAGATCGTGGTGGACGGCGGCTATGTGATCCGCAGCGGCGTCAGCGTTCAGGTGCGCGGACCGGGCTATGCCGGCAGCGGCGAGATCCTGACTTTGGAGAGAGGTGACCTGGGATGAGCAAGATCATGGACCGTCAGGGACGGCTGTTCGGCAAGATCAGCATCATCGATCTTCTGGTGATCCTGGTGGTGGTTGTGCTGGCTGTGGCGCTGTACATGAAGCGCAATGTGATGGAGCACACCTCACCTGTCACCCCTACCACCTCTATCGTCTATGAGGTGAAGATCCCCGGCGTGCGCAATGACATCCTGGAGATGTACCAGATCGGGGACGAGGTCTACGACACCGACAACAACAGCGGCAGCCCCATCGGCACCATCACGGATATTCGGACGGAGCCCTATCAGATCGGCGCCACCTATACCGACGGTACCTATAACTATCCGGAGGTGGAGGGACGCAGTGATGTCTACCTCACCCTGGAGGGGCAGGGGCTGATTACGGATGGGAGATATTATGTCAACCGGACCTACGAGGTCAATGTAAACTCCTACCGCAACATCCATACCAAATATGTAGTTACTGAGTGTGTCATCACGGAGATCCTCTCATGAAGATCCTGATGGCCACCATGGGGCTGGACATCGGCGGCGCGGAGACCCACATCGTGGAGCTGGCCAAGGAGCTGAAAAAGGAAGGGCACGATGTCTGCGTGGCGGCCCACGGCGGCGTCTATGTCCCTGAGCTGGAGGCGGCGGGCATCCGCCATTACCCTGTACCCATGCACCGGCGGGATCTGCGGTGTATGACGGAGTCCTATTTCCTCCTGCGGAAGATCATCCGGGAGGAGAAGCCGGACATCGTGCACGCCCACGCCCGCATCCCGGCGTTCCTGTGCCACTTGCTCCGGCTGACCATGCGCTTCCCCTTTGTCACCACTGCCCACTGGGTGTTCGACACCGGGGGCATCCTGAAGTATGTCACCAACTGGGGGCAGAAGACGGTGGCGGTGTCGGAGGACATCAAGGAGTACCTCATCACCAACTACGGCGTGCCCGAGGGGGATATCTTCGTCACCGTCAACGGCATCGACACCGAGAAATTCTCCCCCGCGGTGTCGGGGGAGCGGATCTGGACGGAGTTCTCCCTGGACCCGGAGAAGCCCATCCTCTCCTATGTCAGCCGCATGGACGACAGCCGCGCCCTGGTGGCCCGGCAGCTCATCGACATCGCCCCGGAGCTGGACCGGCGGGTACCGGGCATCCAGCTGCTGCTGGCGGGAGGCGGAAATGTGCTGGAGGAGCTGAAGGCCCGGGCGGCCCAGGTCAACGCCCAGCTGGGCCGCACCTGCGTGGTGATGGCCGGCCCCCGGACGGACATCAACGAGATCGTGGCCGCCGGACAGGTGTTCGTGGGGGTGTCCCGGGCGGCGCTGGAGGCCATGGCGGCCGCCAAGCCGGTGCTGGTGGCGGGGAACGAGGGGTATCTGGGCCTGTTCACGGCCGGAAAGCTCCAGGAGGCCATGGAGAACAACTTCTGCTGCCGGGGCTGCCCCATGTCCACCGAGGAGCGGCTGCTGGAGGATGTGTCCGGCCTGTTCGCCCTCTCCCTGGAGGAGCGGGAAAAGCTGGGGGCCTATGGCAGGGAGATGGTGCAGGAGTTCTACTCGGTGCGCCGCATGGCCCAGGACTGCATGAAGGCCTACCGCGCCGCCCTTCCCCCGGCCTACCAGGTGGTGATGTGCGGCTATTACGGCTTTGCCAACGCGGGGGACGAGGCCATTCTTCAGGCCATCCATCGGGACATTGACGCTCTGGGGGAGAACATCGGTATCACAGTACTCTCCAACGATCCGGAGGACACCCGACGCCGGTATGGGTACGAGGCGGTGTACCGCTTCCACCTGTGGAAGGTGCTGCGCACCCTGCGCCGGTGCGACCTGCTGCTCTTCGGCGGCGGGAGCCTGCTTCAGGACCGAACCTCCACCCGGTCGCTGGTGTACTATGTCACCATCGTCCGGCTGGCGGAGCGGATGGGCAAAAAGGTGATGTTCTACGCCAACGGAATCGGCCCGGTGGACAGGCCGGCCAACCGCCGGAGGGTGTGCCGGGCGGCCATGGGGGCCCAGTGCCTTACCCTCCGGGATCAGAACTCCGCCCAGGAGCTGCGGGAGATGGGGGTGGACCGGCCGGACCTGTTTGTCACAGCGGACCCGGTATTCACGCTGGACGGCGTGCCGCCGGAGGACGCCTGGGAGATTCTGCGCCGGGCGGGGGTCCCGAAAGACAGACCCTTCCTGGCGGTGTCCATCCGCAGCTGGGACGGGATGGACCGTATGATCCGCCCCCTGGCCCGCAGTCTGGACAGGCTGGCCCGGCAGGGGTACAGCGTGGTCTTTGTGGTGATGCAGTACCCCAATGATGTGGCCATCAGCCGTCAGGTGCGGGATCTGATGGAGCAGCCCGCCTGGCTGCTGGATCAGCGGTGCAGTCCGAAGGAGCTGATGGGGATCATCGGGCTGGCGGAGCTTGTGATCTCCATGCGGCTGCATACCCTGATCTTCTCCGCCCGGATGGGGGTGCCCCTGGTGGGGCTGATTTACGACCCCAAGGTGGCCTATTACCTGGAACTGCTGGAGATGCCCAGCGGGGGAGAGGTCACCGATTTTCAGGAGGAGGAGTTCCTGCGTCAGGTAGAGGGGATGCTCGCCCATCGTGCAGAGTACGCCGCCGCGCTGCAGGAAAAGGAAGCGCGGCTGGAGCAGGCGGCCCATGAGAACGAACACTACCTGCTGGAGCTGCTGAAGAAGCCAGCTGACAAGAAGGAGAGGAGAGGAACCAGATGACCGATCAGGAACTGGTAGAGCGGGCCTTTGAGATGCTGCGCTATTCCTATGTGCCCTACTCCGGCTTTCCCGTGGGGGCGGCGCTGGAGTGTGCCGACGGCACGGTCTTCACCGGCTGCAATGTGGAGAACTCCGCCTATGGCTCCTGCATCTGCGCCGAGCGCACCGCCCTGGTGAAGGCAGTGAGCGAGGGGCACCGGGACGACCTGGTGCGCCTGGCGGTGGTGGGGAATTCCAAGGACTACTGCTGGCCCTGCGGGGCCTGCCGGCAGATGCTGTATGAGTTTGCCCCCGACCTCACCGTGCTGGTGGCCCGGAGCGACCACAGCTTTGTGAAATTGTCCCTGTCCCAGCTGCTGCCCCACGGCTTCGGCCCCAAGGGGTTGGAGCAGGGGAGCTGAACGGCTGCAAATATACCAAAAACGCCGCCCGGACCTAAGAGGGTCCGGGCGGTGTTTTCCTGTCCTGCGGCGGATCAGGAGATGCGCAGCAGTGCATTCAGCGCCTCCACCTCCTCGGGGCGAAGCTCATAATAGCCGTCCCCGCATTGGAAGGTGGAGATGGAGGGAAAGTAGTCGATAACGAGCTGATAGCCCGGGGCGGTGGTGATCCGGAGCACCCGCTCCCCCTCCGTCCACAGGGCGTGGGCAGTGTCAGACAGAGCGATGTCGGTGTAGACGCACACGCCCGCCTCCTCGCTGTAGTAGACACGCCGGTCGCCGTAGGCGTCATACCACGCCTGGGCAAAGCGCCGCTCGTTGGCCTCCAGTCCGATGTTGACTTTCCCGGAGAGAAGGGCCAGGATGTCCGCCGCGGCGTTGTCATCCACGGTGAAGAGGGGCTGAAGGTCCGGGGTCAGCACCTCCAGCTGCTCCAGGGAGCCGGGCAGATCATAGGCGGACAGGACGATATCGGAGAGGCCGCCCACCTCGACCTCCACCGAGAGCCAGGTGCAGGTATAGAAGGCGTAGCCCGCCGGGGTATCCACGATGCAGATGGCGTCCTGGTCCGGATACCGGGCGAAGTGATAGACCTCACAGCCCACCAGCGTCTCGTCGCCGCAGTACGCCACGGTGCCCATCCGTGCCCCCAGGTCGTCCCGGGTGATCTGGTAGGTGTTCTCCTCCGTCAGGCCTACGGCGTCTGAGGGGACGAGGCCATATCGGACCCGCTCCTCAAAAGAGATGGGGAAGTACCAGTTGGCGTCGTCCCCGGAGAGGCGAAAGCCGTACGCTTCCATGTCCTCGTATGCCGGGCCGAGGCCCTCCCCCTGAAGATCCGTGGGCGCCGGGGCCTGTGCGGTCCCCATGGGGCCCAGGAAGAGTCCCGTCACCGCCAGGCACAGGCAGGCGGCCAGCGCCCCCCAGCGGACCCAGGAAGGACGGTGATGCTTCGGCGGGGAATCCGCCGCCTCCACATAGGCGGGGTCCGCCAGGTCCATTTTATCCAAAAGTTCTGTTCCTCTCACAGAATGTGACCCTCCTTTTCAAAGTATGTCCGGAGCTGGCCCCGGCAGCGGAACAGTGTGGTCTTCACCTTGCTCTCCGACAGGGAGAAGCGCCGGGCGATGTCGGCGATGGAGTCCAGGTACCAGTACCGGCGCAGGAAGATGTTCCGCTTTTCCGGGCTGAGGGTGTGGAGAAAGCCGTTGAGACTCTCCCGCAGAGCCAGCTCATCCATGCGGCACTGCAGGTCGTCAGGGGCGGGGATGCACTGCTCCAGCTCCGCGCTGAGCTCGCAGATCAGGGCTCTGCGCTTCAGCCGGGACTGATCCCGGCAGCGGTTCAGGGCGAGGTGTCGGGTGATGCGGGCCAGAAAGGCGAACAAGTACTGTCTGGGCTCATGGGGCGGGATGGCGCGCCACGCCTCCCAATAGGTGTCGTTCTCGCACTCCTCAGCGGTCTGCCGGTCCCCGACGATGCTGTGGGCAAGGGCCCGCAGCCGGACGCCAAATTTCTCGGCGGTGTACCGGATGGCCGCCTCGTCCCGGCGCAGATACAGATCCACGATGTCGTTATCCTCCAAGATTTTTGCCTCCTCTCCGGTCAGATTAAAAGGGCCCTCACCCTGAAAAGCACCGTTTCCGATCTCCAGGTCACACGGGGGAGGAAAAACGGGCGCCCGATGGCAGATCGGACGCCCGTTTTCTGTGTGCCTGTGAAAAATTTATATTTTTTGAATGGTCTCCCGATACACCTTGCGGTACAGCAGGATGGAAACCGCCATCACCATCGCTTCTGTAATGGGGAAGGCCCACCACACCCACTCCGGCCGCAGGGCCAGAAACATGATGGACAGGGGGAGCAGCAGGATCAGCTGCCGCAGCAGGGACACCCACAGGGAGTACCGGCTGTACCCCAGGGGCTGGAATACAGAGGAGGACAGGATGCTCACCCCCGCGAACAGGAAGGAGCAGGCGATGACCCGCAGGGCATAGACCCCCATCTCCATGGCTTCGGGAGAGGCGGCGAAGCAGTACCGGAGCAGGACGCCGGGGAAGATCCACAACAGGATGGTGCCCGCCGCCAGGATGACCAGCCCGAGCTTCACGCCGAAGCGGATGGAGTGAACGATGCGCTCCCGGCTCCGGGCGCCGTAGTTATAGCTGATCACCGGTACCAAGCCGTTGTTCAGCCCGAACACCGGCATAAAGACGAAGGACTGCACCTTGAAGTACACGCCGATGACCCATACTGCCGTCTCAGACCAGCGGATGAGCAGCTGGTTCATCCCCAGGGACATGAAGCTGCTCACCGACTGCATCACGATGGCGGGGGCGCCGATGCGGTAAATGGGACGAATGATTGCCCCCTCCGGGCGGAAACGGCGGGGATGGATGGGAAAATGCTTCCGGTTGCGCCACACCAGCCAGAAGCCGATGAGCGCGCCGGTGATCTGCCCGATGACAGTGGCCACCGCGGCCCCCACCACACCCATGTCAAAGAGGAAAATGAACACCGGGTCCAGCACCATGTTGATCAGGGCGCCGGAGCCCTGAATGATCATGAATCCCATGGGCTTTCCGCTGCACTGGAGCACCCGTTCGGACACAAACTGCATGCACATCCCGATGGACAGGCAGCAGCAGATGGTGAGATACTGCACCCCATCCTCCACCACGGCGGGGTCATCGATGGAGAGGGTGAAGAACACCCGCGTGCCCAGCAGCCCAAACAGCAGGAATACCAGCCAGCTGCAGATGTAAAGGAAATATCCGTGACAGGCCACCCGACTGGCCTCTTCCGCCTTGCCCTCTCCCAACCTTTTGGCCAGCACGGCATTGAAGCCTACCCCGGTGCCCACACACACGGCAATCATCAGCATCTGTACCGGGTAAGCCAGAGAGAGAGCCAGAAACGCATCGTCGCTGACCTGAGCCACACAGATGCTGTCCCACAGGTTGTAGACCGCCTGGAGCAGCATGGACAGCATCACCGGCCAGGACATGGTCAGCACCAGCCGGTCCACCGGCATGGTGCCCATGATGTTGGTTTGGGGTTCCTCGTGCATGGGACCACTCCCTTCCAGTTGAGATGCGGGGGAGGGCAGCTCAGAACTTGTGCTCAGAGTGCGCGCACATAGCGCAGATCCACGCAGATGGTATCCGGAGGGAAGGGGATGTCCTCGTGGGTGCCGTCCCAGGCAAAGCCGTGCCGGGCGTAGAATCTTCGGGCTCCCGCATTTTCCCGCAGGACAAAGACATACACATGGCGGAAGCCATCCCGCCGCATCCGGTTCAGCGCCTCCTCCACCAGCAGGGAGCCGTAGCCCTTTCCCGTCTCCTCCGGGTGAGTATAGACCGAGATCAGCTCCCCCCAACCCTGGTAGTTCTCGCTGTGGAAGCGGCACACGCTGCCCGCCTGAAGCCCGGCATCTGTCCGGGCGGGGCCGTAAGTGAGACAGGAGACCGGGGTGTCTCCCCGAAAGAGGAGAAGCCCGTGGTAGGTTCCGCCCACAGCATACTGCCGGAACAGGTCCACCCACCGGTCGTCGGTGATGTGCTCCTCCATCCATCGGGCGGGCACCGCGTCAGGGTAGGCGGCGCGCCAGCCCAGGGCATGGATGCGGGACATGGCGGCAAAATGCGCCTCGGTCCGCGCCTCCGCGATATGCACTTCAGGATCCATCTGAAACACCTCGGAATAACAGGCATTGAAAGGCCGGGTCAGGGGGAGGGGGGGAGAGGCTCCTCTCCGGATGGAGCGGGGGAGGAGGGGGTGTCCCCCGCCGGCGTCTCTGAAGCAGCGGCAGCAGCCTCTGCCTCCGCGGCCTCGCGGCGGCGGACGAAGTCGGAGAGAAGACGGTAGAGGGCGGCAGCGCTGGGGACGCCCAGCAGCATCCCGGGTACCCCCATGATCCCGCCGCCCACAGTGACCACCGCCAGGACCCAGATACCGGGCAGACCGATGGAACCTCCCACCACCCGGGGGTAGATCAAGTTGCCCTCCACCTGTTGGAGCACAACCAGGAAGATGAGGAAAATCAACGCCTGCATGGGATTGACCATGACCAGCAGGAAAAAGCCGATAAAACCGCCTAAATAGGCGCCGGCCACCGGGATCAGGGCAGATACCCCGACCACTACGCCCACCACCACAGCGTAGGGCAGGCGCAGCACCGTCATGCCGAGGGTACAGAGCACCCCCAGAATGATGGCCTCCACACACTGTCCGACGATAAAAGAAGAAAAGGAGCGATGCACGGTGTTCAGAACATAGTACACCCCATTCCGCACACGGGGTTTCAGAACGATATCAGCCAAGCGGTGAAACTGGCTGGCCAGACGCTCCTTGGAGACCAGCAGGTACAGGGAGAAGATCAGCCCGATGACAAAGGTGATCACCCAGTTTACTACCGCGGACAGAATGCTCACTGTGGTATTGAAGATGCCGGTGGCCCCATGAAGCAGGAGATTCAGGGCGCGTTCCACCAGAGCGGGCCAATTCAGGTTCAGAGAGGTGAGCCATTCCTGGAGAGATGGAAATTGATCGGAGTGCTGGATGAGCCAGCTTTGCACCGCCGCCAGGGCCAAAGGGAGGTCCCGGGCGATCATCTCCGCGCTGGAGCGCAGCTCAGGCAGCACCAGCAGTACCACGGCCGCCACGATGGCGGTCAGGCAGATCAGGGACAGCAGGATGCAGATTCCCCGGCGGGTGCGGATCACCAGCGCGGACCGGCTGTGCGGAAACCATACCGATTCGATGCGCACCAGCAGCAGATTGAGGATATAAGCCAGTACACACCCAAGCAGCAGCGGCATGGCGGACCGAAGAGTCAGTCTCGCAGCACCCAGGGGAACCTGAATATAGAGAATGATCAGGATGATCAGGGCCGCCACCAGGGCGCACTGGACAAAGCGCTTCATCGTGAATTTGGACATAAGTCCTCCTCTCCCGGGGCTCAGGCGGTGACGCTTTCCCGCTCGCCCTCCGCGTGCGCCGCATCGGCCTCTTCCGCCTGTTGCTGCTGCAG
This sequence comes from uncultured Oscillospiraceae bacterium, assembly GCA_944386055.1. Taxonomy (GTDB): domain Bacteria; phylum Bacillota; class Clostridia; order Oscillospirales; family Oscillospiraceae; genus CALXCT01. The sequence continues at coordinate 20,448 of CALWZP010000020.1, read as the reverse complement.
ACCCTTGGCGTTGGCCAGCATCAGCTTGATGCGGTTCTCCTGGTTGATCTTGGTGGCGCCGGGGTCATAGTCGATGGCCACTACATTGGACCAGGGGTAGTCGTCCTTCAGCTTGCGGATCATCCCCTTGCCTACGATGTGGTTGGGCAGGCAGCCGAAGGGCTGGGTGCAGACGATATTGGGCACGCCGGAGTGGATCAGCTCCAGCATCTCCGCTGTGAGCAGCCAGCCCTCGCCCATTTTGTTGCCATCCCCCAGATAGCCGTGAATCATGGAGTGCAGCTGCTGGAAGGTGCCCGGCGCGCGGAAGCGGCCGGACTTCTTCAGAGCGGCGATCATATCCTTCTGGCAGTCCTCGATATAGCCCATGAACACCTTGCAGGCGGCCTTCTTGATCCATTTTCCGCCGTACAGGTCCACATCTGCCACCCGGTTGTAGATCTTGAAGATGATGAAGTCGGTGAGCCCGGGCACCACCGGTTCCGCCCCCTCGGAGAGGAGGAACTGCTCCAGGTTATTATTGCCCAGCGGGGCGAATTTCACATAGATTTCGCCCACCACGCCCACGCGCACCTTGGGCTCGCCCGCCACGGGGATGGCGGCGAAGTCGGCGCAGATGAGGTCAAAATTTTTACGCATCTGGCCCCGGCTCATCCCCTTGCCGTCCTGGAAACCCTGGACCAGCCGGTCGGACCAGGTCCGGATCATCTCGTCGGTCTCCCCGGCGTTGACCTCATAGGGGCGCACCTGGTTGGCCACATTGACGATGATGTCGCCGTACATCATGGCGAACACCGCCTTGCGGATGAAGGGAAGGGTGAGCTTGAAGCCGGGGTTCTTCTCCAGCCCGGACAGGTTCACCGACACTACGGGGATATACTCCATCCCCGCCTTTTGAAGCGCCTTGCGCAGCAGATGGATGTAATTGGACGCCCGGCAGCCGCCGCCGGTCTGGGTGATGAGCAGCCCCACCTTGTGGGGGTCATAGCCGCCGTGCTTCACCGCGTCGATCAGCTGTCCGATGACCAGCAGGGCGGGGTAGCAGGTGTCGTTGTGGACATACTTGAGCCCCTCGTCCACGATCCCCCGGTGGTTGGTGGTGAGCATATCCACCTTGAAACCCTCGCACTCCAGCAGCTGCTTCATCATCCCGAAGTGTACCGGCAGCATCTGGGGCATGAGGAGGGTGTATTCCTCCTTCATCTCCTTGGTGAACAACAGGCGGCCGGTCTTGTCGTATACTAACTTTGCCATAAAAACTCCTTTTTCTCAGATAGGAGATAGAAGATAGGAGATAGGAGTTGACGGGAATTGGGAGAAATATCTCCTATCTCATCACGCTTATCTGCTCCTGTGGTTTGTTCTTACTGCGCGGCCTCCTGGTTGCGGGCCTCGATGGCCGCGATGAGGGAGCGGATGCGGATTTTGACGGCGCCCAGGTTGCTGATGTCGTCGATCTTCAGCTGGGTGTAGAGCCTGCCGTGGCTCTCCAGGATGGAGCGCATCTCGTCGCCGGTGATGGCGTCGGTGCCGCAGCCGAAACTCACCAGCTGGATGAGCTCCATGTCCGGCTGGGTGCACACATAGCGGGCGGCATTGTACATTCGGCTCTGGAAGGTCCACTGGTTGAGGACATGCCGGGCCTCATACCCCATGTGCCAGGCCACTGCGTCCTCGGACACCAGCACGAAGCCGAAGGAGGTGATGAGGTCGTTGATGCCGTGGTTGATCTCCGGGTCGATGTGATAGGGGCGGCCCGCCAGCACCAGGATCCGCCGGCCCTCCCGCCGGGCCTGGTCAATGTAGCGCTGCCCGGTCTGCCGCACATCCTCCACATAGGCGTGGTAGGCGTCATAGGCGGCGCGCACGGCGGCGACGGTCTCCTTTTTGGGGATGGAGAACTCCTCCTGGAACAGCGTAGCAGCCCGCTTTTCAAAATCCCGCGGGCGGTGCAGTCCCACATAGGGGAAGAGGAAGCGCACCTTCTTCAGGTCGGGCACATTGGCGGAGAGCAGCTCGGGGTAGTAGGCCACCACGGGGCAGTTGTAGTTGTTGTCCGAGGTCTTCTCATTGAAGTTATAAGACATGCAGGGGTACCAGATGGCGTCCACGCCCTCCTCCACCAGGGCCTCCACATGGCCGTGGAGGAGCTTGGCGGGATAGCATACCGTGTCCGAGGGGATGGTGCGCTGCCCCTTGATGTACAGCTTCCGGGAGGACTCGGGGGAGAGGACCACCTCGAAGTTCAGGCGGGTGAACAGCTCATACCAGAAGGGGAGGTTCTCGTACATGTTCAGGCCAAAGGGGATGCCGATGCGGCCGCGGATCCCGCTGCCGCTGCCCTTGCCCTGCATGGCGCGCAGCTTCTGATATTTATAGCGGTAAAGGTCGGGCAGGTGAGAGGGCTCCTGACCCAGCGGGCGGGAGCAGCGGTTGCCCGAGATGAAGCGCCGGCCGCCGTCAAAGGTGTTGACGGTGAGGGAACAGTGGTTGGTGCACAGCTTGCAGGTGGCAGGCTTGGCGGTATGGGTAAAGTCCGCCAGGGCCGCCTGGTCCAGAATGGCGCTCTTCTCCAGATGCAGGTCCCGGGCGGCCAGGGCGGCGCCGAAGGCGCCCATGATGCCGGCGATGGTGGGCCGGGTGACCTCCCGGCCCAGCTCCAGCTCAAAGGCCCGGAGCACCGCGTCGTTGAGGAAGGTGCCCCCCTGGACCACGATGTGCTGCCCCAGGTCGTCGGCGTTGGCGGCCCGGATGACCTTGTAGATGGCGTTCTTCACGATGGAGATGGACAGGCCGGCGGAGATGTCCTCCACGCTGGCTCCGTCCTTCTGGGCCTGCTTGACGCTGGAGTTCATGAACACGGTGCACCGGGAGCCCAGGTTCACTGGATGCTGGGCGAACAGGCCCATTTTGGCGAAGTCGGCGATGGTGTACCCCAGGGCCTTGGCGAAGGTCTCGATGAAGGAGCCGCAGCCGGAGGAGCAGGCCTCGTTGAGCATGATGGAGTCCACCGCACCGTTGCGGATCTTGAAGCACTTCATGTCCTGACCGCCGATGTCGATGATGAAGTCCACCTGGGGTTGGAAGTGGGCGGCGGCATTGTAATGTGCCACCGTCTCCACCAGACCGAGATCGCAGGAAAAAGCGTTTTTGATCAGGTCCTCGCCATAGCCGGTGACCGCCGCGCCCTTGATGGTGATCCGGTCCCCGCCCAGGCGGTAAATCTCCTTCAGCTGTTCCAGAACCACAGACACCGGGTCCCCCTCGTTGGAGTGGTAATAGGTGTACAGCAGCCCGCCGTCCGCGGTGATCAGGGCCAGCTTGGTGGTGGTGGAGCCGGCATCGATGCCCAGCCAGGCATCGCCGGTGTAGGTGTCGATGTCCGCCTGGGGCGGGCGGTTTGCATTGTGCCGGGCGGAGAAGGCGTCATACTCCTCCTGAGAGGTGAACAGCGGGGGCATGGTGTCCACCAGGCTGGTGTTGTCCACGCTCTCCTCCAGACGCTTGAGCAGGTCGTCAAAGGGGGCAGGCTCAAAATCGGTGGCGCAGAGGGCCGCGCCCATGGCGGCGAAGCAGTCCCCGTCCTTGGGGAAGACGGCGTGCTCCTCGTCCAGCTGGAGGGTCTCCACGAACCGCTGCCGCAGGCCCTGGAGGAAGTGGAGAGGACCGCCCAGAAAGACGATCTTTCCCTTCAGCTCCCGCCCCTGGGTCAGGCCGGCCACCGTCTGGTCCACCACGGCCTGGAAGATGGAGGCGGCCACATCCTCCTTCCGCCCGCCCTGGTTCAGGATGGGCTGGATGTCGCTCTTGGCGAATACGCCGCAGCGGCTGGCGATGGGGTAGATCTTGGTGTGCTGCAGGCTCAGCCGGTCCAGCTCATCCGCCGTCACATTCATCAGAGTTGCCATCTGGTCGATGAAGGCACCGGTGCCGCCGGCGCAGGAGCCGTTCATCCGCTCCTCCAGCGCGCCGCCGAAGAAGATGATCTTGGCGTCCTCGCCCCCCAGCTCGATGACGGCGTCGGTGCCGGGGATATAGGTGTTCACCGCCGCCGCAGTGGCGTACACCTCCTGGACGAAGTCGATGTCCGCCGCTTTGGCCACGCCCAGTCCGGCGGAGCCGGTGATGGCCATGCGGACCTGCTGGCCGCTGAGCTTGTCCCGCAGGGTGTACAGGGTCTCGCAGGCCCGCTCCCGGGCCTTGGAGTAGTGCCGTTCGTAGGAGCGGAAGAGCAGCTGATCGTTCTCATCCAGCAGGACCACCTTCACGGTGGTGGAGCCGATATCGATGCCGATGCGAAGGGTCATGAAAAAAGTCACCTCGGAAACCGGAAAAGAGCAGGGATGCCTGTGCCCGGTGATGTATATGATTCAACACCTGCTATATTACAGGAATTCGACGACAATTTCAAGGGAAACAGTGCGTTTCCCTCCCGCAATATTTTCCGCGGGAAATATTGTGCTTTGCCGGGAAAACCGGGGCGGCTCCTGGAGGAAAAAGCCGGGCGGCGCCGCGACCACGCGGCGCCGCCCAGGGCCGGTCATTTCAGAAAAATGCGCAGCAGCTTGCTGCCCAGAGGAGTGTAGGGGGCATAACGGAAGGGAAGATCCATCCAAGTGGATTTCTGCACGATGCTTTTCCTGTGGCTGAAGGTATCGAAACTCCGTTTTCCATGGTAGGAGCCCATACCGCTCTGACCCACCCCGCCGAAGCCCATGCGGCTGGTGGCCAGGTGGATGATGGTGTCGTTGACGCATCCGCCCCCGAAGGACAGGTGGTGGAGGACATGCCGCTGCACTGCCCGGTCCTCGCTGAACAGATACAGGGCCAGGGGATGGGGCCGCTGGGCCACGAACCGCTCCGCTTCCTCCACGGTGTCAAAGGTGAGCACCGGGAGCACCGGGCCGAAGATCTCCTCCTGCATCACCGGGTCCTCCGGCGTGACGCCGTCCAGAATGGTGGGCTGGATGCGCAGGGTCTCCGGATCGCCCCTGCCTCCGTAGACCACTTTGGCCGGGTCGATGAGCCCCATCACCCGGCGGAAGTGCTTCTCGTTGACCATGCGGACATACCCATCGTTGTCCAGGGGATCCTGCCCGTACATGGCGGCCATCCACTTCTTCAGATGGGCCAGGAACTCCTCCTTCACCTCCCGCTGGATGAGCAGGTAGTCCGGAGCCACACAGGTCTGCCCGCAGTTGAGCAGCTTGCCGAAGGCCAGCCGCTTGGCGGCCAGGTCCAGCTTGGCGGTCCTGTCCACGATGCAGGGACTCTTGCCGCCCAGTTCCAGGGTCACCGGGGTGAGATGACGGGCGGCCTTGGTCATTACCTCGGTGCCCACGGCGGTGCCGCCGGTGAAAAAGATGTAGTCGAATTTCTGGTCCAGCAGGGCCTGGTTCTCCTGCCGGCCACCCTCCACCGCAGTGACATACTCCGGAGGGAAGCACGCCTCCACGATCTCCCGGATCACCGCCGAGGTGGCGGGGGAGTAGGCGGAGGGCTTCAGCACGCAGCAGTTCCCGGCGGCCAGCGCCCCGATCAGCGGCTCCATGCACAGCATAAAGGGATAGTTCCAGGGGGACATGATCAGCACCACCCCGTAGGGCTGGGGCACCGTGAAGCTCCTGGCGTGGAACTGGGCCATGGGGGTGAGCACCCGGCGGTCCTTGGCCCAGCGGCCCAGGTGCTTTTCCACAAAGCTCAGCTCGGACAGGGTCATCCCTGTCTCACACATGAAGGTCTCGGTGGGGGACTTGTTCAGGTCGGCCTGCAGCGCGGCATTGATCTTGGGCTCGCAGTCCAGAATGGTCTTGTGCAGGCGGCGCAGGGCGTCCCGGCGGAAGGCCACATCGAGGGTGGCCCCCGTCTCAAAAAAATCCCGCTGGCGCTGGGCGATGGTTTCAAGAGTCATGGGGAAGGCTCCTTTTTGGACAGAATCAGATGCTGCAGCCCGGTGGACCGGACTGCAGACATTATAGATAAAATAACACCAAACCTCCGGCCTGTCAACAAATGAGCGGGGGAGGGATTTTCGGTTGACAATCCTTTCTGATGTGGTATAATAAAAACATCACAATATGAACGCGTTCATTTTTAGAAAACAGGAGGTTCTCATGAGACAGAAATATCCCCATCTCTGTTCCCCAATCAAACTGGGGAATGTCACCTTCCGCAGCCGCATGTTCTCCGCCCCCATGGGGGGAACGGACATCACCGCAGACTGCTGCATCGGCCCAAAGTCCACCGCGTTCTATGAGCTGCGGGCAAAAGGGGGCGCTGCCGCCGTCACCGTCAGCGAGGTGGTGGTCCATCCGGAGACCGACGGCTCCCATATGTTCCACCTGGACCTGTCCACCCCCGGATGTCTGGCCGCCGCGGCCTATACCGCCGACGCCATCCGCCGTCACGGGGCCATCCCCAGCGTGGAGTTCTCCCACTCCGGACAGTATGCCGGTACTTATCTCACGGATAAGAACAAAAAGCAGGGGCTGAGCCAGTGGGGCCCCTCTGCCACGGTCCGCCCGGACGGTGTGAAGGTGGGGGAGCTGTCCAAGGAGCAGATCGCCGATATCGTCAAAGCCTATGGCGACTGCGCCGCCATTGCCAAGCGGGCGGGATTTGAGATGATCATGGTCCACGGCGGCCACAGCTGGCTCATCAACCAGTTCCTATCCCCCTATTTTAACCACCGCACCGATGAGTATGGCGGCAGCCTGGAGAACCGGGTGCGTTTTGCACGGGAGGTGCTGGACTCCGTCCGGGCGGCGGTGGGCCCCGGCTTCCCCATCGAATTCCGCATGAGCGGCGACGAGTATTTTGACGGCGGCTACCACCTGGACGAGGGAGTGCGAATCGCCCAGGCGCTTCAGGACAAGGTGGACATGATCCATGTCTCCGCCGGTTCCTATCAGTACGGCTTCAAGCTCACCCATCCCTCCATGTTCGAGGAACACGGCCGCAATGTTTACCTGGCGGCGGAGATCAAAAAGCATGTCTCCGTCCCTGTGGCCACCATCGGCGGACTGAATGATCCGGAGCAGATGGAGGAAATCATCGCCTCCGGCAAAGCGGATGTGGTTTACATGGCCCGGGCCCTGCTGGCTGACCCGGAGCTGCCCCGAAAGGTGATGGAGAACCGGGATGAGGACATCGTCCACTGCATGCGCTGCTTTGTCTGCATGGCGGAGCGGGCGGTCACCGCCACCCGCCGCTGCTCCCTCAACCCCCTCATCGGCCGGGAGATTGAGGGCTCGGAGATCCGCCCCGCCCCCGTGCCCAAGAAGGTGCTTGTGGCCGGCGGTGGGCCCGGCGGCCTGGAGGCGGCCCTCACCGCCGCCAAGCGGGGCCACCGGGTGATCCTCTGTGAAAAGGAGGGGCAGACCGGCGGCATTTTGAAGGAAGAGCAGGCCATCCCCTTCAAGCATGAGATGTATCAGCTGGGCGTCACCCTGGAGAAGCTGGCCCGGGACGCCGGAGTGGAGATCCGGTTGAACACCGAGGTGACCCCCGAACTGGTGGAGAAGGAGGCCCCCGACGCCCTCATTGTGGCGGTGGGCTCCAGTCCCATCCGTCCCCCCATCCCCGGGCTGGACGGGGAAAATGTCATCCTGGTGAACGACTATTACCTCCATAAGGACGAGGTGGCCGATCAGGTGGTGGTGCTGGGCGGCGGCCTGGCGGGCAGTGAGCTGGCCATCCATCTGGCCCGGGAGGGGAAGACCGTCCACCTGGTGGAGATGCGGGACGAGCTGGCCCCTGATGCCAACCTGCGTCACCGCCCCATCCTCCTGTCCGAGCTGGACAAACAGAGGGTGAATATCCACACCGGCTATACCGGCAGGGAGGTCCGTGCCGACGGCGTCCTGTGCGCTACCAAGGACGGGGAAGAGGTGCTGGTCCCCGGGACCACGGTGATCTGCGCTCTGGGCCAGCGGCCCAACACCGCGGCTGTGGATGCTCTGCGGCCCACAGCGCCCTGGGTCACGGTGATCGGAGACTGCGGGAAGGTGTCCAACATCACCAACGCCGTGTATCAGGGCTATCACGCCGCCCTGGATGTGTAAAGCAAGATACCTGTTCAGAATAGATACACAAAGGGTCCGCCGGAACCTCCGGCGGACCCTTTGTGCGCTTGATGGAACAGATCAGTCTTTCCGGCAGCTATCCAGCGCACGGCGGTAGGCGTCATAGGTCCGGTCATCAAACAGGACGAAGCGTACCTTCAGCTCAGGGGCGCATTGGGCCATGGCGTCCTTCACGGCGCCCACCGCGATGGCTGCCGCCTGCTCCAGGGGGTAGCGGTAGGCCCCCGTGGAGATGGAGGGAAAGGCCACTGAGGGGATGCCGTGCTCCGACGCGAGACGGATGCAGCTCTGGTAGCATTTGGCCAGCAGCTCAGCCTCCCCGTGCCCGCCGCCCTGCCAGATGGGGCCTACGGTGTGGATGACATACCGGCAGGGGAGACGGTATGCTCCGGTGAGCTTGGCCTCCCCGGTGGCGCAGCCGTTCAGGGTGCGGCACTCCGCCAAAAGCTCCGGCCCCGCGGCGCGGTGGATGGCGCCGTCCACCCCTCCGCCCCCCAGCAGGGAGCGGTTGGCGGCGTTGACAATAGCCTCCACATCACCCTGACGGGTCAGGTCCCCCTTCACGATTTCGATGGACATGGTATCTTTGGCCTCCTTTGTGCTGGACCGGCCGGTTATTTGGCCATAAAGGTGCCGCCGTCTTCCGCAACAAAGTTGTAGTTGGGGTTCAGCACCATGGAAAAGTGAAAGATGGGGCGGTCAATGCGGTTCACCAGCGGGGTGGAGTGGCGCATCCCCGCGGGGACATAGATCAGGGAGCTTTTGGTAAGAATATGGCTCTCATCGCCCAGAATCAGTTCAATCTCTCCATGGAGGTTGTACGGATCCTCGGGATCGGAGCCGTAGAAGCACAGAATCTCATCCACATCGTGGACATGGCACTGCCACTTGGTATAGACATTGGTCTCCTCCGTGGGATGAAGCTGCTGTTCCCGATTGGCGGCGAAGTACCAGGAGGTGTTGATCTGGCAGCAGCCGGGCATATTCTGGTCATCCATCCAGTGGATGCGTTTTTTCCCCAGCGCTTCATAGTCCGCAACAGCCTTGGGTGTGGCGTGGATGGCGGGGAGCTTCAGTTCCTGCATGATGTATTTGCCGTTTGCACCGGCGCAATTTTGGTAAACTTCCATGATGAAGGCCTCCTAATATCATGATGTGAGAATCGGTTCAGTCAAAGAATTTTCCACGGAAGAAGTTCTCATTTCCCAAGGGTTTGGCGGTGAGGCGGAACAGGACGCAGCCGTCAGGGCACACAATGTCCTTGACATACCGGCTGCTGCCGCCTACATTGGTCAGATCCCCGCCGCTGCGCACCGCCTCCATCAGCGGGAAGAGCTGCAGCATGGTCTTGGAGCAGATCCCTTGGCCATCCTGATTGACAGGGCAGCCATAGGTGCAGGCGTACCGGTCGCCGACTTCCTCTCCGTTGCGGCAATACCGCTCTGTGCGATCTCCCCGGAGAAAGCCCGTGACCTCGATTTCAAACTCGTACTCCTCGTCGTACCATTTCTTCATGTTCATACCTCCCCCTAAAAAGCAGATATCCGACTTCATTATAGTGAAAAGTTCTGCTGAGATCAAGTGTCAGCCAACCTTGAGAGGATTAAAAGGGAAAGCGGATGTATGGAGCGGCAGAGTGAACACATGATGGATTTCTAGAATAAAAAACTCGTCGCAAGCGATATGTCGCTTGCGACGAGTGGTACGGCTGAAGGGATTCGAACCCCCGACCTTTTGGTTCGTAGCCAAACACTCTATCCAACTGAGCTACAGCCGCATACTGCCGTTGTCCTCAATGACAGCTTAATTATGTTAGCACATCTCAGCGGGAAATGCAAGTGTTTTTTGCGGGAATTTGAAAAAACCATGGGAGGCATATACCAGGCCGGCCCTATTCCTCCACACGGGTGAGGCGGCAGGGGAACTGCTTGTAGGCGGGGAACCCGGTATAGGGGTCCAGCAGGTCGGCGGGGATGAGCTCGTTGGCGTTGGCCCCCTCATAGCCGTGGTAGAGGGAGATCTCCCCCGGGAGCAGTCCGTCATGGAGGTGGGCGGTCATGGTGATGCTGCCCGCTGGACTGGTGATGGACAAATGGTCCCCCTCCGCGATCCCCAGGGCGGCGGCGTCGCCGGGGCAGAGCTCCACCAGGGGCTGGGGGCGCAGCCGGCGCAGCTGGGGCACCTTGTGGCAGCGGCTGTGAATGGCAAAGGGGATCCGGGCCCCGGCCATGCCGGTGAAGGGAAATTCCGGGTCCCGCTCCGGCGGAGACCAGCGGGGCAGGGGGGACAGCTCCGCCCGGCCGTACTGCGCCATCTCAGGGCAGACGAGCTGCACCTTCCCTGACGGGGTGGGGATGCGGGAGAGAAAGCTCCCCGGCACATAGGGGGCGGCGCTGGGGACGGGCACGGGGCCGTCGGCGGCGCGCACCGCGTCCCAGTCGGCGATGCCCGCCGGCTCCATGATATACCGGACGGCGGCGTCATAGCCGCCGCAGAGCAGCCCGTCCTCCGGCAGCAGCCGCCGGGCCAGCCGGGTAAGCAGCTCCACATCGTCGATGCCGTCCACGACCGGCGGGATGGCAGGTGATGTATAGTAGAGATACTTGCCGGCATAGCACTTCACCTCGGCGCGTTCCACCGAGGACAGGGCGGGGAAGACCACATCCGCGTGGCGGCAGGTCTCCGTCCAGAACAGGTCGGAGGCGGCGATGAAGTCCAGCTTATCCATCGCGGCCAGAAAGCGGGAGGACTGGGGGTACATCATGTGGTTCACCCCCAGGCACAGGGCGGCCTTCAGGGGATAGTCCCCGTCCCCCTCCAGCCAGTGGACCAGGTCCATGCCCTGCCCCTCCGGCTCCCAGCGGTCCCGGAAGGGGAAGCGGCGGGCACCCACGGCGGGTGGCAGGGCGTGAAAACGGTCCCGCAGGGAGAATTCCGCCTCCCGAGAGGGGACGCCGCCGTTGGAGTGGCAGAAGGTCTCCTGCTCGGGGAGCATCCCGCCGGGGCGGTCCAGGTTCCCGGTGAGCACCATCAGGGCGATCACCGCCCGGTACAGGTCGAAGCCGCCGGTGCGGTGGGTGAGGGAGTTGCCGCCCTGGAGGCAGGCGGGTCGGTGTTCCGCCAGCATGGCCGCCGCCCGGCGGATGTCGCCGGCGGGCACGCCGGTGAGGGCCTGGGTCTGCTCCGGGGTAAAGGGCTCCACCAGCGCCCGGTACTCCTCCGCCCCCTGGACATGGCGCTGGAGAAAGTCCTCATCCACGCCGCCGGCAGAGAACAGCTCCCGGGCGATGGCGAAGGCCAGGGCGGTGTCGGTGCCGTTCCGGGGCTGGAGGTACACATCGGCCATCTCCGCCGCCTGGCACCGTCTGGGGTCCACGAGGATGAGTTTCCCGCCCCGGGCCTTGAAGTCCCGCAGGGCCTGATAGGCCACATGCTGCTGCCCCGCCGGATTATAGCCCCATCCCAGACACAGCGCCGCGCGGCCCAGGTCCGGGCGGAAAGAGGCGCCGGTCATGCTCTTCCAGGCCATGACCTTGGCGCGGTTGCAGGCGGAGGACTCGGTGAGGAAGTTGGGGCTGCCGAACTGAAAGGCGAAACGCTGCAGCCAGGGGCGCAGCCACTTCTCGTACCCGGTCATGAACAGCACCGACTGCGCCCCCGCCGCCTCCTTTGCCCGGGCCAGCTGCCGGGCGGTGAGGTCCAGGGCCTCCTCCCAGGAGATGGGCGTGAAGGAGCCGCTCCCCCGAGGGCCGGTGCGGCGCATAGGGGAGGGGATGCGGTCGGCGCGGTATACATACTGGGCGGTGGCCAGCCCCTTGACGCACAGCTTGCCACCGCTGCCGGGAAAGTCTGGGGTGCCCCGCACCCCGGTGATGGCCCCGTTCTCCACAGTGAGCTCCAGCCCGCAGTGAGGACCGGGGGTGCAGATGTCACAGATGGAATGGCGGATCATAGGCGTCACCTCCTGGGGATCTGCAGGCCGGTCAGCGCGACCGGGCCAGCTGGGCGAGCAGGCCGTCCACACTCTCCTGGGGGGTGGCGAAGGAGGTGACGAAGCGCACGGCGGTGTGCGCCTCATCCGGCCGGGACCACACCTCGTAGGTGCAGATGCTGTTCAGAACGGGGAGGAGGGAGTTGGGGACGATGGGGAAGATCTGGTTGCTCTCCGAGGGGCTGAGCAGGGGAAAGCCCAGCCCGGTCAGCCCGGTCTGGAGGCGCTGGGCCATCTCCACCGCGTGGCGGGCGATGCGCCAATAGAGGCCGTCCTGCAGCAGGGCCTCGAACTGTACCCCCAGCAGCCAGCCCTTGGCCAGCACTGCTCCCCGCTGCTTCTTGAAACGGAAGAAGCCCTCCTGCAGGGCGGGGGCGACGATGACCAGCGCCTCACCCATAAGGGCGCCGTTCTTGGTACCGCCGATGTAAAAGGCGTCGGTGAGCCGGGCGAGGTCGGGAAGGGTGAGGTCATTGCTCTCCGCGGCGAAGGCGGCCCCCAGCCGGGCGCCGTCCAGAAAGAGGAGCAGGCCGTGGGAGCGGCAGAAATTGGACAGGGCGGTGAGCTCCGCCTTGGTATAGACCCCGCCGGTCTCGGTGGCGTCGGAGATGTACACCAGGCGGGGGAGGACGGTGTGCTCATTTTTCCCCTCCTCCAGGAAGGGAAGGAGGAGGTCGGCGGTGAGCTTGCCGTCGGGGCCGGTCTCCGCCTGGAACAGCTTGTGGCCGGTGGCCTCCACCGCGCCGGCCTCGTGGCCGTTGATGTGGCCGCTGCGGGCGCAGAGCACCCCCTCCCAGGGGCGGAGGAAAGCGGCGATGGCGGTGAAATTGGTCTGGGTGCCGCCGATGAGAAACTGCACATCGGCCTGGAGGCAGCAGCACTGCTCCCGGATCAGGGCGGCGGCCCGAGCGCAGTGATCGTCACCGCCGTATCCCGGATTTTCCTCCAGATTGGTGGCACACAGGGCGGCCAGCACCTCCGGGTGGGCGCCCTCGGAGTAGTCGTTGCGGAAATGATACATGAAAAGTCCCTCCTGTGGCACCGCGGAATACAGCCGGGCTGTATTCCGCGGTGTGGGTCAGAGATAGGATTTGATCAGGTGCCCGGCTTATAGCTGTCCTTCAGGGAGACCGAGCGGTTGAACACCAGGTGTCCGGGGGCGCAGTCCGCGCTGTCAGCGCAGAAATAGCCCTGGCGCAGGAACTGGAAGCGCTCCTCGCTTTTGACATCCGCCAGGCAGGCCTCTACCTTTGCTCCGGTGAGCACCTCCAGGGAATCGGGATTGAGGCAGTCCAGGAAATTCTTGTCTCCGGCATCGGGCTCAGGGTCGGAGAACAGGTTGTCATACAGCCGTACCTCGGCGTCCACGGCGGTGGCAGCATCCACCCAGTGAATGGTGGCGCCTTTGATCTTCCGGCCGTCGGCGGGGTCACCCCCGCGGCTGTCCGGGTCGTACTCGGCGGTGATCTCCACCACATTGCCCGCCTCGTCGGTCTCATAGCCCACGCACTTGATGACATAGGCCCCCTTCAGACGGCACTCGGGGCCGTCAGGATAGAGGCGCTTGTACTTGGGCACCGGCTGGGGCAGGAAGTCCTCCGCCTCGATATACAGCTCCCGGGAGAAGGTGACCTCCCGCGTCCCGTCCTCGGGGCGGTTGGGGTTGTTCTCCACGGTAAAAGTCTCCGACTGGCCGACGGGGTAGTTGGTGATGACCAGCTTCACCGGGCGCAGTACCGCCATGCGGCGCTGGGCGGTCTCGTTCAGGTCCTCCCGCAGACAGTATTCCAAAAAGGCATACTCCACGGTGGAAGATGCCTTGCTCACTCCGTTGCGCTCGGAGAAATTGCGGATGGCCCGGGGGGTATAGCCCCGGCGGCGCAGGCCCCGCAGGGTGGGCATCCGAGGGTCGTCCCAGCCGGAGACCCGGCCCTCCTCCACCAGCTGGCGCAGCTTGCGCTTGCTCATCACCGTGTAGTTGATGCCCAGCCGGGCGAACTCGATCTGCCGGGGCTTGGCGGGCAGGTCGCAGTGGGCGATGACCCAGTCGTACAGCGGCCGATGGTCCTCAAACTCCAGGGAGCACAGGGAGTGGGTGATGCCCTCCAGCGCGTCCTCGATGGGGTGGGCGAAATCGTACATGGGGTAGATGCACCACTTGTCCCCCTGACGGTGGTGATGCATATGGTTGATGCGGTAGAGCACCGGGTCCCGCAGGTTGAAGTTGCCCGAGCAGGGGTCGATCTTTGCCCGGAGGGTCATGGCGCCGTCGGGGAACTCCCCCGCGCGCATCCGGGCGAACAGGTCCAGGCTCTCCTCCACCGGCCGGTCCCGGTAGGGACATTTGGCCGCGCAGTTCACATCCCCGCGCATCTCCCGCATCTGGTCGGGGGTGAGCTCACAGACATAGGCCAGCCCCTTGCGGATCAGCCCCACGGCGCAGTCATACATCTGTTCGAAGTAGTCGCTGGCGTAGAAGAACCGGTCCCCCCAGTCGTAGCCGAGCCAGTGGATGTCCTCCTGAATGGCCTGGACATACTCCACATCCTCCTTGGTGGGATTGGTGTCGTCCATGCGGAGATTGCACAGCCCGCCGTATTTTTCCGCGGTGCCGAAATCCACATAGATGGCTTTGGCGTGGCCGATGTGGAGATAGCCGTTGGGCTCGGGCGGAAAGCGGGTGTGCACCGTCATCCCCTGATACTGCCCCCCGGGGGCCAGGTCCTGGTCGATGAGGTCGTGGATAAAGTTCTGAGCCATGGATTCCATGCGTTCTTCCGACATTGTGCAGAGCTCCTTCCTGTCCGTCCGCCGTAGACGGTCGGCAATAGACTATTATTTTACACCAGACAGGGGGAAAAAAGCAAGAGAAACGGCGGGATCTCTCGGAAAAACCGGAGATCCCGCCGCCGAAAGGTCAGAAAGGGGCGTCATGGGTACGAAATACGGTCCGCCCCTCCGCCACGGTGGCCAGCACCCGGAGGCGGCGCAGCGCCTCGGGGGAGCAGGCGAGGGGGTCGCCGTCCAGCACGGCGAAGTCCGCCCATTTTCCGGGGGCGATGCTCCCCCGGTGCTCCTCCTGAAAGTACTGCCAGGCCGCACGGACGGTGACGGCCCGCAGGGCCTCCAGAGCGGAAATCCGCTCCTCCGCTCCGAGAATGATTCCGTCGCGGGTGCGGCGTACGGCGGCACACCACATGGTCTCCAGCATGTCCGGGGGGAGCACCGGCGTGTCCTGATGGAAGGTGAACGGCACCCCCGCCGCCAGGGCGGAGCCCGCGGGGCTGAGGCGGGCGGCCCGCTCCGGGCCCAGATTGCGCAGGTGGGTATCCCCCCAATGGCAGATATGGGCGGGAAAGAAGGAGGGGAGCAGTCCGGTCTCCTGCACCTGGGGGAGCTGGTCGGGGGAGAGCAGCTGCGCGTGGACCATCACCGGGCGGACGGCGGGCAGGTCATATCCCTCCCGGATCACCTGAGCGGCGGCGCGGAGCAGCTGGGCGCAGGCCGCGTCGCCGTTGCAGTGGGCCAGAAGCTGCCGGCCGGTCCCGGCGGCCAGGCGCAGGGCGTCTATCACCTGTTCATCGCGGAGGGCGGGGTAGCCCCTGTACTCCGTCTCCCCCTCATAGGGGCGGCGCAGCCAGGCGGTGCGCCCCTGGGGAGAGCCGTCCAGAAAGATCTTATAGCCGGCGAGGCACAGACGGCGGTGGAACTGTCCCACGCAGCGGGGGAGGGCAGCGGCCACGGCGGAGAAGTCCTCCGGCGCGGCATAGCCCACCACATGGAGATACAGCCCGCCCCGCCGGAGCAGGTCCTGATAGGGGCGGATGAGCTGGGGAGTGAACAGCCCCTCCTGGACCACCGTGATGCCGTGGCTGGCATAGAGCGCCTGTGCCCGGTCAAAGGCGGCGAGGAGCTCCTCCCTGCCAGGGAGGGGGAGCTGATGGAGATAGTGGAGAAAGGCCGCCTCCTCCAGATAGCCGGTGGGCGCGCCGCCCTCCACCCCGATGACGCCGCTGGGGATGGCGTCCGCCCGGACCGGGACCTCCAGCAGCTTCAGAGCGGCAGTGTTCACCACCCCCATATGGCCGGAGGCGTGCTGGACGATCAGTGGGTGATCCGGGACGGCCTGGTCCAGCTCCTTCGCCGTGATGTGGCGGCCTCCCGGCAGCTGGTTGTGGTCATAGCCCCCCGCCCGGACCCACTGCCCCGGCGGGACGGGGTGGAGGCGGAGGTGCTCCGAGAGCCGCGCGACGATCTCCTCCGGTGTGCGGCAGCCGGCCAGAGAGATCTCCAAAAAGCGGCTGGCCGCGGCGGCAAAATGACTGTGAGCGTCCACAAAGGCGGGGAGAAGGGTACAGCCCTTCAGATCCGCGGAGCGCAGGGGTCCCTGTGCCTGAGCACGCAGCTCCGCAGCCGCCCCCACCGCGGCGATGCGGCCGTCCCGCACCAGGACCGCCTCCGCCCGCAGGGGGCGCTCCATGGTGATCACAGTTCCGTTGTGATAGAGGGTATCCATCCCATGGCCTCCTTCCTGTTCGTGGTGGTAGTATGTGCGGATCAAAGGAAAATGGTCAGAAAAAATGACATTCCCGCAAACCGAAAAAATCTTTCCCTGCAAGGCAGGCAGTCAACTCCCCGGCCCTCCGTTGCTCTCGGGCATAAATTGTGCTATACTACAATCCATACTCGCCCTGCGCCGAAAAGGCGCAGAGACGGGGGAAAGGGGGATGGCCGGTGTGAAGACCACCCTGCCGGCCTGGTCCCTGGCCGGGTTTTGGACGGCGGAGGCCGTTCTCTATGTAAGTTTTCTCGCACTGGATCTGACGGGAAGAGGTGCCGGGGGAAATGGGCTGAAATATGCGGGTGTGCTGCTGTGCCTGGCCATGGCGGCCTTCAGCGCCCGCCGGGGCGGGGAGGGGCTGGTGGCCGCCGCCCTGGTGCTGACGGCGGGGGCAGACCTGTTCCTGCTGATGCTGGACCGGTGGTACGCCCTGGGGGTGGCCCTGTTCGTGGGGGTGCAGCTGCTCTATCTCCGCCGGCTGTTCCGGTGGGATGGGCGGACGCTGCTCCCCCTGCGGCTGCTGCTGGCGGCGGCGCTGCTGCTGGCCGGGTGGGCCGCAGGGGCGATGACGCCGCTGAACGCCCTCGCCCTGGTGTACTACTCCCTGCTGCTGGGCAACATGGTTCACAGCTTTACCTCCGCCGCCCCCCGGGGGCGGCTGTTTGGCACGGGACTGGCGCTGTTCGCCTGCTGTGATCTGTGCGTGGGGCTCTATAACCTGGCGGGCGCGGTGCCCTCGGCGGCGTACGCTTTCGCCCGGGTAGGGATGTGGCTGTTCTACCTGCCCTCCCAGGTGCTCATCGTGTGCTCCGGCTTTCCGGAGAGAAAGGAAACAAGATGAAAGAAAAAGAGAGCCGGCTGCTCACCGTGATCTTTGCGGTGGTGCTGGGGGCGCTGCTGCTGTCCACCTCCATCGCGGCGCCGATTTTGTGCCGCCCCTTCTACTATGCCCATATCGACGCCCTCCACCTCACCGAGACCACCCCGTGGACGGAGGAGGAGATCCGCCAGGCCTATGACGAGATGCTGGACTTCTGTCTGGGACTGCGGGAGGACTTTTCCACCGGTGTGCTGGCCTGGAGCGACTGGGGCCGGTCCCACTTCGTGGATGTGCGGGGGCTGTTCCTGTTGGACCTGCGGGTGCTGGCGGGGTCCGTGGTGCTGCTGGCGGTCCTGCTCATCGGCGCCCGGCTGGCCCGGCGCCGTCCACGGCCCATTCTGGGCCGTGGACCGGGTTTCTGGACTGGGACCGGGCTGGCGGTGATCTTCCTGCTCATCGCCGGCTGGGCGGCACTGGATTTCCGGCGGGCTTTTGTGGTGTTCCACTCGATCTTTTTTCCGGGAAAAGAGAACTGGATCCTGGACTATGATGTGGACCAGATCATCAACATCCTGCCCTCGGTGTTCTTCCGCAACTGCGCCATCCTGATCCTGATTCTGCTGGTGCTGGGATGCGCGGTGCTCATCGTGGGGGACGGCCTGTATCAGAAGCGGCGCAGAGAGAAGGAGAGAGAGAAATGACCGACTATTTTCACCTGCATATGCCGGAGGACCAGCTCCAGGGTATCAGCAGCCTGGGCCTGGCCCATCTGGGGGACGGGGTGTTCGAGGTGATGGTGCGCTCCTGGCTGTGCCTTCACGGAAAAGCCACCGCCAAGGGGCTGCATCGGGCGGCGGTGGCCTATGTCTCCGCCCCCGCCCAGGCCGCCATGGTGGAGAAGATTCGCCCCCTGCTCACCCAGGAGGAGACGGCGGTGTTCCGCAGGGGACACAACACCAAGCCCCATACCTTTCCCGCCGCCGCCACTCGAGAGGAGTATCTCACCGCCACCGGACTGGAGGCGCTGTTCGGCTGGCTGTACCTCCGGGGGGAGACGGAGCGCCTGAACCAGCTGTTTTCCGTGATGATGGAGGGATGAAGCCATGCCTATGGACGCCGTGTGCATGACCGCCGTGGCGGAGGAACTGCGCCGCGCCCTTACCGGAGGGAGGATCGACAAGATCCACCAGCCCGCCCGGGACGAGGTGGTGCTGGCGGTGCGGGGGAGCGAGGGGAATGTCCGGCTGCTCCTCTCCGCCAATCCCGCACACTCCCGGGCCCAGCTCACCGCAGCGGGCCGAGAGAATCCGGAGACACCGCCCATGTTCTGCATGCTGCTGCGCAAGCATCTTACCGGAGGCCGCATCCTGGAGATCCGGCAGCCTCCCATGGAACGAGTGGTTGACATAACAATAGAGACCACCGACGAGCTGGGGGACCGGGTCAGGCGCCGCCTGGTGCTGGAGGCCATGGGCCGGCGGGCCAACCTGATTCTGCTGGACGGAGAGGGACGGATCACCGACTGCCTGCGTCGGGTGGACGCGGAGATGTCACCCCAGCGGCAGGTGCTGCCTGGGATGTTCTACCGTCTGCCCCCGGGGCAGGAGAAGGGGGACCTCACCAAGGTCACCGGGGAGGAACTCCGCGCGCTGCTGGAAGCCGCCCCACGAGAGAAGGAGGCGGCGCGCTGGCTGCTGGACACCTTCGGCGGGGTGTCGCCCCTGCTGTGCCGGGAGGTGGTGTTCCAGACCTGCGGCCGCACCGACGCCAGGCTGTTCGAGGTGGGGGATACCGCCCGGCTGATCGACCGGGTCCTTTGGATTGCAGATATCGTAAAGGAAAAGAAATTTACACCATATCTTCTCCTTCGGGAGAACAAGCCGGTGGATTTCAGCTGCCTGCCCGTACTCCAATACGGCTTTGATGCCGAACTGCGGGAGATGGAGAGCTTCGGAACACTGCTGGACGAGTTTTACGAGACCCGGGAGACACAGGAACGGGTGCGTCAGAAGGGACAGGACCTGATCCGCCTGGTCACCAATGCCCGGGACCGGGCTGCCCGGAAGATTGCGGCACAGGAGAAGGAGCTGGCGTCGGCGGCGGACCGGGAGCATCTGCGCCGGTGGGGGGACCTGCTTACCTCCAACCTGTGGCAGATGGAGCGGGGGATGACCCACTTCACCACCCAGGATTTTTACGATCCGGAGGGAAAGGAAGTTGACATAAAACTTGACCCGCTCCTGACACCACAGCAGAACGCGGCGAAGTACTACAAGGAGTACAACAAGGCCAAGAAGGCGGAGGAGGTGCTTACCGTCCAGATGGAAAAGGCCCGGCGCGACCTGGATTATCTCAACAGCGTGCTGGAGAACATCTCTCTGGCGGAGGGGGAGCGGGACCTGGGGGAGATCCGGCAGGAACTCACCGAAACCGGCTATCTCCGCCGCCTCGCCAAGGCCAAGGACCGGGAGAAGCGGGCGGCCTCCAGGCCTTTGGAGTTCCGATCCACGGCCGGCCTGCGCATCTCAGTGGGAAAAAACAATCTGCAGAATGACCAGCTTACCTGCAAGCTGGCGCTTAAGAGTGACATCTGGTTCCACACCCAGAAGATCCACGGCGCCCATGTGATCCTGTGGACCGAGGGGCGGGAGCCCGACCTGCAGTCCCTCAACGAGGCGGCCGGCCTGGCCGCCTGGTACTCCCAGGCTCGGGACAGCGCCCAGGTGCCGGTGGACTACACCCCGGTGAAGTTTGTAAAGAAGCCCGCCGGCGCCCGGCCGGGGATGGTGATCTACACCACCTATCAGACCGCATATGTAAAGCCTGACGGTGAGCTGACAAAGCGTCTGCGGGTGAAGTAAGGGAAAAGTAGTCTGATGATATTTGACCGGCATGCAAATTTGAAGTATAAGTACGGGAATCGGCACTTTTGGGCCAGAGGATATTATGTGGATACAGTGGGACGGAATAAAAAGCAAATAGCAGAGTATAT
>CALWZP010000019.1 GCA_944386055.1 uncultured Oscillospiraceae bacterium | reverse complement strand
CCCCTCATCGTGGACAACACCTTCGCCACCCCGGTGAACTGCCGGCCCTTCGAGTGGGGCTGCGACATCGTCACCCACTCCACCACCAAGTATATGGACGGCCACGGCGCCGGCGTGGGCGGCTGCATCGTGGACAGCGGCAGATTCGACTGGATGGCCCATGCGGACAAGTTCCCCGGCCTGACCACCCCGGACGAGAGCTACCACGGCATCACCTATGCCACCAAGTTCGGCCAGGGAGGTGCCTTCATCACCAAGTGCACCGCCCAGCTCATGCGGGACTTCGGCTCCATCCAGTCCCCCCAGAACGCCTTTCTGCTCAACCTGGGGCTGGAGAGCCTCCATGTCCGGATGCCCCGGCACTGTGAGAACGCCCTGGCGGTGGCCAAGTTCCTGAAAAATCACCCCAAGATCTCCTTTGTCACCTACCCCGGGCTGGAGGGGGACAAGTACTATGACCTGGCCCAAAAGTATCTGCCCAACGGCACCTGCGGCGTGGTGTCCTTCGGCTTCAAGGGCGGCCGGGCTGCGGCGGAGAACTTCATGAAGCATCTGAAGCTGGCCGCCATCGAGACCCATGTGGCCGACGCCCGCACCTGCTGCCTCCACCCCGCCTCGGCCACCCACCGGCAGATGAACGACCAGGAGCTGGCCGCCGCCGGCATCACCCCCGACCTGGTGCGCTTCTCCTGCGGCATCGAGGACGCCGGCGACCTCATCGCGGACATTGCCCAGGCGTTGGATCAGATCTGATCTCCCCTAAAAATCCCCGTGCGCACAGCGCACGGGGATTTTTTTGCTCGGGGCCGGTGCAGAAAGGCCGGGCGGCGGCGCCGGTGCGGCCGAAATATTTTTGCGAAGGGGCTTGACAAACAGAAGAAGCTGTATTATCGTATTAGTTGCTTAATACAATAATACAAGCGAAAGGAGAGAGCCCTATGGATTGGAAGTTCAGCGATGACCGGCCCATCTGGCTGCAGCTCAGCGAGCAGCTGGCCCGGCGGATCGTCACCGGCACATATCCGCCGGGGAGCAAGCTCCCCTCGGTGCGGGAGCTGGCGGCGGAGGCGGGGGTGAACCCCAACACCATGCAGCGGGCGCTGGCTCAGCTGGAACAGGACGGCCTGGCCAAGGCGGACCGCACTGCGGGGCGGACGGTCACCGGGGATACCGGGGTGATCGAGGCGGCCCGGCTGGCCTATGCCAAGGTGAACATCACCGCGTATTTCGACGCCATGGCGGACCTGGGCTTCACCAGACAGGCCGCGGTGGAACTGGTACGGGAGGCGGAGGTATGAGACCGAATGTTTTGGAGCGCGGGCGTCTGGAGTGCGCCAGGGAGGAACTGCAACAATACCTGCACCGGATGGCGGAGCTGGGCTTTGACCAGGAGCAGGCGATCATGCTGCTGAAGGAGGAAGAGAGATGAACGAACTGCTGGTGGAGTGCCGGGGACTGACCAAGTCCTACGGCGGCAAGCTGGCCCTGAACGGGGTGGACCTGTCCCTGGGCCGGGGCCGTATCGTGGGCCTGCTGGGGCCAAACGGGAGCGGCAAGACCACCCTGATCAAGATTTTGTGCGGGCTGATCCAGCCCACCCAGGGGAGCGCCACCATCGACGGGAGGATGGTGGGGCCGTATACCAAGAGCATCATCAGCTACCTGCCCGACCGGATGTACTTCGCGGACTGGATGCGGGCGGTGGACCTGTTCGACCTGTTCGCCGACTTCTACAGGGACTTTGACCGCCCCAGGGCCATGGCCATGTGCCAGAGCCTGGGAGTGGACCCCAAGGACCGGATGAAGACCATGTCCAAGGGCACCAAGGAGAAGGTGCAGCTGGTGCTGGTGATGGCCCGGAAGGCCCAGCTCTATCTGCTGGATGAGCCCATCGCCGGGGTGGACCCGGCGGCCCGGGATTTCATTCTGCGCACCATCCTCACCAATTATAATGAAGAGGGCACCGTGCTCATCTCCACCCACCTCATCGGCGACATCGAGCCGGTGCTGGACGAGGCGGTGTTCCTGAAGGAGGGGAAGATCACCCTCCACGACACGGTGGACGACATCCGGGAGAAGTCGGGCAAGAGCGTGGACGCCCTGTTCCGGGAGGTCTTCCGCGCCCAGCCCCTGGAAGGAGGAGAGTTCTGATGATGCTGGCAAAGCTTTTGAAGTATGACTTCCGCTCCATGTGGAAGCAGTTCGCGGTGGTCTGGCCCGCAGCGCTGGTCATCGGGCTGGTGAACCGGTTCACCCTCCCCTGGGAGGGGAGCGGCGTCTCCGCCATGGCGGAGACCCCCACCGCAGTGGGGGTCACGACGGTGATGCTGCTGGTGGCGGTGCTGATGATCATGGGGGTGCTGGCCCTGGTGTTCATCCTCCAGCGATTCTACAAGGGCCTGCTGGGAGACGAGGGGTACCTGATGCACACCCTGCCGGTGAAGCCGTGGCAGCTGGTGACCTCCAAGCTCATCTGCGCGGTGGTGGTGATCATCGTCAGCGGGATCGTGGCTATGTTGGCCCTTCTGGTGATGGTACCCATGGACTGGGGCGCCGTGTTCCAGTCCGGATTTTTGGGAGATGCGATCCAGTGGGCCGCCATGAACCTGGGGGATGTGCTGATGATGGTGGAGATCTGCCTGCTGATGCTGGAGATGCTGGTGCTGCTGGTGCTGCTGCTGTACACCTCCATGGCGGTGGGGCACCTGTTCCCACGGCACCGGGCGGCCATGAGCGTGGTGGCTTTCGTGGTGCTGGACATCCTCCTCAGCAACCTCACCTCCCTCCTGTCCGGGCTGGAGGTGCTGGCGGCGCTGCCCGCCAACTCCCAGCTGGGCATCTGGCTGGTCATCCTGTATCAGGCGGTGCTGTGCGCGGCCATGTTCGCCGGTACCACCCTGGTGCTGAGCAAGCGGCTGAATCTGGAATAAGCCCGGCGGGAACGACGGAAAATGCGGAAAGGGCCGCCCCGGCAGACGCCGGGGCGGCCCGCCGTGTTCCGGGGGCTTGCGCCGGGCGGCGGGGCGTGCTATGATGGAGGAAACGCAGAGAGGGGAAATGGCCATGATGAACTGGGAAGAGCTGGAGCAGACCTGCCTGAGCTGCCAGAAGTGCGCGTTGGCGGACACCCGCACCCATGTGGTGTTCGGGGTGGGGGTCCGGGACGCGGAGGTCCTGTTCGTGGGGGAGGGCCCCGGGGAGAACGAGGACCTGCAGGGTGAGCCCTTCGTGGGCCGGGGCGGCAAGCTGTTGGATGAGATGCTCACCATCATCGACCTGGACCGGACGAAAAACATCTACATCGCCAACATCGTCAAGTGCCGCCCGCCCCAGAACCGGGACCCCCTGAACACCGAGCAGGACGCCTGCATCGACTATCTCCGCAACCAGGTGGCGCTGCTGCGGCCCAAGATCATCGTCTGTCTGGGGCGCATCTCCGCCATGAAGCTCATCAAGGAGGACTTCAAGATCACCAGGGAGCACGGGCAGTGGTTCCAGAAAAACGGGGTGTGGATGACCGCCCTGTACCACCCCGCCGCCCTCCTCCGGGATCCCCGGCGCAAGCCGGAGACCTTCGACGATCTGAAGAGCATCCAGGCCAAGATCCGGGAGGTCTGCGAGCATACCTATTAAAAGTCGGTTGAAAAGTTTGTCTCCATTGCAACCGCAATGGAGACAAACTTTTTTTGCATAAGAGTTGATAAAGAAGAATTTGTAAAAAAGCTAATGGCATGATATGTTTTTTATATAAAAGGAGGGCATTAAATTAAAAAGGAGGAAGCAGAACTCAGAGGTCTTGCCCTATATAGAAAATGGAAGGAGGTATAAAATGAAAAAATTACCTGTATTTTATAAATTACAAATTTTTGGAATATTATTTTTAGGCGTCAGTATCTTATCCGGGTGTGCACCACAGGCGATAGCTAATCCATCTTTTCAAGGAATATCATGGGGGACACAGGCAGCGGAAATCATTCATTCTGCACAAAGCGAAGATTATTTCTTGGCAACAGAAAACGAGAATGTTGTTACCATCTATGGATTTAATAAAGAAGCTGCTCTTACGATGGGAGGATATATCTTGCGAACTAATACTTTGGAGGTTCGTGTAGAGCAGACTATGGATGTGTTGGCTGAACTGACAGACGAACTGGGGGTACCAAATGCTGGAGTGTTTAAAAATGAAGATGGTAGTATAGCCGATACATGGGAGAATGCATTAAAAGAGGGCGGAACTGTACAGTTTTTTTGGGTCACACCAGATTCGGAAACTTGTCAATTGGATGTTGGAACTTCGACTGATCTACGGATTACTATAACGGCGCCAGGTGTTTTAAGAGAAGGCACGGGCTTCAATGATATTATGTGGGGCACTCCTATAGAAGAGGTTGAAGATTATGCAGATTGGAGTACTTGGTTTTTGATACAGGGAACCACTTCCGTATCTGATCTGCCAGCCACGGCTGTTTATCGTTTTGATTTAAACGGAGGGCTGTTTCAGGGAGAATACTTTATTGATGTTGGGGCAACTGAAAATATAGAAAATACATGGGATATTGTCATTGATTGGCTGGAAGAAGAATATGATATCTCTGATGCAGAAATGGTTGACCATGAAGTGCCCTATGAAGCGAAATGGAATTGTGGCTCAACACAGATCGTCGCAACTTATGATTTTGAGTTTATCAATTTGACATTTACAAATATGGAGGAGGAAAAATAATGAAACGATATATGTCATTACTTTCTGTCGTAGGAATCTTCCTGTCAATGATCGTCCTGCCTACACATGCGGCTGGTTTGTCTACAAATATATTTTCAGGAGGAATATACGACTCAAGAACTATATGCTGTCTATGAAAATATGATTGAGGCAAGTCAAGCGGCACTTCCGGAAATCCAAGAAGATGACCTTATTATTAACCTTTGGGCGTATGAAGTGGGGCGAACTTCGGATGGCACGATTTTAGTGGAATTGTCAGAAGAAACACCTATGCAACGAACTGTTCCGCCTCAATACTATATTTCCATTATGATGGAACATCAGTATGGAAGAGTATACCAGCCCTGGACTGTTGTAACTGATATTACTACATTTATTGATTACTTCTCGTGTATGATTTACTTCGGCGATGGAACAGGTGCTTGGGCCTATAAAGACTATTTAAGTGAGGGCGGAAATGTGCACTATGGTTACCTCTATTTTCCGATGAAAACTTATGCATCGGCTGGTGAATATGAAATATCGTTAGGCGACACAGAGATTATTACCAGCCCCGATGGAATCCATCAGACAACGACCTATGCTTGGAGCTATTCATATACTTTAACTGTACCTTAATGAGAGGCCCCCAGCGCCGCGCGGCGCCGGGGGCGGGCCTTTTCATGGGAACAGCTTTTCACAGATGGTGTCCACCGCCGCCGGGGTGAGGGATAGGTCATCGGGGAGGGAGAGGTAGACCACCGTGTCCCCGTCCCGGAGGAGGTAGACAGAGAGCGCCTGGCCGCCCCGGTATCGCTGAAGCGCCTGTTCCACCGGCCAAAGACCGTCGGGAGCTGGGCGGTAGGTGGAGCGGGGGTCGGGCTGAAGGTTCAGCTGGTCCCGATGGCACTCTGTGATAAGCTCCTGAACCCAGGGGATGAGGCCGGGGATACGGACCTGCGCGATTTCATAGGTGAACGACGCGTTGGAGAAGGCGGGGCGCTGCTGCGCTGAGGTCAGGGACAGCAGGGGGGAGGCGTGCTGTTCCAGCTCATAGGACCACTGTCCGCCCGACACCCCAAGGTCCTCCAGAGTGAGGGGCAGAGCGTCCCGCCGGAGAAGATCGGTCTCAGCGCCCCGGTCGGAGGTGAGCGTGACCGCCTCCGCCGGGCTGCCGCCGAACACGCCCTGGGCACCCAGGTCCCGCAGCCAGGGGAGCACGGCCTGCCATAGCACGGACCAGAGGACCACCAGAACCAGGAGAGAGACGGCCTGGTTGAGCCAGCTTGCTGTACCCAAGTGGCGCATCAGACGGCGAACGGCATAAAAGATGGACAGGACCAGGAGTACCCCCAGCGCCCCCAGCACCGTGGGCAAGCCGTCGGCGGGGTTCAGCGTGGCATTCACCACAAGCAGAACGGCCAGCAGGGCGGCTGTCACCCCCGTGGCGACGGCGGGCCAGCGGAAGAATGGGGGCCAGGGTTCTCCCAAGGCCACCGCCCGCCGGGCCCGGCGGTGCCACCAGAGATAGGCCAGCGGGTCCATCAGAATCAGAATGGGTAGCAGGCACAGCAGGAGCAGGCTCAGCGCCAGCGAAATGTCAGACAGCAGAAGGAGGGGAAGGGAATCGGGCAGCCAGAACAGGAGCAGCGCCCCAAAGACGGCCACTACCAGCGCCAGCAGCACAGGGGCAATGAGAGGACGGCCCGCCATCACCCGGTGCATGGCGTCCAGCTGCACCTGGGGATCGGTCTCGATGGGGACGGGCTCCGGATAAGGGTTGGAGAAGATCAGCATCTGCCGCCACTGGGCGGCCAGCTCCCACCTTTCCTGGGCGCAGTAGTCCACCAGGGGCTGGGCACCTTCCCCGGCGTGGGGGGCGAGCGGCTCCGCGTCGTCACAGTAGACGGCCTCATAGGTCAAAGCCTGAGCCGGTGCCCGGCGGTACCGCCACAGAAGGCCGATGTCGTCCAGCTGCCACCCCTTGGCGGCCATGCGCTCCAGGCGGCGGCAGACGCCCTGGGCGTCACAGTAGGAAAACAGGTTCAGCCGGTATCTATGCCGTCTCATGGCCATCCTCCTTTTTCTCCGTGTGGGCGCGGTAGTCCTCGGTGAGGGTGAGCAGCCGGCGGTACTCCCCCTCCAGGGCCCGCTCCCCCTCCACGGTGATGAGATAGCTGCGCCGGCGGCCCTCCACCCGGGTCTCCCGGATCAGGCTGGCGGCCACGAAGCTCTCCAGCAGGGAGTACAGGGTGCCCGGGCCCACCGCCACCCGGCCGCGGGTCACCGTCCGCACCCAGTCGGAGATGTCTGCGCCGCACCGCTCCTCCCGCAGGGCCAGCAGGACATAGAACATCTGCTCTGTCAGGGTCTGAAATTTGCTCCGGGGCATGGAGACCACCGCCTTTCTGTCTCCATGATAATATCGAATATCGATGATGTCAAGGAAAATATCGATATTCGATGATAAAACAGCCTGCACAATTTTTTGGAAATCCTCTCCGCTTCTCTTGACAAAACCGCACAAATGATGTATTATCATGATACTATCAAAATGATATCACAAGTCCCAAAGCGCAAAAGGAGGAGACGACCATGAGCGAAGAAAAACGGATTAACCCTGCAGAGCAGCCCGAGGGGCGGCAGCTGCACGACGAGGAGAAGATCCTGGGACACGCCGGACGGGGCATGGCGATGCTGTTTGTCACCATCCTGCTGTTTGTGGCGGTGGTGCCCCTGATCGTGGGCGGGGTGTACATGATCAGTCCGCCCGACACCCCCTATCTGCTGGAGCCCAGCATCCGCGGCACCTCCGGAGGGATCGCTCTGGGCGTCGTGATGATCATCGCCGGGGTGGCGTGTGTGCTCCTGGGCATCTTCAGCTCCATGGGCCTGAAGGTGATGAAGCCCAACGAGGCGCTGGTGCTTACCCTGTTCGGCAAATACTACGGCACCCTGAAGAGCGAGGGGTTCTACTGGGTCAACCCCTTCACCGAGGGAGTCAACCCCACCGTCACCCAGTTCAGAGTGGAGGACACCGCCGGCGGCGCCCCCCGGTCGGAGAGTGCCCCGGGCAAGGTGAAGAGCAAGGGGGACAGCACCTCCGGCATGCGCATCTCCATGAAGGCCATCACCCTGGACAACCGCAAGCAGAAGATCAACGATAAGCTGGGCAACCCCATCGAGATCGGCATCGTGGTTATCTGGCGGGTGGTGAACACCGCCAAGGCGGTGTTCAATGTGGACAACTATATGGAGTTTCTCTCCATCCAGGCGGACTCCGCCCTGCGGAACATCGTGCGGCTGTACCCCTATGACCTGGCGGAGGACAGCGACGAGTGCACCCTTCGGGGCAGCAGCCAGGAGGTGGCGGAGAAGCTGAAGCAGGCCATCCAGGAGAAGGTGGACATCGCCGGGCTGGAGGTGCTGGAGGCCCGGATCACCCACCTGGCCTACGCCCCCGAGATCGCCGCCGCCATGCTCCAGCGGCAGCAGGCCGCCGCCATCGTGGACGCCCGCCGGATGATCGTGGACGGCGCGGTGGGCATGGTGGAGATGGCCCTGGAGAAGCTGGAGGAGAGCCAGAAGGTGAACCTGGACGAGGAACGCAAGGCGGCCATGGTGTCCAATCTCCTGGTGGTGCTCTGCGGCAACAAGGACGCCCAGCCTGTTGTCAATTCGGGCAGCCTGTATTAAACTGTACCGAGAGACCGGCTGACGCCGGCATGGAGATCTCGGAAAGGAGGGCGATGCTCCCTTGGAGAACAAGGACAAGGAGAAAAAGCAGATCCTGCTCCGGGTGTCGCCCACCCTGTGGAAGGAGCTGGCCGCCTGGGCGGAGGACGACTTCCGCTCCATCAACGGGCAGATCGAGTATCTGCTCACCGAGTGCGTGAAGAAGCGAAAAGGAAAGAAGAAAGAGTCCGAAGAGGACGAGTAGACCGGGAGAAAAGGAGATGATCGCCATGCAGTGCCCCTTTTGCGGAGGAGAGATGACCGCCGGCGCCCTGTCCATCGAGGAGCGCTACGCGGAGTTCAACGATTCCCCCACCCGGTATATCGGTCTGCGTGACAGCCTGGGCAGGCCGATGCGCATCAACTGGTTCAAGATCCGGAAGGAGGCGGCCTGGTGCTGCCCGGACTGCCGGAAGCTCATCCTGGACTATCCCGAGGAGGCCCGGGAGCGCGGCAGGACCCGCGGATCCAAAGAGTAAGACCCGCAAAAGGGGCGCAGGCTGTGCAGAAACGGCCTGCGCCCCTTGCTTCACAAGAAGGAGGACAGAGATGAGACCAAGCGCGCGGCTCCTGTCCCTGATCCTGGCGGCAGCCCTGAGCCTGACGCTGGCCGCCTGCACGGCGGCGCAGGAGGGGGTCAGCCCCCGGGAGGGCCCTGGGTTTGACGGCATCCGGCAGGAGCAGACCGACAGCTGAGACAAGACGGACGACAAAAAACAGGGAGGGCGGCCTCCCAGCGGACAGAAAGGAGCATCGACATGAAACGGAAGCTATTGGCACTGACCCTGGCGGCCCTGCTGGCGCTGTGCGCCGCCTGCACCCCCACCGGCCAGACGCCGGAGGACAGCGCACCGGAGGGCGCGGCTTTGGAGAGCCCCGCTCCGGAGGACATTGCGCCGGAGCGCACCGCCCCCGTGGAGTATGACTTCAGCGGTGCGGTCCTGGACGAGTACACCGGCAGTCTCACCGGCTTTGAGGGGCTGCCCTGGGGCGAGCCTCTGCCGCAGGAGATGGTGGACCGCCTGCCTGACAGCCAGCTTTTCACCCTGGTCAATCCCTCGGCGGAGTTTGCCGGGCTTGAGTTCCGCGCAGAGCAGTGTTTCAACTACACTGCGACGATTCCAGATCTCTCTCAGGAGGCCCGGGTCCTCACCATGGGGCAGTTCATCCGACTGGGCTACACAGATCTGTACGGAGAGAACCGCAACGATGAGATGGCCGTCTCCGATTTCAACCAGGTTCTGGCGTACCTCACTGAGATCTATGGCCAGCCCGATCGGTGCGAGCTCCTGGTCGACGGCGCCTCGTCCGAGACGCTGGCCGGCTCCCTCACCACAGAGCAGTTCCGCACACCTGGCGTCAGCGAGTGCTACGCCGTCTGGAACGGGCTGGAGGGTGCCACTGTCTCCCTCACCCTGAATACAGCCTACGGCGGCAGCCTTTTTGTCACCTTCGGCATGAAATCCTGACCACAGGCGCCGGGAGACCGGGGCGCAGAAGGAGAGGACCCTGGGTTTGACGGCATCCGGCAGGAGCAGACCGACAGCTGAGATGGACGGACAATAAAAAACGGGGAGGGCGGCCTCCCAGCGGACAGAAAGGAGCATCGACATGAAACGGAAGCTATTGGCACTGACCCTGGCGGCGGCCCTGCTGGCGCTGTGCGCCGCCTGCACCCCCACCGGCCAAGCGCCGGAGGACACCTCGCAGGGAAACACCGCCCCCGCGGAGTATGATTTCAGCGGTGTGACACTGGACGAGTACACCGAGACCCTCACCGGCTTCGGCGGGCTGCCCTGGGGGGATGTGCTGCCCCAGGAGACGGCGGCCGCCCTGGCCACCGGACAGAACGAGAACATCACCCTGACCACCACGGAGCAGTTCGCCGGCCTGACCTTCCAGGCCCAGCGCATCTTCAGCTACACCTCCGTCATCCCCGGCCTGGAGGAGAACCAGCGGGCGCTGATCCTGGGGCAGTATGTCCTGACGGGCTATCTGCACCCCGATGACACGGAGGGGAGCATCGCCCTGGCGGTGGATAACTTTGACCAGGTGCTGGCCTACCTCACCGAGCTGTACGGCGAGCCGGACAGCTACGCCCTGGAGACGGACGGCGGGGAGGGAGAGGACCTCACCGCCCCGCTGACGGCGCAGCAGTACACCGCCGACGGGGTGCGGGCCTGCAGCGCCCATTGGACCGGCCTGGCGAACGGGCAGGTGTCCGTCCGGCTGGCGGATGCCTACGGCGTGTCCCTGACCGTCACCTTCGCCCCCAGCGCCGAGACCCTGGAAAGCGCCGGGCAGACGGCGGACCTCACCCTGAGCGGGATGGACGCCCCGGGCCTGGCGGCGGATGTGGCCGGGTTTGAGAACGCCCTGTGGGGGGACAGTCTCCAGTCCGTGCTGGACGGGGAGGACTGGGAGTATCTGGAGCTGCAGGGGGAGAGCGCCGCCTTCGGCGGGATGCCCGCCAAGGCATACTATGACTTCCGGGACGGCGCCCTGTGGGGCGGCTGGTACGCCCTGAACGCCGGGGAGGACAACGGACTGGCCCTGACCCGGGCGGTGGCGGACTACCTCACCGGGCTGTACGGCGAGCCGGATCTCCCTCAGACCCCCGGCGAGACCAACATGATCGCCTGGTCCAATGCGGCCGGCCAGCCCAAGGAGGGGACCGTAGGTCCCATCGTGTACACCTTTGACAACGGCGATGTCCATGTGGTCTTCACGGCCGCGCCGGAATACCGGAACTGAGCGGAGCGAAAGACGGAAAGGAGGACCTGACATGAAACGCAGGATTTTGGCCCTGACTCTGGCGGCGGCTCTGGCCCTGCTGTGCGCCGCCTGCACCCCCACCGGCGAGACGCCGGAGGACACCGCCCCGGCGGTGACCCTCCCCTCCGGCGCGTGCACCGGCTTCGGCGGGCTGGAGTGGGGGGACTCCTATGAGACCCTGTTCCCCGGGGACGAGATCCCGGAGGACGCCCGGCGGGACTATCAGCTGGACGGCTGGCCCTGCACGGCGGTGTACGCCTTCGACGGGGACGGCCTGCTGTGGTCGGGGCAGTACGAGTTCCAGCCCTCCCAGGCCGACATCCCGGCGGTGCTCCGGGCGGCGCTGGCGGCCATGACCGAGGCCTATGGCGAGCCCCACCCTGCCTATACCACCACGGATGACTGGGAGACGGTCCCGGCCCCCACGGTGGAGGATGTGGAGGCGGGAACGGCGGACTTCTGTCTCTATATCTGGGGCGGCCTGGACGACGGCGGAGTCAGCCATGTCAACGCCAGCCTCCAGCTCCAGGACGGGGTGGTCTACCTGGCCATGTACCAGTCCCCGGCAAGATAAAATTTCTACTCCCAGGCGGCGGCCCGCGCCATGCGCGGGCCGCCGCCCTTTTCCGCGCTCCGAAGGGGACCACAAGATATGGTGTCCAAAAAATGACCCCGCCACCGTATCCGGGGGAGAGGCCGGGGAGACTGATACCTTTTGTAACCAAATTTTTTCACAGCGAAAAGGAAAAAAAAGGAAAAAACCTGCGGAGCCTTGGGACAGAAGGACTTTCCCGGAAAAAAATTTGAAAAAAGTATTGCAATTTGTTTACATAACCTGTATACTGAAAACCACAGTGGAGCAAAGTGGAGCGTTTTAGATGAAATACCCACAAATGTGGAGGAGGTGGACAGCTTGACCGGCACCTATGAGCACGGCATCGACGCCAAGGGCAGGCTGTTCATCCCGGCCAAGCTCCGGGAGGAGCTGGGCACCACCTTCTACCTGGCCATGGGGGTGGACGCCTGCCTGGCCATCTACCCCCTGTCCACCTGGGAGCGCTTCACCGAGAAGTTCGCCTCCCTGCCCATGAGCCAGTCGGCTGCCATGCGGCCCCTGTTCGCCAACGCCGCCAAGTGCGAGCCCGACACCCAGGGCCGCATCGTCATCCCCCAGAAGCTGCGGCAGTACGCCGGCCTGGACAAGGACGCGGTGATCATCGGGGTCAACGACCGGGCCGAGATCTGGGCGGCCGACGCCTGGAAGGCCCGGGAGGAAGAGGAGATGACCCCCGAGAAGATGCGGGCCTGTCTGGAGGCCCTGGGCTTCTGAGATGGACGGGACCTTCACCCACCAGCCGGTGCTCCTGAAGGAGTGCATCCAGGCGCTGAACATCCGTCCTGACGGGATCTATGTAGACGGCACCCTGGGCCGGGCGGGACACAGCCGGGAGATCGCCCGGCGGCTGACCGGCGGACAGCTGATCTGTATCGACCGGGACCAGGCGGCCCTGGACGCGGCGGAAGAGCGGCTGGCCCCCTGGCGGGACCGGGTCACCCTGGTCCACGGGAACTTTTCTGAGCTGGACGCCATCCTGGACGGGGCCGGGGTTCCCCGGGCGGACGGGATGCTCTTCGACCTGGGGGTATCCTCTCCCCAGCTGGACGACGGAAGCCGGGGCTTCTCCTACATGGCGGACGCCCCGCTGGACATGAGGATGGACCGCAGCGGCGGCCTCACCGCCGCCCAGGTGGTGAACACCTGGCCCCGGGAGGAGCTGCGCCGCATCTTGTACGAATACGGGGAGGAGCGCTACGCCCCCCAGATCGCCGCCGCCATCGAGGCCCGGCGGCAGGAGCGGCCCATCGAGACCACCCTGGAGCTGGTGGAGGTGATCCGCGGGGCCATGCCGGCCAGGGCCCTGCGGGAGAAGCAGCACCCCGCCAAACGCACCTTCCAGGCCATCCGCATTGCGGTGAACGACGAACTGCGGGCGGTGGAACAGATGCTGGACGAGGCGGTGCCCCGGCTGGCCCCCGGCGGGCGGCTGGCGGTGATCTCCTTCCACTCCCTGGAGGACCGCATCGTAAAGATGAAGCTGTCCGGGTTCGCCCGGGGCTGCACCTGTCCGCCGGACTTCCCGGTGTGCGTGTGCGGCAAGAAGCCCCAGGTGAAGCTGGTCACCCGAAAGCCCGTCCTCCCTACCGAGGAGGAGCTGACTGAAAACCCGAGAGCCCGGAGCGCCAAGCTGCGGGTGGCAGAGAAATGCTGAGATCAAATCCACGAGAGAGAGGAGCTCCTGCGATGGCGAGCCTGGCCCGGAAGCGGACAACGATGTATGACAGCTATGGCAATGTGGCATATGCCCCTCAATATGCCGGGGGTACGGTGCGTGTCCCTCAGGAGGAGGAGATCTACCGCCCCAGACCCAGCGTGCGCCCCCGGGAACGGGCCATTGCACGCCCCCAGGTGGAGGTCCGTCCGGCGGGACGGGTTGCCCCCTTTGCGGTGGTGGGATTTCTGGCGGTGGCCATCTGCGCGGCTCTGATGGTATTCAGCTATGTGCAGCTGGCGGTGCTCACCGACCAGACCGCCGCGGCGCAGGAGGAACTCACCGCCCTGCAGACGGAGCACACCACCCTGACGGCGGAGTATGAGAGCGCCTTTGACCAGGCCAGCCTGGAGGCGGCGGTGGGCAGCTATATGTCCCGGCCGGAGAGCGATCAGTATATCTACATCGACCTGTCCGAGGAGGACGCGGTGGTGGTCTATGACCAGGAGCCCCTGTGGAGCGGCGCGGCGGGCCTTATTGAGGGCGTGGCCGAAGTGGTGGGCAATGTGGTGGAATACTTCCGCTGAGTCTGCCATACCATATTGAGGACTGAAAGAGACAAATGATAGGGGCGTAAGAAAAGGAAGCCGGGGGTAACAAAGCCTTTTCTTACGCCCTTCACGCTGAAACCGGGGCGCGCGCCCCAGCTGCCGGGACAGGAGGCGGACATGAGAGAACAGGAGAACAACAGACAGCCCGCCGGACAGGAGCGCGGCGGGGAGCGGCGGGCCAACCGCGTCATCCTCAAGCGGAGCATCTTTTTGATGGGGCTGTGCGGCGTGGTGATGTTCCTCCCCCTGATCTGGACCCTGTGGCAGATCTGCATCGTGGACCACGACTATTACGAAGAGCTGGCGGTGCGCCAGCAGACCCGGGATGTCACGGTAAGCGCCATGCGGGGAGACATCCTGGACAGCAACGGAACGGTACTGGCCATGTCCGCCACGGTGTACAATCTGATCCTCTCCCCCCGGGATGTGGTGAACAGCGTGGATGAGAGCGATTATCAAAATGAGGAGGGAGTCACCGACCAAACGGCCTATCAGGCGGCCATCACAGCCAAAAAGGCGGCCATTGTGGACGGCCTGTGCGCGACGCTGCCCCAGCTGGACCGGGCGGATGTGGAGGAGCGCATGGAGCGGGACTCCGCCTATCAGATCCTCATTCGGGATCTGGAGACGGAGGACGCCACCGCCGTGCGGGAGTATATCAGCGAGAACAAGCTGAGCAGCTGCGTATATCTCACCCCCAGCGCCAAGCGGTACTACCCCTATTCCAGCCTGGCTTCTCAGGTGATCGGCTTTGTCAACGACAACGGCGGCGCCTACGGGGTGGAGGCGCTGTATGACGACCAGCTGTCGGGCACGGTGGGCCGGGTGGTCACCGCCAAGGCCAACAACGGCACCGAGATGCCCAACAACTACTCCAACTATGTGGACGCTTCGGACGGCAACGACATCACCCTCACCATCGATGTGAACATCCAGCAGTTTGCAGAGCAGGCGGTGCAGCAGGGCATCGAGGCGTACAACGCCCTGGGGGGCGGCATCTGTGTGGTGATGGACCCGGACACCGGGGCCATCCTGGCCCATGTCAGCGTCCCCACCTACGACCTGAACGACCCGGGGACGGTGATCGACAAGAGCCTCTCCGCCACCCTTGACTCCATCCGCAATGACCCCGCCTCCACCGACGAGGTGTACACCGAGGCCCTCACCAGCGCCCGTTTTCAGCAGTGGCGCAGCAAGGTGGTCAACGACACCTACGAGCCTGGCTCCACCTTCAAGGCGGTGGTGCTGGCCGCCGCTCTGGAGGAGGGGGTGGTGTCGGAGAGCGACACCTTCTACTGCCCCGGCTATACCGTTGTCAACGGGGAGCGCATCGCCTGCTCCAAGGCCAGCGGCCACGGCAGCCAGACCCTGCGGGAGGCGGTGCAGAACTCCTGCAACCCCGCCTTCATCGAGATCGGCCAGCGCCTGGGTGCGGAGAAATTCTACGAGTACTTCGAGGCCTTCGGCATGACCTCCGCCACCGGTGTGGACCTGCAGGGGGAGGAAGTGGGCCAGTACTGGACGGAGGACTACTTCACCTCGGCGGAGGGCTATCTGTCCCTGGCCACCGCCTCCTTCGGCCAGCGCTTTACGACGACCCCCATCCGGATGATCACCGCCTTTGCCGCCACCATCAACGGCGGCTATCTCTATCAGCCCTATGTGGTGGACCACATCAACGACCCGGAGGGGAACATCATCAGCCAGACCGAGCCCACCGTGGTGCGCCAGACGGTGAGCGAGGCCACCAGCGCCCACGCCAGCGAGATCCTGGAATCGGTGGTCAGCGAAGGCACCGGCGGCAACGCCTATGTGGAGGGATACCGGGTGGGCGGCAAGACCGGCACCTCCCAGACCCTGGTGGGGGAGCACGACTACATCGTCTCCTTCATGGGCTACGCCCCGGCGGACGACCCGGAGGTCATCGTGCTGCTGGCCCTGTACTATCCAGAGTGGGACTACGGCATGTACTCCACCAGCGGCACCTACATCAGCGGCGGTCAGATGGCAGCCCCCCTGGTGGGCCAGGTCATCGAGGAGACCCTGGAGTACATGGGGGTGGAGCGGGAGTACACCGAGGAGGAGGCCAACGGCGCGGATGTGGCGGTCCCCAATGTGACCGGCCTGTCCCAGGCGGACGCGGCCAGCCGCCTGGAGAACGAGGGCCTGAGCTACCGCACGGTGGGAGACGGCGAGACCGTCACCGGACAGATCCCGGCCCAGGGCGCCACCATTCCCAGCGGCAGCCAGGTGGTGCTGTACCTGGGGGAGGAGGTGCCCACCGAGCCGGTGACCGTCCCCGATGTGACGGGGATGACCCTGGAGCGGGCCCGCACCGCCCTGGCGGAGGTGGGGCTGTATATGAAGGCCAGCGGCGTTTCCACCTACTATACCTCTTCCACTCTGGCCATTGAGCAGTCGGTGGAAGCGGGTGGAACGGCGGCGCCGGGCACGGTGATCGAGGTGCGGTTCGCCAACAACAATATCTACGACTGACGCGGCGCTTACAGAGAATGAAACCCGGTTACCGGAGTGAAACTGTATGACAAGAGGAGAGACTGCCGCTCCGGCGCTGCGGTCCATTGCCGTGGCGGGAGGCGGAAGGCGGATGGGGTTGCTGCGGGGGCTGCTGACCTGGTCGGGCCGGGGGGATTGGCGGGTGTGCCCGCTGGACTCCGCCGATCTGAGCGGCCCCGCGGTGGCCAGCCTGGGGGAGCTGGACTGGCCGGCCCTGGGCCGGGCGGCCCGGGAGGAGCGCATCCGCCTGGCGGTGCTGGATCTGGACGATCCCCTCAGCCGTTATTGGCAGGAGGCGGAACTCACCCCGTGCATCACTTACTCGGAGAACAAGGACCGGGCGGACCTGACCGCCAAGAACCTCATCCGCCTACCCGGCGGAGGGGTGAGGTTTGAGGCGCTGTGGGAGAATACCCTGTGCCGGGTGACCCTGGCTCCCGGCGCGTGTTCCCTGTACGAGGCGCTGGAGGTCATGGCCTGCGCCCTGGCGGCGGGGGTGGAGCCCCGGCGCTCCGCGGCCTATCTCAGCCGCCTGTCCGCGGGCGGCGGGCTGTAACCGTTTGTGGTTGAATGGCCCGCCGGGGGCGGGATATGATACGAATGGAGATCACTGCAAAAGAGAGAGAATCCCTGGAGAGGAAGGAACGGCATGAAGATCATACTCGGCTTTATCGTGGCTTTCGTGGTCACCTTCGCGGCGGGAAGGTTCCTGATCCCCGCGCTGCGCCGCCTGAAGGCGGGGCAGTCCATCAAGGAGAACGGCCCCACCTGGCACATGTCCAAACAGGGGACCCCCACCATGGGCGGGCTGATGTTCATCATCGGCATCGGCATCGCGGTACTGGTCATCGGCTGGCAGGACATGATGGCGGGAGACTACGGGCACCTGATGGTGTATGTCTTTGCCCTGGTGTTCGGGGCCATCGGCTTCATCGACGACTTCGAGAAGGTGAAGAACCACCGCAACACCGGCCTGACCGCCCCCCAGAAATTCCTGCTGCAGCTGGCGGCGGCCCTGGCCTTCACGGTGCTACTGCGCTACGAGGGGTATCTCAGCTCCAACCTGTACATCCCCTTCCTCAATGAGGAGCTGATCCTTCCCTGGTGGCTTTACATGGTGTTCGCCGCCTTTGTCATGGTGGGCACGGTGAACGCGGTGAATATCACCGACGGGGTGGACGGCCTGTCCACCGGGGTGACCATGCCGGTGGCCCTGTTTTACACTGCGGTGGCCTGCTACTGGGGGTACACCACCCTGGGGCTGTTTGCCGCGGCGGTGTTCGGCGGGCTGTGCGCCTTCCTGTTTTATAACTTCCATCCGGCCAAGGTGTTCATGGGGGACACCGGCTCCCTGTTCCTGGGGGGAGTGGTGTGCGGTCTGGCCTTCGCCCTGGATATCCCCCTGGCCCTGATCCCCGTGGGCATCATCTACATCGCTGAGACTCTGTCCGACATCATCCAGGTGGCCTATTTCAAGCTTACCCACGGCAAGCGCATCTTCCGCATGGCCCCGCTCCACCACCACTTTGAGATGGGAGGCTGGAGCGAGGAGAAGCTGTTCTGCGTCTTTTCCGGGGTAACGGTGCTCACCTGTGTGCTCACCTTTTTCGGCGTAATGGACCGCATGCCCATGTGAGGCGGCGCGATCTTCAGGAGAGGAGGAGGACCCTGTGCCCAGAGCAAAACGAGACCTGACCATGGAGCAGCAGCTCAGCCGGGGTCCCATGGACCTGCCCTTCCTGATGCTGGTGCTCATCCTGGTGGGAATCGGAACGGTGATGGTATTCTCCGCCTCCTTTGCCACCGCCTACTATGTGGAGGAGGACCCCCTTTATTACGCCAGACGGCACCTGCTCTTTGTGGCGGCCGGCCTGGTTATCATGTACCTGCTCTCCAAATTCAATTACCAGCTGTGGCGGGGGCTGTCCCTGCCCATTTTGGGGGTGGCCTTTGTCCTGCTGGTGCTGGTGCTGACGCCGCTGGGCTATGGCGGAGACAGCGTGGGCGCACAGCGCTGGATGAACATGTTCCTGGTGGCCGGTCCGGGGTTCCAGCCTTCTGAGATCGCCAAGATCGCGGTGATCCTGTTTTTCTCCGCCCGGCTGGCCAAGCGGGATACCCAGAAAAAGCGGAAGTGGAGCCGCCGCAGCACCCTGGGCCGCATCCTCCAGAAGCTGGACGATATCGGATTTCTGGAGCTGGTGCCCTATGCCTCCATCCTGCTGGTCATGGCATTCCTGATGCTGCAGGAGCCCCACCTGTCCGGCACCATCCTGATCATGGTGGGCGGGGCGGCGGTGCTGTTCGCCGCGGGGATCCGGCTGTACTGGGTGGCCATCGGCGGCGGCCTGGCGGCGGCGGGGATGTGGTTCATCATCACCCAGACTACCTACATGACCGAGCGGATCCAGCTCTGGCTGGACCCCTGGTCGGACGCCCAGGACAAGGGTTATCAGACCATCCAGTCCATCTACGCCATCGCCTCCGGCGGCCTCACCGGTCTGGGGCTGG
Source organism: uncultured Oscillospiraceae bacterium (assembly GCA_944386055.1). Taxonomy (GTDB): domain Bacteria; phylum Bacillota; class Clostridia; order Oscillospirales; family Oscillospiraceae; genus CALXCT01. Next base: position 27,794 of record CALWZP010000019.1, on the reverse strand, counting down.
GACAGAGCCGGCAGAAGTACCTCTATCTCCCCGAGCCGGAGAACGACTTCATCTTCTCCATCGTGGTGGAGGAGCTGGGATTCATCGGCGCCATGATTGTCATCGCCCTGTTCGCCCTGCTGATCATCCGGGGATACTGGCTGGCCATCCACGCCAGGGACCGGTTCGGCTCCCTGCTCATCGTGGGCATCACCACCCTGCTGGCGGTGCAGGTGTTTTTGAACATCGGCGTGGTGACCAACTTTATCCCCAACACCGGGATCTCTCTGCCATTCTTCAGCTACGGCGGCACCGCATTGTGGATCCACATGGCGGAGATGGGGATCATATTGGCGGTATCGCGGCAGATCCCGGCGCCGAAGCAGGAGTAGTTTGGAGTCCAGAGTGAAGAGTGGAGATAGGAGATAGGAGATAGGAGATAGGAGATAGGAGATAGCGCCTGCCCCGTAGGGCGCGGCCTCCCGGACGCGCCGCCCGGCTCACCGGGAGACAAACGACTTCCAACTCGCCCGGCATTTCCGGACACGAAAACTCCTATCTCCTATCTCATCACTCCTATCTGTTTTGTGAGGTGTATCAGGCTTGAAAGTACTCTTTACCTGCGGCGGGACCGCGGGACATGTGAATCCGGCGGTGGCGGTGGCCCGGCTGTTTCAGGAGCGCCATCCCGGCTGTGAGATCCTCTTCGTGGGGGCGGACGGCGGCATGGAGTGCGACCTGGTCCCCCGGGAGGGGTTTGAGATCCGGACCGTGACCATCACCAACTTCCAGCGGGCGCTCAGCCCGGAGGGAGTGAAGCACAATCTGGTCACCCTGCGGAACCTGGCGGTGGCCCGGGGACAGGCGGGGAAGATCCTGGATGAATTTCCCGCTGACCTGGTGGTGGGCACGGGGGGATACGCCTCCTATCCTGTGGTGCGGGAGGCGGCCCGGCGGGGCATCCCCACCGCGGTGCATGAGTCCAACGCCGTGCCCGGCCTGACCACCCGCCGGCTGGCCAAGGTGGTGGACCGGGTGATGGTGGGCTTTGAGGAGAGCCGCGCCCACTACCCCCACCCCGAGCGGGTGGTGGTCACCGGGACCCCGGTGCGGGGGGACTTCTTCCGGTACACCAGGGCGCAGGCCAGGGAGAAGCTGGGCATCACCGATGAAAAACCGGTGCTGCTGTCCTATTGGGGATCGCTGGGCGCGTCGGTGATGAACGGATATATGGTGGAGATGCTGGAGCTGGAGCAGAAGGACGGCTGGCCCTTCCGCCACATTGCCGGCGCGGGGCGCAGCTTTCAGACCATGCAGACGGCCCTGGCGGAAAAGGGAGTGGATCTGACGGGCTCCGGCTGCGAGCTGCGGGAATATATCTATGACATGCCCCTGGTGATGGCCGCCGCCGACCTGGTGCTGTGCCGGGCGGGGGCCTCCACCCTGGCGGAGCTGAGCGCCATCGCCAAGCCGGCGATCCTGGTGCCCTCCCCCAATGTCACCGCCAACCACCAGGAGAAGAACGCCAGGGTGCTGGAGAGCGCCGGCGGAGCGGAGCTGGTGCTGGAGAGCGAGTGCTCCGGCCCCGTGCTGTACCAGCACGCCGCCGGGCTGCTGCGGGACAACGGCCGCCGGGACGAGATGGTGCGCCGCCTGCGGGGCCTGGGGGTGCCTGACGCCGGCGAGCGGATCTACACCACCCTGCGCGCCCTGATGCGGGACTGAGAGGGAACGCAAATCCCATCCTCCACATAGGATGGTCTGAAACCACCATGTGGGAGGGTAATTCATGACAAAGTATCTGGTTGCCGGAGGCAGGCGGCTGTCCGGGACCGTTCAGGTCCATGGGGCGAAAAACAGCGTGCTGCCTATTTTGGCGGCCACGCTGCTGTCCGGAGGGGAGTGCGTTATCGAGAACTGCCCCCGGCTGTCCGATGTGGCCGCCTCCATCCGCATTCTGGAGCATCTGGGCTGTCAGGTGGTCCACCGGGGCGGCACGGTGTGGGTGGACGCCTCCCATCCCCTGCGGGGAGATGTGCCCGACGAGCTGATGCGGGAGATGCGCTCCTCCGTCATCTTTCTGGGGGCCATTCTGGCCAGGCTGGGGGAGGGAACCATCAGCTATCCCGGCGGCTGTGAGCTGGGGCCCCGCCCCATCGACCTGCACCTGAAGGCGCTGCGCCGCCTGGGGGCGGAGGTGGAGGAGCGGTTCGGCACGCTGCACTGCCGGACACCGGTGCTCACCGGATGTGAGATCGACCTGTCCATCCCCAGCGTGGGGGCCACCGAGAACGCCATCCTGGCCGCCTGTGGCGCCCGGGGGACCACCACCATCGTCAACGCCGCCCGGGAGCCGGAGATCGTGGATCTGCAGCGCTTCCTGGTGACTCTGGGGGCCAGAGTCCGGGGGGCGGGCAGCTCGGTGATCACGGTGGAGGGGGGGAGACCGCTCCACGGCGGGTGCTTCCGGGTGATGGGGGACCGGATCGTGGCAGCCACCTATCTCTCAGCGGTGGCGGCAGCGGGGGGCGAGGCGGAGATCTCCGGCGTGGACTACCGCCATCTGGCCACCGTCACCGCCGCGCTGCAGGAGGCTGGATGCCGGGTGAGCAGCGAACCGGACCGCATCGCCATCCGCGCACAGGGCCGGCTGAGGGGACTGCGTCCCATCCGCACCGCGCCCTACCCCGGCTTTCCCACCGACGCCCAGGCGGTGCTCATGGCCGCCATGTGTACTGCCGAGGGGGCCACGGTCTTTGTGGAGAACATCTTTGAGAACCGGTACCGCCATGTGGATGAACTCGCCCGCATGGGAGCGGACATCCGGGTGGAGGGACGGGTGGCGGTGGTATACGGCGTCCCCCGCCTTCACGGCGCACCGCTGCACTGCACCGACCTGCGGGGCGGGGCGGCCCTGGCGGTGGCGGCCCTGGGCGCGGAGGGGGAGAGCACCATCAGCGGCCTGGAGCATATTCGCCGGGGCTATGAGGACCTGAAAGGCGATCTGGCCGCCCTTGGGGCGGACATCCGGCAGACGGATACATAAGCGAGAGGAACAGGAGTAAACGCCATGGCACACAGGAGCAACAGACGAAGAGCGCGCAGGAGGGGCCGCTTCAGCGGCCTTTACAAGCTGCTGTCCGCTCTGCTGATCCTGGCGGCGCTGGTGGCGGGCTGCCTGGTGTTTTTCCGGGTGGACACGGTGGTGGTCTCAGGGAACCAGCGCTATACTCAGGAGGAGATCATCCAGGTCTCCGGCGTCAGTCAGGGGGAGAACCTGTTCGCCCTTCTGCTGCGCCGGGGGGAGATCGCACAGACCCTGCGGGAGCAGCTGCCCTATGTGGAGGCGGTGTCCATCCGGACCGCCCTGCCCGACACCCTCATCATCGAGGTGCGGGAGTGCCAGGCGGCGGCCTATATCACCTATGAGGGGGCGGACTGGCTGCTGAACACCAGCGGCAAGCTGCTGGAGCGGGTGGCTCAGGGACAGACGGGGGACGCACTGGAGATCACCGGCGTCACCGCGCTGCAGCCCTCGCCGGGTACCCCGCTGGCGGTGAGCGTGGAGGAGTCCCGCAAGCTGGCCGACCTGCTGGCCCTGATGCAGGCGCTGGAGGAGCGGGAGCTGCTGGCCGGCGCGGACAGCATCGACCTGTCCTCGGACAGCCGGATGGAGATGCGCTACGAGGACCGGCTCACCGTCCGGTTTGCCTACGCCTCCGATTATTCCTATGACGCCAAGGCCCTGCAGGCAGCCATCGACTATCTGGGCCCCGAGGAGCGCTCGGTGGTGGATCTGACCTTTGAGGACGGCCCCCATCTCTATCAGGAGCAGGGGGAGGGATAGAACCGGGGCGGATTTTGTCAGAGCGACAAAAAATCCGCCCCGGCTCTTGACCTGAGGAGAAAAGAGCGATACAATATAACAAAATATAGACACATGAGGGAGAAGCAGACACAACAGTTTGTTTTTCACCTTTTTTCTTATCTTTTTACATCTTAGGAGGAACCGCGTATGGCTTTCGGACTGGACATGGGGCCCGACAATGTAGTGACCATCAAGGTGATCGGCGTGGGCGGCGGCGGCAACAATGTGGTCAACCGCATGGTGAAATCCGGCACCAAGGGTGTGGATTTTATCGGCATCAATACGGACAAGCAGGCGCTGTCCGTCTCCAGCGCCACACAGAAGATCCAGATCGGGGAGAAGCTCACCAACGGTCAGGGCGCCGGGTCTGACCCCGAGGTGGGCCGCAAGTCCGCCGAGGAGAACCGCAGCCAGATCTCCAAGGCGGTGGAGGACGCGGACATGGTCTTTATCACCGCCGGCATGGGGGGCGGCACCGGCACCGGCGCGGCCCCCATCGTGGCGGACATTGCCAAGGAGATGGGGGTGCTCACCGTTGGAGTGGTCACCAAGCCCTTCGCCTTCGAGGGGCGCCGCCGGATGCAGCAGGCCGAGGCGGGCATCGCCGAGCTGCGCACCAAGGTGGACTCCCTGGTCATCATCCCCAACGAGCGGCTGAAGTACGCCACCGACCAGAAGGTCACCCTGGCCAACGCCTTTGAGATCGCCGACGATGTGCTGCGCCAGGCGGTGCAGTCCATCTCCGACCTGATCAAGAACACCGGCTTTATCAACCTGGACTTCGCTGATGTCAGCGCGGTGATGAAAAACGCGGGCATGGCCCACATGGGCGTGGGCCGCGCCGCCGGAAAGGGCAAGGCGGAGGAGGCGGCCAAGCTGGCCATCTCCAGCCCCCTGCTGGAGACCTCCATCAACGGGGCCAAGGGGGTGCTGGTGAATGTCACCGGCTCCATGGACATCGGCCTGGAGGAGGTGGAGACCGCCGCCAACCTGGTGCAGCAGGCGGCCCACCCCGAGGCGCTGATCATCTTCGGCGCCACCTTTGACGAGAGCATGGAGGACGAGATCCGGGTCACCGTCATCGCCACGGGCTTTGAGGAGGGGGCGGGCGCCCTGCCCGACCAGCCCTTCACCCGCGCGGGCGAGAAGGTGGAGGGGCAGAAGCAGGAACAGGAGCAGGAGGCCCCCGCCCAGGAGAAAAAGGCGGAGGACAAGCCCACCGACACCGGCCTGGGGGAGAGCGATTTCGACGCCATCTTCCAGATCTTCAACCGCAAGAAATAACGACGCAGCGGCAAGGCGGCCGCCCGGCAGACCCCGGGCGGCCGCCTTTTCCCAGTTCGCCCCATTCGTTGACAGGGGCGGAAAAAATGGGGTACAATACCCACAGCCACCATACAAGAAAAGGAGAGCTGCCCATGAAACGGCCCTTTCTCACCCTGCAGCAGGCGGAGGACATCGCCGCCCGCTATCCCACCCCGTTCCACATCTATGACGAGCGGGGCATCCGGGACAACGCCCGGCGGCTGTACCGGGCGTTTGCCTGGAACCCGGGCTTCCGGGAGTATTTCGCTGTGAAGGCCACCCCCACCCCGGGGATCCTGAAGATCCTGAAGGAGGAGGGCTGCGGGGTTGACTGCTCCTCCCTCACCGAGCTGATGATGTCGGACCGCTGCGGCTTCCGGGGGGAGGAGATCATGTTCTCCTCCAACGACACCCCGGGAGAGGAGTTCGCCCTGGCCGCCAGACTGGGGGCGATCATCAACCTCGACGACATCAGTCACATCGACACCCTGCTCTCCGCGGTGGGGAGTGTGCCCCGGAAGATCTGCTGCCGCTTCAACCCCGGCGGCACCTTTCAGCTGGGGGAGAGCAAGGAGGGCTTTCAGGTGATGGACAGCCCCGGCGACGCCAAGTACGGCATGACCCGATCCCAGATCGCCCAGGCGTACCGGCGGCTGAAGGAGCTGGGGGCGGAGGAGTTCGGTATCCACGCCTTTTTGGCCTCCAACACCCTGTCCAACGAGTACTACCCCGCCCTGGCCCGCATCCTGTTCCAGCTGGCGGTGGAGCTGAAGGAGGAGACCGGAGCCCACATCACCTTCATCAACCTGTCCGGCGGGGTGGGGGTGCCCTACCGCCCGGAGCAGCCTGCCAACGACATCGAGCGCATCGGCGAGGGGGTGCGCCGGGCCTATGAGGAGCTCCTGGTCCCCGCGGGGATGGGGGATGTGGCCCTGTGCACCGAGTTGGGCCGATTTATGCTGGCGCCTTACGGACACCTGATCACCCGGGTGCTCCATGAGAAGCACACCTACAAGGACTACATCGGGGTGGACGCCTGCGCCGCCAACCTGATGCGTCCCGCCATGTATGGCGCCTACCACCATATCACTGTTCTGGGCAAGGAGGACGCCCCCTGTGACCATAAGTACGATGTCACCGGCGCCCTGTGCGAGAACAACGACAAGTTCGCTGTGGACCGCATGCTGCCCGAGATCGCCGTCGGGGACCTGCTGGCCATCCACGACACCGGCGCCCACGGGCACGCCATGGGCTATCAGTACAACGGCCGGCTGCGCTCGGCGGAGCTGCTGCTTCGGGAGGACGGCTCGGTCCGGCTGCTGCGGCGGGCTGAGACGCCGGAGGACTATTTTGCCACCGTGGTCTGGGAATGAGGTTCGGTTTAAAAGATAAAATTTTCAAGAACTGGGAGCTTCTCTGAAAACATAACGGCTTCAAGAGGATGGGCAGCGGCGTATAAAACCTCGCGGATGGGATACAATAACCCAGGAATTCCAAAAGTGAGGAGGTAGCAAACCCATGCTGATCGACAAGATCGCTCTGGTGCTGGCCATCATTGGCGGGCTGAACTGGGGAAGCGTCGGACTGTTCCGATTTGATCTGGTGGCTTTCCTGTTCGGCGGTTCCGACAGCGTGATCAGCCGCGCCGTATATGTTTTGGTGGGGCTGGCGGCCATCTGGTGCATTTCGTTGCTGTTCCGCAATTCCACCGACACTGTGGAAAACCATACCTGAAAAAACAGCCCCCGCAGCTGCGGGGGCTGTTTTTTCCCTTTTTCCGCTGGCGAAGGCGAAAGCCGAAGGGCATCAATGTTTGGAAACGCCCTTGACAACTTTGTGCCGGAGGGATACAATGATGGCACACCCCTCCCCAGGGGGGTGGTGTGTGCCGGAATGTGAGGTGACCGATATGAAGGAGAAATTTAATGTCACCGGGATGACCTGCTCCGCCTGCTCCGCCCATGTGGAAAAGGCGGTGCGCAAGCTGCCTGGCGTGAAGGATGTGGCGGTGAGCCTGATGACCAATTCCATGACAGTGGAGTACGACCAGGACGCTCTGAACGAGGACGGCATCGTCGCCGCGGTGGAGCATGCGGGCTATGGCGCCGCACCTGCGGAACGGGCCGGAAAGCCGGCAAGGGCGGCGGCGCCCGCCCCGGGCCACAGCCCGCTGGAGGAGGAACTGCGGGGAATGAAGCGGCGTTTTGTGACCTCCCTGTGCTTTCTCGTCCCCCTGGTGTATCTGTCCATGGGGCACATGGTGGGACTGCCCGTTCCGGCCGTCTTTCTGGGGCGGGAAAACGCGCTGATCCTGGCGCTGGCCCAGTTTCTGCTGACGCTGCCCATCCTGTATATCAACGATAAGTACTATAAGGTTGGCTTCAAGGCGCTGATCCACGGCGGCCCCAATATGGACACCCTCATCGCCGTGGGCTCCGCCGCCGCAATGGTCTATGGGGTGTTCGTGCTGTTCCAGCTGGGGTACGGCCTGGGCCACGGAGACTGGGCCCGGGTGGAGGAGTACCGCATGGAGCTGTATTTCGAGTCCGCGGGGATGATCCTCACCCTCATCACCCTGGGCAAATTTCTGGAGACCCGGTCCCGGGGCAAGACCTCCCAGGCCATCTCCAAGCTGATGGACCTGGCGCCCAAGACGGCCACCGTGCTCCGGGACGGCAGAGAGACCGAGGTGCCGGTGGAGGATATCAACCGGGGGGATCTGCTGCTGGTGCGGCCGGGACAGTCCGTCCCAGTGGACGGAGTGATCGTCCGGGGCTCCTCCGCGCTGGACGAGTCCGCCATCACCGGCGAGTCCATCCCTGTGGAGAAGGGAGAGGGGGACCAGGTTGTTGCCGCCACCATGAACCGCACGGGGACCTTCACCTTCCGGGCTACCCGGGTGGGGGAGGACACCACCCTGGCCCAGATCATCCGCCTGGTGGAGGAGGCGTCCTCCTCCAAGGCGCCCATTGCCAAGCTGGCAGACCGGGTGGCGGGGGTGTTCGTCCCGGTGGTGATGGCCATCGCGGCGGTGACCTTTGTGGTGTGGATGCTGGCAGGAGCGGAGTTCAGCTTTGCCCTCACCGCCGGCGTGTCGGTGCTGGTGATCTCCTGTCCCTGTGCCCTGGGGCTGGCTACCCCGGTGGCCATTATGGCGGGCACCGGCAAGGGGGCGGAGTACGGTATCCTGGTAAAATCCGCCCAGGCGCTGGAGACCATCCACTCGGTGAAGACGGTGGTGCTGGATAAGACGGGCACCATCACCCAGGGAGCGCCCCAGGTGACCGATGTGTATCCCTTTGGCCGCACCACGGCGGAGGAGCTGCTGTGCGCGGCGGCATCGCTGGAACGGCTGTCCGAGCACCCCCTGGCCGCCGCCGTGGTGACGGAGGCGGAGCGGCGGAGCATCCCCCTGTGCCCAGTGGAGAACTTCCAGGCCATCCCCGGAAAGGGGATCCGGGGGGAGATCCAGGGCAGCCGCTTCCTGGCGGGCAACGCCGCCCTGCTCCGGGAGGAGGGGGTGGACCCGGGACAGGACGGGATGATCGCCGATACCCTGGCCGCTCAGGGAAAGACCCCGCTGTTTTTCGCACAGGACGGCGCGCTGATCGGGATCCTGGCCGCCGCCGATGTGGTCAAGCCCACCAGCCGGGCGGCGGTGGCCGCTCTGCAGGAGATGGGCATCCGGGTGGTGATGCTCACCGGAGACAATCAGCGCACCGCCGATGCGGTGGGCCGTCAGGTCGGCGTGGACCGGGTGGTGGCCCAGGTGCTGCCCCAGGACAAGGCCCGGGTGGTGGCCCAGCTGCAGAAGGAGGGCGGCCGGGTGGCCATGGTGGGAGACGGCATCAACGACGCCCCGGCCCTGGCCACGGCGGATGTAGGTCTGGCCATCGGGGCGGGCACCGATGTGGCCATCGAGTCGGCGGATATCGTGCTGATGAAGAGCGATTTGATGGATGTGGTCACGGCGGTGGAGCTGTCCCGGGCCACCCTGCGCAACATCAAGGAGAACCTGTTCTGGGCATTCTTCTACAATACCATCGGCATCCCGCTGGCGGCGGGGGTGTTCTATCCCCTGTTGCAGTGGCAGCTCAGCCCCATGTTCGCCGCCGCGGCCATGAGCCTGAGCTCGGTGTGCGTGGTGACCAACGCACTGCGCCTGCGGCTGTTCAAGCCCAGGCACGCCGCCCCGGCAAAGGAGAGCCGTGAGCTTCCCGGGACACAGGAGGAACCCGCCGCGCCGGCGGGGAGCGCAGCTCCCCGGCCCGCGCAGGAGGATCATAAAAAACAAGACGAAGGAGGAACTTTGACCATGAACAAGACGCTGACCATCGAGGGCATGATGTGCGCCCACTGTACCGCCCATGTGCAGAAGGCCCTGGCCGCCGTACCCGGGGTGTCCGGCGTGGAGGTGAGCCTGGAGGGCAAGTCCGCCGCGGTGACCCTGTCCGCCCCGGTGGAGGACCAGGCACTGAAGGACGCCGTCACCGAGGCGGGGTACGAGGTGGTGGAGATCCGATGAAGGCGGACAGAGCGCAGGTGACCCAGCTGCTGAAAACCGCCCGGGGGCAGATCGACGGTATCCTGGCCATGGTGGAGGAGGACCGGTACTGCATCGACATCTCCAACCAGATCATGGCGGCGCGGTCGGTGCTGAATAAGGCCAACCGCCTGGTGCTGCGGGCCCATATGGACAGCTGCGTGCGCCAGGCGGTGCAGCAGGGAGATGCGGAGCAGAAGCTGGAGGAGCTGGCCTCCGTGCTGGACAAGCTGACGGAGTAAAGAGGACTGCGGGACCCGGCATGCCGGGTCCCGCAGTCCTCTCGCGGGGCGTCTATTCAAAGTCATAGCCGTAGTCCGGCCGCACCTCATAGTCAAAGACCTCCTTGGCGTCGTAGAAGGGGAGATAGCGCTCCCGGCTCCACCGCAGGGTCAATCCGTCCGGGTGCATCCGGTCACAGATGACGGCGCAGATGTCATCCTTGATCTTGGAGTAGGAGCTGCCGCCCACCGCGCAGAACACCCGGAAGCCCTCGCTCTGGAGGTACTGGAACATGGGGCCGCTCTGGCGCACATCATCTCCATCGGGCCGGGCGCCATGGGGGTAGAACAGCAGGGAGGTCTCCCCCACCAGGGATCCCACCTCGTCCAGCCAGCGCCGGGTGTCCCGCTGTACCGACTCCAGGGTGCGGCCCTCCTTGCCCAGGTTGATGTGGCCGTAGGTGTGGGAGCCGAAGTACCACCCGGTTTCCTTCAGCTTGTCGATGATGGGGCGCACCGCCCGGATCTCCTTCTGACGGTTGGCCTCAAACTCAGGGGACTGGTCGGTGCTCTCGGTATTGGTGCGATAGCCCAGGATGCCCTGGTATCCCGTGAGACACAGGCAGCCCTTTACCCCGTTCAGGGAGAAGTCGGGGTGCTCCTCCACGAACTGATCCAGAATGGTGATGGCGTCCAGATCCTGGGAGACCACCTCGTTGCCCTGAGGGTCCAGACCATAGCTCCAGAGTTCCCCATTCTCCCCCAGGATCAGCTTGTGGGTAAAGCCGTTGGTGAGCATGTATTCGTAATAGTTCACATCGTCGAAGGAGAGCACCAGGGGCTTTTTCCCCTCCGGGACCATGAGCTGGGCCCGGCGCATCCGGGTCTGGCCGTCATTGGCGGTGTACTCCTCCCACACATCGTTCAGGTTTACCAAAATATAGCCTTTCTCATACAGACTGTCCAAAATGCGGCGGTACTCGGTGACGGTGATCATCCAGTCATCGATCCCCTTTTCGGCACTGTCGCCGTCAAAAGCCAGCTCAGGGTAGCACACCACCGGATGGAAGAACAGATGCTCCACTGTCCCTTCCCAGACTGTCAAGGGGATATCGGGACCGGGATAGACCACCGGCTCCGGAGTGGAGGAGGGCTCCGATGAGGGCTCTGGCGAGGGCTCGGCGGCAGAGGACGGAGAGACAGCAGGGGAGGGCGGGGCCGCAGTGCCTGTGGGAGCACATCCGCTCAGCAGGCTCAACAGCAGAACAAGGCACAGAGGAAGGAACAGCGCAGACGACAGCCGTTTCATGACGAAGACCTCCATAGCGGCGGGATGGTGTGCGGCGCAGGACTTATGGATATCTTAGCCTCTTTTTGGGGAAAGTGAAGCCGGAAGTGGTGACAAAACCGGGGAAAAGAGGAAACAATCGGTGACAGAGCGGAAACAGCGGCCTTAAAGAGAATGAGAAAAAGAAAAGCGCAGATTGCGGTTGCAAAGCGAGATGGTTTCTGTTAAAATGAATAAAGCTAAGCCCAAGATGAGGAGAATCGAATCGAATGGATAAAAAGCTGAATGCAGAGAAAGCGCGGCAGGAGGATTCCGCCCTGAACAAGGCGCTGCTCTGGGTGGCGGGAGCCATCATCCTGGAGATCATGCTGGTCTTGATCGACCGGTACTATATCAATTTTTACACGGATGAGCAGTCCATCGCCATCGCCCTGGGGATCGGAACGGCGGTGCGGGCGTGCTGCGTGCTGTTTCTGGTGGTATGCATCGCCGGCGCGGTGTGGACCTGGATGTGGACCAAGCGGGAAAGGTCCCGGCTGCTCCCCTGGGGGGTGACCCTGGCGGGCGGCGCGCTGTTCCTGTTCTGCGCGCTGATCTGGCGGTTCAACGACGACGGGGTGGCGCTGCTGTATGTGCTCATCCCCGCGGCGGCGGTGCTGGCCCTGGTGTACTATCTGTACCAGCGGGAGTGCTTCTTCGCCGTGGCCCTCACCGGCCTGGGCCTGCTGGGGATGTGGCTGGTGCGCAAGGGCAGCTATGGCCCCTACGCCACGCTTATCGATGTCTATCTGGCGGTGATGGCGGTGGTGTCCGTGGCGCTGATGGTGGCGCTCTGGCGGCTGCAGAAGGGCCAGGGGACGGTGCCCTGGAAGGGCGGCACCCTCCGGGTACTGCACAAGAAGACCAACTATCCCCTGCTGTATGTCACCTGTGTGATGATGCTGGCGGTGTTCCTGGCCGGGCTGTTTCTGGCCCCTGCCATGACCTACTATCTGATCTTCGCCCTCATCGCCTGGGCCTTCATCCTGGTGGTGTACTATACGGTGCAGCTGCTGTGAGCGGCGGTCTGTGACGAGATAAAAAAGAGCGCCCCGGCGGGAATTTTCCCGCCGGGGCGCTGTGCCGCTGGAGATAAAACGGGGGCGCTCCCAAGAGGAGCGCCCTCGTTTGTTTCCCGTCTTACCGCCAGCCGTGGTGGTGCCCGCCGCCGTGGTGTCCGCCGGTCCGGGCACCGGTGTAGGCGGCGCAGGCGTTCCCGCACAGGTCGCACAGCCCGTCCCCGTCCTCATCGCAATGGCCGCAGGCCGCGCCGCTGTTGGTGTCCAGATCGGACCAGCAGACGCTGTGATGGCGGCCGCCGCTCCAGCTGCCGTCCCAGGCGCGGTGGACCGCGCCGCACAGGTCGCACACCCCGTCCCCGTCCTGGTCGCAGAGACTGCCGTCGTGGTGGTCGCAGATGCCGTCGCCGTTGGCGTCCACATAGCTGTGGCCGCCGCCGCAGCCGGTGCACACGGAAACGGAGTACTCCCAGCAGTTCTGCCCTCCGCCGTGGTGGGCAAAGGCGGTGACACAGCACAGCCCGGCGGCCAGCGCCGCCGTGAGCAGGATGGAAAGCATACGCCTCATGTCGGACCTCCTTATGCTCCGTTGTTCTGTCCCTGGAGAGCTGCCGCTGAAAGGGGGGACAGCGTCTCCTCCGTTTAAATCAGCATAACACGGCGGCGTTTCCCTGTCAAGAAAGAGAGCGGCCGTCTGCGGGCAGCCGCAGTTCACAGCGGAAGCGGCTGCCCCGGGAGAACCGTGCCCGGCCGCCATGGGCCTCGGCGATCTGGGCCACCAGCTTCAGCCCTGTGCCGTGGGCGGCGCCGCCGTCCGGCTCCAGTTGGGACGGCTCCCCCGGGCCCGAGGACGGAGCGGCCGCCCCGCCGCTCTCCACCCAGAGGAGCACGGCCCCGCCCTCCGCCCGGGCGCCCACGGAGATGGGGCAGCCGGGGGCGTTGTGCCGCACGCAGTTGGTGAGCAGGTTGTTCACCGCCCGGCGCAGCAGGAAGGGGTCGGCCTGGATGGCGGGGAGGGGCTGGGCCGGCAGGTCCATCTCCAGGGGGAAGCCCTCGGCCAGCCCGCCATTAAGGAAGTCGGCGACGGTCTGCCGGAGGAACGCCTCCGGCTGGATGAACTCCTTCCGCAGAGGCTGCATGGCGCAGTCCAGCCGCATGGTGAGGTTCAGGTCGTTCACCAGGTCCCGGATGGCCTGGCTCTGGGTTCGGACAATCCCAGCTTGACGGCGGCGCTCCGGGGAGAGGTCCGGGGCATTTTCCAATTGGGCGGCGGTGCCCATGACCACGGACAGAGGGGTGCGGATGTCGTGGGAGACGCCGTTGATCCAGTCGGACCGGGCGGCGTCTCTGGCCTGCTGGGCCTGACGGAACCAGCGGCGCAGTACCAGCCAGGCCAGTCCCAGCACGCAGAGCAGCGAGAGCAGGAACAGCATGGTGAACCAGACGGGCAGCTGGAGCAATACCTGGATATCCATGGCGATGTCATGCTTCCAGATGCTGCCCTTGGGCGCGCCCACCACCAGCAGGCCGTCCTCCCGGATGCGGCACTGTACCGGATAGTCATTGAGGTACCACCGGGTGAAGGAGGCCACATCGGTGAGGGAGTAGTGCTCCGGCACATCGTCGGGCTTGCGCAGGGACCAGGCCACCTGACCCTCCTCGTCAATCAGCATGGCCCAGCGGTCCTCCCCCAGCAGCTCCTCCCCGGTAAAGGTATAGCCGTCCTCCCCGGGGACCAGGGCGGCGGAGAGGAGGCGGAGAGGGACGCCCCAGACCCTGCCGGCGGCGGTGTTGTAATAGACGAAGGACAGAATGCCCGCCAGGATGACCGCCACGATCAGCACCGCCGAGGCCGCCACCAGCCCCGCGCCCTTCAGCAGCCCCCGGGCCTTCACGGCCGGACCTCCCGGGCCAGGCGGTAGCCCAGACCCCGCACCGTCAGCAGATACCTGGGGTGGGAGGGGTCCTCCTCAATTTTCTCCCGCAGGCGGCGGATGTGGACCATGAGGGTGTTCTCGTAGCCCACCAGGGGGCCGTCCCAAAGCGTCTGGCACAGCGTGTCGATGGTGACGATGTTCCCCTGGGCATCCCACAGCTTGCGGAGCAGGGCGAACTCCTTGGCAGTGAGAGAGACGGTCTCTCCATTTCGCCGCACGAGACTTTTGCCCCACAGGATCTCCGCCCCGCCCAGCCGGACAGTCCCCTCCTCCTGGGGGTACACCCGGCGGAGCACGGCCCGCAGCCGGAGCAGCAGCTCTTGGGGCAGGAAGGGCTTGGTGATGTAATCGTCCGCCCCAAGGCCCAGCCCCCGGAGCCGGTCGGCGTCCTCGTCCCGGGCGGAGAGAAACAGCACCGGTACATCCCGGCTCTCCCGGAGCTTCTCCAGCAGGGAGAACCCGTCCCCGTCGGGGAGGGTCACATCCAGCAGCACCGCGTCCGGAGGCGCGGCGCCCAAGCGATCCAGCGCCTGGGCGCAGGAGAGGGCGGAGTCTGTCTCATAGCCCGCCTGGGCCAGAATCTCCCCCACCATGCGCTGAAGGGCGATCTCGTCGTCCACAATCAAAATGCGATAGGCCATGGCGCGGCCTCCTTTTTCGTTCTCTCCCCCATTATAACAGATCCGCTCCATCCGTCCAGCTCTCCGGAAAAATGTAAGGTAAGCGTAAGGCGGGCTTCATGGGCGCGTAAGGCGGAGGTGGTAGGATGGGCATGTAAGGAGGTCGGTGACCATGAATGTCATTGAGACGCAGGACCTGTGCAAACAGTACGGAAACGCCCTGCGGGTGGCCCATCTGGACCTGGCGGTGCCGGAGGGGTGCATCTACGGCTTTTTGGGTCCCAACGGAGCGGGAAAGTCCACCACATTGAAGATGATCCTGGGGCTGGTGCGGCCCACGGCGGGGGAGATCCGGGTGCTGGGGGAGCGGATGGACCGGGCCGACCGCCTGACCGTCCTGCGGCAGGTGGGCAGCCTCATCGAGAGCCCCAGCTATTACGGTCACCTCACCGGGGAGGAGAACCTGCGCATTGTCCAGACCCTCCGGGGCGTGCCGGAGAAGAACATCCGGGAGGTGCTGCAGATCGTCCGGCTGGACGGCCAGCGGGGGAAGAAGGTGGCCCATTACTCCCTGGGCATGAAGCAGCGCCTGGGCCTGGCGGCGGCCCTGCTGGGCTATCCCAAGCTGCTCATCCTGGACGAGCCCACCAACGGCCTGGATCCGGCGGGCATCCAGGAGATGCGGGAGCTGATCTGTTCCCTGCCGGAGCGGTACGGCATGACGGTGGTGGTGTCCAGCCACCTCCTGAGTGAGATCGACCAGATGGCGGATGTGGTGGGCGTCATCCGGGAGGGGGAGCTGGTGTTCCAGGACACCCTGAATGCCCTCCACGGCTGCAGCCGCCACCACCTGGCCCTGCGCACCACCAATAACGAGGTGGCCCGCGGCCTGCTGGCCCAAAAGAATATCCGCTGTGATCAGGAGGGGGACTATCTCATCCTCCCCATCCTCTCCGATGAGGTGACGGCTCTGCTCAGCCGGCTGCTGGCGGAGTGGAACCTGGGGGTGGTGCGGCTGGAGGAACGGCAGAAGAGCCTGGAGGACATCTTCCTGGAGCTGACGGGAAAGGCGGCGAGCCTGTGAAACTGCTGCGGTTGGAGTTTTTCAAGTGCCGCCGGAGGAAGATCGCCCTGCTGTGCCTGGCGGTGCTGGCGGTGGAGGCGGTGTGGATCGTCACATCCCTGACCCGGCAGGACGCGGAGGACCTGCGTCAGGGCTGGATGCTGCTGCTGTATAACCTGGCCATGGTGGACGCCATCGTCATGCCCCTCAGCGTGGCCGTCATCGCCAGCCGGAACTGCGAGCTGGAGCACAAGGGAACGACACTGAAGCTGCTGGAGACCATGGCGTCGCCGGGAGCCCTTTACGCTGCGAAGCTGGCCTGGGGCGCGGTGGTACTGGCGGCCCTGCTCCTTCTGCGGGGGGCGGTCTTCGCGGGAGTGGGCGTTCTGTGGCAGTTCCCCGGGGAGGTCCCCTGGGTGAGGTTTGGACTGTTTACCCTGATCTTCTGGGTGGTGTCCATGATGGTCTACGCCCTGCAGCAGGGGCTGTCCCTGCGCTTTGCCAATCAGGCGGCGGCCCTGGTGTGCGGCATCACCGGCAGCTTTTTGGGGATCCTGTCCATGCTCTTCCCGCCGGCGCTGACACGGTGCGTGCCCTGGGGCTACTATGGCCTGCTGTGTCTGGTGCGGATGGACTGGAACCCGGAGACCCGGTTCACCTGGTTCTTCTGGCGGTGGCCGGAGCCTGCGGACCTGGCGCTGCTGTGCCTGTGGGCGGCGGTGTTCCTGACCGTGGGCCGGGCGCTGTTCGTGAAAAAGGAGGTGTGAGAGATGCTGCTGCGCTGTCTGAAGGCGGAGGTGCTCAAGTGCCGCCGTGCCCCGGTGTGGCTGGCGTTTCTGGTGCTGCCCGTGTTTCCCGCCGTTTTGGGGACGGGGAATTACCTGGGGAACCTGGGACTGCTGCGAGACGAGTGGTACAGCCTGTGGAGCCAGCACACCCTGTTCTCCTCCATGTTTTTTCTCCCGGCCCTGCTGGGGGTGTTCTGCGCCTGGCAGTGGCGGCTGGAGCACACCGACCACAACTGGAACAGCTTCATGACTGCCCCGGTGTCGGTGGGGACGCTGTACGGGGCCAAGCTGGTGCTGGCCGCGGGGATGTCCCTGCTCGCCCAGGGATGGATCGGCGTCCTGTTCCTGCTCAGCGGGAAACTTGTGGGACTGACCGCCCCCATCCCGCCGGAGCTGCCGGAGTGGCTGCTGTGCGGGGCTGTCGGCGGCGTGGCGGTGTGCGGGGCGCAGCTGCTGCTCAGCCTGGTGATCCGGGCCTTCGCCCCGCCGGTGGCCCTGGGGCTGCTGGGCGGCATCGCCGGACTGGTGGTCACCGCCCAGGGGTGGGGGTATGCTTTCCCCTACTCCCTGCTGTGCATCGGGATGCGGGCCAATAATCCCGCCATGGAGCTGGACCTGGCGCCCTTTCTGCTGTCCGCAGCGGCCTGGACCGCGGCGTGCGCGCTCTTGTCTGTCGCTATTCTCCAACGCAGGGATGTGGCGGCGGAGTGATCTGCCGGCGGGAATTTCGCATTATGGTTCTGCCGACTCCGGCGAAACGGTCAGCAGGTCCAGGAACTGCCGCAGGCTGCGGCGCCGGTTGTCGGCGAGAAACACGGCATAAAAGGGCAGCGCGGGGAACTCCGGCACCGGGATATAGCGCAGGCCGGAGATCCGGGCGTGGGGGAGGTCGGCGGTCACCGTGAAGGCATAGCCTGCCTCCGCCAGGGTAAAGCTGACCTCCTGCTGGTCGCAGAAGAGGATCTGGCCGGGCTCCCGGCTGCCGGCCGCCTGGCCCTGAAGCGTGAAGATGGGCTGAGGAGAAATGGGAGGACGGCACACGGCAATGCGCCCTCCGGAGTGAAGCTGCTCCACAGTGAGCCGGTCATATTCTGCCAGGGGGTGGTCGGGAGAGCAGACACACATCACGGGGCAGCGGGCCAGCAGCCTTGTCTTCAGCCTGGCACTGTCAGGAGGCTGAAAGGAGAACAAGACATCGATGTCTCCGTCCCGCAGAAGGTTCTCCAGCGAGTCGAAAGGAATCAGGCGCAGCACGGGAAGCAGGGAGCTGTCCGTCTGACGCATGGCTTGAAGAGCGGGGGAGAGAAAACGGAGCTCCATCATATTCCGGCAGCCGATGACCAACCGGGTGGGAAGGGTGGCCCTGGCCTGCTTCAGCCGTGCCTTGGACAGCGCGGACAGCTTAAGGATTTCGCCGGCGTACTGGAGGAAGAGAAACCCCTCCTGGGTCAGCCGGACACTCTTGCTGGTGCGGTGGAACAGCTTTACCCCCAGCTCGTCCTCCAGGGAGTTGATCTGGTGGCTCACCGCGGGCTGGGTGATGCGAAGCTGCTCCGCCGCCCGGGAGAAGTTGAGAAAATTGGCCACAGTGACAAAGCACTCCAACTGTGTGGTATTCAAACGAAAACACCTCCTGGGTGGTCCAGTGTTTTTGTGCAATGCAAAGAAACGATAAACGCTCTTTATAGAATATAGCAAATTTGAATTTCCCATGCAAGACCCTTTGTGGTATAAACAATGTCGTAGCAGAATTGTTCTGACTCAAAGCAATGAGAGGTGGCGCAAAGCAATGGCACAGTCGGACCGGGGCCGGATGCTTTGGAGCTTCTGGCGAATCTACATTCAGATCGAGCATTCGGTCAGCCGCTCCCTGAGTGGGTGGGGACTGACCGCAGCCCAGGCGCATGTCCTGCTGTTTGTACTGCACAGCGGCGAGGAGGGTACTTCACTGACGGAGATGCACCGGGAGTTTGGCTGTTCCATGGGGACGCTGTCCACCAGTCTGAAGCGGCTGAGAGAAAAAGGCTATGTGCGCGTGGAGCCCTGTGTGGAGGACGACCGGAGAAAGCGGCTGTTCGGGACTGAAAAGGGAGAGCGGATCCGTCAGGAGCTGGACGCCGCGGTTCGCGGCGCCCAGGAGCGGCCATACCGCGGCTTTTCCGAGGAGGAGCTGGCCACCCTGGACCGCCTGCAGGAAAAGCTGCTGCACAACCTGTCCGGCTGTGAGGAGCGATCAAAGGAGGCAATTGACGCATGAGGACTGTACTGCATCAATTGGGCCGATACAAGAAGGATACCTTCCTGTGTATGGGCCTGACGACATTGGAGGTGGTGATGGAGATCCTGCTGCCCTTCATCACCGCCATTATCATTGACCAGGGGCTGGAGGCGGCACAGCTTCCGGTGGTGTACCGGTTTGGCGCGCTGATGGTGATTATGGCGCTGCTCAGCCTGCTGTTCGGCGCACTGGCGGGGAAATTCGCGGCCAGCGCCTCCGCCGGCTTTGCGGCAAACCTGCGGGAGGCCATTTATGGCAACATCCAGACCTTTTCCTTCTCCAACATCGACAAATTCAGCGTTCCCGGCCTGGTGACCCGGATGACCACCGACATCACCAATGTGCAGAACGCCTTTATGATGATCATCCGTGTGGCGGTGCGTGTGCCGCTGATGCTGATTTTCAGCTATGCTATGTGCGTATACATCAACCTGCGGCTGAGCCTGACCTTCCTCATCGCGGTGGTGTTTCTGATTGTGGTGCTGGGAGGCATCATGCTGGTGACCCTGCGTATCTTCAACGAGGTATTCCAGAGATATGACGACCTGAATGCCAGCGTACAGGAGAACATTTCCGCCATACGCGTGGTGAAGGCATTTGTCCGGGAAGGACACGAGGATGGGAAATTCTCCCGGGCCTCCTCCAACCTGTACCGCCTGTTTGTCAAGGCGGAGGGGCTGTTGGCATTTAACAGCCCGGCCATGATGGTGGCGGTGTACTTCTGCATCATCATGGTGTCCTGGCTGGGCGCCCAGTCCATCGTGATCGGAGAGATGAGCACCGGAGACCTCACCAGTCTGTTCAGCTATGTGATGAATCTGCTGATGAGCCTGATGATGCTGTCCATGGTGGTGGTGATGATCTCCATGTCCATGGCCAGCATCCGCCGGATCGGGCAGGTGCTGGACGAGGTCCCCGACCTGAAGGAGCCGGAGCAGCCGGTATTCGAGGTGGCGGACGGCAGCATCGATTTTGACCATGTCAGCTTCTCCTACAAGCGGGGCAGCGGAAAGAACGCCCTCAGCGACATCGACCTGCACATCAAATCAGGCGAGACCATCGGCATCATCGGCGGAACAGGAAGCGGCAAGAGCAGCCTTGTGAACCTGATCTGCCGGCTGTACGATGTGGATCAGGGATGTATAAAGGTGGGCGGCGTGGATGTGCGCCGGTACGATATGGAGGCCCTGCGCAACCAGGTGGCGGTAGTGCTGCAGAAGAATACCCTGTTTTCCGGCACGATCCTGGACAATCTGCGCTGGGGAAAGCCGGACGCCACCCTGGAGGAATGCCAGGCGGCCTGCCGGGCAGCCTGCGCCGACGAGTTTATTGACCGCTTCCCTGATGGCTATGAGACCCGGATCGAACGCGGAGGCAATAATGTCTCCGGAGGCCAGAAGCAGCGCCTGTGCATCGCCCGGGCGCTGCTGAAGAAGCCGAAGGTGCTCATCCTGGACGACTCCACCTCCGCCGTGGATACGGCCACCGACGCCAAGATCCGCAAGGCGTTCGCGGAGAAGATCCCCGGCACAACCAAGATCATCATCGCCCAGCGGGTGTCCAGTGTGGAGACGGCTGACCGTATCCTGGTCCTGGATAATGGGCGCATCGATGCCTTTGATACCCACGAAAATCTGCTGAAGTCCAACGCCATCTACCAGGAGATCTATGAATCCCAGGTCAAGGGCGGCGGAGACTTCGATCAGCCCGCATGAAAGGAGAGTGGACAGAATGAACCGGAACAAAGGACAAAACGCGTCCCTCTCCGTGCTCAGGCGGGTGATGGGATATATGCTTCACTATTACAAATGGGTGTTTGCCCTGGTGGTGGTGTGTATTCTGGTATCCGCCGTGGCCACCGTGCTGGCCGCCACCTTTCCCCAGAGCCTGGTGGACGACTATATCACCCCCATGCTCCAGACCGGCTCCACCGATTTCAGCGGTCTGGCCCGGGCGATTTTGGGACTGATCGGCGTAATGACGGTGGGGATCGTCACCAGCTTTGCCTACACCCGCATCATGGTCAATGTCAGCCAGGGCACCATGCGCCATCTGAGAGACGGGCTGTTCCACAAGATGGAGTCCCTGCCCATCAAGTATTTTGACACCCACGCCCACGGCGACATCATGTCGGTGTATACCAACGATGTGGACACCCTGCGCCAGCTGCTCAGCCAGAGCATCCCTCAGATCATCAATTCGGTGATCAGCATGGCGGCTACTCTGGTGACCATGCTGTGGCTCAACCCCGCCCTCACCGTCATTTCCATCGTGACCGCCGTGGTGATGCTGCTGGTGACTGCTAATTTCTCCAAGCTGTCCGGCCGGTATTATGTGAAGCAGCAGCGGGATCTGGGCGCGGTGGACGGCTTCATCGAGGAGATGATGGACGGCCAGAAGGTGGTCAAGGTATTCTGCCACGAGCAGGCCGCCCTGGATGACTTCCACAAGGTGAATCAGGAGCTGCGCCGCAGCGCCGACCTGGCCAACCGCTATGCAAACCTGCTCATGCCCATCAACGCCAACATCGGCTGGCTGAGCTACGCCCTGGTGGCCATCGTGGGAGCCGTGCTGGGCATCAACGGCCTGGCCGGAGTGACCCTGGGCACCGTGGTTACCTTTGTGGGGCTGAACAAGAGTTTTACCAACCCCATCACCCAGGTGAGCATGCAGGTGAACTTCGTGGTCACCGCCGCTGCCGGCGCCCAGCGGGTCTTTGACCTGATGGATCAGGAGCCGGAGAAGGACGAGGGCTATGTGGAGCTGGTGAACGCAAAGGAGGATGCCGACGGCCAGATGCATGAGACACAGGAGCGCACCAATGTGTGGGCCTGGAAGCATCCCCATCACGACGGCACCACCACCTACACCAAGCTGGAGGGCAGCGTGGTCTTTGAGCATGTGGATTTCGGCTATGACGAAGGCAAGATGGTTCTCCACGATATCAGCCTATGGGCAAAGCCGGGCCAGAAGATCGCCTTTGTGGGCGCCACCGGCGCAGGCAAGACCACCATCACCAACCTCATCAACCGGTTCTATGACATCGCCGACGGAAAGATCCGCTACGACGGGATCAACATCAACAAGATCAAAAAGCCCGACCTGCGCCGGAGCCTGGGCATCGTGCTCCAGGATACCCACCTGTTTACCGGTACGGTGATGGAGAACATCCGCTATGGCAATCTGGAGGCCACCGACGAGGAGTGCATGGCCGCCGCCCAGCTGGCCAATGCCGACGGCTTCATCAGCCGCCTGCCCGACGGATACAACACCATGCTCACCGGCGACGGGGCCAACCTGTCCCAGGGGCAGCGGCAGCTGCTGGCCATCGCCCGGGCCGCCGTGGCAGATCCCCCGGTGCTCATCCTGGATGAGGCCACAAGTTCCATTGACACCCGGACCGAGAAGCTGGTCCAGGACGGCATGGACGCGCTGATGACCGGGCGCACCACCTTCGTCATCGCCCACCGCCTGTCCACCGTGCGCAACGCCGACTGCATCATGGTCATGGAGCAGGGCCGCATCATCGAGCGGGGCACCCACGACGAGCTCATCGAGAAGAAGGGCACCTATTACCGGCTGTACACCGGAAATTTCGCGGAGGAGACCGCATAAATAAGAAGGGAAGACGAGATAGCCTGGGGCCGGGAGTATGGACAAAAGTCCGTTCTCCCGGCCTCTTTGCGTCTGCTGCGGGCATAGAAGGAAAAAGACGGTGGCATACTGACCGGGAAATATAAAAGAGAGGGGAGAAAGAACATGAAGGAAGAGGATACCGTCAAGCTCCTGCGGGAGTGCGACTCCGGCGTGAAGATGGGGGTGGCCTCCATTGACGAGGTGCTGGACAATGTCGGCGCCCCGTCCCTGAAGCAGCGCCTGGAGCAGTGCAAGGAGGAGCACCAGCGCCTGGGAAACGAGGTGCAGGCCATGCTGCGCAGCCGCCGCGATCAGGGAAAGGAGCCCAGCCCCATGGCCAAAAGTATGTCGTGGCTCAGAACCAATGTGATGCTGACGGTGAAAAAGGACGATGCCACAGTGGCGGATCTGATGACGGACGGATGCAATATGGGCGTGAAATCCCTGCACCGCTATCTCAATCAGTACCCCAGGGCGGACGCCGCCTCCCGGGATGTGGCGCGGCGGCTGATCGGTGCGGAGGAGTCCCTCATCCGGGAGCTGCGCCCCTATCTGTAATCCCGCACAGGCGGCGGGCGTGCCGGCCCGCCGCCCACAGAGGGGCAGGAAGGAAATACCATGAGATTTTCTCCCCGACAAGGTTGACAGGGCTGAAACAATGTGTTACAATTTGGTTACATTTTCAGAGGGGAGGAATAATATGGCAGTCGACAAGATTCCCCTGAGCTACAAGGGACGCCCCTTGCGCAGGAAGGACAACCTGATCTATTACGGCAGCATGGCCGATCCATACATTATCATGATGCAGGTGCTGGACACCCAGAAGGTGGACGACCTGGAGGTGGCCACCCGGGTATCGCTCCAGCTGCAGCTCACCGACCCGGATTTGAAGTCCCGGGATCGGGTGGTCAAAAAAAGTGAAAAGACGGACCTCTATACCGCCATGGATCTGGCCGCCGTGTGGCTGGACCGGGCACTGACATCCAAGTGACCCCAAAGCGTTGAGCACCGGACCTCAGGTCCGGAACCCTGCCCCGGCAGAGAGAAAGATGACATTGGAGGTTGTTTCCCATGAACCACATCCGCCGTGCCCTGCGTGTCGCCATGGTTACCGCTGTTCTGACCATCACCTGCGTGCTCACCACCGCGTTTGCCGCCGAGCTGCAGGGGACCACCACCGATTCCCTCCGTCTGCGGGCGGAACCCAACACCAGCTCCGCCACCCTGACTACCGCCCCCAAGGGCGCCACGGTGAATGTGGTGGAGGAGGCCGGAGACGGCTGGTACAAGGTCTCCTACAATGGGACCGACGGCTATATGTCCGCGGACTACCTCACCGTCAGCGAGGTCACCTACTATGTCTGCTCCACCGATGTGCTGAACATCCGGGCCTCTGCCGGTACCCAGTATGACAAGGTGGGCCAGATGCCCCGAGGCGCCATCGCCGACCTGCTGGACAGCGACACCGAGGGCTGGTATCATGTGAACTACAACGGGGTGGAGGGCTATGTCAGCGCCGACTACGCCACTCTCACCGACAGCGCCACTCTCTCTCTGGGCGACCAGATCGTCGCCTACGCCCTGCAGTTCGAGGGGTATCCCTATGTCTACGGCTCCGCCGGCCCCAACAGCTTTGACTGCTCCGGGCTGACCAAATATGTGTATTCCCAGTTCGGCTATACCCTGAACCGCTCTGCCAGTGACCAGTGGTACAACGGGACCTCCATCTCCAAGAGCGAGCTGCGCCCCGGCGACCTGGTGCTGTTCAACTCGGGCAGCAGCTGGAAGAACGCCACCCATGTGGGCATCTACATCGGCGGGGGAGAGTTCATCCACGCCTCAACCTCCACCACCGGCGTCATCATCAGCGACCTGAACAGCAACTACTATACCAGCGTCTATGTGGGCGCCCGGCGGATCGTGTGACCGCTCTGCCGCAACAAAATCAGAAGACGAAACGCCGGCGGGAGGGGCCACCTCCCGCCGGCGTTTTGCGCACATTAAAAGATGCTGAAAAAATCGTTAAATCCCGGCGGGAACCCTTGCATGGAGCGGAGAAACAGGGTACAATAACCCCAGCGGAAGGCCCCTGGGGAGAGCGTCTCCGGGGGACACCATAAGGAGGTATCAATATGGCAATTTTTGATTTTGACGCCCTGAAGGAAAAGGCCATTGATCTGGCGCAGACTGGCGTGGCCAAATCCAAGGTGCTGGCGGAGATCGCCAAGCTGAAGGCGGCCAACATGGCTGAGGAGGATACCATCAAGAAGGCCTATGTGGAGCTGGGCAAGCTGTACTACGCTGAGCGGGGGGCCGCGCCTGAGGCGGCCTATATCAGCGGCTGCGAGAAGATCACCGCCGCCAAGGCCGTCATCGAGACCAACAACGCCCGCATCGCCGAGCTGAAGACCCAGGAGGACGACGAGCCGGAGGTGGTCCACACCGTGGTGGTGGAGACCGAGGAGACCGTCCAGCAGCCCGAGGCGGAGTCCGCCCCCCAGGAGGGGGAGGCGGAGCAGCCCTCTCAGCCGGAGAAGAAGGATGACGACGGGATCCATCTGACCCTGTAAAAGTAAAAGCTAAAAGATACGCGCCGCAGGTTTGAACCTGCGGCGCGTATCTTTTTCGGTTCAGCACACATGCCGGCCGGCGAAATAGGCCATGAGGAAGATCCCCTGAAGCGCCCCGTAGACCACCAGAAGAAAGGTCCCGCCGGAGGGGTGCCGTTTGCAGCCCACCGCCAGCATCACCGGCAGGGGGAAGGCGCAGGCGATATACCGGCAGCAGCTGAGGGGGTTGGAGAGGGAGAAGTTGAGAAAGACACACACGGCGTAGTACAGCATCCACACCGGAGGCATCCGCCGCACCCCGTAAAGCAGGAAGATCAGGCAGAACACGAACAGGACCAGCTGCGGCCCCCAGGTAGTGTAGGCGGCGAACTCATAGCCCTCCGAGGGATGGAGAAAGCCGTTCCACAGCTTGGTGAGGCTGGTGGTGAACAGGGCGAAGCCCTGATACCAGCGCTCCTTCTGAAAGTCCATAAAGCTGAAGGGGTCGCCGGTGACGGCGAAGTTCAGCCCCAGGTAGACCAGGGTGCCCAGCCCCATGAAGGCCATCCAGAACAGCTTGCCCCACAGGTCCTGCCACAGCCCCCGCCAGTCCCGTCCCCGCAGCTTGTCCAGGGGGCGCTCTGTCATCCAGTACTCTGCAAAAGCCACCACCGCCAGGAATACCCCCTGCATCCGGGTGAGGGCGGCCAGGGCCCCCAGCACCCCCGCCGGCGCCCAGCGGTGGGTGCGGATGCAGTAGAAGCAGCCCAGGGACAGCAGGAGAAACAGGCTTTCGGTGTGGAAGGAGGCGAAGAAGAAGGCGAAGGGATAGGCGGTGAGGAATACCAGGCTCCCCCGGGCGGTCTTCCGGCCGAACTCTCGGATCACCAGGGCCTGCATCACCACGCAGCTGCCCACGAAGCATGCCCCGGAGAGCAGCAGCCCGCACAGGGGATAGCTGGGGATGAGCAGATGCAGCAGCCGCATCAGCCAGGGGTACAGGGGGAAGAACACCAGGAACAGGGGCCGCCCGCCCTCGGTGTACCCGGCGTAGCCGTGCTCCGCCAGGCCCAGGTAGTGATAGCCGTCATACTGCCGCCAGGCGGTCCAGAAGTGCTCCCAGGAGACCCCGTCCCCAAAGATGCCGCAGTACAGCAGAGTTGCTCCGTGGAAGATCACCAGGGCCCCCAGGCCCCACAGGACCGCCCACAGCCCGTCCCGGGGGGTAAAGGTATCTCCCGCCAGGACCATGGGCTTGCACAGGGACAGGCGGCGCCCCGACAGACTCACCGCCTGCAGGCCCAGCAGGCGCAGGACCAGCACCGCCAGGGCGGCGGCAGATGCCGCTGCGGCGCAGAACAGCAGCAGTTGAAACAGCATGGAAGATCCCTCCCCGGGGCCCCGCAGAGGGGCCGGATGGTGCGTGACTGACATTATAGCAGGAGCGTGGGAGATTGACAAGGACCCGCCCAACAGCCATGGCAGAGCGTGGGAAAAATCCCCATAGGCAAAGGGAAAAATATCTTGACGGAGAGCAGCGGGCGTGGTATAATGCCAAATTGCGCAGGTATGTCTGCCAAAGGGAATATTGCGCCCAAAAACACCGCATTATCCCGGGATGGACACAGGAAAACAGGAGGCCGCCATGCTTTCGGAGCTGAAGAACAATCCAAAAGTGGTGGGGGCCAAGCAGGTACGCCGCAGCCTGAAAGAGGGCGGCGCGCTCCGGGTGTTCATTGCCGGCGACGCAGACCCGCAGCTCACCGACCCCATTCGGGCCATGTGCCGGGAGCGGGGCGTGCCGGTGGAGGAGATCCCCTCCATGCGGGAGCTGGGACAGGCCTGCGGCATCGCCGTGTCCGCCGCCGTGGCGGCACTGGTGAGATAAATTTGGTTTTAGCGGAATATCCTGCGGGATAATCCGGTAAAATAAATCATATTTTCGAAAGGAGGAAAATCATGCCTACTTTTAATCAGCTGGTTCGCAAGGGAAGAGAGAAAGTGACCTACAAGTCCACCTCTCCCGCCATGCAGTACGGCCTGAACACCCTGAAGAACAAGGCCACCGACCTGCCCTCCCCCCAGAAGCGCGGCGTGTGCACCGCGGTGCGTACTTCCACCCCGAAGAAGCCCAACTCCGCGCTGCGTAAGATCGCCCGTGTGCGTCTGACCAATGGGATGGAGGTCACCGCCTATATCCCCGGTGTGGGTCACAACCTGCAGGAGCACTCTGTGGTCATGATCCGCGGCGGCCGTGTCAAGGACCTGCCCGGCGTGCGTTACCACATCATCCGCGGAACTCTGGATACCCAGGGCGTCAATGGCCGGATGCAGGCCCGCTCCAAGTATGGCGCCAAGCGTCCCAAGGCCGGCAAGAAGTAATTTTTTGCAGGGCAAAAAATTGCTTCGGTAGGGGTGAACATTGTTCGTCCGCCTGCCAACCTGTCAGGCTTCAAACACCTGACCCCTGAATTGCATTGTGCGTTTCGCGCAAGGCAAAGCGCCTTGCCGAGCGTTTTCCTATATTTTCGGATATGGGCAGACCTCGGACAGGCATTACACGGATTGTCTCAAACGACACTTCGAGTACCTATGAAATCATTTTTATATGAAGGAGGGAAGCAAAGTGCCCAGAAGAGGAAATGTACCCAAGCGGGAGGT
>CALWZP010000018.1 GCA_944386055.1 uncultured Oscillospiraceae bacterium | reverse complement strand
GCCAGCGCCTTAGCCATCCGTGTTTCGTGAAACCGACGGAGTTTAAGCCATCACTACTTATCTTGAAAAGGGACTTCCGGCGTACCCTCCCCCGCCCCGCCTGCGGCGGCAGCGAGGAGCAGCGAAAGCAGATCCTCCTTCCCTGTCCCCTTCTCTGCAGAAAAGGGGATCAGCCTGACCGCATCGTCCAGCTCCAGCTCTGTCCGGATCTGTGCCAGGTTTTCTGCCAGGGCGCTCTTCTTCACCTTATCCACCTTGTTGGCCGCCACCACGAAGGGGCGGCCGGTTCCTTTGAACCACTCCGCCATCAGGCAGTCGTTGGCCGTGGGCTTGTGGCGGGCGTCCACCACCATCACCCCCAAGGTGATGCTTTCCGGGGCGGAAAAATAGTCTTCCATCAGCCGGGCCCAACGCTCCTTCTCCGCCCGGGGTACCTTGGCATAGCCGTATCCCGGCAGGTCCACCAGGTAAAACGAGCCGTCCACCCGAAAGTAGTTGACATGGGTGGTCTTTCCCGGCGCGGACCCCACCCGGGCCAGATTCTTCCGACCCAGCAGGCGATTGATGACGGAGGATTTTCCCACATTTGACCGCCCGGCAAACGCGATCTGGGGCAGACCGTCCCGGAGAAAGTCCCGCCTGGAAGCGGCGGACAGAATAAATTCCGCATTGTGCAGATTCATCTCCGCCTCCTCACTGCTGCAGGCCCAGGGTGCCCCCGCTCCGGCGAGGACGCTCCGGCTGGGAGGACGGTTCCGATTCCGGCCGTGTCTCCCTCCACTCCAGGGCGGCGGCCAGTACCTCATCCACCTGCTCCGCAGGGACAAAGGTCAGGGCGGCACGCACCGTTTGATCGATCTCCTCCAGGTCCTTCCCATTGTCTGCCGGAATGATCACCGTCTTGATCCCGCTGCGCAGGGCGGCCATGGTTTTTTCCCGCAGGCCGCCGATGGGCAGCACCCGGCCGCGGAGGGTCACCTCGCCGGTCATGGCAATGGCCGGCTTTACGGGGGTATCCGTCAGCGCGGACACCAGCGCGGTGGTGATGGTGACGCCTGCGGAGGGGCCGTCCTTGGGGACCGCCCCCTCCGGGAAGTGAATGTGGATGTCCCTGGTCTTATAAAAGTCCTCCTCGATCCCCAGATGACGGCACCGGCTGCGGATATAGCTGATGGCGGCATGGGCGGACTCTTTCATCACATCACCCAGGTTGCCAGTCAGCTCGATCTTGCCGCTGCCGGGCACCACATTGACCTCCACCTCCAGCAGCTCGCCCCCCACAGAGGTCCAGGCCAGCCCGTTCACCACCCCGACGCGGGTGGCCAGTGCCTGGCGCTCCGGATAGTATTTCCGAACTCCCAGATATTCCTGCAGGTCGTCTCCTGTAATGTGAACGGACTTCACACCGCCCTCCACCAGTTTCATGGCGCTTTTCCGGCAGATGGAGGCCAGCTCCCGCTCCAGAATTCGCACGCCGGATTCTCTGGTATAGGCGCTGATCACCTCGCGGATGGCGTCATCCGTCATCTTCAGCTGGCGGGAGGACAGGCCATGCCGTTTGAGCTGCTTGGGCAGCAGATGCCGTTTGGCAATCTGCAGCTTTTCCTCATCGGTGTAGCTGGGCAATTCGATGACCTCCATCCGGTCCAGCAGAGGCCGGGGGATGGTGGATGTGGTATTGGCGGTGGTGATGAACAGTACATCGGACAGGTCAAAGGGGATCTCCAGGAAATGGTCCCGGAAGGTGGCGTTCTGCTCCCCGTCCAACACCTCCAGCAGCGCAGAGGCGGGGTCTCCCCGCTGGTCCTGTCCCAGTTTGTCGATTTCATCCAGCAGAAGAAGGGGATTGCAGCTCCCCGCCTGACTCACCGCGGCGATGATGCGCCCCGGCATCGCCCCCACATAGGTCTTGCGGTGTCCGCGGATCTCCGCCTCGTCGTGGACGCCGCCCAGAGAGATGCGGGCCAGCTTGCGGTTCAATGCCCTGGCCACCGACATGGCCACCGAGGTCTTGCCCACGCCCGGCGGGCCCACCAGACAGAGCACCTGCCCCTTTAAATCGGGGGACATCTGCTTGACGGCCAGGAACTCCAGGATACGCTCCTTCACCTTCTCCAGACCGAAGTGGTCCGCATCCAGGATCTTACGGGCGGCCGCCACATTCACCCGCTCTTTGGTCCGCTTTCCCCAGGGCAGTTCCAAACAGGTGTCCAGATAGTTGCGCAGCACCGCTCCCTCGGAGGAGCCGAAAGGCTGTTTGGCCAGATGGCCCAGCTCCTTATTCAGCTTCTCCCGCACTTGCTCGGGCAGCTTGGCCTTCTGAATCTTCTCACGATACTCCTCGATCTCGCCGTCGCTGTACTCCCCTTCTCCCAGCTCCGCCTGGATGGCTTTCAGCTGCTCCCGGAGATAGTAGTCCCGCTGGTTGCCGTTTACCCGCTCCCGCACCTTGTTCTGGATGTCGTCCTCGATGCTGAGGATCTCCACCTCCCGCTGGAGCAGGCGGTACATTTTTTCCAGACGGCGCAGGGGACGAACTTCCGCCAGAATGGTCTGCTTGTCTTCGTTGCGCATGGGGATGCTCTGGGCGATATAGTCGGCGATATAGCCCGGATCATCGCTGGCCAGAATGGCGATATACGCCTCAGGGCTCATTTTGGGAGACAGCTGGCAATAGAGTTCAAAGGTCTCGTACACGCTGCGGATCTGCGCCTCCGCCCTGGCGCTGTGGTGGGCGCTCTTTCCCTCTGGGAGTGCCTCCACCTCAGCGATATAATAGGGGTCCGTCTGCACCAGGGACTTCAGCCGTCCCCGTCCCTGCCCCGCTACCATCACCCGTACGGAGTCCCCCTGCAGCCGCAGGATCTGCCGTACG
This sequence comes from uncultured Oscillospiraceae bacterium, assembly GCA_944386055.1. GTDB lineage: Bacteria > Bacillota > Clostridia > Oscillospirales > Oscillospiraceae > CALXCT01. The sequence goes on along the minus strand of CALWZP010000018.1, from coordinate 44,208 downwards.
GTGGAGATGGTGCCAACGGAGTACAGCCCGTCCAGGCCTGGCTTTTCCTCTGCCAGCTCACGCTGGGACACCAGGAAAATGGGCTGTCCGCTGCTCATGGCGGCATCCAGGGCGCGAATGGACATCTCCCGGCCCACATCAAAGTGGATATTCATATTGGGAAATACCGTAATGCCGCGCAGAGCCATCATTGGGATGTGCTCTGTGGTCACAGCACGAACGGTTTTGTTGGTCTCATCCATATTGTAGTTCACTCCCTCTCTGTCTGAGGTCTGATGACAGTTTCTTCTTTGATTCAGAAAAGCCGCGCAGAGCTTTTTAGCATCAGCGCGGCTTTTTCTTGCTCTCACTCAGGAGACAATCCCACGGGGAGGTACGCCTCCGCGCTCACTGCGCAGGCGGGTCTGACCCAGCCGGGGCCGCTCCGTCCGGGTCTCATCCCGGAGGATCTCCGGCGGCCGGCCCTCCTTCACACACTCCGGGGTAATGACAACCTTGACAATCTGCGGGTCAGAGGGGACATCGAACATCACCTGTGTCATAATCTCCTCCAGCACGGCCCGCAGTCCCCGGGCTCCGATATTGCGCTCGATGGCCCGATCGGCCACCGCCTCCAGCGCCTTGGGCTGAAATTCCAGCGCCACATCGTCGTACTCCATCAGCTTTTGGTACTGCTTGACCAAGGCGTTCTTGGGCTCGGTCAAAATCTGGACCAGCTGCTCCCGGCTCAGGGACTGCAGCGCCGTCACCACAGGAAGGCGGCCCACCAGTTCCGGGATGATGCCGAATTTCAGCAGGTCGTGGGGCTGGATCTCCTGGAGCAGCGCGCTGATGTCCTTCTCCTTGCCGCTCTGGATCTCCGCGCCAAATCCGATGCTCTTTTTATCCAGACGCTTTTCAATGATCTTCTCAATCCCATCAAAGGCCCCGCCGCAGATGAACAGGATGTTTTTGGTGTCCACCTGGATGAACTCCTGATGGGGATGCTTCCGTCCCCCCTGGGGCGGGACATTGGCCACTGTGCCCTCCAAAATCTTCAGCAGGGCCTGCTGGACCCCCTCGCCGGACACATCCCGGGTGATGGAGGTGTTCTCGCTCTTTCGGGCGATCTTATCCATCTCGTCGATGTAGATGATGCCCCGCTCCGCCAGCTCCACATCATAGTCCGCCGCCTGGACCAGCCGCAGGAGGATGTTCTCCACATCGTCCCCCACATAGCCGGCCTCTGTCAGCGTGGTGGCGTCCGCGATGGCGAAGGGGACCTTCAGGATCCGGGCCAGGGTCTGGGCAAACAGGGTCTTGCCGCTTCCCGTGGGACCAATGAGCAGGATGTTGCTCTTCTGCAGCTCCACATCGCTGTCCCCGCCGAAGAAAATGCGCTTGTAATGATTGTACACCGCCACAGACAGGGCGATCTTCGCCCGTTCCTGGCCGATGATATACTGATCCAGCACCTGCCGGATCTCCCGGGGGGTGGGGATGCCGTCCGGCACCTCCAGCACCTTGGGAATCTCCTGCCGCCGCTGGTCGGTCATCTCCTCCCCAAGTATCCCCATGCACAGATGGACACATTCATTGCAGATAAAGGCGCCGGGGCCGGCTATGATACGCTCTACCTGATCCTGATACTTCCCGCAGAAGGAGCAGCGAACGGATTTTTTTTCGTCATTTTTTCCCATAAATTACCTCTTGTTGATGCTGCAAAGGAGTGAAGTTAAAATCCTTCACTCCTCTGCCGGATTCAGCGTTTATAGATCACCTTATCGATCAGGCCGTACTCCTTCGCCTGCTCCGCTGTCATGAAGTTGTCACGCTCGCAGTCAGCGGTGACCACCTCCAGGGGTTTGCCGGTATTCTCTGACAGGATCAGATTCATCCGTTTCTTGATGGTCTCCAGGCGCTTCAGATGGATGGCCATGTCAGTGATCTGTCCCTGCGTCCCTGCGGAGGGCTGGTGGATCATGATCTCCGCATTGGGCAGCGCCAAGCGCTTGCCCTTGGTCCCGGAGGACAGCAGGAACGCGCCCATGCTGGCCGCCATACCAACGCAGATGGTGGACACATCGCACTTGATATACTGCATGGTGTCATAAATGGCCATTCCGTCGGTGACAGAACCGCCGGGGCTGTTGATGTAAAACTGGATATCTTTGTCGGGGTCCTGGGCCTCCAGATACAGAAGCTGAGCCACGACCAGTGCGGAGGTGGTGGCATTGACCTCCTCCCCCAGGAAAATAATGCGGTCGTTCAGCAGGCGGGAGAAAATGTCGTAGGAACGCTCCCCCCGGTTAGTTTGCTCGATGACATAGGGAACCAAACTCATAATGCTCTCCTTTGCTTGCGTTCTCCGGATCTCATGCGGGTTTGAAAAGGGAGATCCTCCCTTGCGGGATAACATTATACCCTTGGAAGCCCCTGAGTATGCCCGGAGCGGGAGGTTTATTCCTCCTCCTTGGCGGTCTTCTTTGTGGTCTTTTTCGCGGCAGGCTTTTTCTCGCCGGACTCCTCGGCCTTCTTGGCAGTCTTTCGGGCGGCGGGCTTTTTCTCCTTGCCCTCCTCCGCCTGATCCGCTGTCTTGGCGGCGGTCTTTCTGGTGCGCTTGGGCTTCTCGGCGGTCTCGGCCTCCGCCTGCTCGTCCTTCTTCTTGGGGGCCTCGCCCACCTTGGCGTTGGCCACGACAAACTCGGTAGCCTTCTGGATCAGGAGATCGTGGCGCAGATCCTCCTCCGTGATGGCGTTCTTCACCTGCTCGGCATCCATCTTATACTGCTCCGCCAGCTTGGCGATCTCGGCGTCCATCTCCTCCTGGGTGACCTCCATGTTCTCCGCCTTGGCCACGGCCTCCAGGGCCAACTCGGACTTCACCTGATTGGCGGCGGCCTCGCGGGCGTCCTGCTGCATGCCGGCGCGGGTCTGTCCCATCATCTTCAGGTACTCGTCAAAGTCCATACCTGCGCCGGTAATGCGGGCGGCATAGTCGTTGAACAGCTGCTCGGCGCGGTAATTGATCATCCCGTCGGGGATGACGGCAGTCATATGCTCCACCAGCTGCTCCAGCACGGCGTTCTCAAACTCCCGCTGGACCTGCTGGGTACGCTGCTCTGTCAGCTTGTCCACCAGGCTCTTTTTCAGCTCCTCCAGAGTATCGAACTCAGAGACATCCTTGGCAAACTCGTCGTCCACCTTGGGCTGAACCGCGGTCTTCACCGCGTGGAGCTTGACCTTGAACACCACATCCTTGCCGGCCAGCTCGGGAGTGTAGTTGTCGGGGAACTTGATGTTGATCTCCTTCTCGTCGCCGGCCTTCATGCCGACGATCTGCTCCTCAAAACCGGGGACGAAGGTGTTGGAACCCAGCTGAAGGTTGTACTTCTCCCCCTTGCCGCCCTCAAAGGGCTCGCCGTTCAGGAAGCCCTCGAAGTCAATCATGGCGGTGTCGCCGTTTCTGGCCTCGCGGTCCACATCCACCATGCGGGTGGCGCGGGCGATGAGAGGACGCATCTCGGCGTCCAGCTCGGCGTCGGTGATCTTCACCTCAGACTTGGGCGCGACCAGCCCCTTGTACTGGCTCAGCGTCACCTCGGGCTTGACGGAGACGATGGCCTTGAACACCAGGCCCTCGGGTCCTACGCTCTCCACCTCGATCTCGGGATAGCCCACCGCGTCCAGCTTCTGGTCCATCACAGCCTGAGAATAGGCAACAGGGTACACTTCGTTGACGGCATCCTCATAGAAAATGCCGGAACCATACATATTCTCAATGAGCTTGCGGGGCGCCTTGCCCTTGCGGAAGCCGGGGATATTGATGCTGTTTCTGTTCTTCAGATATACCCGGTTGACCGCCTCGTCAAACTCCTCGCGACCCACCTCGATCACCAGTTCAACGGTGCTGTTCTCTTTCTTTTCAGCGCTCTTGACAACCATGCTCTTTCCTCCTGTCGGCGCACCTGACGGCCCGCGGGGCCGCCATGCCGGGCGCCTTGTTATCTTCATCCGTGCTATTCTATCAGAAAACCAATTGAAATACCAGACTTTTTTTCCCTAATCACAAATTTTTTCCGGCCGAAAATTCAGATAATCAGCGGAAACCATGCGATAGCAGACTGAGCCCACCATCCCCTGCACGGACAGACGGTGGCTGGCGCCGTGGAGATGGCCGTAATAGCAGCGCGTCACGCCATAGCGCTCCAGCAGCTCCATGATCTCAGGGCAGCGATATCCTTCATAGCAGGGCGGATAGTGAAGGAAGCAGTACTTCTCCCGGTCTCCCGCCATCTGGAGCGAGGTCTCCAGCCGGATCAGCTCCCTTCGGAAGACCTTTTCGTCATGCCCGCCCCGGTCCTCCTCATAAAACCAGCCCCGGGTCCCGCACAGGGCAACCTCACCATAAAGGGCACAGTTGTTGTGCAGCAGTTCAAACCCCTCGAAGCCGTTCTCCTGAAAAAACCGTGTCATTTTCGCCGCAGTGGTCCACCAGTAGTCGTGGTTCCCCTTCAGCAGCAGCTTGCGCCCCGGAAAAGCGGCCAGAAAGGCGAAGTCCTCTCTTGCCTGGGGCAGACTCATCCCCCAGGACAGGTCGCCGCACAAGACGATGGTGTCCTCCTCCCGCAGCACCGACATCCCCTGGCGCAGCTTTTCCACATAGCCGGTCCAGGCGCCGCCGAAGACATCCATGGGCTTCTCGGTCCCCAGGGACAGATGGGTGTCCCCCAAGGCGTACAGTGCCATCAGGAGAGGAACTCCAGAACCCGGTCCGCCATGTGCTCCTTACAGGTGCTCTGGCTGAAGCGGATGGGCTTGTCCTTCAGTGCGGCCAGCGGCGCCGGGACGGGGCACCCTGTCTCATGGGACAGCTGATCCATGATATCGGTGCCCTGTGCCTGCTGCGTGATCCCAAGGGCGGTGAGCACGCTGTCACAGAATTTGAAAGGACTGGCGGTAGAGGCCACCAGCGTCGGTGTGTCATCCCCTGAAGCGGCGCGGTATTCCTCCAGAACGGAGAAGGCCACCGCGGTATGGGGATCCGCAAGATAGTTCTTTTCCTTCCAGATCCGTTCAATCTCCAGAAGCGTCCGCTCGTCGTCGCAGAAGCCTGCGGCAAAGTGCTTCTGCAGCCGGGACTTCACCGCCTCGCCGACTTCATAGCGGCCGGTCTCCTGCAGCTGGCGCATATACTCCGCCACCTGTTCGTCGTCGCTGCCCGTCATGGAGAAGAGCAGCCGCTCCAGATTGCTGGAGATGAGGATATCCATAGAGGGCGAGCGTGTGGTATAGAATGGCCGGTTGCGGTCATACACCCCTGTGGTGAGGAAATCAGTGAGGACATTGTTGCGGTTTGACGCGCAGATCAGTTTCCCCAGGGGCACCCCCATCTGTTTGGCGTAATAGGCGGCCAGGATATTGCCGAAGTTTCCGGTGGGCACGCAGATATTCAGCGCCTCTCCGTTGACCAGGGCCCCTGATTTCACCAAGTCGCAATAGGCGGAGATATAATACACGATCTGAGGCAGTACTCTTCCCCAGTTGATGGAATTGGCCGAGGAGAAGAAATATCCCCGCTGGTCCAGCTGTTCCCGCAGGGCGGGGTCGGAGAACATCTTTTTCACGCCGGTCTGGGCATCGTCAAAGTTGCCCTCCACCGCGCACACGCCCACATTGTCCCCCTGCTGGGTGCGCATCTGCAGCTCCTGCATGGCGGCCACGCCGTCCTTGGGGTAAAACACCAGGATCTTGGTGCGGGGTACATCCCGGAACCCCTCCAGCGCGCCTTTGCCTGTATCCCCCGATGTGGCCACCAGGATGCAGGCGTCCCGCCCCTCTTCGGTCTTTCCAAGCGCTCCGGACAGGAGATGGGGCAGCATCTGCAGCGCCAGATCCTTGAATGCACAGGTGGGGCCGTGCCACAGCTCCAGAGCATAGGTGTTCTGATCCACCTGACGGACTGGAACCACCAACTCAGTGTCGAATTTTTGAGGCCCGTAAGCGTGCACTGCATACTCGGTCAGTTCCTTGACGGAATACTCCTCCAAAAAGAGGTTCATCACATAGACCGCCCGCTGCTGATAGGACATCTCTGCCAGCTCGGCGATGGCATGACCGGGCAGCTTGGGCAGATAGGCCGGGGTCAGCAGACCGCCGTCCGGTGCCAGGCCCTGGACGATGGCCTGGGCGGCGGAGTACTCCTTGCTCTTGTCTCTTGTGCTTATGTACTGCATTTCTCACTCACGATCCTCATCATATTGGAATAAAACAGGTCTCTGACCAGCGATTCTGCATAGTTTCTCTGCAGCAGCCGCTCCCGCAGCTCCTCGGCATCCCGGATGTCCCGCACTCCACGGGGCAGACGGTCCACACCGTCCCAGTCCCCGCCCAGCGCTACCGTCTCCGCTCCGCCCAGGGCCAGCATGTGCTCCAAATGGGCGATCACCGTGTCCAGGTCCGCTCCCTCCCCCAAAAAGTCGGGAAACAAATTCAGACCGATGACCCCTTTTCTGTCTATTATGGCAGTAATCTGCCTGTCAGTCAAGTTTCTGGTGTGAAAAAATACCGCTCTGGCGTTGGAGTGGGAGGCCAGGATTGGGCCGGCCGTCTGCTCCACGACATCCCAAAAGCCCGGGTCGGAAAGATGGGACACATCCACCAGCATCCCCAGCTCCTCCATCCGGCGGACAAAGGCGCTTCCCCGGCGCGTAAGGCCCTGCTCCGGGCGGTCGCAATGGCTGCCGCTGAGGGCGTTTGCGTGATTCCAGGTCAGATTTACCGCCCGCACGCCTATGCGCCACGCCTCCTCCAGCTTCGCCGGATCACAGTCCAGCAGTTCGCCTCCCTCCACAGACAGCAGTGCCGCTGCACGGCCGGAGCGATGGGCCGCTGTGATTTCCTCCCCGGAGCGGCACAGGACGATCTTATCACGATGTTTCTCCATTTCCCGGCGAAAAAAGTCAGCCTGCGCCCGAAAACTGCGGCGCAGCCCCGCTTCGCCCACCTCGTCCTCATCGGCAAAGATGGCAAAGATCTGGGCATAGGGAAAAAATCCCGCAGTCCGCCGCAGGTCCAGGTGGCCGGTGTTCTCCCAAAGTCCCTCCCCAACCGCCAGGCAGCGGGACAGGGTATCACAGTGCGCGTCAAACAGCTCCATACCGCTCCCCTTTCAAAATGCGTTCTCAAAATAGCGCAGGACCGGATGCGGGGTGTCTGTCCCCTGTGGGGCATACACCTCCACCACATCGAAGCGGGGCTGCAGATCGGTAGGATGCTCCGCCAGGTAAAGCTCCGCCGTCAGCCGCAGCCGCTCCTGCTTCCCCCGGTCCACAAACTCCCGGGGAGCCGCGAACCGGCTGGAGCGGCGCAGCTTTACCTCCACAAAAGCCAGTACGCCCCGGCGGCTGGCCACCAGGTCCAACTCCCCAAAACGGCAGGTCCAGCCCGCCGCCTGGATGGTCCAGCCCTTCCGGCGCAGGTCGTCGGCCACCAGCGCCTCTCCCCACCGCCCCAGAAGGCGGCTCTGCGGCCCGCTCACAGCTTTTTCAGGAAGGTCCGGCGGTGGACCGGGCTGGGGCCGTACTGCCGCAGCAGCTGGTAATGCAGCGCGGTGCCGTACCCCTTGTGTTTCGCGAACTGATATTGCGGATAGAGCCGGTCCAGCTCCAGCATATACCGGTCCCGGCTCACCTTGGCCAGAACGGAGGCCGCGGCGATGCTGGCGCTGAGCAGATCCCCCTTTACCACGGTGATGTGGGGCGCCGTGACGGCATACCGGCTGCCGTGGTCCCGATTGCCGTCGACAAGAACCAGGTCCGGTTTAACCTTCAGACCTTCGATGGCCAGCTGCATGGCTTTCATCCGGGCATTGAGGATGTCGATCTCATCGATCTCCTCTGCCCCCACCCATGCAACGGACCAGTCCACTGCCTGTGCCTGGATGACCGGGAACAGCGACTCCCGCTTTTTCTCGGACAGTTTTTTGGAATCGGTGAGCCCGGGGATCTCCAGCTCCGGCGGCAGGATCACTGCGGCGGCATATACCGGCCCCGCCAGCGGTCCCGCCCCCGCCTCATCGCAGCCGCAGATCACAGAATAGCCCTGCTCCCGGCACTCCCGTTCGATCCTCCACTGGTCAATTTCCTCCATCGTTTCCACCCAGCTCCTCCGGTCTCTCTAATGTAAAGCGTCCAAGCTTTCCCGATCGATATTCATCCAAGAGGGTCCTGGCCATGCGCAGGGTATCCAGCTCGCCGCCGGAGATGCGCATGCCCCGCTTTCCAGCGGCCGCCTCCAGAAGGCGATAGCCCCAGGCCACCTCGTTCTCCCCCTCTGCACGGGCGGGCAGCTTGGGCAGCTTGTAGCCCTCCAGCACCGCCTGGGGGTACCGCTCCCCCAGCAGGGCCATCAGGTGGCAGGCCAGCGTCTCGATGTCCATGATCTCATCCTTCACCGCTCCGGTGTAGGCCAGATGAAGTCCGGTAGTAGGGTCCTCAAATTTAGGCCAGAGGATCCCGGGGGTATCCAGCAGGGCCAGCCCTGCGTCCACCGTGATCCACTGTTTTCCCCGGGTGACGCCCGGGCGGTCCCCGGCTTTGGCAGATTTACGCCGGGCCACCTTGTTGATGAAGGTGGACTTTCCCACATTGGGCACCCCCACCACCATGGCACGAACGGGCCGGCCCGTCTGTCCCTTGCGGGCATACTCCGCCAGCTTTTCCCGCAGCAGCTCCCGGGCGGCGGCGGAAAAGCGGTTTACCCCCGCCCCGGACTTGGCGTCAGTCTCCAACACGGCCAGGCCTGCTCCGCGGAACCATTCCGCCCAGCGGCGGTTCATCTCCGGGTCCGCCTGGTCTGCCCTGTTGAATATGATCAGCCGGGGCTTTCCGGCGGTGAGTTCATCCAAATCAGGATTCCGGCTGGAGATGGGGATGCGGGCGTCAATGACCTCCGCCACCAGGTCCACCAGCCTCATATCCTCGGCCATCTGGCGCCGGGTTTTGGTCATGTGCCCGGGAAACCATTGTATGTCCATGGGGTCCCTCCTGTTCCTTTCACGGTCCTCTGCTTTTCCGGCATTGGGGGATCGTTTTTGATATTATACCACAGCATCCCCCTGCTGAACAGGTCCTTTCCATTCCATGCAAAACGGGAGGTGTCTTGCGACACCTCCCGTTCCCCTTGGCGGATTACAGGGACTCTTTCAGCTTGGCAGCCTTGCCCACGCGGTCGCGCAGGTAGTACAGCTTGGCACGGCGCACCTTGCCGTGACGGACCACCTCGATCTTGTTCACGGTGGGAGCGTGGATGGGGAACACCTTCTCCACCCCGACGCCGTAGGACACGCGGCGAACCGTGATGGTCTCGCCGATGCCGCCGTGCTTTTTGGCGATGACGGTGCCCTCGAACACCTGGATACGCTCGCGGCTGCCCTCCTTGACCAGGATGTGGACGCGGACGGTGTCACCGATCTGGGCGGTGGGCGCCTCGTCCTTCATATACTGGTCGTTGAATGCCTTCATCAGATCCATGTTTCTTTCCTCCTAAGTTTATAGGCGTTCATGGCACAGATCCATGCCGCGGCGCTCTCCCGCAGCCTGCCCAGAGGACCACCCTTTATTGAGACTATGGTATGTTATCACAATTCTTTTCCGGCCGCAAGAGTTTTCTCGATTTTTTGCCGGTTTTTTCCCAGGTTTTTCTCAGAATTTTTTCAGGTCCTGGTGTTTTTCCGTTTTTTTGCCGTTTCCTCACCGTTCTCTCTCAGGTTTTTACCGGAACGCCTTCCCATCCCCATCCAGCACTTCCCGGCGGAGAAAACGGGTGAAGCCGGGGGCGCAGTCGGAGTGCTCCTGCTGAAGCGCGGCACAGATCAGCTCTGGGTTCAGCCCCGGGTTCTGGGCGGCCAGCACCCCCTCCAGCACCAGAGCGCCCGGGCGGCGCTCCACCGCCCAGGACCGGATGCGGGGGATGATGTCCACCTCGGTCCAGCCGGACTTGGCCTTTTTGGAGCGTTTGCGCACGATGACGCTCTCTCTGCCCAGCAGCTCCTCCAAAGCCGCCTTGGCCTGGGAGATAACCTTCTCCTCCGGGTACTCCAGGGTGACCTCATAGTCTACAAAGGCCAGCTCCTTGATGGGGCGGCCGCCGGTATAGCAGTCCAGGACCCGGATTCCCTCAGGCAGAACCGGGTTTAATTTCTCCGGCACTTCCTCCGGCGCTCCGTCCAGAAGGGTGAACTCCAGCAGTTCGCACCGGCTGGCATACCCCAGGGAAAGAGGCAGCGCGATGGAGATGAAGGCGTGCGGGTGGAATCCTTCCGTGTGTTTGATGGAAATACCTGCCCGGAAAAAAGCGCGCTGAAAGGTGCGCATCAGATCCAGGTGAGAGATATAGCAGGCGCGTCCCTCCTTGATAAACAGCAGCCGGTGCTCAGCCATCGCACACACCTCCGTTCAGGCGGTTGGCGCCGCAGCCGGTACATTGCTTCCGGCAGTTGGGCGTGATCTGGGAGCGATAGCACTGCTCCCGCTCTTTCCACAAAAATTCTCTCCGCACGCCGGCAGAGATCATGTCCCATGGGAGCACCTCATCCTTCGCCCGCGCCCGGTGGGCGTAAAAAGACGGATCCACGCCGCACGCCTGAAACGCCTCCATCCAGCGCTGGAAGGAGAAATATTCGCTCCAGGAGTCCAGCCTTGCCCCCTGCCGCCAGGCGGCCTCGATCACCGGGGCCACCCGCCGGTCCCCCCGGGCCAGCACCGCCTCCAAAAAGCTGGTCTGGGGGTCATGCCAATTATAGGTGACGGACTTGTCCCGCCGCAGGGCATCCCGCAGCAGGTCCACCTTGCGCTGATACTCCTCCATGGTGTTCTGCGCCTCCCACTGGAACGGGGTGTGGGATTTTGGAACGAAGCAGGAGGTGGAAACGGTGATGCGCACTCCGCGGCTGCGGTTGGGGGTGTATTCCCGCCAGGTCTGATAGACCTTTCGTGCCAGCTCCGCGATGCCCAGCACATCCTCGTCCGTCTCCGTGGGCAGGCCCAGCATGAAGTACAGCTTCACCCCGCTCCACCCTCCGGTAAAGGCGGTGCGGCAGGATTGAAGCAGGTCTTCTTCTGTCACATCCTTGTTGATGGCGTCCCGGAGACGCTGAGTGCCCGCCTCAGGCGCGAAGGTCAGCCCGCTTTTTTTCCCCTCCTGCAGCCGCTGCATCAAATCCATGGAGAAATTGTCTGCCCGCAGGGAGGGCAGAGACAGGCTGACATGATTGGGGCGGCAGTACTCCAGCAGGTCGTCGCACAGCTCTACCAGAGGCGGATAATCGCTGGTGGACAGGGAGGAGAGCGTCATCTCCTGATAGCCGGAATCCCGGCATGACGCCCGCCCCTGGGCGGCAAGCGTCTTCAGGCTTTTGGAGCGCACAGGGCGGTAGACATAGCCCGCCTGGCAAAACCGGCAGCCCCGGATGCACCCCCGGAACAGCTCCAGCATCACCCGGTCGTGGACGATCTCTGTGGATGGAACAATGGTATGTACCGGAAAATAGGCGCTGTCCATATCGCGGACAATGCGCTTTGTCACCAGGGCCGGGACCCCCGGCTCCGGCGTTATCGCCGCTACCGTCCCATCCTCCCGGTAGGTTACCTGGTACAGCGAGGGGACATATAGACCGGGGATCTGCGCCAGATGAAACAGCAGCTCCCGGCGGCTCCAGCCCTCCCGGCGTCCGCGGCGGACACACTCCACCGTCTCCACCGTGACCTCCTCTCCCTCCCCCAGTGAAAATACATCCACAAAGGGAGCCAGAGGCTCCGGGTTATAGGCGCAGGTCCCCCCCGCCACAATCAGAGGCCAGCGGCCGTCCCGCTCCTCGCTGTGCAGGGGGATCCCGGCCAGATCCAGCATGTTGAGCACACTGGTATAGGCCATCTCATATCCCAGAGAAAAGCCCACAATGTCAAATTCGGCAATGGGGTCTCCGCTCTCCAGGCCGTAGAGGGGGATCCCCTCCCGGCGCATCGCTTCCTCCATGTCGCCCCAGGGGGCAAAGACGCGCTCACACCACACCCCGTCCATCTCGTTGAGTACGCCATAGAGGATCCGCAGGCCCAGATTGGACATGCCGATCTCATAGGTATCCGGAAAACAGAACGCAAAACGGGTGTCCACCTGTTCCCGCGGCTTTACCACCGCCCGGTATTCCCCACCGGTGTAGCGGGCGGGTTTTTGTACATTGCGCAGGATCTTCTCCAGCCGTCGGTCCATACCGCGCCTCCCAATGAATCATAGTCATGATTCATTGTAACGGTTCCGCCGCCGGTTGGCAACCCCTTTTCTTCCCCTTTGCAGTGCCGCCGCAAGCCACAGCGCCGCCGCAAGCAGCGTAAAATTATAGCCGCTTTTCCACAACAGCAGGCCCCCCACCGCCGCCGCCAGCGCCGTCAAAGCCGCCGCAAGCACCCGGCACACCGTCCAGGCGCTCTCTTCCCGGGTCAGCTGCGCCAGCAGAAAGTAAAGCAGACGCCCTCCATCCAGCGGGTGGATGGGCAGCAGATTGAACAGTCCCAGCGCCAAATTGATTCCAGCAAATACCGGGGCCTTCCCGCTGCACAGCGCCGCCAGCAGAAGATTCACCCCCGGACCGGTCAGGACTGCTGCGGCCTCCCGCGGATAGGACAGCCGGCACATTCCCTTCAGCCGGATCTCCGCTCCGATCAGGGTGACCCGCATGCACTCCACCCTGCCGCCCAGCAGACGGATGGCCGCCAGGTGCCCCAGTTCGTGGGCCGCGCAGGCCGCCAAAGAAAGCGGGAAAAGTCCCTGGGGATCCAGGTAGAAAAACAGCGCCAAGGCCACCAGCGCCCCGCCGCCGACCTCCAGCCGCCCCGCCCGCAGCACTCAGCCCTGCCAGAGGTAGAGGGCGGGATTCACCCGGATCCCCCCCACGCTCAGTTCAAAATGAAGATGGCTTCCTGTGGCGTTTCCCGTGTCCCCCACGGTGGCCACCGCCTGTCCCGCGGACACGGTATCCCCCTTCTGCACCAGAACGCTGTCACAGTGGGCATAGAAGGACCGGATCCCATTCCCGTGGTCAAGCTGAAAATAAAGGCCATAGGTGGTGCTCTCTCCGGTATATTCCACCGTTCCCGCTGCAAAGGCGGCGATTTCCGTTCCCTTCTCTGCGGCGATATCCAGCCCCTCATGGAACTGCTCCCCTCCATAGACCGGATGATCCCGATACCCGAAGTCGGAGGTGATAGTCCCCTGGATGGGATCAGTCCAGCTCAGACTCCCAAGGGACAGCCGGTCCATGGTGCAGCCCTCCGGCAGCGCTGGGCCGTCATAGGGGATCTCTTCTGCCACCTGCCCCACCGGAAGGGGCTCCTCTGTCTCCGGCGGCTCCGTCTCCACCGGCTCTGCCTGACCCATGCTCTGCTTTACCGGTTCCACCCACAGCCGCCGGCATGCCATCTCATAGCCTGTTGGTCCTTCCCCCAGGAATTTCAGCTCCTCCGACATCATGGACTGCGCGTCCTGAGGCAGTGCGCCGCCTGACGGCTCCACGCCAAACACCTCGACACAGAAAGCGCCGATGGCCTCCACGACCGGCTCCTGACCGGACAGCGCCTCTCCCAATTCAGCAAAGGCGACCCGGAAGTCCACACTTCGGCTGACTATATCCCCCAGCCTGTCCCGAATCAGACTGGTCTGCTCAGGAAATACGCCGCGCCCCAAAAAAACGGTGAAGAACAGCGCCAGGCTCACTCCCAGCTGAATCAGCCGCTGACGCTCCCTGACCCCCAGCTGTGGTCTCCCTCTCCGTTTGGCCCGGGGCGCTTTCCCCCCCTGCATCCTCTTTCCCGCCGCTTTTCTCATACCGCTGCCCCCCTGCTCCTGCCGGCTGCTCTCCATGTGTATTCGGACGAGCTGACGGTTATGACTGGGGCGGAACGGAGCGGGGACAGTCCGCCATGCAGACTGTCCCCGCTCCCGCTGATTCCTTATGCCCAAATATTCAAACGATAAAACGCCTGGCCTATCCCACGATCTCCGCGCGGCTGCCGCCGAGACGATCCTTTGTCACCACGATCTGTTTGTCAATGCGATCCTTCAGCTCAGACACATGGGAGATGATGCCAACCAGCCGGTTTCCCTCGGCAAGTCCGGTGAGTGCGCGGATGGCCTGACGCAGGGCCTCCTCATCCAGAGAGCCGAATCCCTCATCCACAAACATGGTGTCCAGCCGGATGCCCCCCGCGGCGGACTGCACCTCGTCGGACAGCCCCAGAGCCAGGGAGAGAGACGCCTGAAAGGATTCGCCGCCGGACAGGGTCCGGACACTGCGGCGGCTGCCGTTATAGTGGTCGATGACATCCAGCTCCAGTCCGCTCTGGCTTCGATTGTTCTCCGCCTCGGTCCTGCGGCACAGCTCATACTGTCCCCCGGTCATCACCATCAGCCGGAGATTGGCCCGGCGAAGAATGCGGTCGAAAAAGGTCATCTGCACATAGGTCTCCAGGGCGACTTTCTCCCGGCCGGAGAGATTGCCGTTGACCGTGTCCGACAGGGCGCGCACCCACCGCCACCGCTTTTCCAGCTGATCCAGCTCCGCTCCTCTGCTCCGGGCGCGGTCCAGAAGCATCTCATTGGCGGACAGGCGGGCGTGGACCGCCTGCCGATCCGCGGTGATCTGTGCCCGCCGTGCCTTCAGCTGCTCCCCCCTGTCCCGCTGGGCCGCCGCATCCACCGTTCCGTCTCCTTCCAGCAATCGGGTCAGCTCCTGAATGGTGGTCTGTGTTCCGGCCAGTTCCATCTGCCGGGCCCGCTCTCTCTCCTCCGCCGCGGAAAGCGCCTCGTCCAGTTCCGCAAGTTCTTTTTGCAGCACAGCCTGCTTCTCCAATGCGGCGGAAGCGCTTGGACAGTGAAGCTGGGCCTGAAGCGCTTCAAGCTGTTCTGTGGCCTCCTCCCTCCGGGTCTCTGCCGCCGCCAGCTCCTCCCGGGCCGCGGCGATGGACCGCTCCTGCTCCTGCAGCTGTTCCTCCCGCTGTGGGATCAGCGTCTCCAGCTCCCTCTTGCGGGTCAGGTTTTTCTCCGCATCCCGCAGCTGACTCTCAATGCGGGACAGCGCCTGCTCTGTCTCCCGGAGCTTCGCGGCCGCCCGCTCCGAAGCCTCCTCCAGCTGACAGCCATCCAGCTCGGTCTGGACCTGGCGGAGAAGATTTTTTTCCAATTGGTCAAGCTGTCCCTGCAGGCCGCTCCGAACCGCTTCCGCCTGGGCGGCGCTCTCCCGAAGCTGCTCCTGCCGGGCAGTCAGCTCTGCGACCTGCTCTTCCTGTATGCGGATCTCCCGCCCCAGCTCCTCCCGGTGGGCCAGCTGTGCCTCTGTCTCCAGCAGCTTCCCATGCAGCTGGGCCAGCGCCTCCGCCGTCTCCTCCCGCCGGGCGGACAGCCGGCTGTCCGCATCGGAGAGAGACGGGCTTTCCATATAGGAGGCCAACTGGGTAAGCAGCTGTTTCTCCCGTTCCTCCAGGGCGGTCTTCCAACGCCCGGCAGTCAGGCTTTTTTCACCGGCCTCCTGCCGCCCCCTCTCGGCGACCGCTTTGGCCCGCTCCAGCTCCGCCTCCGTAGGGGCCTGATCAGACATCCGCGCCGGGGCAGGATGGTGGAGCGCGCCGCACACCGGGCAGGGGCTGCCCTCCCGCAGAGACCGGGCCAAAAGTCCCGCCTGCTCGTCCAGAAACGCCCGCTCTGTCTCCCGGTATGCGTCCTCCGCCGCCTCCGCGCGCGCCCGCGCGTCACGGTACTCCTCCTGGGCATGCTCCAGAGACCGCCGGGTCTCCCCGCAGCGGTCCAGAAGGGCGCTCAATTCCTCCAGGGCGCTTGCCCGCTCCCGGAGCTGGCTCTGGTGGTGGAGCAATTTTTGCCGCTCCGCCTCCAGCCCCTCCGCCGCCGACCAGAGATCCCGGTTAACCTGCAGCGCCTCGCCGTGCCGGGTCAGCTCCTGAGAGAGCAAGTCCCTCCGGCGGCACAGTTCTTCCCATTCCCTCTGCGCCTCCTGAAGCTGCCTGCGGCATGACTGCCACCCCTGCGCATCTCGCTCCAACGCGTTCAGCGCGGACTTGCGCTCCTCACTCGTCCCCCGCTCCCGGAGCAGCCGCTCCCGATCCGCCTCGGCCGAGCCCAGCCGCTCCAGTTCCTCCTTCCAGCCTTTCAGCTCAGCCGTGCGAATATACCGCTCCTGTTCCTGCCCCGCCCTGCTCTCTTGGAGCGTGTCCACGCGCTCTGTCAGTGCGGCAAGCGCGGCGCGCCGGTCCGTCAGCTCCTGATAGCGGGGAAGCTCCGCCTCCAGAGCCGCGCGTGCGCCGGACAGGCTCTCACGCTGGGAAGCCTTCCCCCGCTCCGTCTCCAGTTCTCTCCGGGCCCGCTCCGCCTCGGCGCGCTGCACCGTCAGCCGGGCCGTGGCCTCCACCAGCTTCTGTCTTGTCTTTTCCAGCTCTTCCGCCCTGCCCAGCAGCGCGGTCACCTCGCTCAGCGCGCGGTCCAGCGCGTCCGACTCCTCCCGGAGGCGGTTCTCCTCCTCCCTGTCCTGCCGGATCAGCGCCTCCACAAGTTCCAGCGTCTCCTGAAAGGGAAGCATCCCGTTTCCCGCCGCCTCGGCCTGAGCCGCCAGAGGGTGGTCCGCGGGGCATCGGATGCCGCTGAGGTACTGCTCCACACTGAGCTCCGCCTCTCGAACCTGTTCCCGCAGCCGGGCGGATTCCCCCTTGAGCCGCTCCTGAAGGACCATGTAATATCGTGTTTTGAAGATTTCCCGGAAAATCTCCTGCCGCGTTTTGGTGTCCGCCAGCAGCAGCTTGAGAAAGTCCCCCTGGGCGATCATGGCGATCTGTGAGAACTGGTTCCGGTCCAGGCCGATGATCTCCGCCACCGCGGCGGTGACCTCCTTCGTCCGTGTGACCACCCCGCCGTCGGGCAGGTGCAGCTCCGCCTCCGCCCGCTGAAGGGTCAGTCCCTCTCCCCGCTTGGCGGGGCGCAGGTACTCCGGATTGCGGCGGACGGTGTAGACCTTTCCATTGTAGGAGAACACCAGCTCCACCCAGGTCGGGATCTCGGGATCGGCGTACTTGGAGCGAAGCATGGCCGGCTCCCGGTTTTCCCCGCTGGGCTCGCCGTACAGGGCATAGGTGATGGCGTCAAAGATGGTGGTCTTCCCCGCCCCAGTGTCCCCGGTGATGAGATACAGCCCCTGCTCCCCCAGGCGGGAGAGCTCCAGCTCCACCTGTCCGGCATAGGGACCGAAAGCGGACATGGTCAGCTTCAGCGGTCTCATGTCTCTCCCTCCCAGATCTCCTGAATCATGTTCTGAGCAAGCTCACGCTGTTCCTGACTCATGCTCCGGCCATTTTGAGCCGCATAGAACTCCTCCAGCAGCTCCAGCGGAGACTTCCGCTCCACCTGCTCCGCTCCGGTCAGATCGCCCGCCGTTCTGGTCCGGCTGTTGTCATAGTCCAGCCGCATCAGATAGGGGTAGATCACCCGCAGGCGGGCGGCGGCGTCCGGGATGTCCTCCTCGTCCGTGAGCGTGATGCGGAGATAGCTCTCCTGCAGGCCGCTGCCCTGATAGAAGCCCCGAAAAGTCAGCTCCTCATAGCTTCCCCGCACCTCCCGCATCTCCCGCAGGGGCGTCAGCGGGACAGTGCGCACCGATACCTGCCCCTTTTCTTTCAGCTCCACCACCGTCACCGACTTGTGATGGTGCGCCTCGGAGAAGGAGTACTTCAAGGGGGTGCCGCAGTATCGAATGGTCTCCCGCCCCACCTTCTGCGGGCCGTGGAGATGTCCCAGGGCCACATAGTCAAAGGGGGCGAACACCGATGCGTCCACTCCGTCTGTCCCACCCACCGACGGCTCCTCCGACTCGCAGCGCTCCGCGCCGATCACCAGCTGGTGGGCCACCAGCACATTGCGCGCACCAGGGTCCACCGCCATCGCCCCGATAGCAGTCTGCAGGGCATCCTGGGTGGTCTCCACCGCCTTTTCAGGGAAACAGCGGCGCACCTGGACAGGTTTCAGGAAGGGCAGCAGATAGAGGTACACCGGTCCATACTCGTCTGTCAGCACGATGGGGCTCACCTGGCCGCCGTACACCGGCGCCAGATGGACTCCGCTGCGCTCCATCAGCCGCCCGCCGAACGACATCCGCTCCGGAGAGTCGTGGTTGCCGCTGATGGCGTATACCCGGGTCCCCAGACCCGTGAGCCGCACCAGGAAGTCATCCAGCAGGGACACCGCCTCGGCAGAGGGCACCGGTTTGTCATAGATATCCCCGGCGAGGAGCACTCCGTCGGGGGCTTCCTCCCGGACGATGTCCAGAAGCTTATTCAAAATATCCCGCTGGTCCTCCAGCATGGAAAACTCGTTTACCCGCCTACCCAGATGCAGGTCGGAGAGATGGATAAATTTCATGCCGCGCCCCTTTCCGGAATGGCCACTGTCAAAACGATCCCCACTCAGCGCATCTGGGAACCGCAGGTTTCGTTTCTTCATTTCTCTTTGCCTGATTATATCGAAAAACGGCGGTCAGCGCAACAATCTCACCCTTGACAGGCACCGATTTTCCCGCTATACTTTGTGGCAACAACTGAATCAGTGTCTTCAGGGCAGGGTGAAATTCCCGATCGGCGGTATAGTCCGCGAGCGCGCACGCGCAGGATTTGGTGCGATTCCAAAACCGACAGTATAGTCTGGATGAAAGAAGACGGAAGCATGTCAGCTCTGCAGGAGTTGCCGTGGGAAGGTCAGAACGCTCTGGGATGGTTTTACATTCCGGAGTTTTCTTTTTCCCCGGCACCCCTGTGACTTCACTTTCTTTTCCTGCCCTGGACGCTCTGGTCCGGGGCATTTTTTGTGAGGTGATGAGATGAACGACGAGGGGTATATGCGCCTGGCCCTGGATCTGGCCCGGCGGGGTGAGGGCTGGACCTCCCCCAACCCCATGGTGGGGGCGGTGATCGTAAAGGACGGCGAGATCATCGGCCGGGGCTGGCACCGGCGGTGCGGCGGCCTCCACGCCGAGCGGGAGGCGCTGGCCGACTGCGCCGTCTCCCCCGTTGGGGGGACCATGTATGTCACGCTGGAGCCCTGCTGCCACCAGGGACGGCAGCCCCCCTGCACCGACGCCATCCTGGCCGCCGGCATCCGGCGGGTGGTGGTGGGCTCCGGTGACCCCAACCCGCTGGTGGCTGGAAACGGGATCCGCATCCTGCGGGAGCGCGGAGTGGAGGTGACGGCGGGGGTGCTGGAGGAGGACTGCCGCCGGCTCAACGAGGTGTTCTTCCATTACATCCGCACCGGGCGGCCCTTTGTGGTGATGAAATACGCCATGACCATGGACGGCAAGATCGCCGCCTGGACCGGACGCTCCCGATGGATCACCGGTCCCGCCGCCCGGGAGCATGTCCACCGGCTGCGCCACCGGTACCGCGCCATCCTGGTGGGGGTGGGCACCGTGCTGGCGGACGACCCCCAGCTCACCTGCCGCCTGCCGGAGGGACGGGATCCCCTGCGGGTGGTGTGCGACACCCACCTGCGCACTCCCCTCACCGCCCGGGTGGTAGCCACCGCCGGACAGCCCCCCACCCTGCTGGCCACCTGCTGCGGCGACCCCGCCCGGATCACCCCCTATCGCCGGGCCGGCTGCCGGGTGATAACCCTTCCGAAGCGGGAGGGCCATGTGGACCTGGACGCCCTGATGGCCCGGCTGGGGCAGGAGGAGGTGGACAGCGTCCTGTTGGAGGGGGGCGGCACCCTGAACTGGGCCGCCCTGCGCTCCGGCGTGGTGCAGAAGGTGTTCACCTATCTGGCCCCCAAGCTTCTGGGGGGGCGGGAGGCGCCCACGCCGGTGGAGGGACCGGGGGTTCCAGACCCGGCGGACGCATTCCCCCTGCGCCCCGGCGCCGTCACCCGGCTGGGGGACGACATCCTTCTGGAAAGCGAGGTGATCCCCTTTGTTCACGGGGATCGTTGAGGAGATGGGCACCGTGGAGCGGGTGCATCGGGGGATGCACTCCGCCGTACTGTCCATCCGGGCAAAGGCTGTGCTGGAGGGAACCCGGGCGGGGGACAGCATCGCGGTGAACGGGGTGTGTCTCACCGTCACCGCCCTCTCCCCCGGCGGCTTTTCCGCCGATGTGATGCATGAGACACTGGACCGCTCCGCTCTGGCCCGGCTGGTCCCCGGAACGCGGGTGAACCTGGAGCGGGCCATGGCCGCCGGCGGCCGATTTGGCGGACACATCGTGGCGGGCCATGTGGACGGGGTGGGCACCGTGACCGTGGTGCGCCGGGACGACAACGCGGTGTGGTACACCATCCAGGCGCCCGCCGCTGTGCTGCGCTATGTGGTGGAGAAGGGCTCGGTGGCGGTGGACGGCGTCAGCCTCACCGTGGCCCGGGTGAACGGCGGCAGCTTTGCTGTCTCCGTCATCCCCCACACCGCCGCCCAGACCGTCCTGTCCCTGCGCCGCCCCGGGGACCCGGTGAACCTGGAGGCCGACCTCATCGGCAAATATGTGGAAAAGCTGCTCCGGCCCGCCGGGGAGCAGGCGGAGCATGGGGCGCCAGCCCCGGGGGTGACCCGGGAGCTTCTCGCCCGATACGGATTTTAGGAGGAATCAAGATCATGCAGGCATACAACACCATTGAGGAGGCCCTGGAGGAGCTGCGCCAGGGCCGGATCATCCTGGTCACCGACGACCCGGACCGGGAGAACGAGGGCGACCTGATCTGCGCCGCCCAGTTCGCCACCACCGAGAATATCAACTTTATGGCCACCCATGGCAAGGGGCTCATCTGCATGCCCATGTCCCGGGAGCTGGTCTCCCGGCTGCAGATCCCCCAGATGGTCTCCCGCAACACCGACAACCACGAGACCGCCTTCACCGTGTCCATCGACCATGTGTCCACCACCACCGGTATCTCCGCCGCCGAGCGGTCGGTGACAGCCCTGGCCTGCGTGTCGGAGGACGCCCGGCCGGAGGACTTCCGCCGCCCGGGGCACATGTTTCCCCTGCTGGCCCGGCCCAACGGCGTGCTGGAGCGCAACGGACACACCGAGGCAACGGTGGACCTGTGCCGCCTGGCGGGGCTGAAGGAGTGCGGGCTGTGCTGTGAGATCATGGAGGACGACGGCACGATGATGCGCACCCCCAGACTGTGGGAGCTGGCCTGGCGGTGGGGGCTGAAGTTCATCACCATCCGTGATCTGCAGAACTACCGCAAGTGCCGCGACCGGCTGGTGGACCGGGCGGCGGTGACCAAGATGCCCACCCGTTATGGCGAGTTCACCGCATACGGCTATGTGAACCGGCTCAATGGGGAGCACCATGTGGCTCTGGTGAAGGGAGAGATTGGAGACGGCAGGGATGTGCTGTGCCGGGTCCACTCTGAGTGCCTCACCGGGGACGCCTTCGGCTCCCTGCGCTGCGACTGCGGGCAGCAGCTCGCCGCCGCCCTCACCCAGATCGACCGGGCGGGCCGGGGCATCCTGCTGTACATGCGCCAGGAGGGGCGGGGCATCGGGCTGATCAACAAGCTGCGGGCCTATGAGCTGCAGGACGGCGGTCTGGACACCCTGGAGGCCAACCTGGCCCTGGGCTTTGCCGGGGATCAGCGGGAGTACTACATCGGCGCCCAGATTCTCCGGGACCTGGGGGTGAAGAGCATGCACCTGCTCACCAATAATCCGGACAAGGTCTATCAGCTGTCTGAATTCGGGCTGGAGATCACCCGGCGGGTGCCCATCCAGATGGAGGCCACCCCCTACGACCTGCGGTATCTGCGCACCAAGCAGCGCCGCATGGGACATATTCTGAATTACTGAAATCCAATATAGGACAAGGAGGAAATCATCATGAAGACATTCCAAGGAACCCTGGTGGCCGACGGCCTGCGGGTGGGCATCGTGGCCTCCCGCTTCAACGAGTTCATCACCGCCAAGCTGCTCAGCGGCGCCATGGACGGGCTGCTGCGCCATGGGGTGCGGGAGGAGGACATCCAGCTGGCCTGGGTCCCCGGGGCCTTTGAAATTCCCCTCATCGCCCAGAGGATGGCCCGCAGCGGCCGGTACGACGCCGTCATCTGCCTGGGGGCGGTGATCCGGGGGTCCACCAGCCACTATGACTATGTGTGCAACGAGGTGTCCAAGGGCATCGCCGCCGTCTCCCTGGAGACGGGGGTGCCGGTGCTGTTTGGGGTGCTCACCACTGAGAATCTGGAGCAGGCCATCGAGCGGGCGGGCACCAAGGGCGGCAACAAGGGCTATGACTGTGCCCTCAGCGCCGTGGAAATGTGCAATCTCCTCCGGGCGCTGGAGGGGTAAGCTCTTCCCGTCCGGAAGAGACCGCCGCGGCAGAGTGGGGGGCTTCCCCTTCTGCCGCGGCGGTCTCTTTCGTATTTCAGGTGTTGTGGTCGCTGGTATGGAACTGCTTCAGGTTGCCGATCTTCTGGCTGCGGCGGTCCAGCTCGGAGAGCACCGCCTCCAAGGGGATGCCCTGCTGGACCATCAGCACCGTCAGGTGGTAGATGAGGTCGCAGA
Source organism: uncultured Oscillospiraceae bacterium (assembly GCA_944386055.1). Lineage (GTDB taxonomy): Bacteria > Bacillota > Clostridia > Oscillospirales > Oscillospiraceae > CALXCT01. The sequence continues at coordinate 21,629 of CALWZP010000018.1, read as the reverse complement.
TCTCCCCCACCGTTTCCTCCTGGACGCCGTTCTTGGCAGCGATGATGGTCTCGGCGCTCTCCTCCCCCACCTTCTTCAGGATCTTGTCCAGCCCCTGGTCAAAAAGGTAGCAGGTGTAGGACCCCTCCTGGGGGTTGGCCCGGCGGCTGCACACCACCTGGTACAGACTCGCCCATGTGTCGTTGTTCATGTCTCTTCCTCCCTCCAGATCTCCCGAAAAAAGCAGCTCTTCTCTCCCGTGTGGCAGGTGGGCCCATCGGGGCGGCACACATACAGCAGGGTGTCGGTGTCACAGTCAGTGATCACCCGCCTGACATGGAGGAAATGCCCGCTGCTCTCCCCCTTATTCCACAGCTTCTGCCGGCTGCGGGACCAAAACCAGGCGGTCCTGGTCTTCAGGGTGAGCTCCACCGCCTCCCGGTCAGTGAAGCCCAGCATCAGCACCTGGCCCGTGCCCTCCTCCTGGATGATCACCGGGATCAGGTCCGACTTCTGAAACAGCAGGTCCAGGTCAAAGTTTTCCATCTTTTTCACCTCACCGGGATCTGTTGTCTCCGCAGGTAGTCCTTCACCTGGGGAACGGTCAGCTCGCCAAAATGGAACAGGCTGGCGGCCAGCGCGGCGTCGCAGCCCGTCTCCCGAAAAACCTGGGCGAAGTGCTCCAGGCTCCCGCAGCCGCCGGAGGCGATCACCGGGATGGACACCGCCCCGGTCACCGCCCGGGTCATGGCCAGGTCGAAGCCCGCCCTGGTCCCGTCGGCGTCCATGGAGGTGAGGAGGATCTCCCCCGCCCCCAGCGCCTGCCCCTGTTTTGCCCACTCCACCGCGTCCAGCCCGGTGGGGGTGCGCCCGCCGGCGGTGACCACCTCGTACCAGCCCTCCGGCCGTCTCCGGGCGTCAATGGCCAGCACCACGCACTGGCTGCCGAAGCGCTCCGCCGCCCGGGCGATGAGGGTGGGATCCTTCACCGCGGCGGAGTTCACCGAGATTTTGTCCGCCCCCGCCCGGAGCAGGCGGCGGAAGTCCTCCAGGGTGCGGATGCCGCCCCCCACCGTCAGGGGGACGAACACCTGGGCGGCGGTGCGCTCCACCACATCCGCCACGGTGTCCCGGGCGTCGCTGGTGGCGGTGATGTCCAGAAAGACGATCTCGTCCGCCCCCTGGTCAGAGTAGTACTTCGCCAGCTCCACCGGGTCGCCGGCGTCCCGGATGTTGACAAAGTTGACCCCCTTCACCACCCGGCCGTCCCGCACATCCAGGCAGGGGATGATTCGTTTTGCTAACATTGCTCCCCCGCCTCCTTGACCGCCGCAGGCAGGTCCACCGTCCCGGCATACCACGCCTTTCCGATGATGGCCCCGTAGAGCCCCATATCCCGGAGCTTCTCCAGGTCCCCGTTGCAGGACACCCCGCCGGAGGCGGTGATGCGGCAGCCCACCGCCCCCTGCAGCGCCGCCAGCCGGCCGTAGGAGGGGCCGGACAGCGTCCCATCGGCAGCGATGTCTGTAAAGATGATAAACTTTACCCCAAGTTCCTCCATCTGCCGTGCGAAGTCCAGATAATCCAGACCGGAGGATCGCTCCCATCCTGCGGTCCGGACCACGCCGTCCTTCGCGTCGATGCCCACGGCGATGCGGTCGGGGCCGTAGCGCTCCACGGCGGCGCGGACGAAGCCGGGGTCAGAGACGGCGGCGGAGCCGATCACCCCCCGCCATGCCCCCAGGGCGAAGACCTCCTCCAGGTCGGCCATGGAGCGGATGCCGCCCCCCAGCTCCACCCTCAGGCCGGAGCGCTCCGCCACCGCCCGAACGATGGCGCCGTTGCGCCGCTCGCCGCTGCGGGCCCCGTCCAGGTCCACCATGTGGATATGCCGGGCCCCGGCATCATAAAAAGCGCGGGCAGTGGCCAGCGGGTCGTCCGCCACCTGGTGCGCAGTGGAGAAATCCCCCTGATACAGCCGCACCGCCCGGCCGTCCTTCAGATCAATGGCTGGAAACAGGATCATCGGTTCAGTCCTCCGAAATTCCTCAGGATCTGCAGTCCCGTCTCCCCGCTCTTCTCGGGGTGGAACTGGCAGCCGAACACCGTGCCGCTGCACACTGCCGCAGTCACGGGGACACCGTAGTCGGTGGCCGCCGCCACCTGCTCCGGCCGGGCGGGCACAGCGCAGTAGGAGTGGACGAAGTACACCCACGCCCCCTCCTCCAGCCCCTGAAACAGCGGGCAGGGGTTGGGGAAGGTCAGGCTGTTCCACCCGATGTGGGGCAGCTTCAATTGGGTGGGGATGCGCTCCACCCGGCCGGGGATCAGCCCCAGACCGGGGGTGGGACGCACCTCGTCGCTCTCCTCCAGCAGCAGTTGCATCCCCAGGCAGATGCCCAGGATGGGCTTGCGCCCCGCCTGGGCCTTCACCACCCGGTCCAGCCCCGTGCGGCGCAGGCGGTCCGCCGCGTCGGGAAAAGCCCCCACGCCGGGGAGGATCACCGCGTCCGCCCGCTCCACCTCTCCGGCGTCCCCGGTGACCCTGGTCTCCAGGCCCAGATAGGCCATGGCGTTGGCCACGCTCTTCAGATTGCCCACGCCATAGTCGATGATGGCCGTGTACCCCATCACAGCACCCCTTTGGTGGAGGAGACGCCCGTCCCCTCCACCTTTACCGCGTCCCGGATGGCCAGACCCAGGGACTTGAACAGCCCCTCGGTGATGTGGTGGGCATTCTTTCCGTAGAGGCATCTCATATGTAAAGTAATCCCGCTGTTCATGGCGAAGGCCCGCATGAACTCCTCCGTGAGGCAGGCGTCATAGCCGCCGATCATGGGCTGGGGCATCTCCCCATCAAAGACCAGGTAGGGGCGGTTGGAGAAATCCAGGGCGGTGAAGCACAGCGCCTCATCCATGGGGACATAGGCGGAGGCGAAGCGGCGGATCCCCTTCCGGTCCCCCAGGGCCCGGCTCAGGGCCTGCCCCAGGACGATGCCCACATCCTCCACGGTGTGGTGGCCGTCTACCTGCAGGTCCCCTTTCGCCTCCAGGTCCAGCCCCCAGCCGGCGTAGAAGGCCAGGGCGGTGAGCATGTGGTCAAAAAAGCCGATGCCGGTGGACACCGCGATCTCCCCACCGTCCACACACAGGGAGGCGGAGATGTCGGTCTCCTTTGTCTTGCGCTGGAGGGAGTAGGCCCGCTCCGGGGCGTCTCCCTCCCGGTACACGGGGATATCCATCAGGAGTCCTCCTTTCCGTTTTCAAACCGCACCCGGATAGAGTTGGCGTGGGCGGTGAGCCCCTCAGTCTCGGCCAGGGTGATGATCTCCCCGGCGAGGGGGGCCAAACTGGCCCGGTCGAACTCCACCACGCTCATGGTCTTGAGGAAGCTGTCCACCGACAGCGGGGAGAAGAACCGCGCCGTGCCCGAGGTGGGCAGCACATGGTCGGGACCCGCCAGATAGTCCCCCAGGGGCTCGGGGCTCCAGGCACCCAGGAACACCGCCCCGGCGTTTTGGATGGCGGGCAGCAGCTCCCGGGGCCGGGCGGTGACGATCTCCAGATGCTCGGGGGCGATCTCGTTGGCCAGCTCCGCCGCCCGGGCCAGGTCCGGGCACACGATGGCCGCGCCGTAGTCGCGGACGGAGGCGCGGATGATCTCCTGGCGGCTGAGGGCGGCGGTCTGCCGCTCCAGCTCCCCGTCCACTGCCCGGGCCAGCTCCATACTGGTGGTGAGCAGCACCGCGGAGGCCAGCCTGTCGTGCTCCGCCTGGCTGAGCAGGTCGGCGGCCACAAACTTTGCTTCGGCGGTCTCGTCGGCGATGACCAGCACCTCGGAGGGGCCGGCCACCATGTCGATGTCCAGCGTGCCGTAGGCCAGACGCTTGGCGGCGGCCACATAGGCGTTGCCCGGCCCCACCAGCTTGTCCACCCGGGGGATGAAGCCCGCGCCATAGGTCAGGGCGGCCACCGCCTGGGCCCCGCCCACGGCGATGACGCGGTCCACCCCGGCGATCTTCGCGGCCGCCAGCACGGCGGCGCTGAGATGCTCGGTGGGAGGCGTGACCATGACGATCTCCTCCACCCCCGCCACCTTGGCGGGGACGGCGTTCATCAGCACGCTGCTGGGATAGGCGGCGGTGCCCCCCGGGACATAGATGCCCACCCGGGTCAGTCCCCGGACCACCCGGCCCACCACGCCCCCGTCGGGGGAACGCCACTCCACGGTGCGGGCGAGCAGCTTCTCGTTGTAGTCCCGGATGTTGGCGGCGGCGTGCTCCATGGCCGCGATGAGCGCCGGGTCACAGGCGGCGCAGGCCCGCTCCAGATCCTCCGGCTCCAGCTCGTAGGGCTCCCGCCCGTCGAACTTCTCGGAGTAACGGCGCACCGCCTCCCATCCGTTTTCCCGCACATCCTCCAGGATGGCCCGGACGGCCAGTTCGATCTCCGCGTTGCTGGCCGCCGCCCGGGCGCGCATGGCGCTTAACTGTTCCTGTTCCGCGCGGCCGTCCGCGCTGATGATGGTGATCATAGTCCTCGCTCCAATTCTCTCTGACACTTTTCCATGAAGTCGGTGATCTGTTCCTTGTACAGCTTCATGCTGGCGGTGTTGACGATGAGCCGGGCGGACACCTGGGCCACCGTCTCGATGGGCACAAGGCCGTTGGCCTTTAGGGTGGCGCCCGTCTCCACGATGTCCACGATGCCGTCCGCCAGATCCAGCAGCGGCGCCAGCTCCACCGAACCCTCGATCTTGATCACCGACACATCCATGCCCTTTTTCTCGAAGAAGGCCCGGGTCACCCCGGGATATTTGGAGGCCACCCGCCGGGTCTGATACCCGCCGTAGAAGTCAAATCCCTCCTTCACCGCCAGGGCGAAACGGCACGCCCCAAAGCCCAGGTCCAGCACCTCATAGAAGGCGTGGCCGTGCTCCAGGATGGTGTCCTTCCCCACGATACCCAGGTCGCACGCCCCGTGCTCCACATAGGTGATGACATCCGGCGCCTTGGCCAGAACCGCGTCCAGCGGATAGTTTGGGATCTGATGGATCAGCCGGCGGCCCGGCTCCCGGATGGGGGTGCAGTCCAGGCCCATGCCCTCGAACAGTTCCACAGACCGGTCCTGAAGCCGCCCCTTGGTCAGGGCGATGCGCAGCCGCTCTCTCACAGGACCACCTCCCTCTCCCCGTCCTCGCCGATGAGCAGCAGCCTGGACATCCCCCGCTGCCGCGCCAGCGCCCGGCTCTCCTCCTCGGTCTCAAAGGGGGACAGCTGGCAACGCCCCGCCTCCCGGCGGTCCATCGCCGCCAGAGCGGCGGCCAGACATCCGGGGGCGTAGTGAATCAGAGTATCCGGGGGAGCCGGCTCCTCCGGCGGCAGGCAGCCGGAGACGCCGTCCACATCCACCGCAAAGCCGGTGGCCAAGGCGGGCCGGCCGAAACAGCCCACCAAGTTGTCATACCGCCCGCCGGACAGCACCGCCGCGCCGTATCCCTCGGCGTAGCCCCGGAAGATCAGCCCGGTGTAATAGTCGATGCGCTGCACCAGTCCCAGGTCGAAGCGCAGGTACTCCCCGTACCCCGCCGACGCCAGCTCCTGATAGACCGCCCGGAGGTAGTCCAGCGCCCCGTTGCCCCCGGACAGGCGGCAGGCCTCGTCCAGCACGGACACATCGCCAAACAGCCGGGACAGCCGCCGCAGAGCGGCCCAGGCGGGCTGCCCCGCATAGGGCTGGAGCAGCTGGTCCAGGGCAGGGAAGTTCTTGCTCTCGATAAACTGGCGCATCTCCTCCTCCCTCTCCGGATCCAGCCCCAGTGCCCGGGCCAGGGAGCGGAAGAAGCCCACATGTCCCAGCTCGATATGAAAGTCCCGCAGGCCGCAGTCCCGCAGGGCGTCCACCGCCAGGGCCACCACCTCCGCGTCCGCCCGGACGCCGCCGGCGCCGATGAGCTCCACCCCGCACTGGGCAATCTCACTGCTTCCCCCCAGGTCGGCGGGATCGGAGCGAAAGATGGTCTGGTCATAGTACAGCCGCTGGGGAAACCCCATGTCCCGCAGCTTGGTGGCCGCTACCCGGGCGATGGGGGTGGTGCAGTCCGGGCGCATCACACAGATCCGGCCGGAGCGGTCGATGACCTTCATCATGGCCTCCTGGGGCATGGGGCTGCCCGACTGGAGGAACAGGTCGTAAAACTCCACCTCCGGCGTGATGATCTCCGCATATCCCCGCTGCCGGAAGCGTTGGGTCAGAGCTTTCTGTACCCGGCGGCGCTCCCGGCACTGGGCGAACAGCCGGTCCCGGGTGCCCTCCGGAGTATTGGCATTATAGCGCAAGGGACCTCCCCCTTTCCTTTTGCTTTAATATGCTAACACGCTAAAGCGTCCGTGTCAAGAAAAATTCCAAGCAACGGGTTGGGGCGCTTTTGGTCACAGTGACCAAAAGCGCCCCCGGCAGTCAGAACAGGGTCAGCTGACTGGTCTCAGGCAGATCCCCCAGGGCACCGGCCTTCTTCAGCATCTCGATGTGGGTCTTGGATACCTTGGGGCAGGCGGCGGAAAACTCCTCCACCGAGATGAACCGTTTTCCCTGACGCTGTTCTGCGATGGACAGCGCCGCCGTCTCCCCCAGCCCCGCCACCGAGACGAAGGGCGGGATGAGGGCACCGTGTTCCTCGTCCATCTTGAACATCAGCGCGTCCGACTCGTACAGGTCCATACGGCGGAAGGTGAACCCCCGCAGATAGAACTCGTATACCACCTCCAGGGTGGTGAGCATGTCCTGCTCCACGGCGGAGGCATCCTTGTCCTTGGCGGTGATCTCCCGCATCTTCCGCTGGCACTCCTCCATCCCCCGGCACATGTACTGCTCGTCAAAGGCCTTGGCCCGAATGGAGAAATAGGCGGCATAGAACGCCAGGGGGCGGTGAACTTTAAACCAGGCGATGCGGAAGGCCATCATCACATAGGCCACCGCGTGGGCCTTCGGGAAGAGATATTTGATCTTCTTGCAGGAGTCGATGTACCAGTCCGGCACGCCGTGCTCCTTCATCTCCGCTTCCGCCCCGTCGGGCAGGCCGCGGCCCTTTCGCACCGCCTCCATGATCTTGAAGGCCCGCTTTTCATTCATTCCGCACTGGATGAGATAGAGCATGATATCGTCGCGGCAGCCGATGGCCTCGCTGACCTTGGCGGTCCCCGAGGTGATGAGATCCTTGGCGTTGCCCAGCCACACATCGGTTCCGTGGGAAAAACCGGACAGCCGGATCAGGATATCGAACTGCTCCGGCATGGTGTCCACCAGCATCCCCCGGACGAAGGAGGTGCCGAACTCGGGGATCGCCACCGCGCCGGTGGGCCCCAGCAGCTTGTCGTCCTCAAATCCGAGCACCTTGGAGGAACGGAAAATGGACATGGTGTCCGGATCATCCAGCGGGATCTTCTTGGCGTCCACGCCGGTCAGATCCTCCAGAATGCGGATCATGCTGGGATCATCGTGGCCCAGCATGTCCAGCTTCAGCAGGTTGGACTCCATGGCGTGGTATTCAAAATGGGTGGTGATGATGTCGCTGTCCGGGTCGTCCGCCGGGTGCTGCACCGGGCAAAAGTCGTAGATCTCGCTGTCCTGCGGGATGACCACCATGCCGCCGGGGTGCTGGCCGGTAGTGCGCTTCACCCCGGTACAGCCCATGGCCAGGCGGTTTTCCTCCGCCTTGGTGACATGCAGGCCGTTCTCCTCCAGATACTTCTTCACATAGCCATAGGCGGTCTTGTCCTTCACGCCCCCCACCGTGCCCGCACGGAACACATGGGACTCCCCAAACAGCTCGAAGGTATAGCGGTGAGCCTTGGCCTGATAGAAGCCGGAGAAGTTCAGATCGATGTCGGGCACCTTGTCTCCGCCGAACCCCAGGAAGGTCTCGAAGGGGATGTTGAACCCGTCCTTGGCGTAGGGCGTGCCGCATACCGGGCACACCGCGTCAGGCATATCGGCGCCGCAGCCGTACCCCTTCCCCGCCTCGAAGTCTGAGTGCTTGCACTTGGGGCAGCGGTAGTGGGCGGGCAGGGAGTTCACCTCGGTGATTCCCGACATGAAGGCCACCAGAGAGGAGCCCACCGACCCCCGTGACCCCACCAGATAGCCGTGCTCCAGAGAGTTCTGTACCAGCTTCTGGGCGGACATGTAGATGACATCGTATTTACAGCGGATGATGTCCCCCAGCTCTGCCTGGATGCGGTCCACCACGATCTGGGGAGGATCCTCCCCATAGAGCTCGTGGGCCTTGTCCCACACCAGCTGCTTCAGCTCACCGTCCGAGTTCTCCAGCTTGGGGGGAAACAGCCCCTGGGGCAGCGGATCGATGCGCTCGCACCAGTCGGCCACCAGGTTGGTGTTGGCCACCACCACCTCATAGGCGGTCTCCGCCCCCAGATAGGAGAACTCCTCCAGCATCTCCTGGGTGGTCTTGAAGTAGATGGGCAGTTCCTCATTGGCGTCCTCGAACCCCTTGGATGCCAGGAGGATGTGGCGGTACACCTCGTCCTCCGGGTCCAGAAAGTGGACATCCCCTGTGGCGCACACCGGCTTGCCCAGCTCCCTGCCCAGGCGGACGATGGTGCGGTTGAACTCCCGCAGCTCCTCCTCGCTGCGCACGGCGCCCCGGCGGAGCATGAAGCGGTTGTTGCAGATGGGCTGGATCTCCAGATAGTCATACCAGGAGGCGATGCGCTTAAGCTCGTCCCAGCTGCGGTGCTTCACCACCGCATCAAACAGCTCTCCCGCCTCACAGGCGGAGCCCAGGATCAGCCCCTCCCGGTTCTCATTGATCAGGCTTTTGGGCATGATTGGATAACGCTTGAAGTGCTCCAGGTGGGACAGAGAGATGAGCTTGTACAAATTGCGCAGCCCCGTCTGGTTCTTGGCCAGCACGATGAGGTGACGGGCCTGCCGCTTGGCCTTTCCCGCCCCGCGCAGTTTGGGCATGGCGGGATTGATCTGCTGCAGGGTGTAAATCCCCCGGTCCTCCAGCATTTTGAACAGGGGGACGAGCATATATCCCACCGTGGCCGCGTCGTCGTCCGCCCGGTGATGGTTGAATGCAGGCAGATGGAGGTGCTCCGCCACGATGTCCAGCTTATACTTGCCCAGCTCGGGCAGCAGATTCTGGGACAGCACCAGAGTATCCAGCGAGGTGGCTGCAAAGGGGATGCCATATCTCTCGCACCCATCCCGGATGAAGCCCATGTCGAACTCTGCATTATGAGCTGCCAGCGGCCGCCCGGCGACGAAGTCCACAAAGGCCCGCAGGGCCTCCTCCTGGGAGGGGGCTCCCTTCAGCATCTCATCGGTGATACCGGTGAGGTTGATGATCTCCGGCGTCAGGGGCTTACCCGGGTCGGCAAAGGTGGTGAAATGCTCACACACCTCGCCGCCCCGCAGCACCACGGCGCCGATCTCCGTGATAGCCTCCCGCCGCCGGTCCAGGCCGGTGGTCTCGATGTCGAAGCAGACGATCTCGTCCCGGAAGGAGCAATCCTGCTCCCCATGGACCACCACCCGGTCATCCACATTGTTGATGTAGTAGGCCTCTGTCCCGTAGAGGATCTTGATCTTTTTGGCGGAATGCCATGCGTCCGGAAAGGATTGTGCCACGCCATGGTCGGTGATGGCGATGGCCGGGTGGCCCCAGGCCTCCGCGCGCTTTACCACATTCTTATCGGGCCCCAGTTTGGGTCCCACCGGAGTGAGGGCGTCCATGGCGGACATATTGGTATGCAGATGCAGCTCTACCCGCTTTTCCGTGGCGGTGTCCGCCTTCATGGCCTTGGGCACCACCATCACCGCCATGGGTTCCAGCACCATATCGCCATAAAACCGGTCCATGTTCAGCCGCCCCTGGACCTGAAGGTGCTGTCCCTTCTCCAGGCCGTCCACCAGGGGCTCGCCCTCGTCGCCCGGGAAAAACTTGTTCACCCGGATGGAGCCGGTGTAGTCCGTCATGTCGAAGGCCACCACCCAGGCGCCCCGCTTTTTCAGTTCCCGGTGTTCCAGGCAGAACACATCCCCCTCCACCGTCACCACACCCATATCCAGGGTCAGCTCCCCGATGGGGACGGGCTTTTTGTGGATGGGGCGGCCGAACAGTGCCTTTCCCTCCTCCTTCTTCTCCCTGCGGCGGGCGGGGGCCGCCGGCCGGTGGTTCCGCAGGGCCTCCCGGCGGATGGCCTCGGTAACTGCGAAGGGGTCTGCGGCGGCAGAAGCGGCGGACGAAATGTCCGCTGCCCGGTCAGAATCCCCCGGAGCGGCCGGACTGGCCTGCGGCGGCTGTGCAGAGCCATCCTTCCCTGCATGCTCTGCAGAAGGTCTCTGCGCAGATGCCGCCGCAATCCCGGATGCGCCCTTTTCCACCACCTGGGCCTCCCGCATCACGGGCATCTCAGGCTGGGTCAGGCGCAGCGTGACGCTGTTGAGCTGGTAGAGCCCGGCCAGCGTCTGCTCCAGCCGGGCCAGCAGCTCCCGCCCCGCGCCGGCGGCTCCCTCCACCGCGATGACGGCGCTGCGGCCCGCCCGGTCAATGGCGGCGGACACGATGAGCCAGCCCTCCACCGCGGCGGCCAGGTCGGCCACGCGGCGCAGGGCGGCGAACATCTCTAAAAAGGGGATCTTCTTGGACATTTGCTCCTGTCTCTCCTTTGTCCAGGGTCTGTCAATTTCCGCTCTATAAAAACCTTTAAAGCCGGCGCATAGCTCTCCCTGCACGCGATCACAGCGTGGCGATGAGAGCGAAGAGCTCGTCCACCAGCCGGTCCTGGGGGACCTTTTTGATGATCTGTCCCTTTTGGAACAGCAGGCCCTCCCCCGCTCCCCCGGCGATGCCGCAGTCGGCGGCGGCGGCCTCACCGGGGCCGTTGACGGCACAGCCCATGACGGCCACCGTGATGGGCTTGTCCACCGTCTTCAGCCGCTCCTCCACCTCTCCTGCCAGAGCGATGAGATCGATCCGGGTGCGGCCGCAGGTGGGACAGGACACCAGCTCAGGGCCCTCCTTTCGGACGCCCGCCGCTTTCAGGATTTCCCGGGCGGCGTACACCTCTTCCACCGGATCGGCGGACAGGGACACCCGCATGGTGTCCCCGATGCCCAGGGCCAGCAGGCCCCCGATGCCTACGGCGGACTTCAGCGTCCCCATACGCACGGTGCCCGCCTCGGTGACTCCAACATGTAAAGGATAATCACTTTCCCGACTCATCAGCTGATAGGCCCGCATGGTCATGGGGACGCTGGACGACTTGAGGGACACACAGATGTCGGTAAAATCGAACTTCTCCAGCAGACGGATGTGGCCAAAGGCGGACTCCACCATGGCCTCAGGGCAGACGCCCCCGTATTTGGCCAGCAGCGGCTTCTCCAGAGATCCGCCATTCACGCCAATGCGAATGGGGATGTGCTTTTGCCGGCAGGCGTCCGCCACCGCCTTCACCCGGTCCTCTCCCCCGATGTTGCCCGGGTTGATGCGGATCTTGTCCGCCCCGGCGGCGACAGCCTCCAGCGCCAGCCTGTAGTCAAAATGGATGTCTGCCACGATGGGCAGCGGGCTGTCCTCCTTCAGTTTTCCGATGGCCCTGGCTGCGGCCATATCGGGCACCGCAACCCGCACAATGTCGCATCCGGCCGCCGCAAGGGCACGGATCTGCGCCAGCGTGGCCGCCGCATCGTCGGTCCGGGTGTTGGTCATGGACTGGATGGTGACCGGCGCGCCTCCCCCCACGGGGACGGCCCCCACCATGATCTGCCTGGTCATTTTTTCTCACCTCGTCACGATGCGCAGGATGTCATTCATCGCCACCACCGCCATCAGGGCCAGCAGCGCGATCATCCCCGCCACATGCACATATCCCTCGTATTTGGCCGGGATCTCCCGCCGGAACAGCAGCCCCGCCACTCCGTTCACCAGCAGGAACAGGATGCGCCCCCCGTCCAGCGCAGGCAGGGGCAGCAGGTTCATCACAGCCAGGTTCACCGCGATGAGGGCGATATAGTGGAACACATTCCAGATGCCAAGGGCCAAACTCTGTGCCTGGGCGCCCATGGATCCGATGGCGTCCACGATACCGATGGGCCCGGCCATATCGCTGAGCCCCGCCGCCCCCGAGATCAGGTCACACAGGCCGTACCACACCAGCTCCACGAAATAGAAGCAGTACAGCACGCTCCCCTTCAGGATATTCCACACCGTGGGCTCCGCCTGGACAAACTCCAGGCCGAACATCAGGGCGGACCCCTCCTCTGTCTCATACATCTGAGGGGTCAGGGGAAAGTCATCCAGGTGGATGCGCTCTCCGCCGCGCTGGATCACCAGGTCCATAGTCTCACCGCCGGCAGCCCGGTTGAGCTGAAGGTTCAGGTCATAAAAGGTCCAGGCGGCCGCCCCGTTCACCGAGACGATCCGGTCCCCCACCATCAATCCCTCCTCCCCCTCCAGGGGAAAGCCGTCCAGGAACCCGCCGATGGTGTTGGTACTGGTGCCGAAGCCGGGCATGGTAAAGCAGAGTGCCACCACAATCACCACGCCCCCCGCCAGATTCATCAGCGAACCGGCTGCCAGAATGATCAGGCGCTTCCACTTCGGCTGGCTTCCAAAGGCTTTGGGGTCATCTGAATCCTCGTCCTCTCCCTCCATGGCGCAGTACCCGCCGATGGGCAGCAGGCGCAGCGAGTACATGGTCTCCTTCCCCTGTCGGGACAGCAGCAGCGGCCCCATGCCGATGGAAAACTCGTTCACCCGCACCCCCAGCAGCTTGGCCGCGGTGAAATGGCCCAGCTCGTGGATGGCGATGAGCACACCGAAGGCGAGAATGGCGACGATGATATAGATCATGAAAGCGCTCCTTTATCTGCGCCGGCGTCCGCAGTTCATAGGCTTTAGTGCCGGCGGTTCAATTATTGTAATGCAATTTTCCTTGCCAGCTGATCTGCTGCCAAAATGGCATCCAGATCTCTGTGATCGCCCTGAGGAACCCGGGAAAGTGCCTGCGCGACCCGGTCTGCGATCTCGCAGAATCCGATCTTCTCCTGAAGGAACAGGCCCACCGCCGCCTCGTTGGCGCCGTTGAGGACCGCGCAGGCCAATCCGCCCCGTTCCGCCGCCTTCAGTGCCAGCTTCAGACACCGGAATGTCTCCAGATCCGGCCGGGCAAAGGTCAGCGGAGGGCAGGAAAACAGGTCCAGTTCTTTGGCTGGTCCGGGGCAGCGCTCCGGCCAAGTCAGCGCATATTGAATGGGCAGGCGCATATCCGGGGTCCCCAGCTGGGCCAGTATCGCGTTATCACAGTATTCCACCAGGGAGTGGATGATACTTTCCCGGTGGATCGCAATCAAAATTTTTTCCGGGGGCATCTGGTACAGGCGCATGGCCTCGATGAACTCCAGGCCCTTGTTCATCAGGGTGGCGGAGTCCACCGTGATCTTAGCGCCCATGCTCCAGTTTGGGTGCTGCAGGGCGTCGGCCCGGGTGATGCCCTGCAGCTCCTCCGCGCTTTTGCCGAAGAACGGCCCGCCGGAGCAGGTGAGGATCAGCCGCTTCACCTCACCCCGATCCCGATTTCCCTGGAGGCATTGGAACAGGGCGGAATGTTCCGAATCCACCGGCACGATCTGCGCCCCGCAGCGCGTCGCCTCCTCCATCACCAGCTCTCCGGCACATACCAGGGTCTCCTTGTTGGCCAGCGCAATACGCTTTCCCTGCGCGATGGCGGCCAGTGTGGGGCGCAGCCCCACCATTCCCACCACCGCGGTAAGCACAGTGTCCGCCTGGGGCAGTGCAGCCGCCTCCAGCAAGCCATCCATGCCCTGCGCCACCCGCACCGGGGTGTCCGCCAGCCGGATCTTCAGCTCCGCTGCAGCCTGGGGATCAAAGGCCACCGCCAGTTCAGGCAGAAAGCAGCGGCATTGCTCCTCCAGAAGCTTGACATTCCGGTTGGTGGTCAGCGCCGCGGTCCGAATGCCGCAGGCGGCAATCACCTCCAGCGACTGCCGCCCGATGGAGCCAGTGGCCCCCAGGATCGAAATTGTCCTTGTCATCCCGCGCACCTCACAGCATGGGCAGCACTGCCGCACACAGCAGGATCACAGGTCCGCAGAAAATCATGCTGTCAAACCGATCCAGCATTCCGCCGTGTCCAGGCAGCAGGTGTCCATAGTCTTTAACTCCCATCTGCCGCTTCACATAGGAGAAAGCCAGGTCGCCCATCTCGGTGGCAAGTGCGCCTAAAAATCCGCATACCGCCAGTCCCGGGAGACTGACCTCCACCTGCTCCACCGCCTGCACCACCAGGCCATAGGCCAGCGCGAACAGCACTCCGGTGACAAAACCGCCGATATAGCCCTCCAGGCTCTTGTTGGGGCTGACCGCAGTAATCCCCCGGTGCTTGCCGAAAAATACCCCCACAAAGTAGGCCCCCGCATCGGTGACAAAGGCCATCAGGACCGCCAGCAGCACCAGATACCGTCCATGCTCCATGCATTTCAGCTCCACCAGTGCCGCCAGCGCCAGCGGAAGCACCACTCCGGCAAAATAGCAGGACATCAGGTGTGCCACAGGCACCTCATTTTCCCGCCCGAAGGTGCCGATGGAGTGGAAGAAAGGGAAAATCAGCAGCAGAAGGACTGGGAAATAGATATAGTTGTAGTGTTCCAGCTCTCCCACGGTATTTTCCGCCCAGCACAGCAGGGGAATCAGTGCCGCGGCCGCCACCGTCCAGCCGATCAGGCGGCGGTCCGTCACCTTCATCGCCCGCAGAAACTCAAAGGCAGCCACAGCGGCAATGAAGGTCACCACCAGCGTCCACACGATCGCTGGGAGAAACAGCATAGTCCAAATCAGCAGCGGCACAAAAATTACCGCGACAAGGATGCGTTTCGCCACTAATTCACACCTCCAAACCGCCGGGAACGGCGCTGATACGCGGCAAGCGCCCGGTGGAGCTCCTCTTTGCTGAAATCCGGCCACAGCACATCGGTGAAGTAGTACTCGGAATAGGCAGACTGCCACAGCAGGAAATTGGACACCCGCAGCTCCCCGCTGGGCCGGATGATCAGGTCCGGATCCGGAACTCCGCCGGAATAAAGGTAAGCGCCGAAACGCTCCGGGTCCAGCTTCTCTGGCTCCGCCCTTCCGGCCAGACAGTCAAGGGCAAAGGCACGGGCTGCCCGCACGATCTCATCCCGACCGCCGTAGTTGAGGCAGATGTTCACCTGGCAGCCTTCATAGCGCTGTGAGATCTCCTCCGTTTGCCGGCACAGCTTCTGCAGTTCTGGAGACAGCGGCGTCAGATCTCCGAAAAAGCGCATCTTCACCCGATCCCGTTCCATTTTGGCGATGGCCTCCAGCAGATACTTCTTCAGAAGGCCCATGATGGCCCCCACCTCTTCGGCGGAGCGCTTCCAGTTCTCCGTGGAAAAGGCGTATACCGTCAGATACTCCAGGCCGATCTCCTTGCAGTAGGTGGCGATGGTGCGGAAAGTCTCCGCGCCGGCAGCATGGCCCGCCGTCCGGGGAAGGCCCCGTTTCTTTGCCCATCGGCCGTTGCCGTCCATGATGATGGCCACATGGCGGGGCAGCCTGGAAAAGTCCACCTGGGGCGCCGATGCATTACTCCCGCCCTGATCGAAATAGCCCATGGGGCCACCTCCATTTTTGCTCATAGAAATCTGCGGGGCAGCCTACGGCTGCCCCGCAGAGCAAGCGGTCATTATACCGCCATCAATTCCGCTTCCTTCTTGGCGGTCAGCTCGTCCAGTTCCTTGCAGCGCTTATCTGTCAGAGTCTGGAGGTCCTTTTCGCACTGCTTCAGGTCATCCTCGGTGAGCTCGCCGTCCTTCTGCTGCTTTTTGCACTTGTCCATGGCGTCCCGGCGGATGTTGCGGATGGCGACCTTGCCGTCCTCCCCGTATTTATGGACCTGTTTGGTCAGCTCCTTGCGGCGCTCCTCTGTCAGCTGCGGGAACAGCAGCCGGATCACCTTGCCGTCGTTCTGGGGATTGATGCCCAGGTCAGAGGTCTGGATGGCCTTCTCGATCGCCTTGAGCAGGCTGGCGTCCCAAGGCTGGATCATCAGGCTTCTGGGATCGGGAGAGGAGATGGCCGCCACCTGGTTCAGGGGGGTGGGCGTTCCATAATATTCCACGGTGATGCGGTCCAGCACCGCCGCGTTGGCCCGACCGGCCCGGACGCTGGCAAAGTTGCTCTTTACCGATTCGATGGTCTTGCCCATCTTCACATCAAATTCCTTCAAAAGCTCGTTCATGTTCAAAGTTCCTCCTTCACGATGGTGCCGATCTTCTCCCCCATCACCGCCCGCAGGATGTTCTGGGGGTCTTTCAGCGCGAACAGAAGCACCGGGATCTTGTTATCCATGGACAGCGAGGTGGCGGTGGAATCCATCACCTGAAGGTGCTGCGCCAGCACATCGTCATAGCTGATGCTGTCATACTTTACCGCAGTCGGGTCCTTATTGGGGTCGGCGGAGTACACCCCATCGATATTCTTTGCCAGGAGGATCACATCGGCGTCGATCTCAGCCGCCCGCAGCACCGCCGCAGTATCGGTGGAGAAGAAGGGATTTCCAGTTCCGCAGCCGAAGATGACCACCCTGCCCTTATCCAGATGTCGGATGGCCCGGGAGCGGATGTATGGCTCGGCAATGGAGCGCATCTCGATGGCGGTCTGCACCCGGACCTCCACCCCGCGCTGCTCCAGCATATCGGCCACAGCCAGCGCATTGATGGCGGTGGCCAGCATCCCCATATGGTCGGCGCGGGTGCGCTCCATCCGGTCGCCGCCGTCCTTCTGGCCCCGCCAGAAATTTCCGCCCCCTACCACGATGCCGATCTGCACGCCCAGATCCCGGCAGGCCTTTACCACATCGCAAACCTGGCCGATCACATCAAAGTCCAGTCCGCGTCCCTGGTCCCCTGCCAGTGCCTCACCGCTGATTTTCAGCAGCACCCGGCGATACTTGGGTTTCTCCATGCTTCCAGCTCCCTCCGGCAGAATGTTCCCCCATATTTTAATATAATTTTCCCCTTTTGCATAGGGGGTAAGTCAAAGTTTTTCACTGAAATTTCCCATCAGGATTTCCGCTCCAAAAATTCAAAAGGGCTCCGGGCAGAAAACTGCCCGGAGCCCCGATTGCGGCTGCTCTATTATTTGATCATGGAGGCGACTTCGGCGGCGAAGTTCTCCTCCGCCTTCTCGATGCCCTCGCCAGTCTGGAAGCGGGTAAAAGCCTTGACGGTAATCTTGCCGCCCAGCTCCTTGGCAACAGAGGCGATATGCTGCTCCACGGAGACCTTATTCTCCTTCACGAAGGCCTGCTGCAGCAGGCAGTTCTCCTCGTAATACTTGCCGATGCGGCCCATGACCATCTTTTCGATGATGTTCTCCGGCTTGTTGGCGTTTTTGGGATCCTCCTTGGCCTGGACCATCAGGATCTCCTTCTCCTTGTCCAGGGTGGCGGAATCCACATCGGACTTGTCCCGGAAGGAGGGGTTCATGGCGCAGATCTGCATGGCAATGTCCTTGCCCAGCTCCTCCACCTTGGCGGCATCGATGCCCTCCACCTCCAGATTGACCAGCACGGCCACCTTGCCGCCCATGTGGATATAGGGGACATTCACGCCGGTGTCGTAGCGCACAAAACGGCGAATCTGGATGTTCTCCCCGATGGTGAGCACCTTATCGGCGGTGACGGAGTCCACGGTACGGTCAGTGCCGGGATAGCGGCAGTTCTTCAGCGCCTCCACATCAGCAGGGTTCTCCTCGGCCACCACCACGGCCAGGGCCATGACGAAGTCCTTGAACACATCATTCTTGGCCACAAAATCGGTCTGGGAGTTGACCTCGATGATGACGCCCACGCCCTTCTCTGTAACCACGGCGAAAGACGCGCCCTCAGCCGCGATCTTGCCGGCCTTCTTGGTCTGGGCCGCCAGGCCCTTCTCACGCAGCCACTCGATCGCCTTGTCCTTGTCGCCGTCGGCGGCAGTCAAGGCCTTCTTGCAGTCCATCATACCCACGCCGGTCATCTCGCGCAGGGCCTGTACATCTTTTGCGGTAAAAGCCATTTTACATTACCTCCAAATTCAGTCTCTCAGGAAAAAAGCGCCTGTGGGGCGCTCTTTTCCGAAATTTTATCTCTTTACTCAGCGGCAGGAGCCTCAGCGGCAGCCTCCTCAGCGGGGGCGGCGTCCTGGCCCTGCTTGCCCTCCTGCACCGCATTGGCCATCACGCCGGCGATGAGCTTGATGGCGCGGATGGCGTCGTCGTTGCCGGGGATGACATAGTCGATCTCGTCGGGGTCGCAGTTGGTGTCCACGATGGCCACGATGGGGATGTGGAGCTTGCGGGCCTCGTTGATGGCGTTGCGCTCCTTGCGGGGATCGACGACGAACAGGGCGCCGGGCAGCTTCTTCATGTCCTTCACGCCGCCCAGATACTTCTCCAGCTTCTCGATCTCGCCCAGGTGCTTGATGACTTCCTTCTTGGGCAGCATATCGAAGGTGCCGTCCTCCTGCATCTTCTTCAGCTGGTTCAGGCGATCCACGCGGGTGCGCATGGTCTTGAAGTTGGTCATCATGCCGCCCAGCCAGCGGGCGTTCACATAGTACATGTTGCAGCGCAGAGCCTCGTCCTTGATGGCCTCCTGAGCCTGCTTCTTGGTGCCCACGAACAGCAGGGACTGGCCGCTCTCGCTGAGGGAACGCACGAAGTTATAGGCCTCCTCCAGCTTCTTCACGGTCTTCTGCAGATCGATGATATAGATGCCGTTGCGCTCGGTGTAGATATAGGTGGCCATCTTGGGGTTCCAGCGGCGGGTCTGATGTCCGAAATGGACACCGGCCTCCAGAAGCTGCTTCATAGATACGACTGCCATGAATTGATTTCCTCCTAAATTTTTGTTTTACCCTCCGGGGATTTCATCATCCCCCGCCCACCTGCGAAAGCGCAGGCACCCGGGCGGAAATTCCACCCCCGTGTGGAATGCCATAGTAGTTTACCATAAGCTTCAGAGAAACGCAAGAGTTTTTTGCGCGGTTCCCGGCAAAGTTTTCTCTGCAGGGGATTTAAAAAAGCGGTGAAAATCCAATCTCTCGCCAGCTCTTTTCAGAACACACTGCGTCCGGGGATTCAGCGGTCTTCATAGGTCAGGAAGGCCCACTCCTCCTTTTCCTGAAATCCTGATTTCCGATAAAACTGATAGGCAGGAGCCGTCCTCTCCGTAAGCAGCACGATCCCCCCGATTCCCCGCTTCGTCAGGAGGTCTTTGATCCCTTTCAAAAATTCCGATCCGGCGCCCTGGCGCTGCTTTTCCGGCAAAACTCCAAATTCATCGATCCAGTATTCCGTTCCCCCGCACCAGTGTTTGATCCTGCCCAGGGATATTCCGATCAAATTCTCTTCTTCGTAGAGCCCCAGAAGGAGCGGATTGCTGTTATGCATCAGTTCGAGAACATACTGGTGAAGCTGCGGCTCTGTCCAGATATCGTTCCATGGTTCTTCGGAGAAAATACTGCGGATCATCGTTTTGATCTCTTCTATCTGGATTATCCCCAGCTCACGCAGAACCGTTTTCATATCTGTCCCCCCTCTGTTTATTTCCCACATAATCGCGCAAAGCGAGTCCTATGTCAGCATTATACCAGAGGCAGCAGGATATCCACAACCGTTTTTCGATCACCTGGCTTACATGCTCTGCTGCCCAGCTTCCTGCGGGCCCAATACAAAAAGGCACAGCGCTCCATTCTGGAATGCGCTGCGCCTCTCTGCGGCGTTCCATGGGCTACATAGGCATCACGGCAGCCGCTTCATCTCTCCCCGTTCCACCAAAATCAAGTCCTCTCCAAAACAGCGCACCGCCGGCCAGGGGATGACGACATCCTCCCCCCTGCCCAGCAGGCCGAACAGGCGGGGGCGGCCGGGGACCACCAGGGCGGCAATCTGCCCGCTCTCCGGATCAAACTCCACATCTCCCACATAGCCATACCGGCTCCCATCCAGGATATTGATGACCTCCTTGTACCGAAGGTCTGCCAGCCGTGTCTCCATGCCATCGCCCCCCGTCCGCACTCTATGCGCCAGGCAGTCTGTCCTATGTCCAGGATGTAAGGCAATATTATATGTAAAGCCGCCCAGCAGGCGGCTCATAGCTCTTTCTTAATCTGGTTGATGGCGCTTTTCTCCAATCGGGACACCTGCGCCTGGGAAATCCCCACCTCCGCCGAGACCTCCATCTGGGTCTTGCCCCGGAAGAAGCGCAGGGTCAGGATCTTCTTCTCCCGCTGAGAGAGCTTGGAGATGGCCTCCCGCAGCGCGATCTGCTCCAGCCAGTACTCGTCGGTGTTTTTCCTGTCACGCACCTGATCCATGACGCACACCGCATCCCCGCTGTCTGAGTATACTGGCTCGTATAAGGATACCGGGTCAGTGATGGCATCCAGAGCAAACACCACATCCTCCCGCTTCAGTCCCAGGGAGGCGGCGATCTCGTCCAGGGTCGGTTCCCTCTGGTGCTCCGCCAAAAAGCGTTCCTTGGCCTGGAGGACCTTGTATGCGGTATCCCGCATGGAGCGGCTGACCCGCACGGCACTGTTGTCCCGGAGATAGCGGCGAATCTCCCCGATGATCATAGGCACTCCATAGGTGGAGAAGCGCACATCCAGGTCGATGTTGAAATTGTCGATGGCCTTGATGAGCCCGATGCATCCCACCTGGAACAGGTCGTCGGCGTTCTCCCCCCGGTTGGAGAAGCGCTGGATCACCGACAGCACCAGGCGCAGGTTGCCGGCGATGAGCTCCTCCCGGGCCTTCATGTCCCCCTGCTTGGTCCGGCGCAGCAGCTCCATGGTCTCCTCATTTTTCAGCACCGGCAGTTTGGAGGTGTTCACCCCGCAGATCTCCACCTTGTTCTGCACCGCGCTCCCCTCCTCTTTGCTCTGTGTCATCAGTATCTCCCGGAGAGGCGGTTTCATACGGCGCATGGGCCGCCTATATTTTTTTCAGTTTGACTCCCTTCGATGGATTTTTCACCTCTCCCTGGAGTATGGCGGCACCACCGCACCTTTTTCTCCCGCGGTCATAGTATGGGGTGTAGGCTTCTTCGTACCGCATATCATCTAACCATTGGGAGGTATCACTATGCCTGAAAAGGTCGTGCCCGGCCCCGTGCAGGAGTACTCCGGCATCCGGGAGGCCGTGTGCATACACACGAAAAAAATCTACGACTCCTGTCGGGATAAAGATATAGCGCTTTTAATACTAACATAAAAAGGCCGGCAGCCCCGCGATGGGTACCGCCGGCCTCTTGAAATCAGTCTGTTCAGCCCTTCGCCGCGTTTTTCACCATGACCATGACCTCCTGCCGGGTGGCCAGGCGCTGCGGCGCGCTGCCGTCGGTGATGCCCATGGCCACCGCCTCGTCGATGTGGCCCTTCGCCCAATCGTCCGCGGGCTTGTCCCCCTGGGCCGCCAGCCAGCGGCGCATCAGCTCGTCGAACTTCTCGTCTGTCATGTCCTCGTCCTCCTCATTGTACTCCCGGGCGTCCACCCAGAAGTAGTATTTCACCTGACTCCGGAAGGTCCGGATATCCCC
>CALWZP010000017.1 GCA_944386055.1 uncultured Oscillospiraceae bacterium | reverse complement strand
GGAGGAGGGGGCGACCTTCCGGAACTTAGAGATCAGAGGAGAGTGGAACGGATGAGCATGACCACACATGAGCGGCCGGGGGTGTACTCCAGCTATGAGGCCTCCACCCTGGTGACGGGGAACGAGGGGGCCAAGGTGGTGGGCCTGGCGGTGCTCAGCGAGGAGGGGACGCCGGGGACGGCGGTGCTGGTGACCTCCTACAGCCAGGCGGCGGAGGAGTTCGGCAGCGAGGACAAGGCGGCGGTGCTGGCCCGTACGATCCTGGAGAACGGGGCGGCCGGAGTGGCGGTGGTCCCGGTGGCCAACGAGACCAAGACGGACTATCAGGCGGCCTTCACCGCCCTGCAGGGGGTGGAGGCTGTGAAGATCGTGGTGTGCGACAGCACCGAGACGGAGATACAGCAGGCCCTGCGGGACCATGTGCAGCAGGCGTCCCAGCTGCGGCTGGAGCGCATCGGCGTGGTGGAGGGGGCCAAGGGGGAGACGGTGACCAACCTGGTACAGCGGGCCGCGGGGCTCAACAGCGAGCGGGTGGTGCTGGCGGCCCCGGGGCAGGACACCGAGGGACTGCTGGCGGCGGCGGTGGCGGGGGCCATCGCCGGAGAGACCGATCCGGCGGTGCCCCTGGGCGGCACCCGGCTGGCGGGCACAGAGGTCACCGGCCGGTATGGGGACAACGACCTGGACCTGCTCATCCGGGGAGGGGTGACCGCGGTGGAGGAGAGCGGCGGCGCGGTCACCGTGACCCGGGGGGTGACCACCCGCACCAAGACGGGGGACGCGGCGGACAGCACCTGGCGGGAGCTGACCACCATCCTCATCGTGGACGAGGTGATCCCCGGCATCCGGGACGCCCTGAGAAGCCGCTTCCAGCGCAGCAAGAACACCGAGCAGACCCGGGGGGCCATCCGCTCCCAGGTGGTGCTGGAGTTGGAGGACCGGGTGAGCCGGGAGATCATCACCGGGTATGATCAGGTGAGCGCCCAGCCGCTGGAGAGCGACCCCACGGTGTGTCTGGTGGAGTTCTCCTTCACCGTGGCCCACGGGCTGAACCAGATCTGGCTGACGGCCCACATCACAGTGTAAGGAGGAAGCGGGATGAAGATCGCAGGATTTCCCACCAGCAGCGACATCTATCTGGAGGCGGACGGGGTGAAGGTGGCGGTGGTACAGAGCTACTCCGCCCGGACGACCCGCACCAGCACCACGGTGGAGGCCTTCGGCGAGTCGGAGCCGGTGGCCACCGTGCCGGGGAAGACCAGCCATGTGCTGGAGCTCACCCGGCTGTACGCCACCGATGAGGCCATCAAGGACGGGCTGAACTTCTATGACATGAGCGGGTTTTCCCTGGTCATCTGCAAGCCGGACCGGAAGATCATCTACTCCGACTGCCAGTGGAGCGACATCGGCGAGGACGCGGCGCTGGGGGACATGGTGGTGGAGAAGATCACCGTGGTGGCAGCCCGGCGCATCGAGACCCCCGCATGAGGGGGGGACTGCTGGCCGGGGCGGGGCGGCTGAGGCTGGAGAACGGGCTGGAGCTGAGGCTGCTGTCCGCGCTGGAGGTGCTCCAGGCCCGGCGGGAGGCGGAGGCCCTCTCCCGGGAGGGGGACGGACGGGAGCGGGCGCTGTGCTCCAACGCCTGCGTGGTGGCCCGGGCCCTGGAAAAGGGCGGAAGGCCGGTGTATCAGAGCGGGCAGGCAGTGCTGGAGGACCTGACGGTGGAGGGGATCACCGCCCTGGCCCGGCGGTGGGCCGCCTTTGACCGGGAGGAGAACCCCTCCCTGACAGAGGGGGAGGAGCGGGTGGACGCCCTAAAAAAAGTCTGGAGCACACGCCGGAGGAGCGCCTTTGGTGGCGTGTGCTCCGGACTTTTGGGGCGCTTCCCACCGAGGAGAGAGCCCGGCGGATGACCCACCGGGACTATCTCTGGTGTGTGCTGAATCTGATGCTGGACGACGAGGAGGAGCTGGAGCGGCTGTGCCCGGCGTGCCGGGCCCGGGCGGAGGAGGAGCGCTGCCCGGTGTGCGGCGCCCGGACGGGCCGGGAGCGGGAGGACCGCAACCTCAGCTTTGACCCGGAGCGGTTCCAGCGGCTGAAGAGAGGGGAGCGGGCGTGACGGACTATCTGGAGCAGGTGCTGGACCTGGCCGGGACGGAGGAGGACCGGGAGGAGGAGCCGGAGGAGCGGGAGACGGGCCGCGCCGCCGTGCTCCCCGCGCCTCCGGTCCGGCGGGCGGAGGCAGAGAGCGCTCCGGAAGCGGAGCGGGAGGGGGAGCGGGCGTCCCGAGCACAGAGCGGGAGTCCGGAGGCCCTGGAAGAGGGCCCACGGCCCGAGGACACGGCCATCTGGCTGGAGCGGGCGGCGGCCCGCGCGGCGCGCATCGGCGCGGCACCTGCTCCTGTGGGAGAGAGTGGAACGGTGAAGACCGGGACAGGTCAGGACCCTGTGGGCAGGGGGGAGCCGGGTGACGGGGAACGGCCGTCCCCGGCCAGTTCCAGGAGCAGGGCGGGGAGAGCGCTGCTGGAGCGGACGCGGCGGCTGCACCGGGCGGCGGATTTCCCGCCCGCCCCCGGGAGAGAGAAGGCTCCGGTGGTGGAGCTGAGGAGGTCCGCGGAGCGGGGCGAGACCCTCACCGCCGAGGAGCTGGACCGGGCGGTACAGCGGGACGCCCGGCGGTATGACGGCGGATTCAGCCTGTATTGAGAGGGGGAGACGGGATGAATTTGGCGCCCATGCGCTATAAAAACTACATCTGGCCCCACAACCCCAGGGTGTATTCCATCGACTATGAGCGGGTGGTGGCGGAGAACAAGGTGCCCTTCGGCCGCTGCCAGCTCCAGGACATGGGGATGACCCGGCGGGTGATGCGGGGAGAGGGGGAGTTCGTGGGGCCGGAGGCCTACTATCAGTTCGGACAGCTGGCCACGGTGTTCTACGACGACGGGCCGGGACTGCTGGTCCACCCCATCTGGCAGACCGCCAACGCCTATTTCGTGGAGCTGCGGGTGGAGCAGGAGCCCCGGCCGGACTATGTGAAGTACTCCTTCGCGTTCTGGGAGCGGTTCGACCCCTATGTCACCGCCATCCGGCAGGTGGCGGCGGAGAAAACGGAGGGAAGCTCCGGCATCACCGGCAGCTCCGCCGCCGGGGGCGGCGGGGAGCAGTGGCACACGGTGGAACGGGGGGACACCCTGTGGGAGCTGGCCCGGCGGTATGGGGTGAGCCTGGAGCGGCTGGTGGAGCTGAACCCCCAGATCAAAAACCCCAACCTCATCTATGTGGGACAGAAAGTGCGGGTGGGAGAATGACTGGGTATCTCACCTGCTATGACGGGACGCGGTATCAGCTGCCCCTCCCCCTGGCGTGGCAGCTGGACTACGCCCTGGGGGTGCCCTGCGACAGCTTCTGGCTCCGGTGCGTGTGGGAGAGGGGGCAGGAGCAGGTGCTCTCGGACGCGGTGCGCTTTGCCGCGGAGGAGAACGGGGAGACGGTGTTCCGCGGGGTGGTGGACGAGTGCCAGGTGAGCCTGACGGAGGACGGCTGTCTGCTGGAGGTGTCCGGACGGGGAATGGCGGCCCTGCTGCTGGACAACGAGGCCATGCCGGCGGACTATCAGGTGGCCACGGTGGAGGACATCCTGCGGGACCATGTGGCCCCCTACGGCATCACCACGGCGGGGATGGCGGCCCTGCCGGCGGTGAGCGGCTTCTCCGTCCAGAGCGGCAGCAGCGAGTGGAAGGTGCTGTATGAATTCACCCGGTATCACGGCGGGGTGACGCCCCGGTTCGACCGGGAGGGGCGGCTGTGGCTGACCGGCTGGGAGGACGGCAGGCGGACGGTGATCGGCGAGAGCACCCCGGTGACCGAGCTGGTGTGCCGGGACCGGCGGTACGGTGTGCTGAGCCAGGTGCTGGTGCGGGACAAGACCCGTCAGGCGGTGACGGCGGTGGAGAACGGGGAATTCCTCCGCCGGGGCGGACAGAGCCGGCGGGTGCTGACCATGCCGGGGCGCAGCAGCTTCCAGACCATGCGGTACAGCGGGCAGTTCCAGCTGGACAAGTCGGCCGCCGAGCTGCTGCGGGTGCAGGTAAAGCTGCCCATCCTGTTCTTTGCCTTCCCCGGGGACCTGGTGGAGCTGGAGCGGACAGAGTGGGGCCGGTGCGGTACCTTCCGGGTGCTGGAGAGCCGGGTGGCGGCCGACCGGCAGGGGGGCTGGACCCGGCTGGAGCTGGGCGGAGTGGATACAGTGATCTGAGAGAGGAGGAAGGGCCATGTGGCTGGCTGAGGAGAGAGGGCGCTGGGTCAGAGAAGAACCCGCCGCCGAGGTGGGGCAGGTGACCCTGGCCGGGGATCCGGCGGGGGTGTATCTGGAGGGAGAGCGGCGCTCAGTGCCCGTCTTTGCTCCCGGAGGCTACTGCTGGCGGCCCCGGGTGGGGCAGCAGGTGCTGGTGCTGAAGACGGGCGGCGGGGAGGAACAGCCCTGCATCGCCGGGTGCCGGATGGAGACGGACGGGCTGGCGGACGGGGAGGTGTCCCTGTCCGGGACGCAGTGCCGGATCCACCTCACCAACGGCGGGGAGATCCGTCTGGAGGGGACGGTGAAGGTGAACGGCGAGCCGCTGGAGGCGATGATCCAGCGGGTGGCCGGGGCGATGCTGGGGGGCGGAGGCTGAGATGGAGTTTTTGCTGAGAGACGGGGACTATGTCCCTGACGGGTCGGGGAGCCTGATAAAGCTCACCGGGCCGGAGGAGGTACTGCAGCGGGTGCTGTTCCGGCTGACGGTGCGGCGGGGGAGCTTCCCGCTGCTGCCAGAGCTGGGAAGCGAGCTGTACCGCCTGGGCGGGGAGAAGCCCTCCGCCCGGCAGGCCCTGGCAGCACAGTATGTGGCCCAGGCCCTGGCGGAGGAGCCGGAGGTGGAGGTGGAGACGGTGACCTTCACCGAGACGGAGGACCGGGGCGTGGTCCGGGCTGTGCTGCGCTGGCGGGGACAGAGCCTGCAGGCGGTGATGGAGGTGTGAGCGGCAGTGAAGACAGTGGAGGAGATCTATCAGGAGATGGCGGCCGCCTTCGCGGAAGAGACCGGCGCGGAGGTGAGCGCCGGAGGCGACCTGGCGGTGCGGCTGTACGCCGTGGCGGCGGAGATCTACAGTCTGTATGTCCAGGGCGAGTGGGTAGTGCGGCAGTGTTTTCCCCAGACGGCGGAGGGGGAGTATCTGGACCGGCACGCCCAGCTGCGCGGGCTGACGCGGAAGGAGGCGGAGAGGGCGGAGGGAGTCATCCGCTTTTCCGCCGGCACGGCGGCGGCCAGCGAGCTGACCATCCCGGAGGGGACGGTGTGCATGACCGCCGGCCAGGTGCGCTTTGAGACCACCCAGGCAGGCGTGCTGGAGGCGGGAGAGACCGATGTGGATGTCAGCGCCCGGGCGGTGGAGGCGGGACAGGCGGGAAATGTGGCCGCGGGGGCCATCGTGACCATGGCGGTGCCGCCGGTGGGGATCAGCCTGTGCCTCAATCCCCAGGGGTTCTCCGGGGGGACGGACCGGGAAGGGGATGAGGAGCTGAGAGCCAGGGTGCTGGACAGCTTCCGACGCCTGCCCAACGGGGCCAACGCCGCCTATTACCAGCAGGAGGCCATGTCCTTTCCCCAGGTGGCGGCGGTGCAGGTGCTGCCCCGGAGCCGGGGGGTGGGCACCGTGGATGTGGTGGTGGCCACCAAGGACGGCGTGCCGGAGGAGGAGCTGCTGGAGGAGATGGAGGAGTACTTCCAGCAGCGCCGGGAGATCGCCGTGGATGTGGGGGTGCTGGCGCCGGAGACGGTGGAGGTGGATGTGACCGCCAAGGTGCGCTGCGCCCAGGGGCACACCGCCTCTGAGGTGATCCAGCGGGTGAAGGACCGCATCAACGGATGGTTTGACGGGAGCCTGCTGGCCCAGCCGGTGCTGCTGGCTCAGCTGAACAGCCTGGTCTTCGGGACGGAGGGGGTGGCCAACTGTACCCTCACCGCGCCGGCGGCGGATGTGGACATCCAGCAGGACCAGCTGCCGGTGCTGGGAGACCTGACGGTGGAGGAGTGGACGACGGCATGAGCTATTCGGAATATCTGCGTGCACTGCTGGCCCCACTGGGAGCATATGACCTGGGGAAGGGGACCTTCAACGGCGGGGAGCTGGACAGCGTAGGCGGGCAGTTGGACGACATCCAGGAGATGCTGGAGGAATGCCAGCGGGAGATGAGCCTGGTCACGGCGGAGAACTTCGGCTTGGAGCGGGTGGCCGGACTGTTGACCGACCGGCCGGTGGCGGAGGAGCCGGAGCAGCTGCGGGCGGCGCTGGCCGCCCTGCTGCGCATCAACGGGGACAGCTTCACCCTGGCGGCCATCAACGACAACCTGTCCGGCTGCGGCATCAACGCCCAGGTGGAGGAGTCGGAGACCGCCCAGACGGTGGAGGTGCGTTTCCCCGATGTGCCGGGCATCCCCGACGGGGTGGAGGGGATGCAGCGCATCATCGAGGAGATCATCCCCTGCCACCTGGCCATCCGGTATGTGTACTGGTACATCACCTGGGCCATGATGGAGCAGCGCTTTGCCACCTGGGGGGCAGTGGAGGCCATGGAGCTGAGCTGGGAGGAGCTGGAGAAGCTGGTGTTGTGAGGAATCACAGACTGTGAAGGAGATATCACAAGCTGTTGTGAACAGAGGTATAAGAAAAAGGAATACCACCATTTGACAGGAGAATGGGGAAATGGGAAAGTCGGTCGGAATTCCGGCGGATTTTTCCCTCGGCAGAGGGAAACCGCCTGAAACAGGGCCGTCTGCCATGCCCAAAAAGGCATACGGAGAAGGAAAAAGTGGAATATCCGGGTGCCTTGCACCTTGAAAAGGATGAGGCTATAATGCAGGGGAGGTCAGAAAAAGACCGCATCAAGAGAGACGACGGAAAGAATGAAGCTGAAGGAGCATGCTGACATGAGTGGAGATTTTCCGCATTTGTTTGTCCCAGGCACCATTGGGAAGCTGAAGCTGAAAAACCGGCTGGTGATGCCCTCCATGGGTACCGGACTGGCCAATGAGGACGGTACCGTCAGCGAGGCACTGTCCACTTTTTATGAGATCCGGGCCAAGGGAGGTGCCGGACTGATTATCACGGAGTTCACCATGATCAATCAGGAGAACGGCAGGCACAACAAGTGCCAGCTGGGCGCCTACAGCGACGACCATATCCCGGGACTGCGGGCCATGGCCAAGCAGATCCACAAGCACGGGACAAAGATGTTCGTCCAGCTGTGCCATCCGGGATGTCAGACCTTCTGCGAGCCCAATGGAGTCCCCCTGCTGACGCCCAGCGGACGGGAGAGCTCTGCGTTCCGCCGGCCCTGCCGGGCCATGACGGTGGAGGAGATCCACCAGATCGTGGCGGACTTCGCTGCCGCTGCTCTGCGGGTAAAGCAGGCGGGGATGGATGGCGTGGAGATCAGCGCGGCACACGGCTACCTCCTGAATGAATTCCTCAGCCCTTATACCAATAAGAGAGACGACGAATATGGCCGGGACATGATCGGCCGCTGCCGCATCGTGAAGGAGATCATCGAGGCGGTGCGGGAGAAGGTTGGGCCTGATTTCCCAGTGATTCTGCGGATGTCGGTGGCAGAATTCCTCATCACCGCAGGCATCAAAGAGAAGGGGCTGAACCTGCCCGACTCCATCGCCATTCTGAATTATCTCATCCCGTTCGGGCTGGATGCGGTGAGCGTGAGCTCGGGCATCTACGACACCCAGAACTGCGCCTGGGAGCCCATTTCCTATCCTCAGGGGTGGCGGATCTATTTGGCGGAGACGGTGAAGCAGAATGTGCCCATCCCGGTCATCGGCGTGTCTGTCATCCGGGAGGCGCAGTACGCCGAGGCCATTCTGAAACGGGGTGCAGTGGACTTTGTCGGGGTGGCCCGGGGCCAGCTGGCCGACCCGGAGTGGGGCGTTAAGGCGGAGACTGGCCGGGCGGCGGAGATCCGGCGGTGCATCTCCTGCCTGCACTGCATGGAGAGCCTGTATACCAGAGGACGCGCGGAGTGCGCCATCAACCCCCGCTCCCACCATGAATATGAATATGGTTCCATCACCGCCCCGGGAAAGGGCCAGCCGGTGGTGGTCATTGGAGGCGGGCCCGCGGGAATGGAGGCGGCCCGGATCCTGGCCCTGCGGGGATTCAAGCCCATCCTGTTTGAAAAGAGCGGCCAGCTGGGCGGTCAGCTGCGTCTGGCGGTGAAGCCGCCATACAAGGGCAAGATCGATTGGATCGTGAGTTATTATGAAGAGCGGCTGAAGGTGCTGGATGTGGATATCCGGCTGAATACCGAGGCCACAGTGGAACTGGTGAAAAAAGAGAACCCCATCGGGGTGTTCCTGGCCACCGGGTCCCGGCCCAACATGCCGGAGAGCATTGTGGGCATCCACGGAGAGAATGTGTACCGGGCGGTGGACATCCTGATGGGCAAGGTGCGGCTGTTCGGGAAACAGGTCATCGTGGTTGGCGACGGCCAGACCGGCATCGAGACCGCGGAGGCTCTGGGAACCTTGGAAAATGTGGTGTCCATCATCGGCAAGGGGAATATGATCGGCGAGAAGATCTATCCCCAGAACCGGCAGGATGTCATGGCGCGGCTGATTCAGCAGCATGCCCGGATGTTCCCCAGAAAAGAGCTGATCGCCATCAATCCCCAGGGAATCACGGTGCAGAATACCGTGTCCGGCGATTTGTCCTTTATGCCGACGGAGGCGGTGGTACTGGCCTTGGGCGTGCGGCCGGACACCTCCATCCACAAGGAGATCCTGGAGGCATTCCCCGATGCGGTGCTGCTGGGAGATGCCATTCACGGCGGGCGCATCGCCGATGCGGTGCACAGCGCCTATCTGGCCACCTGCAATTTTGACGAGAAGCCGGCGGCAAACGGCGGAGCAGAGTGAGAGCGAACAAGACTGTAAAAAAAGCGGACACCCACACGGCTGGGTGTCCGCTTTTTTTACAGCGGGATCGGACAAAAGCGACAAAAAAAGAGGGAAGGGCTTGACATCTTCTGGGATATATGCTATATATTTATTAAACATTTGATTAAAACAAATGTTTAATAAATGAGAGCGGGAGGTATCTTGATGAGCAGAGATGTATCCGGACTGACGAAGCCGCTGAGGATCGGCAGGCTTACGGTGAAAAACAGAATCTGGAATTCGCCGCTGTGGACGCGCACCGCCCATGTGGACGGGGAGGTGAGCGACCGGACCATCGCCCACTATGCTGCCCGTGCCCGGGGAGGCTGCGGCGTTATAACCACGGAGGCCTGCGCGGTGGACAGCGATCACCACTGGACAACCCCGCAGATCGCCATTTACGACGACGCGTTTCTCCCGGGGCACCGCCGGCTGGTAGAGGCAGTACACGCCTATGGCACGCCCATCTTCTGCCAGATCCACCATTCCGGGATGTTTGGGACCAACCCGGTCTCCCCCTCCGGCGTGCCCTGCGCCGATCTGGGGAAAGTGGGGGAGCTGATCCAGTCCCATGTTCTGAACCTGGAAGAGATCCAGGTCATCCGGGATAAATTCATCGCCGCGGCCTGCCGGGCCCAGGTGGTGGGCTATGACGGCGTGGAGGTCCATGGCGCGACGGCGTATCTCCTGGAGCAGTTCTTCTCCCCCCACAACAACCTCCGGGAGGACCGGTACGGCGGCAGCCTGGAAGGGCGCATCCAGCTTGCCAGGGAGATCGTCGCCGGCATCCGCGCCGCCTGCGGCCCCGACTTTATCATTGGCTACTGCGGAGCAGACTGCGACTGGGTGGAGGGGGGCATCACCCGGGATCAGACCACCGCGCTGGTGCTGGCGCTGGAGCAGGCGGGGCTGTCCTACTTCGACCTGCAGACCGACGGGACCTATGAGACCTTCCACCGGGTGGAGTGTTCGGCGGGGTATCGCCGCCAGCCCGTCGGGCAGTTCGACAAGACGGCGTATTACAAATCCATCCTGCATATCCCGGTCACCACGAGGGGGGCTGGAGAGTATGACCCGGCCAGGTGGAACGAGGCATTCCTGGAGGGCCGCTGCGATGCGGTACGCCTGGGCAAGCAGATGCTGGCAGATCCGGAGACGGCGAACAAGGCCATCCGTGGGGACTGGGAGGGCATCCGCACCTGCATCAAGTGCGGCAACTGCATCCACTCCGGCGAGGTCATGCCCTATGATCTGAGCTGCGCCATCAACCCGGGACTGGGGCGGTATGAACGGCTTGTGAGCAGAGCGGAGGAGCGGAAGACCGTGGTGGTGATCGGCGGCGGCCCCGCCGGGATCGAGGCGGCCCGGGTATCCGCCCTGCGGGGGCACCGGGTCATCCTGCTGGAGAGGCAGGGGGATCTGGGCGGCAACCTGTATGTGGCGTCACTGCCCATCTCCAAGGAGACCTTCGTCAACTACATCAACTGGGGGCGGGAGACCTTGCGGCGCCTGGGGGTGGAGGTGCATCTGAATACCGAGGCCACGGCGGAGACGGTGGCGGCGTGGAAGCCGGATACGGTATTTGTGGCCACCGGCGGCACCCCGGCCATCCCACCCATCCCCGGGATCCACAGCGCGGGGCTGATGAAGGCGGAGGATGTGCTCCGGGGCACTGCCGTGCCGGGCAGACGGGTGATCGTAGCCGGCGGCGGCGAGGTGGGGCTGGAGACGGCGGATCTGATCATGTCCCGCTTCCGGCCGGAGAGCCTGACTGTTGTGGAGATGCGGGATGATGTGGGGGCGGACATGAACCCCATGGACAAGGCACAGCTGTTCGCCAACCGGTCTATCTTTCCCGCCCACATGGAGCACGGGCTGAAGCTGCTGGTGAATACCCGCATCCTGGAGTTTCACGAAGGCGGCGTCACCGTGGAGGACGGGCAGGGCCGCACCAGAAAGCTGGAGGGGGACAGCGTGGTGCGGGAGCTGACGGAGCGCGGACTTCCTGCCGTGGCGCTGGGAGACGCGGTGAAGGTGGGGAAGATCGTCACAGCGATCTACCAGGCCCATGTGCTGGCCCGGGACAACTGAGCAGCTGCCGCCCAGAAGGCGGAAAAACCACCGGCCATGTCCCCTGTACATGGCCGGTGGTTTATAGTATAATATCCCTACAGGTCCCGCAGCGCGGGGCGGATGCCCGGGCATCGCGCCCGGGAGATGGGAGGGGCGGCCCGGTGGCAAAGCAGGAGAGCGGCACCAGAGAGAAGATCCTGGCCCAGGCGACGGAGGTGTTTCTGGAGCGCGGGTACAGGTCGGCGACCATCCGCATGATCGCAGGGCGGGCAAAGGTGAACTCCGCGCTGATTAACTACTATTTCGGGGACAAGAAAAATCTGTATCTGCAGGTGATTCGCTTTTGGGCGCAGGACGCCTTCCGGGAGTTTCCCCTGGATTTCCTGGACGATCCGGGGGCGCCGCCGGAGGAGAAGGTGCGGAGCTTTATCCACCACACGCTGATGTGCCTGTTCGGTCCGGAGGGAAGAGGAACGGGATTTGGCCGCCTGATGGAGTACGAGGCGGGCATTGCCCCCTCCGACGCCGTGCATGAGATCGTCTCAGAGACCATCGGCCGCCCCACCCGGGCGCTGTCCGGTGCGATTGCGCAGATCACCGGCGTCCGGGATGCGGAAAGCCTGCGAATCTACACAGCTTGCGTGGTGGGGCAGACGGTGTGCTTCTATCTCTCCCGCAGCCTGTACCAGGCGCTGCTGGGGGGGCTGACGCCGGGAAGCCGGGAGGAGATTGACGCCCTGAGCAGCCGGGCGGGTGACTTTGCCCTGGCGGCGCTGCGAGGACTGCGGGAGAAGAGAGAAACAGAAGAAAAGGAGCGTGGCACATGAAGCTGGCATGCATTACGGTGATGGTCAGAGACCTGGAACGGTCGGAGCAGTTTTACTGGCAGTTTGCCGGGCTGCAGGCGGTGCGCCGCCTGGAACCCGCCGGAGGAAGGATCGTCTTTCTGGCGGATGGGGCAGGGGACACGGCCCTGGAACTGGTGGAGCTCCCCGGTGCGGAGCCGGCGGCGGTCCGGGGGCTGACCCTGAGCTTCCGCGTGACCTCTGATTTGGAGGCGCTGCGTGAGCGCCTGGAGCGGGCGGGCTATGTCCCCGCCCCCATTGTGGACCGCCCGCCCAAGCCGCGGCATTTCACCGTGCCTGATCCCGATGGACTCCCGGTGGAGTTCAGCGTCTGATCTGGGAAAAAGCCGCTCCGTTTCGTCCAAAGGACGGAACGGAGCGGCTTTTGTCTGCGGTATGGTCACTTCAGGGCGGCCTTCAGTTCCTCCACCCGGTCGGTGTCCTCCCAGCGCACCCCCAGGTCGGTGCGGCCCATGTGGCCGTAGGCGGCCAGCTGGCGGTAGATGGGCTTTTTCAGGTCCAGGTCCCGGATGATGGCGGCGGGGCGCAGGTCGAATACCTGCTCCACGGCCTGCTCCAGCTTTTCGTCGGGGACGGCGCCGGTGCCGAAGGTGTCCACCATGACGGACACGGGGCGGGCCACCCCGATGGCGTAGGCCAGCTGCACCTGGCAGCGCCGGGCCAGGCCGGCGGCCACCACATTTTTGGCCACCCAGCGGGCGGCATAGGCGGCGGAGCGGTCCACCTTGGTGGGGTCCTTACCGGAGAAGGCGCCGCCGCCGTGGGGGGCGGAGCCGCCATAGGTATCCACGATGATCTTGCGGCCGGTGAGGCCGGAGTCGCCCTGAGGTCCGCCGATGACAAAGCGGCCGGTGGGATTGACATAGATCTTGGTGTTCTCGTCCATAAGCTGGGCGGGGATGACCGGCTTGATGACCAGCTCCACCATGTCGGCGCGGATCTGATCCAGCTCCACCTCGGGGCCGTGCTGGGTGGACAGCACCACGGTGTCCACTCGGAAGGGCCGGCCGTCGTCCCCGTACTCCACAGTGACCTGGGTTTTGCCGTCAGGACGGAGGTAGTGGACCAGGCCGTCCTTGCGCACCTGGGTTAGCCGCTTGGCCAGCTTGTGGGACAGAGAGATGGCCAGGGGCATCAGCTCCGGCGTCTCGTCGCAGGCATAGCCGAACATCATGCCCTGGTCCCCTGCGCCGTTGTCCAGACCGTCGTCCATAGCGCCCTCTTTGGCCTCCAGGGCCTTGTCCACCCCCAGAGCGATGTCGGGGGACTGCTCGTCGATGGAGGTGACCACGGCGCAGGTCTGGCAGTCGAAGCCGAACTTGGCGCGGTCATAGCCGATGTCCCGTACCACCTGACGGGCGATGTGGGGGATGTCCACATAGCAACGGGTGGAGATCTCCCCCATGATGGAGATGATGCCGGTGGTCACCGTAGTCTCGCAGGCCACCCGGGCGTCGGGATCCTTGGCCAGGATGGCGTCCAGAACCGCGTCGGAGATCTGGTCGCAGATCTTGTCGGGATGCCCCTCAGTCACTGATTCAGAGGTAAAGAGATGTCTTGCCATAGATGTCACGCTTCCTTTCTGTGTGGGAGGAGAAGAAAAACGCCCTGTCGAATCGACAGAGCGTCATTGGAATTCCCATCCTCATCTTTCGATTCTCACCGTCGGATTTGGCACCTTGCCTCAAGGCAGGTTGCCGGACTTCATCGGGCCGATCCCTCCGTCACTCTTGATAAGGTGTTCAGTTGTGGATATCACTGTAGGGCATTATAGCAGATTTTCCGAGTTTGTCAATCGGTTTTCCGATGGAATGGGGCGGACCGCGCAGCGGTCCGCCCCATTTTTTGTTTTACAGGTCACTCGATATGCACATGGTTATAGATGTGCTCGGGGCAGTAGCAGTAATAGCCGTTGCATTTGGAGCAGTAACGGAATTCCATGTCGGGGTACTCCGCGTCGGTCTTGCCGCACACGGCGCACTTGTGGAGGTAACCCTTGTGCTCCCGGGCGGCCTTCTGGGCCTTTTTGAAGTTGATGGTGCGGGGGTCGGCCCGGTGGCGGACCCCGCCGAACATGACGGCGACGCTGTCCCCGAAGAAGAGCAGATAGTTCACAAAGGCGATGGCGGGCAGCAGGGCCATGGGCCAGAGGCCGCCGGCGATATAGCAGATCATGGACCAGGCGAACATGGCCACATCCAGCCAGGCCAGCCACTTGGCCTTCACCGGGATGATGTAAAAGAGCAGGAACTGCATGTTGGGGTACAGGGAGGCCAGGGCGAAGAACAGGGACATGTTCACATAGTACATATCCACCAGGGGGATGGCGCTCAGCCCCGGTATGGCCAGTCCGATGACAAAGCCCACGAGGATGGACAGCAACGCCCCGCACAGGTAGAATACCGTGAACTTCGTGGTGCCCCACTCCCGCTCCATGGCGGTGCCGATGATGTAGTAGAAGTAGAGGGACAGGGCCACCACCAGCAGGTCCCAGAACCGGAAGCTGCCCGCGTCCACCACCGGGACAAAGACGAAGGTCACCAGCCGCCACACCTCGCCTTGGAGGATGTTGTAGGGGATGAAGGAGAGCAGATAGGAGAAGGTGCCGGAGGACACCATGTCGATGAGATAGACGATGATGTTGCCGAAAACGATGAACTTCATCAGATTCGGGATGCCGAACCGGGGGTGCTTATAGCAGAACCGGTCCAGCCAGTTGGTGATGGCGCGCATGAGACGGCCTCCTTCACAGCGGAGAAATTCCTGAACGGAATGATTCAGACGAAAAGTAGTTTACCCGCTTTTGGAGGAAATGTCCATAGAGAAAGTGTGAACAATTCCCCTCGAGAGGGGGAGAATTTGGGGAAAAGGGGGTGGCGGGGCGGGGCATTTTCAGGAATGGCATCTTTTTCAATTGACGGTTCTGGGATTTTATGTTAATCTAAACACAGGGGAAAACTCTTTTATCGGCCGCTTTTTAAGGAGATGATATCTTGAAGATAGAACAGTGCCCGTACTGTCAGGGGAGAGAGTTTATCGTGGCCACTGGCTTATGGAAGATTTCTGTGACAAGAGGACTGAGATCCCGTTCCAGTGGAATTCGTTACCAGATCTGCAGGGACTGTGGGATGGTCGTCGCCTCTTATGTAGAGGACCCAAAAGAACTGCTGTTCCCGGATCAGCTTCCCAAAGAAGACACTTGATCTTGCCCTTTTTCTGATCCCGCTTTTCCGCTGGGGCCCTGGTGCCCCAGCGAATTTTTTCTGCCATCATTTCTGCCCGGCGCTGCTGAACAGAGGGATTCCCCGCGGAGGAAGGGGAGATGAAAATGATTCAGCGCGGGGTTCTGCCGGGAGTTGAAGAAATAGGGCTGGCGGGACGGGACGGGGTGTGATAAAATAGGGAAAAACACCGGCCCCGGGCCGGAGAGGAGAGAGACAGATGAGCATCGTCAAGGACATGTCCCTGGCCCCTGCCGGGCGGCAGAAGATTGAATGGGTGCGCAGCTTCATGCCCGCCCTGAGCGGCATCGAGGCCCGGTTCAAGAGGAAGAAGCCCTTTGCCGGGCTCCGGGTGGCGGTGTCCGTCCACCTGGAGGCCAAGACCGCCAACCTGGGCTATGTGCTGCAGGAGGGGGGCGCGCAGGTGTACCTCACCGGCTCCAACCCCCTGTCCACCCAGGACGATGTGGCGGCGGGGCTGGCGTCCATGGGGGTGGAGACCTTCGGCGTCCACGGGGTGGACGCGGCGGGGTACGAGGCGCTGCTCACCGAGACCCTGAAGTGCAGGCCCCACCTCATCGTGGACGACGGGGGGGACCTGATCCACCTGCTGGGGGACAAGTGCCGGGAGTACGCCGGGGAGCTCATGGGCGGCTGTGAGGAGACCACCACCGGCATCCTGCGCCTGAAGGCCCGGGAGCGGGAGGGCATCCTCCCCTGCGCCATGATGGCGGTGAACGACGCCAAGGCCAAGCACTACTACGACAACAAGTACGGTACCGGCCAGTCGGTGTGGGACGCCATCATGCACACCACCAACCTGATGGTGGCGGGCAAGACGGTGGTGGTGGCGGGCTATGGCTGGTGCGGCAAGGGGGTGGCCATGCGGGCCGCGGGCATGGGCGCCCATGTCATCGTCACCGAGATCGACCCCTTCAAGGCCCTGGACGCCACCATGTGCGGCTTTGAGGTGATGACCATGGACCAGGCCGCCCCCCTGGGGGATATCTTCGTCACCGTCACCGGCTGCAAGGATGTGATCACCCGGCGGCATTTTGAGGTGATGAAGGACAACGCCTTCCTCACCAACGCGGGGCACTTCGACTGCGAGGTGGCGGTCCGCCAGCTGGCGGAGATGGCGGAAGAGCGCTTCCCCCGCCGGGAGAACATCGAGGGCTTCCGCCTGTCCGACGGGCGCACCCTGAATGTCATCGGGGAGGGGCGGCTGGTGAACCTGGCCGCCGGCAACGGCCACCCGGCGGAGATCATGGACATGTCCTTCTCCGTCCAGGCCCTGGCCCTGGAGTGGCTGGTGAAGCACCGGGGGGAGCTGGAGAAGAAGCTCTACCAGGTGCCCGACACCATCGACGACGAGATCGGGCGGGTGAAGCTGGCCGCCCTGGGGCTGGAGATCGACCGCCTCACCCCGGAGCAGGAGGCGTACCTGGCCGGCTGGCAGGGATAAAGAGACACAGGAAAAAACGAGCGGGGCCCGCGCCGTTCCGGCGCGGGCCCCGCTTTGTCGCGGCTGTTGGGACAGCGGCTGCCGCTCTGCTTCCCGCTCGGAGCCGGAGAGACAGGTGGAAAATTTGGTATGGGGGATGGCGGACATGGGGAGAGCCTCCTTCAAATCAGATCGAGCGCGCGGTCAGGAGAAAAAACCAACATCTGCTGTCAGGTTGTAGAGCCCATAGCAGCCCAGGGTATCGCCGGCGTCGAGAAACTGCCCGTGCTCCGGCCACCAGGTCCAGAAGTCATAGGCACCGTACAGCTCCGTGCCGGGGGCGTGACCCTGGGCTTGGGGCGTGTAAAGGATGAACTGGGCCCCGGGCCGGAGGGCCGTTCCTTCGCGGTCGGTAAAGCCATGGGGGCCGCTGGAGATATAGTGAAAGCCCTCTTCGTCCCATTCCTCCCCCAGCGGGCGGCCCGTATCCAGCACAAGCTCGTCCAGGGTCAGCAGCCAGGAGGAGTCGGTGAGTTGGACAAAGTCCCGGAAGGACCCGTGGAAGCGGCACACATACAGGGTGGCGCCGTCGGCGTCGTGATAGTCTCCGGCGAAGGTGCCGTCGGGGCGGAGTTCCAGGTCGCTGGACCAGGCCCCCGCGCCGCTGCTGAAGGTCATCTGGAGGCTCTCCTCCAGGGGCAGCGTTTCCGTCTCTCCCAGGGGGACCGGCACCCCCACGGCTCGGCTCATGGCATCCTGAAAGGCGGACAGGTCTTCCGCCAGGGACGCCTCTGGGTCGCGGACAAAAATATCCGGGAAGCTGTCCAGCCAGTCCAGCGCTACTGCCGGGGCTGCCTCGGTCACCAGCCTCCCATCCGCCTCGGACAGCCGGACGCTGTGGGCCAGCAGCCCGTCCAGCTCCTCCACAAAGGCGGCGATGGCCTCCGGGTCAAAGCCCTGGTGGAAGGGGGCGTGGAAGTTGAGGTCAAAGGTGACTCTGTCCCACCGGGCGGTCTCCTCAAACTCGCCGGAGAGATCCGCCAGCTCATAATGGTAAAAAAAGCTGCCCTGGTACTCCTCCAGCGAGGCCCGCAGAATGTAGTCCTGTCTGTCCATGGAGTACAGGCATACACCTGGGACCTCCCGGTCGATGAGCTGGCCATCCTCCCAGAACTGGAGCTCCTGGCTGCCGTATGCTCCCACCAGGCGTACCTCCTCCGGGATGCCGTTGCGGTTCAGGTCAGGGGACGGCAGGTCCGGCTCCGGGGATACTGTGGAGAGGGAGACTGGCTCTCTCAAGCTGCCGTCCTGAGGGAGACTGGCGGTCTGGCAACCCACCAGGGACCCGCACAGGGCGATGAGCAGGGCCAGCGGGATCAGCAGGGCCGCCGGGGGGCGTTTTTGGCCGTTCTGAAACAGACTGCGGATGCGCTCCGCCGTCTCCCGTTCGGACCCGGACAGGCGGGTGGAGAATCTGGTGCGGGGGATGGATCTCATGGCGGGGACCTCCTTTTTGCGGGCGGCCTGGGGCCGCTGAAGATCTTGTGTCAGGAGCGGACAGAGCCCTCCGCTTTACGCCCCCATCCGGCCGAAGTCGCCGCTGGAGGGGATATAGTCGTCGGCCCACATCCCCTGTTCCGTG
This sequence comes from uncultured Oscillospiraceae bacterium, assembly GCA_944386055.1. Classification (GTDB taxonomy): domain Bacteria; phylum Bacillota; class Clostridia; order Oscillospirales; family Oscillospiraceae; genus CALXCT01. The sequence continues at coordinate 37,409 of CALWZP010000017.1, read as the reverse complement.
ATGAAGTCGTACAGCTCCCGGCCGGTGAACTGGGCCGCAGGCTGGCCGGTGTCCATATGGAAGAAGGAGAAGCGCAGAGCCTCCGGGTCGTACTCCACATAGAGCTGGGCGAGCCCGCCGCCCCCGGACAGGTAGTCGTAGTAGTCGGCGCCCTGGCTCCTGGCCAGGACATCCGGGGGACTGGCGAAGCGCACGCCCCCCTCCTCCGGGTAGGTGTACAGGTAGAAGAAGAGGTACTGCCCCTCGGGCGTGTTGGGCTCGGCGGCCAGGGAGAACACCTCGTCCCGGCCGTCCCCGTTGAGGTCAGCGTGGAAATAGGTGTCGTCCAGCAGGGCCAGCTGCACCGGCTCGCCCTGTTCATCCACCGCCCAGAATGCATGGTTGACCACGCCGTTGTCAAAATAGGCGGCCCGGACCACCGGGTCATCGGTGACGGTGGCGAACAGCTCGGCCTCCGGGGCCAGCCCCAGGCTCTCCAGATACAGGGGAAGCTGGGCATAGCCGGGGTCCAGGAAGTACTCCAGCAGCTGCCGGACCGTCCCGTCCGGGGTGCGGACAGAGAGGGCCGCACTGCTGAAGGCCTCCCCCTCCCCCCAGAAGAAGACGGTGTCCCCGGCGGGGGTGGAGACGGACAGGGCGGGCCACAGCGACTGGGTCAGGACCTCGCCGCTCACCTGCCGGGTGATATCCCGGCCGTCGGCGCCGGTGTAGCGGGCGTCAAAGAGATCCGCCGGGCCCTCGCCGTGGAGCACCGGGGCAAAGCGCACCTCCTGCCCCCCGGCGTCGGGGAACAGCCGTCCCGCCAGCCGGCTGACGGGGGCATACACCAGCAGATCGTTGTCCCGGCGGGACCAGAGCTCCAGCGTCCCGTCCCCGGACAGGCACAGCAGCTCCTCCGCCCCGCCGTCCAGCTGGGCGGTCCAGGTCTCCCCCTGGGCGGCGGCCATCAGCTGGACGCCGTAGTCGTCCCCCTGGTAATACCACTGGACGGGGACGCCGCTGTCCGTGGTGGTGCCCAGCACCACGCCGGGGCGGCCCAGGATGTCAGAGAAGGGGGTGAGGGAGGGGACATCCCCGGGGGCGTAGGGGAAGACGCTGGAGGCGGGGGCCAGCGTCAGGAGCAGATTGGGCTGTCCGCCGCCGTAGTCCGGGCTGGTCCAGTACAGGGCCAGCCCGTCCCCCTCCGGCTGGAGGTAGAGCAGATAGCTGGTGCCCGGGACGGCGGCGGCCGCCGCCGCATCCGCCGGCGGGGTCAGGGGCTGCGGGGTCTCCGCCATCTCGGACGGGGCGGGGGAGGGGGTGCCCTCGGGGGCCTCTCCCTCCGGCTCACCCGTGCCCTCCCGGCAGGCCACCAGGGAGCCGCACAGGGCGATGAGAAGGGCCAGCAGGACCAGCAGGGCCGCCGGGGGGCGCTTTTTCCCGCCCCGGAGCAGGCTGCGCAGCCGCCCCTCGGTCTCCCGGGCGGAGCCAGAGAGACGGGTGGAGAATCTGGTGTGGGGGATGGGGGTCATATCGATCCTTCCTTTCCTGACACACATGACAGCTTCTTTCAGACAGAGTTCAACTGAAGAAGCGGTATTGTTTACCACTCCTCCACTGTGACCTCCCCGGTGAGCAGGTCCGCATAGCCGGCGCCAAACTCCCCCCAGCCGGCGGTGACGGCCACCACCTGACCGTCCATACAGCTGAGAGCGACACCGGTGCAGTCCCCGGGCTCCGAAGGGAGGTAAGAGACCACGATGCTCCCGCCTTCCCCAAACACTGTGACGCCCTGCATCTCCAGACAGTTGGGGAGATAGGGGGCCAGCGCTGCTCCGTCGTACTCATAGAGCACAGCCCATTCCTGCTCAATGGGGGTGGTGCGGACGAGGTGCTCGGCCGATGTGGCCTCCTCCAGCAGGGCGGCCACATCGGCCTCCGGGGAGAAGAGGAAGCGCTCATAGTCCGCAAGGTCGGGGAAGATCTGGGGCCGGGGCTGGGTCTCCCGGCAGGCCACCAGGGAGCCGCACAGGGCGATGAGAAGGGCCAGCAGGACCAGCAGGGCCGCCGGGGGGCGCTTTTTCCCGCCCCGGAGCAGGCCGCGCAGCCGCCCCTCGGTCTCCCGGGCGGAGCCGGACAGGCGGGTGGAAAAACGGGTGTGAGGGATGGGCTTCATATCAGACGCTCCTTTCCGTCTTCGCCGTCCTCCCGCTTCCGGGAGAGGGCGGCCACCGTGTTCAGAATGGCGCGGCCATAGGCCCCCCGCTCCTCCGGGGGGAGGGCGCGCACCACCGCGTCGTCGCAGGCCAGCTCGGTGTCCCGCTCCACCGCCCGGGCCATGACCCACATCAGGGGATCGAACCAGTGCAGGGCGGTGACCCAGAGCGCCAGGGCCTTCAGCCAGATGTCCCGGCGGCGGAGATGGGTCAGCTCGTGGAGCAGGGCATACCGCAGGGCATCACCCCGGGGCGGCGGGTCGGGCAGCAGGATCACCGGACGCGCCAGCCCGGTGAGCATGGGCGCGCCCAGCTGCCCGGCGGTGCGCAGGGCGGGGGGACGGCGCAGCCCGTTTGTGAGGGCGCGGTACTCTGAGAGTACCTCCGGGTCCTCCTCGGGGGAGGTCCACCGCCGACGCCAGCGGCAGAAGCGCAGGTGGCCTACCAAATTCCACCCCAGGATTCCCACCGCCCCTGCCAGCCACAGGGCGAAGAGCGCCTGCCCGAGGGAGAGGGTGAAGCCCTCCGCCACAGGGGCGGGCGTCCCGGCCTCCCCCGGCGGGGAGGGGACGGGCATCGGGCTCTCCAACCTGCCCTGGGTAGGGAGGGGGGCGGCGGACCCCTCCGTCCCAGTGGGGGCGGAGGGCGGAGCGGTCCCGGCGGGGGGCTGGTACTCATAGAGCACCGTGTCCGCCGGGGCGGGCACCTGGATGGGGGCCTGGGGCTGGGGCAGCGCCGGCAGGGACAGGGGGATGGCCAGGCGCAGGCACAGCAGCGCCCACGCCCAGCACCGCCACCGGGCGCTGTACCGCCCCCGGGTGAGCCGCCCCAACAGGAGCAGCAGGACGATCACCGCCGCCCCGCCCAGGGACAGCCCGGCCAGGTTCAGGAGAAAGTCCGTCACGGCGTCTCCTCCTCCAGCCGGTCCAGCAGGCCCCGCAGCCGGTCCAGCTCCTCCCGGGACAGCCCCTGCCGGGCCAGGGCGGCCACGAAGGCGGCGGGGGAGCCGCCGTACAGCCGCCCCAGCACCGCCCGGCTGTCAAAGGACAGGTAGTCCTCCCGGCTCACCAGGGGGGTGTACAGGTTGTGCCGCCCCTCCCGGCGCACCGAGAGGAAGCCCTTCTCCCCCAGGCGGGTGAGATAGGTGTTGATGGTGTTCCCCGCCCAGCCGAAGGGGGTCAGGGCATCCTCCAGCGCCGCGCGGGGGGTGTCCGCCCCCGAGGCCCACAGGGCCTTCATCACTTCCAGCTCGCTGTCCGGCAGCCGTCTCATCAAAGTTCCTCCATTCACTACAAATGTCGTTTCGATTATATACTACAATTGAAGTAATAAAAAAGCAAGTTACGATTTGGTGACAAAAAACGGCGCCGCCCCGGAAGTGGCTCGCACCGCCTGTGGCGGCAAATATTTTTTTCTTTTGTGTAAAGCGGACTTGACATGCCATGTAAAGCGTGCTATACTCCGAATTGTAAAGCGAGCTTTACCTCACCGACCATTTAGGAAAGGGGGCGGCGGCGTGACCAACCGCATCGCGGAACTGAGAAAAGCCCACGGCCTGTCCCAGGCGGAGCTGGCCGACGCGGTGGATGTCACCCGGCAGACCATCATCTCCCTGGAGGGCGGGCGGTACAACGCCTCCCTGCTGCTGGCCCACCGCATCGCCAGATATTTCGGCCTGACCATCGAGGAAGTCTTTCTGTTTGAGGAGGAGACGGTATGAAGAAGCTGCTTTTGTCCGCTCTGGCCGCTTTGGCCGGGCTGGCTCTGTTTGTTTTTGTGATCCTGTCCGGGGAGGAGGTCCCCCGGAGCGTCAACGGCCTGTGCTCCGGGCTGGGCGGCGCCCTGCTGGGGATCGGAGGCGCGGGGCTGCTCATGCCTTTGCTGATGCGCTCCATGTCCCCGGAGGACCGGAAGGAGATCGAGCGGGGAGAAACAGACGAGCGCAATATCTATATCCGCTCTATGGCCGCCCAGGACAGCTGGTACTGGACCCTGGTGCTGCTGTGGGTGCCTTTCGTGGCCGCCCTGATCCAGGGAGAACTGCTGTGGATGATCCTGGCCCCCGCCCTGATCGTCCTGCACTGCGCCTTCTATATGTTCCACATGTACCGCTGGTCTAAAAAGCTGTGAGGAGGGGTATCTATGACGGACGATAAGCTGACTGCTTATGGCCAGGCCCTGCGGGTCCGGCGCCGGATCTTCCTTTGGATCTCCGCCGCCGGACTGCTTGGGCTGGCGGCCTCGGTGCTCCTGCTGCCCGGCGGCGGTCTGCCCCCTGTCGCTCAGTCCCTCTATCGCGGGGGCAGCTTCGGCATCCTGATCGCCGGGCTGGCCAACCTGCTCTACACCTGCTGGCTGCTGAGACATCCGGACCGGTGGAAGGTCACCCGGATCCGGGAGACCGATGAGCGCGCCGCGGCTCTCCGCCGGGAAGCCGGACAGATGGCCGGGACGGCCCTGCTGTTCCTGCTGGTCATTGCCGGTTTTGTGCTTGCGGCGGCGGATTGGCGGCTGGGGGTACTGCTGGAGTGCCTGGCGATCTGCTATTTCCTCTTCTATCTGGCGGCCCGCCGGTGGCTGTCCCAAAGGATATGACCCGCCGCATCCGGCTCACCGTCGCCCCCGAGCTGGCAGGGCGGCGGGTGTGGTCCCTGCTGAAGCACCAGCTGGGGCTGTCCGGCACGGTGATCCGCCGGATCAAGTGGCTCCCCGACGGCATTCTGCTGGACGGGGAGCGGGTGAACACCGACTGCCGCCCCCGGGCGGGGCAGGTGCTCTCCGTCCGGCTCTCCGACCCGGCGCGGCGCAGCGGCATCGTCCCCGCACCGGGGCCGCTGGACATCGTCTACGAGGACGAGGACCTGCTGGTGGTGAACAAGGCACCCGGGGTGCCCGTCCACCCCGGGCCGGGGCATTTTGACGATACGTTGGGTAATTTCTTGCTGTATTATTACGATACGGAGGGGATCGAGGGGGATTTTCACCCCATCCACCGGCTGGACCGGGGGACCTCCGGACTGCTGGTGGTGGCCAAGCATCCCCACGCCCAGGAGGTGCTGAAGGCCCGGCTCCACACCCCCGACTTCCGCCGGGAGTACCTGGCGGTGTGCGAGGGAGTCCCAAACCCCGCCGCCGGCGTCATCGACGCCCCCCTGGGGCCGAGACCCGGCTCCCTGGTGGAGCAGATGGTCCGCTCCGACGGGAAGGCTGCCCGCACCCGGTATGAGACGCGGAAGGCCTGCGGGGACCGGGCCCTCCTCCATCTGGAGCTGGACACCGGGCGCACCCACCAGATCCGGGTCCATCTGGCCCACATCGGCCACCCTTTAACGGGGGACTTCCTCTACGGCACCGAGGCGCCGGACCTCATCCCCCGCCCCGCCCTCCACGCCTGGAGGCTTTCCCTGCGCCACCCCGTCACCGGACAGGAGCTGGTTTTGACAGCGCCCATGCCTGCGGACATGGCGGCGCTGCTGAAAAGGAGAGATGACACATGAAGATCAGACATTACCGGCCCTTTTTCACCGGGCTGCTGTGCTGGATACTCACCGCAGGGGTGGTTCTGCTCTCCCTGTTCCAGGGGCCGTCCCTCCGCCACCTGGCGGGGGCGGTGATCCTGGCGGTTCTGGGGGCGGCGGAGCTGTGGTTCGCCTTCTCCGAGAAGGGCCTGGAGGAGGAGATGGGCATCCGCACCGACGAGCGGGCGCAGTTTATCGCGGTGAAGAGCGGCCACATGACGCTGGGGATCCTGAATGGACTGCTGTTTGCCGGAGCGCTGCTGGCTCTGCTTGGGTATGGCTTTACCAAGGCGGCGGTGTGGATGGCTGCCGCCCTCACCCTGTGCGGGGTGATCGTGGCGATGTTCGTGGTGCTGCTGGCGGTGAACTGCTACTATGAGAAAAAATACTGAAGTGACGGGGAGAGGCGCGCATCTCTCTTCGCACTTTGCCGCAGGAGGCGCGGGAGGGAATCCCGCGCCTCCTGTTTTTGTCCGGCCGGGGCATCTTGTGAAACCGGGAAAACTGTGGTAAAATAATTCAGTTTGTAAAAGGAAAGGGGGCGGCGGGATGGCACGGGCACAGCGGTGCGGCGTGATCTGGGCGGCGGGCACCGGGGGCGTGCTGGGGCTTGCCATGGGGCAGTGCCTGACGCTGTCCCTGCCCCATGTCCTGGGGTGCGGCGTGCTCCTCGCCCTGGCGGGGGCGGCGGTGTGGCTGCTGTGGTGCCGGAGCCTGGGCGGCCCGCCGGAGCTGGGGCGCGGGGAGTGGCTGGTGTTGTGCGTGCCCGCTGTGGGGCTGGCGGTGTGGACCTGCTTCGCGGTCCTTACCCCCCTGGCGGCGGCGCTGTTCTTCGGGGCGGCGGGGGCGGTGTGGCTGCTCCTCTCTTTGCGCCGGGGCCGGCCCCGGTGGACGGCGGTGGTGATGGGCCTTCTGCTGTGCTGGTTTTTCGCCTACTGTGCCCTGTCCCCCCTGTGCCTCTCCCCCGACTCCTACTCCTATTATGAGATGGCCCAGTCCCTGTTCACCGACTTCGGCCGGGTGTCCACCGTGCGGCAGTATGTGGTGTTCACCGACTACGGCATCTCCTTCCCCTATTTCTACCCCCTGCTGCTGGCGGCGGCGGACGGGCTGTCCGGCCTGGGGATGTACAGCGGGGTGGCGCTGAATATCCCCCTGAGCGCCGGGGCGGCGCTGCTGCTGCTCCCCCTGTCCCGGCGGCTGTGCGGCAGGGACTGGCCCGGGGCGCTGGCCGCCGTCGCCCTGCTCACCAACCGGAAGTTTTTGAGCGAGGTGCTCTCCGGCCGGGCCATCCCCCTGGCGGTGCTTTGCGCGGTGGTGATGCTCCTGCTGCTGTGCCGCCCCGACTGGAAGGACCGGCGGTGGCTGGCCCTGGCGGGGCTGGTGGGGGGCGTCTCCATGGTCACCCGGTTCGACAGCCTGATGGCGGTGGGCTTTGGGGGGCTGTGCGTGCTGCTCCTCTCCGGCCGGGGGCGGTGGGGCAATGCGGTGTGCTACGGCGGGGCGGCGGCGGTGCCGCTGCTCCCCTGGGCGGCCTACTCCCTGGGGCGGTTCGGCACCCTGTGGATCTCGGACAACAGCGGTACCCTCACCATGGTGGACATCATCACCCCCCAGCGCTTCTTCGTCCCCGGGGAGGTGCCCGCCACCCTGTTCACCGACCCGGACGCCTGGCTCTCCGCCCTGGGCGGGCGGTTTTCCGGGGTGCTGGTGCTGCTGGCGCTCACCTTCGTGTCCACCCAGGCGCTGGTGCCCCTGGCGGCGCTGGCGGCGGGGGCGGTGAAGGGCGCGGCGGCCCGCCTCCCCCGGCAGGCCGGGGCGGTGCGCTGGGGCGCGCTGGGGCTGATTTTGCTGTTCTACGCTTTGAAGACCCTGGGCTACTGCCTGGTGGGGTATCAGACCGCCCGCTACCACGCCGAGACGGTGGTGATGGTGCTCCTGGCGGTGTGCTGCCTGCTCTCCCCGTGGGTGTCCCGGCGGCTGGCGGCGGCGGGGACGGGGCTGTACCTGGCCCTGGCCCTGTGGGCCGCGCTGGTGTACAGCACTCCCCTGGGGCAGACGGTGAAGCCCCTGTGTACCCACTCCAGCTATATGAGCTGCATCAGCTTCGGCTATCAGCAGCAGGACGGGAGCTGGTCCGCCCTGTGGGACCGGGTGAGCGGCGCCCCCCTGCTCACGGAGGAGACCGCCCACATGCCCGCCTGGGTGGCGGAGCTGGAGGACCTGATCGGCGACCCGGACGCCCGGGTGTTCTTCATCAGCGCCGGGGGGGACCCCTATGCCTACGGCGCCTACACGGGGCAGAAGACATTCGCCTCCCTGTCCAACATGACGGGGGAGCGGTTCTTCTACCTGATTGACCACTACATCCACCCCACCCACATCGTCATCACCGACGAGCACGACCTGCAGTGGGTGGAGCCGCTTCAGCAGCGGTACGGCCTGACCCTCCTGGGCGAGGTGGACGGCCAGCAGGTCTTCCGGGTGGAGACCACATTCACAGGATGGTGACGGCATGGAACGCTGGGACAAGATCATCATCGGGGCGGGGCTGTACGGGCTGTACGCCGCCCTGTTCGCCGGCAGGCGGGGAGAGCGGGTGCTGGTGCTGGAGGGGGAGGACGCCCCCTTCCGCCGCGCCACCTACATCAACCAGGCCCGGGTGCACATGGGCTATCACTATCCCAGGTCCTACTCCACCGCCATCAAGTCGGCGGGGTATTTCGACCGCTTCAACCGGGACTTCGGCTTCTGCGTCCACAGCGCCTTCGACCAGGTGTACGCCACCTCCGCCGCCTTCTCCTGGACCGACGGGACGCAGTTCCGGAGCTTCTGCCGGGCGGCGGGCATCCGGTGCGACCCGGTGCCGGAGAGCCGCTATTTCAACCCCGGTATGTGCGACGGAGCCTTCCTCACCCAGGAGTACACCTATGACGCCCACATCCTCCGGGACTGGTTTTTAGAGCAGTTAAAAGAATGCTCCAGGGTGACCCTGCGGTGGAGCTGTCCCGTCACCGGCCTGAGCCGGGAGGACAGGGTGTACCGGGTCACCGCCGGGGAGGGGGAGCAGTTCGAGAGCGATTTCGTCCTCAACGCCACCTACGCCTCCACCAACCAGATCATCCGCCAGGCACTGGGACAGGAGGAGGCCTTCGGCATCAAATACGAGCTGTGCGAGATCATCCTGTGCACCGTGGACAAGCCCCTGGCGGATACGGGGATCACCGTGATGGACGGACCCTTTTTCTCCATCATGCCCTTTGGAAAAACGGGGCTGCACTCCCTCACCTCGGTGACCTTCACCCCACACATGGCCAGCTTTGACTCCCTGCCCCGCTTCCCCTGTCAGGAGCGCAGCGGGGGGCACTGCTCCCCGGAGCGGCTGGGCAGCTGCGACACCTGCCCCGCCCGGCCGGAGACGGCGTGGAGCTATATGTCCAGCCTGGCCAGGAAGTACCTGCGGCCGGAGTTCGGATTCCACTATCAGGGCTCCCTGTTCTCCATGAAGCCCATCCTCAAGGCGTCGGAGATCGACGATTCCCGCCCCACCGTCATCCGGGTGCACACCAGACAGCCCGCCCTGGTGAGCGTGCTGTCCGGCAAGATCAACACGGTGTACGACCTGGACGGGGTGCTGAAAGGAGAGTTTTGACATGAAAGAGAGCAATTTCGTCTCCGCCGTGGTCTATGTCCGCCAGTGTCAGGACACGGTGGGGCCCTTTCTCACCCGGCTGCACGCCGCCCTGTCGGAGAATTTCCAGAAATTCGAGCTCATCTGCGTCAATGACGCCAGCACCGACGGCAGCGTCCAGGCGGTGCGGGAGTTCGCCGAGCACAGCGAGGGAGCCATGGTTTCCATCCTGAACATGAGCTACCCCCAGGGGCTGGAGGCCTCCATGAATGCCGGGGTGGACCTGGCCATCGGGGACTTTGTCTTTGAGTTCGACGGCACCGAGATGGACTATGAACCCCGGCTGGTGATGGAGGTGTACCGTACCGCCCTCACCGGCTTCGACATCGTCAGCGCCACCCCCAACGGCCGCGCCCGGCTCACCTCCCGGCTGTTCTACCGGGTGTTCAACCGCTATGCCAACATCCAGTACCAGCTGGAGACCGAGCGCTTCCGCGTCCTCTCCCGCCGGGCCATCAACCGGGTCCACGCCATGAGCCGCACCATCCCCTACCGCAAGGCGCTGTACGCCAACTGCGGGCTGAAGATGGAACGGCTGCGCTATGACCCCGTCGGGGGCGGCGGCCGCCCCCGGGCGGAGGGGGGGCGCTCCCGCCTGGCCACCGACGCGCTGGTGCTCTTCACCAATGTGGCCTACCGTCTGGCGCTGTGGCTGGCGGTGGTGATGATGGCGCTGACCCTCATTGTCACGGGGTACACCGTGGTGATCTATTTGTCCGGAAGCCCGGTGGAGGGCTGGACCACCACCATGCTGTTTCTGGGGTTTGGCTTTTTCGGCATGTTCGCTATCCTCACCCTGGTGCTGAAATACCTGTCCCTGCTGGTGGAGCTGACATTCCGGCGGCAGCGGTATGTGTTTGAATCCATTGAAAAGATCTCAAAATAAGAAAGAGAGTATCACCATGAGAAGCAAAAGGAGGGGGCGGGACTATGCGGGCCTCCTTTGAGAAGAACAAAAAGGGGATCCTGCTTATGGCCTGCGCCTCCCTGTGCGTATGCCTGGGGCAGCTGTTCTGGAAGCTTTCGGGGCCCCAGGCGCTGTGGCTGCTGCTGCCCGGCTTCGCCCTGTATGGGCTGGGGGCGCTGATCATGCTGGTGGCCTATCGGTACGGCAGCGTCTCGGTGCTGCAGCCGGTGCTGGCCATGAACTATGTCCTGACGGTAGTGCTGGCCGCCGCGGTGCTGCGGGAGGAGATCACCCTTCTGCGCATCGCGGGGATCGTGTGCGTCACCGTGGGCGTGGTGCTGGTGTGCGGCGGCGACGGAGGGGAGGAGGAGACATCGTGACCGATCTTCTCCTGATCCTGGCCATGACCCTTATGGGCTCGGCGGCGGCGCTGCTGCTGAAGCGGGCCTCGGGGGCGGGGGGACTGCTGTCCATGTTCCGGACGCCCTGGCTGTACGGCGGGGGACTTTTGTACCTGGCCTCGGCGGTGGTGAACATCCTGCTGCTGCGGCGGCTGGATTACTCGGTGGTGCTCCCCCTGACCTCCCTGACCTATATCTGGACCATGCTCCTCTCCGCCCGTCTGCTGGGGGAGCGCCTCACCGGCCGGAAGCTGGCCGGGACGGCGGCCATCCTGGCGGGGGCGCTGATGATCGCGGCATAATGAGGTGAATGATATGGAATCCCTGGTGGGATATACCGGCTTCGTGGGCTCTAACCTGGCCTCGGAGCACCCCTTTGACGGACTGTACAACTCTAAAAACATCACGGAGGCCTTCGGCACCCGGCCTGACCTGCTGGTGTACGCCGGAGTGCCGGCGGAGATGTTCCTGGCCAACCACGACCCGGCGGCGGATCTGGCGGTGCTGCGGGGCGCGGCGGAGAACATCCGGCGCATCGCCCCGCGGAGACTGGTGCTCATCTCCACCATCAGCGTCTACGACGACCCGGTGGGGGCGGACGAGGACAGCCCCATCGACAAAAGCCGCCTGTCCGCATACGGAGCCAACCGCCGCTGGCTGGAGGAGTGGGCGGAGGAGCAGATGCCGGAGCGGCTCATCGTCCGCCTGCCCGCCCTGTACGGCCGGGGGCTGAAGAAGAATTTCCTCTACGACTACATCCACTTCCTCCCCCTGCTGCTTACCGAGAAAAAGCGGGCGGAGCTGGGGGAGCGGGAACCCCTCATCGCCCAGAGCTACCTTCCCCGGGGGGACGGCTTCTATCGCTGCACCCCGGTGGAGGGAGAGGCGCGGGAGGCGCTGAAGGCCGCCTTCCGCCGGACGGGCTTCTCCGCCCTGTCCTTCACCGACAGCCGCTCCCAGTACCAGTTCTACGGCCTGTCCCGCCTGTGGGGGGACATTCAGCGCGCTCTGGAGCTGGGGCTGGAGCGCCTGAATCTGGCCACCGCGCCGGTGACGGCGGCGGAGGTGTACCGTGCCCTGTGCGGCGGGGAGTTTGTCAACCATCTGGACAAGCCGCCCTTCCATTATAACTTCCGCACCCGCCACTGGGAGGCCATGGGAGGCCATGGGGGATATCTGGAGGACAAGGAGACCGAGCTGGCGCGCATCCGTGCCTTCGTGGCGGAGCAGGGGGGAGCGGGATGCTGACAGAGCGGCGGCTGGGCCGGACCCGATGGATCCTGTGGGTGCTGATCCTCCTCGCCATCGGCGTGGCGGCTGGGGCGGAGCGCATCTGGCTGTCTGATTTCCTGGCCATCAACGGCGACTTTCAGAACTACAATGTGCTGCGCCGTTTCCTGGATGGGCAGGTGCCCTACCGGGACTTCACCAACTACCTGGGCATGGGGGTGCTGTGGCTGGACGCCCCCCTCCTGCTGCTCCACAATACTTTCACGGGCAGCCTGTTCGTCACCAGTGCGGTCACCGCGGTGGCCTGCTGCATCACAGTGTGGCTGCTGGTGTGGATGATCACCCGGCGGCAGACCCTGGCCATGGCGGTGGGGGCGCTGACCCCGCTGCTGTACCACTGGCCGCTGACCCAGGAGCTCTTCAGCCTCTTTATCCCCGGCACCTCTATGCGCCTGGTGCGGGGCTTCCTGCCCATTTTGCTCAGCTGTGTGCTGCTGGCGGCTTTGCACCGGCGGGGCTGGGACAGCCTGGATGCCTTCCGCTCCCGCCGGGCCATGGCTCTGTGCGGCGCGGCGGTGGGCCTGGGGGCGGTGTGGTCCAACGATTTCGGCTATTCCTCCATCGGGGCGGCCATCTTCATCCTGCTGGTGATCACCGTCTTTCACAACAGGGTCCGCCGGCCTCTTCAGCGGGCGGTGGACTACCTCTGCTTCCTGCTGTGCGCCGCGGGGGGATACCTGGTCATGGTCACGGCGGTCACCGCCGGCTCTCCGCTCAGCTTCTTCCGCCAGTCCGCCGGGGTGATGGCGGACCAGTTCTGGTACTACTCCATGTCCAAGGGGAAATACTACACCCTGTGGCAGGTCCTCTTCGACGACCTGCAGAACACCGCGGAGCTGGCCCTGGCCCTGGTGCTGATGGTGGGGTTCGTGGTCCTGTTCGTCCGGGGGAAGCTCACCGTCCGGGGCGTGGTGGTGCTGTATATCCTGCTCACCTGCTTCTTCGCCCAGCTGCTGTATGACTATGGTTCCGGCCACTATATGGCGGCCATGCTCCAGCTGGTGGAGACGGTTATCCTTCTGGGTCTTGCCCTGTGGCTGGTGCTGCGGCTGCTGGAACGGGGGAGCGCGCTCAGGGAAAAGCTCCCCCGCCGCCTGCCGGCTGCGGCGTCGGCCGCGGCACTGTGCGCCCTGCTGGTGTGCTCCGGCGTCTGGGCGGGCAGCGAGATCGCCCCCCTCACCGGGGAGCGGGAGGGCACCTATGTCCCCGGCCTGGACGGCTATCTCACCAACGGGGCGGCGCTCAACGCCACGGCGGAGCTGCTGGAGGGGGAGGAGTACTTCTCCACCTACGCCTCCGCCCTGGAGACCATCCACGGCGTCTACCAGCCCAGCAGCACCGACTACATCATCCATGTCCTGGGGGAGGAGCAGCGGGAGGACTACCTCAACTGTTTCCGGGAGGGGGAGTTCCCCTATGCCGTGACCATCGAACGCTATTATAACGGCTCCATCTGGGAGTGGTGGGTGCAGCGGGCCAACTGGTGGTTTTACCGGGAGCTGTACGCCAACTATGTCCCCATCGAGAGCCCCAGCGACTACGCCGAGATCTGGCGGCGTCAGGAGGGGGGAGCCGCCATCCAGAGCGACGACATCGACTTTGCCGTGGAGCGTCTCAGCGACACCCAGGTGCGCCTGAGCATCCAGAAGGGCCCGGAGCTGGACGGACATGAGCTCGTGGCGGATGTGGAGCTGACCTACCGCACGGCGGATACCGGATCGTCCCTGCGGCACGGGGTGATGGTGGAGGACCTGAGCCTGTGGGATTATGAGAACACGGTGTACTACCTCCCGGAGGGGGAGCACACTGTCCACATCCCCATGATCGTGAAGGATGGAGTGTGGTCGGTGACCCTCAACGCCTGCCCATCGGACACCACCGCCCTGGAGCTGGTGGAGGCCGAGGTGGTGGGCCTGTTTGACCAGGGCCTGATGGACTATGCCTTTTTCGGATGACGGAAGGAGAGACGACAATGAAGCTCAGCGTATCCAACATCGCCTGGGGGGCTGAGGCGGACGAGAGCATGTACCGCTGCCTGGCACAGCGGGGCTTTCAGGGATTGGAGGCGGCCCCCACCCGGCTGTTCCCCGACCGGCCCTATGAGCATCAAGGGGAGGCGGCGTCCTTTGCCGCCTGGCTGCGGGAGGAGCACGGCCTGACCATCCCCTCCCTTCAGTCCATCTGGTTCGGCCGTACCGAGAACCTCTTCGCCGGAGAGGAGGAGCGGGAGGCCCTGCTGGACTACACACGCCGGGCCATGGACTTCGCCGCCGCCCTGGGCTGCGGAAATCTGGTGTTCGGATGCCCCCGAAACCGCGCCATGAACGGCCGGGGAGACCGGGAGACCGCGGTGCGCTTCTTCCGGACGCTGGGGGATTACGCCGCCCGCCGGGGGACGGTGCTGGCCATGGAGGCCAATCCCCCCCTGTACCACACTGACTTCATCAACACCACCCGGGAGGCCTTCCAGCTGGTGGACCAGGTGTCCAGCCCCGGTTTCCTGGTGAACCTGGATGTGGGCACCATGTTGGCCAACGGCGAGGGGGTGGACCAGCTCTCCGGCCGGGTGGGGCAGATCCACCATGTCCACATCAGCACCCCCGGCCTGGGCCCCGTGGCGCCCCACCCTCTCCACGGGGAGCTGGCCGCCCTGCTGAGGGAGGAGGGCTACGGCGGCTTCGTCTCCATCGAGATGGGCAGCGGCAGCGGCCTGAGCGCCCTGTATGAGGCCATGGACTATGTGAAGGAGCTGTTTTCGTGACGGTGATCGAAGGGATCCCCGGCGTCCCCCGGTTCGAGCGGGAGGAGTTCCGGGAGAAGGAGAGCGAGTACTGCCTGCTCATCCCCATCCTCAACGAGGGGGAGCGCATCCGCCGGGAGCTGCGCCGGGCCCAGCAGGCCGGGGTGGACAAGCTGGTGGACATCGCCATCTGCGACGGCGCCTCCACCGACGGCTGCACCGGGGAGGAGGGGCTGAGGGCCCTGGGGGTGAATACCCTGCTCACCAAGCGGGACACGGGGAAGCAGGGGGCCCAGCTGCGCATGGGCATCTGGTGGGCCCTGGAGCGGGGCTACCAGGGGGTGCTCACCATCGACGGCAACGACAAGGACTCCATCGAGGATGTCCCCAAATTCATCGAGAAGCTGGAGGAGGGGTACGACCTGGTGCAGGGGTCCCGCTTTGTCCCCGGCGGCCGGGCGGTGAACACCCCTAAGTCCCGGTACTGGGCGGTGAAGCTCATCCACGCCCCCCTCATCTCCCTGGCGGCGGGGCAGCGGTTCACCGACACCACCAACGCCTACCGGGCCTACTCCCGGCGCTACCTCACCCACCCGGAGGTGCAGCCCCTGCGGGACATCTTCCAGACCTACGAGCTGCTGGCCTACCTCTCCGTCCGGGCCACCCAGCTGGGCCTGCGGGCCTGTGAGGTGCCGGTGACCCGGGCCTACCCCGCGGGGGAGCCCACCCCCACCAAAATCAAGGGGATGAAGGGAAACGGGGAGCTGATGACCATTCTGCTGAAGAACCTGGCGGGGGCATATAAGCCGAGAGCGGAGAGCGGAGCGTGAAGAGTGGAGAGAAATACGAACGGGGGCGGGCGTTCCATTCGGAACGCCTGCCCCCGCTTCTCTGTTTTATCTGCGGCCCTTTCGGAAGGCGAAAAACCGCTGCCCGAAGTAATTGAGCACGGTGTACAGGGCCATGCCGCCTACCTTGGCAAGGCGCTCCTGCCACAGGGGGGAGAGCTCCGTCCCACCCAGCACCCAGGCCGCCAGGGGCTGGGCCAGGGAGTAGGCGAGGAAATAGCACACCGCCACATTCACCGCGAACTTCCCCGCCGAGCGCCAGAAGGTCTCATCGCTGTGGAAGGTGAAGGAGCGGTTGAGGAAAAAGCTCATCACCGCCCCCGCCGCATAGGCGATGGCGGTGGAGGGCCAGTACCCCAGCCCCTCCAGCAGGAACATGAGCACCAGGCTCAGCAGGGTGTTGCCCACCCCCACCAGCAGGAATTTCCACATGGAGGGGTCGAGAAGCCCCTTCATCGCGGTTCCTCCTCTGTCTCCGTCCCGTCCAGCAGCTCCCGGATCAGGAACCGGGGCCGGCCCTTGGTCTCCAGATAGATCTTCCCGATATACTCCCCGATCACCCCCAGGGACAGCAGGATCAGCCCCCCGATGGCCCACACCGAGCAGATCATGCTGGCCCAGCCGATGATGGTGTCCCCCATGGCCCAGCGGACCACGGAGTAGATCAGCATGGCGATGCTCACCAGGAAGATCAGGAAGCCCAGCAGGGTGATATACCGGATGGGCTTGGTGGAAAGAGAGGTGATCCCCTCCATGGCGAAGGAGACCATCTTTTTCAGGGGATACTTGCTCTCCCCGGCGAAGCGCTCCCCCCGCTCATACTCCACCGTGTCGGACCGATAGCCGATCATGGGCACGATGCCCCGGAGGAACAGGTTGACCTCCTTGAACTCCGAGAGCCCCTCCAGCGCCCGGCGGGACAGAAGGCGGTAGTCGGCGTGGTTGAATACCACATTGGCCCCCAAAAGATTCATCAGGCGGTAGAAGCTCTCGGCGGTGAAGCGCTTGAAGAAGGTGTCGGTCTCCCGGGAGGAGCGCACCCCGTACACGATGTCGCACCCGTCCAGGTACTTGTCCACCATCTCGTCCACCGCGCCGATGTCGTCCTGGAGGTCGGCGTCCATGGAGATGGCCATGTCGCAGCGGTCCTTGACGGTCATCAGCCCCGCCAGCAGGGCGTTCTGATGCCCGCGGTTGCGGCTGAGATCCAGCCCGGAGAACAGGGGGTCTGCCTGATGCAGCTCCCGGATGATCGCCCAGGTGCGGTCCCGGGAGCCGTCGTTGACGAACAGCACATGGCTGTCCGGGGCGATCTTCCCCGCCTCCATCAGCGCCGACATCTTCCCGCGCAGGCGGCGGGCGGTCTCCGGCAGGACCTCCTCTTCGTTGTAGCAGGGGACGACGATATACAGCCTGTCCATGGCGAAGCCCTCCTTGGGAGCAAGATTCTCCGCCTATTATATGCCAAATCCCCCCGGGTGACAAGGGAAAATGGACAGCTTCTTTTCCCGTCCCGAGGGGAGGCGCGTTTGACAAGGAACGGGGAAGTGATAAAATAGGCGGGAGAGAGAAACGGAGGGATCGTCCCATGCAGTCGCAGCATATTTACAGCCGGGATGTGGTGCTCATCCTCATCGCCAGCTTTTTTTACATGGCCAGCTCCATGCTGGTCACCCCGCTGATCACCGGCTTTGCCGGCAGCCTGGGGGCGGGGGGCGTGCTCATGGGCCTGGTGGGCGGACTGTCCAATTTCTGTTCCCTGATGTGCCGCCCCGCCGTGGGCAACCTGGCCGACCGGATCAGCAAGCGGCGGCTGTCCACGGTGGGGGCATTGCTGATGCTGGCGGGCTATCTGGGCTATGTGGCCGCCCACAACAACGCGGTGGTGGTCCTGGCCCGGGTGGCGCAGGGGGTGGGCTTCGCCTGCTGCTCGGTGTGTATGTCCACCTGGATGTCCGACCTGCTGCCCCGGGACCGCATCGGCTCCGGCATGGGGATGTACGGCACCATGAACGCCCTGAGCATGGCCATCGGCCCCGCGGTGGGGGTGCAGTGCTGGCAGCATCTGGGCTATCATGTCTCCTTCTGTGTGTCGGCTCTGTTCGCCGTGGGGACGCTGGTCACGGTGCGCCTGGTGCATGACCGGGGGATCACGCCCCAGGCCGCCGAAGGCCCGGAACCGCCCGCGCCCGACCCGGAGGAGGGGCACCTGCATCTGGTGGACCGGAAGGTATTGCCGGTGGCGGCCATCATCATGCTCTTCGGCATCCCCTATTTTGCCACCCAGTCCTTCCTGGTCACCTATGTCCAGACCCGGCAGCTGCCCGTGGCGGTGAGCCTGTTCTTCCCCCTGTACGCCGGGGCGCTGCTGGTGCTGCGGCTGTCCATGCGGCGGCAGTTCGACCGGCAGCCCTACCTCCGCTTCATCATCGGCTGTTCGGCCAGTGCGGCGGCGGGCATGGTGTGCCTGACCTTCCTGAACGGAAACCTGATGCTGCTCCTGGCGGCGGCGTTCATGGCGGGCGGTTATGGCCTGATGTGCTCCGTCAGCCAGTCCACCGCCATCCTCATGGCGGGGGAGGGGCACCGGGCGCTGGCCAACAGCACCTACTATGTGGGGCTGGACCTGGGGATGACCCTGGGCCCCGTGCTGGGGGGCGTGCTGTTCGGCCATGTGGACCCGGCGTGGTTCTACCCCGTGCTGCTGATCACCATCCCCCTTTGTTTCGCCGCATACTTTATGGGCGGTCTGGGACACCGGAGATAGAGGGCTCCGGGTCGAACTGAGTGAAAGCTCCCGCCTTGGCACACCCCGGCGGGGCGTAGCGCCACTGGGACAGGTGCCCATGAGTGAGGACATACCGGGGCGGCTCCGGCCGGTCCAGGGGCGGCAGCGTGTCCACGATGAGCAGTTTGATCTTCATCCGGTCGGGAAAGATGGACTTGATGTGGGCGCACACCCTGGCGCCCGGGACCATATCCTCCCGGGGCTCCGCCAGTCCGGAGAGGTTGGGGGTGAGCTCCACGAACAGCCCGTAGTCCTGCACGCCGCGGATGAAGCCGGGCACCGTATCCCCTGGGGAGAACCGAGCGGCGTTTTCCGCCCAGGTGCCCAGCAGCTCCCGGTGGGTGAGGGAGAAGCGCCGGGCCGCCCGGTCCACCGAGAGCACCGCGGCAAAGATCTCCTGCCCCGGGACGAAGCGCAGAGAGGCATGGCCGATGCGGGAGACCGAGATGCGGTCGATGCCGATGAGGGAGATCACCCCGCACCCCATGTCCACAAAGGCACCGAAGGATTTGAGGTGGGTGACGGTGGCCGGGAGGATGTCCCCCGGGGACAGGTGGGAGAGAAAGTAGTCCAGCGCCCGCTCCTGGGCCAGCCGGCGGGAGAGGATGGGACGCACCTCTCCCCCGGGATCGATGTCCAGGCCGGTGACCACACAGCACACCGGCCGGCCCACCCGGGAGAGGATGGCCACCTCCCGCACGGCGCCCTGGGCCACCCCGGCGGCGGCCTCCAGACGGGGGATGACCCCGGTAAAGGGCCCCAGGGCCACCAGCAGGTCGTGTTCCGGCGTGCAGCGAAGGGCGGTGCCCTCCACGATCAGTCCCCGCTCCATGGCGGCGGTGAGCGCCTCTATCCCCGCCACCGCCCGGCGGTTTTCCGGGGTGTTCAGCAGCCGCCCCTCCGGCAGGTATGTCACATTCACGGAGATCCTTCCTTTCTTTTTACGGATGCTCCACTATATGCCGGGGAGGCAGGGGAATTGACAGGGGCGGCGGCGGGGCGATATAATGAGAATATCTCAACGGGCGAGGAGGACGGCGCATGGACATCAGGGTGGGAGACCTTCTGGAGCTGAAAAAGCCGCACCCCTGCGGCAGCCGGCAATGGCTGGTGCTGCGGGTGGGGATGGACTTTAAACTGCGCTGCGCCGGCTGCGGCCACGAGTTGATGCTCCCCCGGAGCAAGGCGGAGAAAGCCGTGAAAAAGATCATCCCCAAACAGGAGGCGGACACATGAAGGAATTTTGGAGCAAACGGATCCGGGAGATGACTCCCTATGTTCCCGGGGAGCAGCCCCGGGACCGGATCTTTATCAAGCTGAACACCAACGAGTGCCCCTACCCACCCAGCCCCCGGGCGCTGGAGGCCATCCGGGCCGCCGCGGGGGACGGCCTGCGGCTCTATCCCGACCCTGAGTGCCTGGAACTGCGGCAGACCATCGCCCGGCGCTACCGGGTCAGCCAGAACCAGGTGTTCGTGGGCAACGGATCCGATGAGATCCTGGCCTTCGCCTTTCAGGCGTTTTTTGACCCCGAGCGGGAGATCGTCTTTCCCCGGGTGAGCTACAGCTTCTACCCGGTCTATACCCAGTATTTCGGCCTGAACTGCCGGCGGGTGGAGATGAACCCCGACTTCTCCGTCCCGGTGGACGCGCTGTGCGGGGACAACGGCGGGGTGGTGCTGGCAAACCCCAACGCCCCCACCGGCATGGCTCTCACCCTGGACGAGGTGGAGCGGCTGGTCCAGTCCAATCCCCAGGCGGTGGTCATCGTGGACGAGGCCTATGTGGACTTCGGCGCGGACAGCGCCGTCCCCCTGATCCAGAGCTATCCCAACCTGCTGGTGGTGCAGACCGCCTCCAAGTCCCGGGCCCTTGCCGGGCTGCGGGTGGGTTGGGCCATGGGGAACTCCAACCTCATCAACGCCCTGCGCTGCGTGCGGGACTGCTTCAACTCCTATACGGTGGACCGGGTGGCCGCCGCGGGGCTGAAGGCCGCCATGGAGGACGAGGGCTATTTCCAGAGCATCCGGGGCCGGGTGATGGCCGCACGGGACAAGACCGCCCGGCGGCTGAGCGATCTGGGCTTCACGGTGCTGCCCTCCCGGGCCAATTTTCTGTTTGTCACCTATCCCGGCCTGTCCGGCGCGGCGCTGCAGGATGGCCTGCGGGAGAAGGGCATCCTGGTGCGGCGCTGGGACGACCCGGTCATCGCCGACTGGCTGCGGATCACCGTGGGCACCGACCAGGAGATGGATGTGCTGCTCCGGGCGCTCTCCGAGCTCACCGGGGCCTGAGGAGGGAAAACGCCATGCGCTATGAGGGGGATATCTACCGGCCGCCCGGCGAGTGGAAGAGCTACCTGCTTCAGGTCACCATCGGGTGCAGCCACAACGCCTGCACCTTCTGCAGCATGTACAAAAACAAGCGCTTTCGGGTGCGGCCCCTGGACGAGATCCTGGAGGACATCGCCCTGGCCAAGCGGTACTACGGCGATGTGCGCCGGGTGTTCCTGTGCGACGGAGACGCCCTGGCGGTGGACACGGAGACGCTTTTGAAGATCCTGGAGGCCCTGTACCACGCCTTCCCCTCCCTGGAGAAGGTGACCACCTACGCCGGGCCGCACAGCGCGCTGAACAAGACGCCGGAGGAGCTGTCCGCCCTGTGCCGGGCGGGACTGAAGCGGGCCTATCTGGGGATGGAGACGGGCAGCGGCGAACTGCTCGCCGCCATCCGCAAGGGGGTCACCGCCGAGGAGATGCTCCGGGCGGGGGTGACGCTGCGCCAGGCGGGGATGGACCTGTGGGTGATGGTGCTCATCGGCCTGGCCGGCCGGGGGGAGCCCTCCCGCCGGCACGCCCTGGACACCGCCGCCATGGTCAACGAGATGCGCCCCCGGCACCTGTCCGCCCTGACCTATACCCCCATGCCCGGCACTCCGCTGTACCGGGACATTCAGGCGGGGAAGTTTACCCCCGTCACCCCCCGGGAGGCACTGGAGGAGACCCGGGTCCTGCTGGAGAATCTGGCGGTGGACCCCCTCCACTTCACCAGCGACCACCCCTCCAACTATGTCACTTTGAAGGGGAGCCTGCCCCAGGACCGGGCGGCCATGCTGGCCCAGATCGACGCCGCCCTGCGGGGGGAGCGGCCTATCCGCAGCGAACCGCTGCGCACCCTGTAAAGTTTCTGCTCCGCCGCGCAGCCAGCCTTCGGGCTGGCTGCGCCTGTGTCAAATCCCTGTGAGGTGAACAGTCACGCGCTATTCCCATATCGTCCCCGCCCGTTTCCTCGCCCGGCCAAACCGCTTCATCGCCCGTGTGACGCTGGAGGACGGGCGGGAGGAGACCGTCCATGTGAAGAACACCGGCCACTGCCGGGAGCTGCTCCTCCCCGGCGCACGGGTGTGGCTGGAGGGCAGTGAAAACCCCAAACGCAAGACCGCCTTCGACCTGGTGGCGGTGGACAGGGGGGGCCTGCTCATCAACATGGACGCCCAGGCCCCCAACCGGGTGTTCGCCGAGTGGGCGAACACAGGGGCCTTCCGGCCCGGCCTGACCCTGCTGCGGCCGGAGACGGCCTGGGGCGGTTCCCGCTTTGACTTCTACTGGGAGGCGGGGGAGCACCGGGGGTTTGTAGAGGTGAAGGGAGTCACCCTGGAGCGGGACGGTCTGGCCCTCTTCCCCGACGCCCCCACCCTGCGGGGGGTGAAGCACCTGGAGGAGCTGGCCGCCGCGCGTTCGGCGGGGTATGAGGCGGCGGTGTGCTTCGTCATCCAGATGAAGGGCCCCCGGGTCTTCCGCCCCAACGACGATACCCATCCTCAGTTTGGGGCCGCTCTCCGGGCCGCGGCGGCAGCCGGGGTGGAGGTGCTGGCCCGGGATTGCCTGGCGACCCCGGACAGCCTGACGCTGGACGCGCCGGTGCCGGTGGAACTGTGAAATACCGGGGCAGGTCCCCGGATCCGGAAAGGAGAAAGGCCATGGAGATCGAACGGAAATGGGCCATGCAAAAGGAGCCCCCGCTGCCGCCCCGGTGCCGCCTGCGGGTGGAGCAGAGCTATCTGTCCCTGTCCCCCGAGGTGCGGGTGCGCCGGTATGAGGACCTGGGCAGCAGGGAGCTGCGCTATGACCTGACCATCAAGTCGGAGGGCACCATCGCCCGGGAGGAGATCATCAAGGACCTGACGGAGGAGGAGTACCGCGTCCTGGCCGCCATGGCGGGGGGCGAGCCCATTGTGAAGGAGTACTCCAACTATGACTATCAGGGCCGGGTGCTGGAGTTCTCGGTGGTGGACCCCGGGCGGCAGAGCGGCTTCACCTATGCCGAGGTGGAGTTCCCCACCCTGGAGGAGGCCCAGGCATTCCAGGCGCCCGACTGGTTCGGAGAGGAGACCACCCACAAGCCCGGGGCCAGGATGAAGGAGTACTGGCGGCAGACCCGTCTGGAGGGCCGGTGACGGTGCCCCGGCGGGTGTATGTCAACGCCCCGGTGGTGCTCGCCTTCGCCGGGCTGGCCCTGCTGGCTCTGGCGCTGGACCGCATCACCGGCGGGTGGACCACCGTCCACCTGTTCTGTGTGTACCGCGCCCCCCTCACCGACCCGCTGACCTATGTCCGGCTGCTGGGCCATGTGCTGGGGCACAGCGGCTGGGCCCACTTCATCGGAAACATGCTGCTGCTGTTGGTGGTGGGACCGTCGGTGGAGGAGCGGTACGGCGGCAGGGCGCTGGCGGCGGCGATCGCCGTCACGGCGGTGGTCACCGGCCTGGTGCAGATGCTGTTCTTCCCCGGGGTGGCCCTGATGGGGGCCAGCGGAGTGGTCTTTTTACTCATTGTGCTCTCCTCCTTCGCGGGGGCCAGGGGGGACGGGATCCCCCTGACCGTGCTGCTGGTGGCCGTCCTCTACCTGGGGGGCGAGGTGCTGGACGCGGTGACCCAGCGGGACCAGGTCTCCCAGCTCACCCACATTTTGGGCGGCCTGTGCGGATTGGGATTCGGGTTTGCCTGGAACAGGGAAAAGCGGAGATAAAAAGCGAAAAGCACGGCCCGGCGCTTTTGAAAGCGCCGGGCCGTGTCTGTTTGTTTGGGATAGTCCTGTGCCGGTCAGCGGGCGGGAATGGTGAGGGTCTGACCGATATAGATCATGCCGGGGTTGGACACGATGTCACGGTTGGCCTCGTAGATCTCCTCCCAGCGTGCGCCGCTGCCAAGCTGCTCCCGGGCGATCTTCCACAGGGAGTCGCCGGCCACTACCACATAGGTGGTGGAATCGCCGGTCTCCTCCGGGGGCTGTTCGGGATCCACAGGAGTCTCGGGCTGTTCAGGCTCCTGGATGGGCTCGTTGACGATGGTGATGCGGCCGGCGGGGGCGGCATAGCCGGTGACCAGGCCGTTCTCAAAGGACTGGACATAGTTGGCCAGGACCATATAGTCCTCCATCACATAGTCCAGCACATTCACCGCGCCGTCGAACATGGCAAAGCCGTCGCCCAGGTCACGCAGCGTGTAGTTATAGCCGGCCAGATTGTACTCGGCGTCCAGGTCCAGGGGCTCGTACGCGCCGGTCTGATTGTTCAGCACCTGGACATCGCTCACCCGGTACTCCCCGGTGGGGCCGCCGGTCCACACGCCCTTGTCGTCCTGCTGGACGGTGGAGGGGATGGCGGTGTTGATGGTGTAGGTCAGGCCGGAGACCTGGAGGAAGCCGCCGCTCTCCGCGGGAGCATCCTTGGCGCCCCACTCCAGGGCATCCAGGATCTGCTGGCCGGTGACGGTGATCAGGCAGGCCACATTGCCAAAGGTGTGGATCTCCTTGCAGGTCAGGTAGGAGATGTCGCCGGTGATGGCCTCGTTGCGCACGCCGCCGCCGTTCATGATGGCTACATCCACATCCAGATCCATGTTGTCAAAGAGGTAGTACAGCGCATCGGCGGCAAAATCGCCGGTGTTGGTCTCCTGATTGCGGACCTGGCGGGTGCCGTCGGCGGCATAGTTGTCCAGCGTGTCGTCGATGCGGCCGATGACCTGGCCCAGCTCGGCGTCGATCTCAGCGATCCAGGCGCTCTCGATGGCCAGGACCTCGGCGTCAGGGGTGATGCCGGCCAGCTCGTCGCCGGAGAGCAGCTGGGTGGTGATGGTGCCGTCGGCGGCGATGGTCATCTGGCCCAGAGCGTTGAGATAGGAACCGGTCTGGGTCAGCACCACGGTGTTGCCGCTCTCGTCGGCGACTTCCTTCATCTCCACGGTGGAGTGGGAGTGGCCGTCAATAAAGGCGTCCAGCCCGGTGGTGTGGGCGATGACCTCTTCGCTGGTCCAGGGGGCGGAGGAGGGGTCGTCGCCCAGATGTCCCAGGGCGATGACATAGTCGGCCTCCTGGGAGGCCGCGTCGATGGCGGTCTGCACCGCATCATAGAGGGCGGAACCGTCCTCGCCGCCGGCAATGCCGTAAATATAGTTGCCATTGCCATCCTGGAAATAGGCGGGGGTGGACTTGGTGAAGGACTCGGGAGTGGTGATGCCGATGATGGCCACGGACACGCCGCCCACCTCGAAGACCTCATAGCTGTCCAGCACATTCTCCCCCCGTACGCCGTTCTCCTCGTGATAGAAGTTGCAGGAGATATAGGGGAAGTCGGCCTCCTGGATGACCTGAAGCGCGCGCTCCATGCCATAGTCGAACTCGTGGTTGCCCAGAGTGGCCAGGTCGTAGCCGGCGGCGTTCATCAGCTCAACAATGGTCGCGCCATCGTCCATGGAGCCATAGGCGGTGCCCTGGATGTGGTCGCCGGCATCCACCAGCAGTGCGTCGCCCAGGCTGTTCTTATAGGCGGCCACCTTGGAGTAGGTCAGGGCATTTTCCGCCCCTTCCTCCTGGTCGTTGTCGATATAGGTGTGGACATCGTTGGTGTACAGGATGGTCACAGCTCCGTCCTGCTGGCTGGAGCCGCTCTCGGCCGCGTTGGCGGACACGGCGAGAGAGAAGCACATGGCCAGAGCGAGAAGAAGTGACAGCAGCTTGGACTTGCGGTTCATCATGCAAAAACCACCTTTCTTTTTATTTCGACACTCCCGATGGGAGCAGCCGATCCACAAAGCGGGTCAGCTGCCGGGATATGCCCCGGCAGTGATTATGTTAGCAAAACAGGTGGGGAAAGACAAGGCTGCAGGGGTAAAGAATAGGAAAAATGGAGGTGAAAATGAGATGACTATGGATTGCAGGAGGCGGACGGGTCGCTGCGTGCCGCCAGGTCGGCCAGGGTCACATGGTCCACATAGTCGTCGATGACCTCCTGCAGTCCCACCCAGAAGGAGAAGGTGGCACACTGCTCCACCCGGTCGCAGCCCGCCGGCTCGTTCTCCAGGCAGGAGACGGGGAAGAGGTTCCCCTCGGTGGCCCGAAGGATCTCTCCCACGGTGTAGTCCTTGGGTTCCCGGGCCAGGCGATAGCCGCCCTGGGCGCCCCGGACGCTCTTGAGAAAGCCGGCCCGGCTGAGGGTGGTGACGATCTGCTCCAGGTACTTGGGAGAGATCTCCTCCCGGCCGGACACATCCCGCAGGGCGATATAGCCCCCCTGGTCGTTGCGGGCCAGGTCGATCATCATACGCAGGGCATAGCGCCCCTTGGTGGAAATTTTCATGAAAAGCCCTCCTTAGCCGATCACCTGTCTGGCGATATCTACGCTCTGCTTGGCGTCCTTGGAATAAAAGTCTGCTCCGATGTGCCGGGCGTACTCCGGCGTGAGCACCGCGCCTCCCACCATGATCCTGCAGTCCAGCTTTTCCCGATGCAGCAGGGCGATGGTCTCCTCCATGCTCTTCAGGGTGGTGGTCATCAGGGCGGACAGACCCACCAGGGGCGCATGGTGCTTCCGCACCGATTCCGCCACCCGCTTGGGGTCCACATCCCGCCCCAGATCCACCACGGTATAGCCGTAGTTCTCCAGCAGCACCTTCACGATGTTCTTGCCGATGTCGTGGATGTCCCCCTTTACGGTGGCCAGCACGACGGTCCCCCGGCTGACGCGCTCCCCGCCCTGCCGGGCGGCGATGGCGTCCTTCACCGCGTCAAAGGCGGCCTGGGCGGCGCCCGCCGCCTGGATCAGCTGGGGCAGGAAGAGCTTCCCGCGCTCAAACTCCGCCCCCACCCGGTCCAGGGCGGGGATGAGGATCTGATCCACCAGCTCCATGGGCTCCCGCCCCTGTTCCAGAAGGGCGCGGGCGGCGGCGCCTGCCTCCCCCCGCAGGCCAAGCTCCACCAGCTTCCCCAGGGGGCGGGCGGAGGACTGCCCGGCGGGGGCGGGAGAGACGGCGGGGGCGCTGTCCCCGCCGTAGGCGGCGAGGAAATCCCGGGCATCCCGGTCCACATTCATCAGCAGGTGGAAGCTGCGTACCGCGGCCATCATGGCCTCAGTGTTGGGGTTGAGAATGGGCAGGTCCAGTCCGTGTGTCAAAGCCATGGTGAGAAAGTTCTGGTTGACCACCGGCCGGGCGGGCAGGCCGAAGGAGATGTTGGACACCCCCAGCACCGTCTTCAGCCCCAGCTCCTCCTTCACCCGGCGCACCGCCTTCAGGGTCTCGCCGGCGGCGGCCTGTTCCGCGGAGACCGTGAGGGTCAGGCAGTCGATACACACATCCTGCCGGGGAATGCCGTGCGCCAGGGCGGCATCCAGGATACGCCGGGCGACGGCCAGCCGCTCCTCCGCCGTTTTTGGGATGCCGTTCTTGTCCAGGGTGAGCCCCACCACTGCGGCGCCGTACTTTTTCACCAGGGGGAGAATGATGTCCAGGCTCTCCGGATCGCCGTTCACCGAGTTGACGATGGGCTTGCCGCAATAGACCCGCAGCGCCGCCTCCAGAGCGGCGGGCTGGGTGGAATCCAGCTGCAGCGGCGCGTCGGTGACCGCCTGAAGGGCGCGCACCGTCTCAGGGAGCAGGCGGACCTCGTCCAGGTCGGGCAGCCCCACATTGACATCCAGGATGTCCGCCCCCGCCTGGGTCTGGGCCAGGGCCTGGGAGAGGACATAGTCCATATCCCCCTCCCGCAGGGCCTGCTGGAAGCGCTTTTTCCCCGTGGGGTTGATGCGCTCCCCGATGACCCGCACCCGGTCGATGGGCACCGTGCGGGTGCCGCTGCACACGGCGGCGGGGAAGGCGCCGGGCAGACGATTCCGGGAGACGCCCTCCAGCTCCCGGCGCAGCAGGGCGATGTGTTCCGGGCCGGTGCCGCAGCACCCGCCCAGGAACTGCACTCCATCCCGGCCCAGCTGGGCCAGGGCGGCGGCAAACTGCGCCGGGGTGATGTCATATCCCCTCCCCCCAGGGTCTGGCAGCCCCGCGTTGGGCTTGAGGATCAGGGGCAGATGGGTCCACTGCTTCAGCTCCTCCACCAGAGGAGCCATCTGCAGGGGCCCCAGGGAACAGTTGATGCCGATGGCATCCGCCCCCAGGGCAGTGAGGGTGAGGGCCATGGAGGGGATATCACAGCCCAGGAAGGTGCGCCGGCTGGCTTCGAAGCTCATGGTGGCCAGCACCGGCAGAGGGGTGTGCTCCTTGGCGGCCAGCAGGGCGGCTTTGGCCTCGTACAGATCCGACATGGTCTCGATGACCACCAGGTCCGCCCCGGCCGCCGCCCCCGCCTCCATGACCTCGGCAAAGCGGTCCACCGCATCCTCAAAGCGCAAAGTGCCCGTGGGCTCCAGCAGCTGGCCCAGGGGGCCTACATCCAGAGCCACCAGAGCCCGGTCTCCGGCGGCCCGGCGGGCCAGGGAGATGCCGGCGGCCACCACCTCCCCGGTGGTGTGGCCGGTGCGGGTGAGCTTTTCCCGGTTGGCGCCGAAGGTGTTGGCGTAGATAATGTCCGCCCCCGCCTCCACATAGGAGCGGTGGATGTCCAGCAGCCAGTCCGGATGCTCCAAATTGGCCAGCTCCGGAATGGCGCCCAGGGGCAGCCCCCGGCGCTGCAGCTCGGTGCCCATGGCCCCGTCCAGCAGGATGAACTCCCGCTGCAGAAGCGTATCAAGATCCACAGGTCTTCCCCCTCAGTTGGTATTGGCAGCGCCCCCGGAGGAAGCACTGGGAACAGGTCCGCTGTTCCGCGGGGAGCAGCGGCTCCCGGGAGATCCCCAGAATGGCGGTGACCGATTTCCGGGGGATGAGAATATGGCTGCCGCTGGCGCACAGGCCTATGCGCCGGGGGGCGTCCAGCAGGGCGAGCAGCTGCCCCTGCAGGGTGATGGGCAGATCTCCGTATCCCGGACTGAACCGGTAAGGGAAGGAGCAGCCCGGAAAACCGGCCTTGATCTCCTCCTCCACCCGGTCGCACACCTCCTCGATGGCCTGGCTGGCGCAGCAGTCCAGCACCAGGGCGCGGGCCAGATCCTCCGCCTGGGCCCGGCGCAGCAGAGTGTCCACCGGGGCGGAGAGGGTGGCGCAGAATACCGCCGCCCGGCCGCAGCCCCGCAGGTGGTCCCGGATGGATTGGCCGGGCAGGGTGAGGCCGCCCTCCAGATGCACCCCGTTTCCGTCGGCGCCCAGCACCGAAAGGGTCAAACTGCGCCACCGGGGTACGGCGGTGCGCACCACTTCGCCGGCGCAGCGGCGCACCAGGTCAAGGGTGGTCTCATCCGGCGCCTGGCCGCCATAGCCCAGGGCGCGCAGCACCTGGCGGATGTCCAGTTGTGTCAGTTCCACCGCCATGGCGCGCCTCCTGATAAGCTCCGGCCCCTCCGGCGGCTCACACCGCCCGGATGGAGGAGATGCTCTCCGCGATGCGGCGGGCCACATCGGGATTGTTCATGGTATAGAGATGGATACCGTCCACCCCGCCGGCGATCAGATCGCTGATCTGATCGATGGCATAGGCGATGCCCGCCTCCCGCATGGCCTCGGGGTGGTCGCCGTACCGGGCCAGGATGCGGGTGAGCTTCCGGGGCATGCTGGCCCCGCACAGGGACACCATCCGCTGAATGGAGCTCTTGGACAGCACGGGCATGATCCCAGCCTCAATGGGGACGGTGATGCCGGCGATGCGGCAGCGCTCCAGGAAGCGGAAAAAGTCCTCGTTGTCAAAGAACAGCTGGCTGACCAGGTGCTGAGCTCCGGCGTCCACCTTCTCTTTCAGATGGAGGATGTCGCTCACCGGGTCGGGGCTCTCCAGGTGCCCCTCGGGATAGCAGGCGGCGGAAATGCCGAAGTCCCCATGGGTGCGGATGTAGGTCACCAGGTCGCTGGCGTGGGTGAAGTCGGTCTTGGGGGGGATGTCCGGATTGATGTCTCCCCGCAGGGCCAGAACATTGTCCACCCCGTCCTCTTTCAGCTGGGCGAGGATCTCGTCCACCTCCGCACGGCCCGCCGCCACGCAGGTGAGATGGGCCATGGCGGTGATGTGATACTGGTTCTGGATGATGCCGGCGATCTCCCGGGTGGTCTGATTTACCTTGGAGCCGCCCGCCCCGAAGGTGACGCTGATGAAGTCGGGCCGGATGTCCTTCAGCCCGTCCAAAGTGCGGTAGATGGTGTCCACCGGGCTGGTGGCCTTGGGGGGGAACACCTCGCAGGAAAACACGGTCCGGCCCTGCCCGAACAGCTGGCTGATGTGCATGGGAAACGCCTCCTTGAACCGGCCGGAGCGCCGGCCGGAAAATCTTGATGATTCCTATGGGAAACGCAGGTTTCACGCAGCCCTATTGTACCCTGAAACCCGCTGTTTGTCAAACCGGACTGCCCGGCGGCAGCGCGCTTCTGCCCCTCATTTTTTCGCTTTTTGAAAGATTGCGGTTCCCGACGGCCTGTACGATTGACTCCGGAGGAAAATGGACATTCAGTCTCCCATTTCAGGGGCGGACCCCATGGACAGCCGGCGAAAAGTGTCGTAAAATGGAGAAAACCGTTTGTGGAGAGGGGAGAGGACGCCATGAGACAGGATCGGGACCACCGCATCCGCCGCTGGACCGGGGCGGTGCTGGACCTGCTGTTTCCGCCCCGGTGCCCCTTCTGCGACCGGCTGCTGAAGGATGGGGAGGAGGGGATCTGCGGAGAGTGCCAGCCCCGCCTGCCCTGGACACGGCCGGAGCGGGACGAGCGGCACAGCGAATTCGTGGACCGGTGCGTCTCGCCCCTGTGGTACCAGGGGGCGGTGCGGGACTCCTTTCACCGGTACAAATTCGACGGCTGCCGGGACTATGCCGGGGTATACGCCGCGTTGATGGCTCAGTGCGCCGGGGACCGGCTGGCGGGGGAGTACGACCTTCTCACCTATGTCCCCCTGAGCGCGAAGCGCCGGCGGCAGCGGGGCTATGACCAGGTGCGGCTGCTGGCGGAGGGGATGGCCCCCGCCCTGGGGCTCCCGGTGACGGAGACGCTGGAAAAGACCCGGCATACCGCAGCCCAGTCGGGGCTCAGCGACGACGGGGCCCGCCGGGCCAATGTGCTGGGGGCCTACCGGGTGCGGGACCCGGAGGCGGTGCGGGGCAGGCGGGTGCTGCTGGCAGACGATGTGATCACCACCGGCGCCACTCTCTCCGAGTGCGCCCGGGTGCTGCGCACCGCCGGGGCGGCCTCGGTGGTGTGTGTCACCTTCGCACAGGCCAGGGCCCAGCAGAAGGGAGAGGCGCAGGAGCCGCCTGCCCGCCGCCTCCTGCCTGACCAGGAGGAAATATTTTTGAATTCTTTTTGAATCCCCGGCGGAAAGGATTGAAATGAAGGGGAAATTTGGGTATAATACTCCCGTATGGCCGGATGAAGGTCCGGATAAAGCTGGATCGCGGATACAACGCTCCGTCCGACGGGCGGAAGGAATTGATATAAGGGGAAACGATTATGGGTCTGTTTGGCAAGGATATCGGCATCGATCTGGGGACCGCCTCCGTTCTGGTGTTCGTCAAGGGCAAGGGCGTGGTGCTGCGGGAGCCCTCCGTGGTGGCGCTGGACAAGAATACGGGCAAGCTGCTGAAGGTGGGAGCCGAGGCACAGCAGATGCTGGGCCGCACCCCGGGCAACATCATCGCCATCCGCCCCCTGCGGGAGGGGGTCATCTCCGACTATGACATGACGGAGCGGATGCTGAAGGAGTTCATCCGCAAGGTGTCCACCTTCAGCCTCATCAAGCCCCGGGTGGTGATCTGCGTCCCCTCCGGCATCACCGAGGTGGAGGAGCGCGCCGTCATCGACGCGGGCATCCAGGCGGGCGCCCGCCGGGTCTATCTCATCGAGGAGCCGGTGGCGGCGGCCATCGGCGCCGGCATCGACATCGCCAAGCCCGACGGGCACATGGTGGTGGACATCGGCGGCGGCACCGCGGACATCGCGGTGATCTCCCTGTCCGGCGTGGTGGAGTCCGCCTCCATCAAGGTGGCCGGCGACCAGTTCAACGAGGCGGTGGTCAAGTACATACGCCGAAAGCACAATGTGCTCATCGGCGAGCGTACTGCAGAAGACCTGAAGATCTCCATCGGATGCGTCTTCCCCCGACCGGAGGAGGTCACCATGGAGATCAAGGGCCGCTGCCTGATGACCGGGCTGCCCCGGGTGTTCTCCGTCTCCTCCAGCGAGATGATCGAGGCCTTCGAGGAGCCCGCCCAGCGCATCCTGGAGGCCATCCACTCCGTGCTGGAGCGCACCCCGCCCGAGCTGGTGGCCGACATCTCCACCAACGGCATCGTCATGACCGGCGGCGGAAGTCTTGTGTGGGGCTTTGACAAGCTCATCGAATCCCACACCGGCATCGAGACCCATGTGGCGGACGACGCCATCTCCTGCGTGGCCTATGGCTGCGGCAAGTCCCTGGACATGCTCAACGACATGCAGGACGGCACCATGAACCTCTCCCGCCGCCGCCAGATGAACTGAAGATCCAAGCAAAAAGGCAGGCGTGCCGCCGAAGCGGCACGCCTGCCTTTTCTGTTACGGGTTTTGGAAATAGCGGGCGATCTCGCCCATCCGGGCGGGCTGGTCCACATGGAAGGGACAGCGCCGGGCGCAGTGGCCGCAGCGGGTGCACCCCTCCGCGCCCCTGGACAGGGTGCGGTAGTGGTCGGCGGCCAGGGGGTCCCCGGCCCGGGCCAGGTCGTAGTACTTGTTGATCAGCCCGATATCCAGCCCCGCCGGACAGGGCTGACAGTGGTTGCAGTAGACGCAGGTGCCCTCCATCTCCCGGGGGGTGAGGGCGCTGATGGCGGAGTAGTCCCGCTCCCGTTCCGGCGCGTCGAAAAAGCCCAGCAGGCGGACAAGGTCCGCATTTCTCCGCACGCCGGGGAGGACGGTGACCACCCCGGGGCGGTCCAGGGCGTACTGCAGGCACTGGTACTCGGTGAGGGCCACCCCGAAGGGGGAGGTCTTCCCGTCCAGCAGCTGTCCCCCGGAGAAGGCCTTCATCACCGAGATGCCCACTCCCTCCGCCTGACACCGGCGGTAGAGGGCGGCGCGCTGGGCGCCGCTGCCGTGGGCGAACTCCCCATGCTGATAGTCGTAGGCGGGATTGATGCTGAACATGAGCATGTCCACCAGCCCGGTATCCAGGATGCGCTGGGCCACGGCGGGGGTGTGGGAGGACAGGCCGATGTGGCGCACCACCCCCGCCTTCTTCAGGGCCAGCAGGTGCTCCAGCACGCCGTTGTCCTGATAGTCCTGCCAGTCGCGCTCCTCGTCCAGGCAGTGGATAAAGCCGTAGTCGATGTGGTCGGTGCCCAGGGCGGAGAGCTGCCAGTCCACCGAGCGGCGGACGGCGTCCAGGCCGGTGGTCCAGCTGTAGCTCTTCCCTTCCCCGTACACCGCGCCGAAGTGGATCTGGTAGAACACCTTGTCCCGCACATCCCCCAGGGCCTTCCCGAAGGTGCGGAAGTTCACCGACTCGGCGGTGGCCAGGTCGAAGTAGTTGACGCCGCGGTCAAAGGCCAGACGCAGGGTCTCAATCCCCTCCGCCTCCCCGCACTGCTCCAGGGCGCTGGTGCCCAGGCCCAGGACGCTGATGCGGTCGCCGGTGCGGCGGTTGGTCCGATAGTCCATGAAATGATCGGCTCCTTTCCTGCTGTGGGGTGTCCCGCGGCGTGGTCTTCGCCGCCGGGAGGGGCGGCGGTTCCATTGTAGATGATGCTTGGCCCGGGGAAAAGGGGGAGTTTTCCTGGCGCCAGAGAAAAAAGCGGCCGGCATTTAAGCCGGCCGCCCGGAAAGCTCGGATCACCTGACGGCAACGCCGGAGCTGTCGCGCTTCTGGAGGTAGCGCACGATGCAGGACAGGGTGAAATTCACCGCGAAGTACAGCAGCATGGCAAAACCGAACAGCAGGAACACATCCATGGCGGTGATCTGCCGTCCCACCACATTGTAGAAGATGCTCATCAGGTTCTTGGTACGGAACAGCAGCTCCGCCACCGCCACCTGGGCCATGAAGGAGGTGTCCTTTACCACCGTGATGATCTGGCTGAGCATGGTGGGCACGATATGCTTGAAGCACTGGGGCAGGATGATATGCCACAGCGTCCCCACCATGGTGAAGCCCTGGGAATAGGCCGCCTCGAACTGCCCCTTGGGGATGGAGTTCAAGCCGCCCCGGACGATCTCCGCCATCATGGCGGAGGTGAACAGGACATAGGCCATGGTGCACCGGGCCCAGTCGCTGGGCAGAGGAGCGGCGATGAAGCACACCATCACCCACAGCAGGTTGGGAGTGTTGCGGAACCACTCGATATATGCCCCCGCCAGCATCCGCAGCGGCTTGGGGGCGTAGGATCGCACCAGGCCCAGAATGGCGCCGAAGATGATGGACAGTACGATGGCGATGGCCGCCACCCGCAGGGTGATGGCGAACCCCCGCAGCAGGTAGAGCAGGATGGTGGGGGTGAACAGACCGGTGAGATATTCGATCATGCCATCGCCTCCGTTTCCAGGACCTCGTCCGGGGTCTTGATGTCCTGCCGCTTTAGCTTCTCCTCGTACCGGCGGGCCCAGGTGGACAGGGGGAAGCACAGGCAGAAGTAGAGGATGCCGCAGATGAGATAGGCGGGGCCGTAGCTGGCGTTGCCGTTGGTGGCCCAGTTGTTGGCCACATACATCAGGTCGCCCCCGGCGATCATGGCCAGCACGGAGGTGTTCTTGATGAGGTTGACGCACTGGTTGACCAGAGGGGGCAGGATGATCTTCACTGTCTGAGGCAGGATGATGAGGGTCATGGTCTGGAGATAGGTGAAGCCCTGGGAATAGGCCGCCTCGAACTGCCCTCTGGGGATGGAGCCGATGCCCGCCCGCACCACCTCGGAGATATAGGCGCCGGTGTACACCCCCACGCACAGCACGCCGCAGGTGAAAGAGGGCAGGTTGATGCCGGCGTAGGGCAGGGCGAAGAACACGAAGAACAGCTGGATCATCAGCGGCGTGTTCTGGAAAAACTCCACATACACCCGGGCGATGGCCCGGGGCAGGCGGTGGTGGGAGGAGGACATCAGGCCGAAGATCACGCCCAGGATCAGGGCCAGGATCAGGGCCAGAACCGCGGCCTCCAGGGTGGTGAGGAATGCGCGCAGCAGCAGAGGCCACTCGGTAAACAGGTTCTGCCACCGCCAGGGGGTCAAAATCTGTTCGATCATGGGAAAACCTCCTTTGGTGGGAAGTGGTGCTCCGTCAGGGAAGCCCCGGCGACAGCAGAAAAGTCCTGACGGAGCCGGAGCAGACGCTCCGGCTCCGCGTGGGAATCAGATGGGGATGGCGGATCTCAGCCCTCGAAGGAGGCGGCCACGCCGTTGTCGGCGATGAGCTGGTCGATGGTGCCGTCCTCCAGCCAGGTGGTGACCAGGTCGTCCAGGTACTCAGCCAGGCCGGTGTTGTCCAGCTTGGTGGCGATGCCGTACTCCTGAGGAGAGAAGCGGATGGAGTCCAGAATCTCCACGGTGTCGTCCAGATAGCCGGACAGGATGGAGCCGTCCACGCAGAAGGCGTCCACACGGCCGGCGTCCAGGGCGGTTTTGATCTCGGGGTAGGTGGCGTACTCGGAGAAGTTGGCCTCCTTGGTGAGGGTGACGCCGTTCTCAGCGGCGGCGGCGATCAGGGCCTCCATGGAGGTGGAGCCGGTGGACACGCCGATCATCTTGCCGTCCAGGTCGGCATAGTCGGCGATGCCGCTGTCCGTCTTCACCAGCAGGGAGACGGCGTCGGTGTAGTAGGGGGTGGTGAAGTTCCAGCTCTCCTTGCGCTCGTCGTTGATGGTGAAGGTGGCGATGACCATGTCGATGTCGCCGGAGTCCAGCAGCTGGCCGCGGGTGGCGGCGGTGACGGCGGTGAACTCCACATCGCTCAGCCCCAGGCTCTCGGCGATCTGGTAGGCCAGATCGATCTCCAGGCCGGAGTAGGTCTCGGTGAGCACATCCTGATACCCGAAGCCGGGCACATCGGTCTTCACGCCCACCCGCAGCACGCCGCGGTCCACGATGGCCTGCACATCGGCGGGCAGATCGCCGGTCTCGGGGGCGGAGCTCCCCTCCCCCGCGGGGGAGGTCTCGGGGGCGCCGGAGTTGCCGGTGCCGCCGTCACCGCCGCAGGCGGCCAGGGCCAGACACATCACGCCGGCCATGAGAAGGGACGCAAGTCGTTTCCAGTTCTTCATTTCAGGTTCCTCCTTGTTCTTGATGGATGATGGGATCTATTCTTGCGAGACACGCCCTTGTGCCAGGACAAGCGTGGAAGGGGTTCAGCGCAGGATCTTGCTCAGGAAGGCCTTGGTGCGCTCCTCAGTGGGGTTGGTGAAGAAGTGCTCCGGGGGCCCCTCCTCGATGATGCGGCCGTCGTCCATGAAGATGACCCGGTCAGCCACCTGGCGGGCAAAGCCCATCTCGTGGGTGACAATGACCATGGTGATGTTCTTCTCGCTGGCCAGGCGGATCATCACATCCAGCACCTCCTGGACGGTCTCAGGGTCCAGGGCGGAGGTGGGCTCGTCAAACAGGATGATCTTGGCCCGGGAGCACAGTGCCCGGGCGATGGCCACACGCTGCTGCTGGCCTCCGGACAGGGTGGTGGGATAGCTGTTGGCCTTTTCCCGCAGACCCACGATGTCCAGGTATTTGAAGGCCCGCGCCTCCGCCTCCTCCTTGGAGACCTTCTGAAGCTTGATGGGGGCCAGGGTCAGATTTTCCAGAACCGTCTTGTGGGGGTAGAGGTTGAACTGCTGGAACACCATGGCGATGGAGCTGCGGACGATCTCGGTCTTATTTTTGTGGGTCAGCTGCACGCCGTCGATGTACACCTCACCTGAGGTGGGCTCCTCCAGAAAATTCATGCAGCGCACCGTGGTGCTTTTCCCTGATCCGGAGGGCCCGATGATGACCAGCTTTTCCCCCTCTGCAACCTGAAGACTGACATCTTTCAAAACATGGAGGTTGCCGAAAGACTTATTGACATTGACCAACTTGATCATATCAAGCGTCTCCTTCCCTTGAAAGTTGAATTTCAGAATGAAAATCCTGCAAACAATCCCATTGTAAAAAGCGGATAAAATATATAAATCATATTATATAGAGTAGCAGGCGATTCGTCAACTGCTGACAGAAGTTTAATATTCATAAAAAACAGGGATCGGCAGGGAAAATTTTGTTCAAATAAGATCGGATGAAAATGAATTGGGCAAGACAGAAACATGCAAAAACGACACGAAAATCCAGAAAGCGATTCAAGAGATGAAACTTGCCCGCCGGAACGGACTCCCAGCTTATTCCGCCCTGTGCATGAAGGAAAACAGTGAAATCCTGCATGTCAGGGCAATGCGGCCCCACGGACGGGAATTGTGCACTGTATCCGCAGGCGCGTCTCGGAGCGCAGCCGCCGCGCAGCGGGTTCGGTTTGGAAGCGGGGAGCAGCTTCAATGAGCGCGCGATGAGCTTTGTAATGAAATGAAAAAGCTCGCCGCAAGCGATATGTCGCTTGCGACGAGCTGGCGCAGCGGGAGGGATTCGAACCCTCGTGGGATTGCTCCCAAACTGATTTCGAGTCATTTCCCCCTTGTGATTTTTGGTGGAAATTAAGCGAAGATGGAAGTACACAACGGAAGCC
>CALWZP010000016.1 GCA_944386055.1 uncultured Oscillospiraceae bacterium | reverse complement strand
GACGAAGATTTTGAAATTGCCTACAATGCAGTTATCAACGAAGGTGCGACAACCTGGGAAGATATCACTGCTGCAATTGAAGAGTACAATAGTGAGCAGGCTGTAGCGGCCAGAAATGCAGAGGCATTGCAGAGCCGTATCCGTGGTATGTGGGACTCTGAGGACTTCTCAGATACCAAGGAAGAGCTTATCGCTATGTCTCAAGCAGTGGACGGTATTACTCCACAGAATATTGAAGAACTCGCTTCTGAAAGCAGTGTGTTGGCTGGCATTTTGGAAGAGGACGGAATGAATGCTCAATTCCTCTCCAAGATTCTTCAGAATATGGCAGAGGGCGGAGACGGCGTTTCTCTTGTTACGGCTGAGGCTCTAAAGCTCAATGATGCCCTTGATGGTATGGTCGATAAGTTTGACCAGGTAACAGATGCAAAGTCGCGCTATGATGCGGCCATGGCTGTAGAGGAAAAGGATACCGATTTCCGTTCTTATGCAGAGGCATTTGAAGAGTTGAACGCCCAGTTTGAGGCTGGCACCACAAACTCTAATGCTTTCTGGGCTGCTGCTGAGTTCCTATTTGGTAGTGAACAGCTCAATACATGGGGTTGGAGCGATGGCCTTGATGAGATCTATGATGCCATGCAGCGCAATAAGAGCGTCTTTGAAGATGCGGACAGCGCCGGAGCTGGATTCATTCAGCGACTTTACGATATGGCTCAGGCCGGCCAGCTTGTTAATGATGAAGGGGAAAACCTTATTGAGATCAGCAAGGACGCAACTGGCGCATTTGATTTCGATGTTGACCCTGAAAATCTTGACGAGATTGCAGAAAAGATGGGCATCACGGAAGAGGCGGTTATCGCCTGTTTCGAGGCTCTATCTATGTGGGGCGACATTGACTTTTACGATCTCACTGAGGTATCAGAGGTTATTGACGAAATTGGCCTCTCTGCCGAAACTGCTGCTGGCAAGGCTATCAATGTAGACCGCTTGACAGAGCAGCTGATGACGCTTGGCAAAACAGATAAAGAAATTTATGATGTTTTGTCTGCTCTACAAGGGCTTGATGGCGTACAGCTATTTAGTGTATCTGGTGATATTGACTCTGTAACGACAAGCCTTCAAAATCTTGGCCTTGCTACCAGTGATGATTATACAATCACGGTTAATTATGAAGGGCTTGGAGATCTTCTTGCCAACATTGGTTATACCAAGGAAGAAGCAGAAGGGCTTATTACCAAACTTGGCGAAGCAGACGGCATTTCACTGGCAAATGCTGATGGTCAAGTGCAGAGTGTAAGTGACGCGCTTGATTATATCGATACGATTACATTTACCAATGTTACAACATCAATCAATGGTGTTGAAACTGCAATTGACGATGTAAATGACTCTACTACGAGCAACGCAGAGTCAGAAATTGATGACATTGGATCAGCCGCACAAGATGCTGCAACAAAAGTTTATAGCATTGGTACGGCTATTGATAGTGTAAATGGTAGAACTGCCACTGTATATTATAATGTACAGCGTAAAGGTGGTCTTATTGACAGTATTGGTAATCTGCTTGGCTTTGCAAAAGGCACTTCTAATGCGCCGGCTGGCAATGCTTTGCTTGGAGACGAGTATTCACCCAACGGTTCTCCAAAGCCAGAGCTTGTTGTATCGAAGGATGGAGCATATCTCGCTGGAACAAACGGGCCGGAAATTGCCTATTTGAACCAGGGAGACCAAGTTTATACTGCGGATGAAACCAAACGGATTTTAAGTCGTTCTGG
Organism: uncultured Oscillospiraceae bacterium; assembly: GCA_944386055.1. Classification (GTDB taxonomy): domain Bacteria; phylum Bacillota; class Clostridia; order Oscillospirales; family Oscillospiraceae; genus CALXCT01. Next base: position 54,053 of record CALWZP010000016.1, on the reverse strand, counting down.
AAAGCGTATCACTGGTACAATTCCAGCATATGCGTCTGGAAGAATCACAACAAGCGGTTTGCGTGTCGAGGTTGACAAGGACGGCTCTACGGGCACTCCGTATACTTCTCCCACGACAACTGCCACGGTAGATGTTAAGGCTGAGGTTGATGACGAAGAGCTTGCTGAAGAGATGGAGGATGCCATAAAAGAAATCCAGGATGAGCTTGACGAAATCCTGGGTAATTATGAGCACGACATCTTTACGCTTGAAAGAAATGATGGAACTCCAGAAGAAATTATTGCTATCTATAGGAAGATGCAAGACACTGTTCACCAGTATGCGGAAAAATACCGCGCAATGGGACTGGATGAGAATAACGATTACATTCAGGAGCTTGGAGAACAGTGGTGGGAGTACCAGGATGAGATTGACGATATCCTACATGGTATTTATACAGATGCTGTTGAGGCGCACGAAAATACCATTGAACTTTTGCAGCACCAGTATGATGGCCTAAACGATAGCAAAAACTATCGTGATATGGCTACCAATCTGGAACGGCAGCGTCAAGAGCAACTGAGAATCCAGGAGCTTGCCCATGAGGAAGCACAGCGGTTAAGAGCGCTTGGTGTGGACGAGAACGATGAGGCAATTCAGGAGTGTATTGACGCATGGTGGGATGCTGAAGACGATATCAAGGAAATCAATGAATCTATCGTTGATAATGTCCTTGAACCGTTTGATGAGTTTATCGAATATGCGGATGACTTTGACCTTTGGGATCGGTTTGATTTCACAAAAGTAGATTACCTAAGACAGAAGATTGCTGCGCTGAATCGGTTGCTCGAACAGGGCGTTCTAACTCTACGGGAGTACACGGAGCTTTTGCGCGAAACTCAACTCGATATTTATAATGAGCAGAAAGACGCTATTACAGAAATCATTGAAAAGACAATGGAGCTGGTGCGTCAGGAAGCCGAAGATAAAATCGATGCTCTGGAAGAACAGATTGATGACTACCAGAAAATCATTGATTTGAAGAAGGAGTCTCTTGAAGTAGCCAGAGATGAAGAGGACTATGAGCGTGAGGTTGCAGAGCGCGTTGCCGAAATTGCAAAGGTACAGGAAAAGATCAATCAGCTGAGCCGCGATGATAGTCGTGAGGCTAATGCAGAGCGGCAGCAGTTGGAACAGGAACTTGCCGAACTTCAAAATGATCTCGCTGATTACCAGGCAGACTATGCGTATGATGCGCAGGTCGATGCCTTGGATAAAGAAGCTGACAAGTTTGAAGAAACCAAGGATAATGAAATCGCCAAGGTAGAGGCCAGCGTTGATACTGAGGAAGAGGTTTACAGAGCCGCTATTGACCGTATCAATGCAGACTGGGATCAGCTATACCAAGATTTGATTGCTTGGAATAGACAGTATGGAGATATGATCGATGGGGAGGATTCAATTACATCTGCTTGGCAGACTGCTATGCAGGCGGCTCAAGAGTATGGAGATATTGTATCCGCTCTCAATGGTATCAATAATGATATCGCCAATGAGCAGCAAGGTATTCTGGATCAGCAGCAGGAAGATGCTGAAATCAGTGCCATTATGTCTGAGATGTACGCCAATGGTCAAGCATGGGGATCTGCATCTGATGAAGAGAAACAGCGCCTCGCTGATGAAAACCTACGGCTTGGCAGACTGCTTGCCCCATATGGCATTAACGCTGTCCGTGGTGATGACGGCGTGTGGTATGTAGACCGTGTTGGCGGTGAACAGCTGTTCCAAAAATATAGACAGTATATTTATCACGACGGAGGAATTGTCGGAGAGGACTCATTAAAGAGCAATGAGGTTTTTGCCAAGTTGCAAAAGGGAGAGGCTGTATTTACCAGTAAGCAATATAAAAATCTGTTTAGTCAGATTGGTGATACGATTACTGGTGTTGTAGATTCCGTTGTGCGTAGTCTTGCAACAGCAAAAGATACCACAGCAGCTGCGATTCAGTCTGTAACCAACAATGAGAACACAGACAATTCTATGGGAGAGATCCGTATTGAAAACCACTTCGAGGTTAAGAATGCGGATGAGAAATCGGCAAGGGAGCTTGCAGAATATTATTCTGATCGCACTATTGATAAGCTTATGACCGCTGCAAAGCGAAAGGGCATGAAGAATAGTATTGGAAGTCACATGCTCCGATAAGTTAATGCGGCCACCGTAACTGGTGGCCGGCGGAGCGCGCTGTATAGTGCGCACACAGCAAAGGAGAAGCGAATTATGTTGGTAATAGGACAAGCGTTAAGCAAATACACTGTACAGAGAAAGGGGGCGTTGGATGGCAAAAGTCAAACCGCGTATCACATACACATTTATCGACCCAAATAGCGCAAAGGATGTTGAACTGGCGATTCAAAAAATAATCGTGGAAAGACTTCTTTCGCTAAAGATACATGAAACATTATCAAAAGTCAGTTGAAACCAGCCTATATTCTCAACAGCAAAGGAGATCGAGCGGTTTCCTTTGCTTTCTTTTTGTGCTAAAATAGAGAACGATGTAGGTTGGTTGGCGAAAGGAGCAACCGACATGAAAATAGCGGCTTATTGTCGCGTATCAACAGATAAAGATGAGCAGTTAGACAGTCTGGAACATCAAAAGCAATTCTTTTCCGAGTACGCAGAGAAGAATGGTCATAGGCTTATCCGCTTATATGCAGATGAAGGTATCAGCGGGACAAGCTTGAAAAAGAGAAATGAGTTTCTCCGCCTTATGAGAGATGCTAAGCTTGGATTGTTTGAAGCCGTAGTAGTAAAGGATATTTCCCGCTTTGCCAGAAATACTGTTGATTTTTTGCAGAGTATCCGTAAGCTAAAAGCATTGGGTATTAACACCATGTTTATTACAGCGAACATGGAAAGCTTGGGCGAATCGGAGTTTGTACTTACTATTTTTGGTGCTATGGCGCAGGAAGAAAGCGCCAATCTATCTAAGCGCGTAAAGTTCGGCAAGAAAATCAATGCGCAGAAGGGCAGAGTTCCACAACGGATTTTTGGCTATGACCGTATTGACAATTTCACCTTAAAAATCAACTACCAAGAAGCACAGACGGTGCGGGAAATATACAGGCTTTATCTTAAAGAAGGGCTTGGGTGTCGCACAATTAGTCTACGGCTCAATCAGCAACAGCGAAAAACCAAATTTCACTGCGATTGGAACCCGCGTGGAGTTCGGCGTGTCCTGACAAATCCAATCTACTGTGGGCATTATGTCAATCATAAATATGAGATTGAAGATTACCTGACAGGGAAGCAGATTCATATACCGCAAGAAGAGCACTTCCACCATGAGCGGCCAGAATGGGCTATTATTACACCTGAGGTATTTGCTAAGGCTCAGAAACAGTTAGAAGAACGGCGGACAAAATATGACTGTGGAGAACCCTTCAAAGGTGCCAGGTACAGTACAAAGCATCTGTTCAGCACGCTTATCAAGTGTGAGCATTGTGGGCGGTCATTTTGCCGAAAGGATTATACTTATGTCAAGACTCGCGTTTACTGGAAGTGTACGACAAACGACCAATTCACCGCTGAGAGGTGCGATAACACAATAAAGCTGGAAGAAGCGGACTTGCTTGCTGAAATTAGAGCGTATTTTGGCGCACTGATCCATGACAAGGATAGTTTTATTGCTGGTATTTTAGCTGCTGTAGAGAGGCAGGCTGGTGGCGAGAAAAATCCATATGATAAGGCCAGGATTGAGCGCAGACAAGGTGAATTGCTTGCAAAAAAAGAACGATATCAGGAAATGTACGCCAATGACGTAATGACGATGGCAGAGCTGAAAGAGAAGACCGCACTAATTGCTGAAGAACTGGAAGAACTGGATTATGACTTGAGGCAATATGAGCATTCTCTTGAGGTACGGCAAAACGCAGGGCACTTTGTGGAGCAGTACATGCAGGAAATTGAGCGGTTTTTAGAGCTGGAGACAGTGACCAACATGGACTTGCGGCGGATTATAGACCATATTAGTGTTAATAAGGACGGAAATGTGCGTATAATCCTGAAAAAGCTCGATGATTTGGATATACTTTAATTGCTTTACCTATTTGGTGCGGATAGTAGAGGCGGTGGATCCCATTATCCTCAATATGAAGCTGGTGGATGTATGTGAGTGCCGGCCCTGCGATTGCGGCGAACAGCTGGCGGATGTCCCCGCCTGCATTCTGGCCGCCTTTGGCGAGGACCTGGTGTTCAGCGGCGACACCCGGCGCATCTATGTCACCCTGGGGCAGTTTTCCATCATCCGGCTGGAGCGGGATTCCCAGCTGCTGATCCCTGTTTACGATTACTGCCTGCCCGACAAGGAGTGCTCCTGCTCCAGCGACGACGACCCCTGCGAGGTGTTCCGCCAGGTCAGCTTCCCTGTCAACGACTTCTTTCCCCCCAACACTCTGACCTCCTCTTCCTCCAGCAGCTCCTGCAGCTGCAACACAGGAACCAGCTCCAGTTCTACCACCGACAACAGATCCTGCGGCACACGATGACTTCTTCCAGACACGCCGGGGGGCCCATGGTCCCCCGGCGTGTCCTGTTGTTCCATTAGATCGAAATTTGTCAGTCCCTCTTGTCCTTTTCCTATTTTCCCAGTATAATAACAGGGTCCGCTTATCTACAACGCAGAGAGGAGGAACCGCCATGTCCCCACCGGGATTCATCCACGATGAACTGGATGTCAAGATGCTGGTTCTCTATATTATGAGCCATGTGGCCGCACCCATCGACTTTTTTAAGCTGATCGACCTGGCCCTGTGTGACGGCGGGGTGGATTATTTTCTCCTTACCAAGGCCATCGCTCACCTGGTGGAAACGGAAAATCTCCTGCTCACGGATGACCAGTACTATTCCATCACCGAAAAGGGACGCCGCAACAGCCAAGTGTGCGAGACCAGCCTCCCTTTTTCCGTGCGGACCAAGTGCGACCAGAATCTCGCCGTGCTCAACGCCCAGCTTCGGCGGGACGCCCAAGTACGCGGAGAGCATCTGCTGCGTCCTGACGGAACCCATGCTGCACGGCTGGCGCTGGATGACGAAGCCGGAAACCTGTTTACCCTGGAGCTCCTGGCCGCATCAGAGGAACAGGCCCTGAGCCTGTGCCGCCGATTCCGCTCCAATCCAGAACAGGTGTACCACAGCGTTCTCCATACCCTGCTGGAACTTCCCGACCCTGGGAAACAGCAGGATCGGGAGGGATAGGGGTATGACCGAGCCGTCGCTGTTTCAGATTCCCCTCTCCACTCTGTTCCTCTATTTCATTCTTTACTCTTTTGCCGGCTGGGCCATGGAGACCGCGTACTGCTCTCTCCGGCAGCGCCGTTTTGTGATGCGCGGTTTCCTCTATGGCCCTATCTGCCCCATCTATGGAGTGGGCGCCCTGATGATGGTGCTGTTCTTTCAGCCTCTCACCGGGAATCTTGTGCTGTTTTATGTGGTCTCCACGCTCTCCATGTCCGCCTGGGAATATTTTGTGGGCTGGTTTCTGGAGACTACTACCCATATGAAATATTGGGACTACAGCGACCACCGCTTCAATCTTCATGGACGCGTCTCCCTGTTTGTCTGTCTGTGGTGGGGCGTTTTGTCCTATCTCACCATTTTTCATATCCACCCGGTTGTCGAACAACTGGTGGCAACGATTTCTGTCCTGCCGCGACAGCTGCTTGCGTTGGTGCTGTTCTTCATCACTCTGGTCGATGCGGTGGTCACGGTGCGCCACTTGGCTCTGGCGGCCCGGCTGGTGAAAAAGCTGGAGCAGGTCAGCGACGAGCTGGCCCTTCAGTCCGCTCTGGCCCGCGCCGAGGTGAAGGACCGGCTGGAAAATGCCCGGGAGGATTTGGAGCGCGCGCTGGCCGAGGCCCGGGCCGGCCACAACCAGAGGCTGCTCCGCATCCAGACACAGCAGCCTCAGCTGTGGGCCAAATATCAGCGGCTGCAGGAGCTGGCGGAGCGGCACACCCGTCACTTTCGCCAGGTCTATACCAAGCTGTCCTCCTCCCGGTATAATCGTTCCCTGCGCGATCTGAAGCTGGATGCCGGTGAGATCCGCCGCCGGGTAACTCAGCGCCGCCAGCAGGATCGAGCTCATCGAAAAGATCAGGACAGAACCTCATCATGAATTCATATAATTAAGAAGAAGCGGCCCCGGGGCTATATTCCCGGGGCCGCTTCTTCCTGTATTGCTTTTTTACATCATGGGGGCAAGGCTGCGCAGAATACTCCGCCACAGCTGCTTTAAAAGTCCCATAGAGCGGTGCTCCTCTTTGGTCATCTCCAGGGTCATCTCCTCGCTGACCTCCTGGGTCTCCAGAAAATCCATTTTGATATCGGACACACTGGGCGTACCGCACAGCCACACCCCATCCTCAAAGTGGAGGAAAAAACTGCGGTAGTCCAGATTTACCGTTCCAACTGCAGCGAACAAATCGTCTGACACCATGTTCTTGGCGTGGATAAAGCCAGGGGTGTACTCGAAAATACGCACTCCGGCCTCCAGCAGGGGGGGATAATGGGCACGGGTCACCTCGAACACAGACTTCTTATCCGGAATGTGGGGGGTGATGATGCGCACATCCACCCCTGACTTCGCCGCATTGCACAGCACAGTGTTCATGGCGCTGTCAATCACCAGATAGGGGGTGGTGATGTAGACATAGCGTTTGGCCCGGGCGATCATGTTGAGGTAGACGCTCTGCCCCACTGCCTCATGGTCCAGCGGCGTGTCCAGATAGGGCTGAACAAACCCCTGGCACTCCTTCAGCTGGGGCTTTGGACGGTAAAGGTCAAAATCCTCGTCCACCTCCGCCAGGTGCTCCCAGGTAGTGAGAAACATCACCGTCATGCTCCATGCGGCGGCGCCCCGCACCAGGATGCCGCTGTCCTTCCAGTGCCCAAATCGCTCCACATGGTTGATATACTCATCCGCCAGGTTGATTCCCCCGGTAAAGGCGGTCTCACCATCGATGATGCACAGCTTCCGGTGGTCCCGGTTGTTCAGGCGGATGGAAGCGATGGGCACGAAGGGGTTGAAGACCTCGCAGCGGATTCCCGACTCCTCCAGCCTCTCGTGATAGTCGTCCGGCAGTTTGTAGATCGAACCGATGTCGTCGTAGATCACACGGACATCCAGGCCCTGCGCCACCTTCTGCTTCAAGATTTCCAGGATGCTGTTCCACATCAGCCCCTCCTGGATGATGAAGTACTCCAGAAAGATATATTTTTTTGCTTTTTTCAGTTCCTCCAGCATCCGGGCAAAGAAGTCCTCTCCTTCCCCGAAATAAGCCGTCTCGGTGTTGCCGTACACCGGGCACTTGGCCACCCGCTCCAGATAGTGCGCCTGCCCCATTGCGTCCGGACCGAATTCCTTCAATTTTTCACTTCCAAAGTCCGGGGCCAGCGTCTTGGTCATTTTGCGCTCCATGTGCTGCATTCTGCGCACAGTACGCCGATTGACCCGGTTCCCGCCGATCAGGAGATAGAGAAGTCCGCCGAACACCGGGAAAGCCATAATCGGGACAATCCAGGCGATCTTGTAGGCCGGATCACTTCGGTTCAGGACAATCCACAGCACGACGCAGGCGGAGATGAGGATACAGATCCAGTAGAAATAGCTATAATATTGGGAAAACCAGACGGTCATCACCACCAGCACGGCGATCTGAGCCGCCAGCGCGATGGCCACCAGCCCCGCCCGATGAAACAGCAGCGATGCGATCTTGTTCATCCTCACACCTCCCTTTTCCGGCCTCTATTTTATTACCACATTCTCCTGTCCCAGCAGGCTGCGCAGTTCCTCCACCATGGTTCGGTAGAGGCCGCAGGGAGTCCCCCATCGCTTTCCGCTGTCCGCAAAATACACCACCGCCTGCTGTTCACCCGGAAACATATCCAGAATCGCGGCCGTCTTGCGCAGACGCGGGTCGTCTGAGCGGGAGATTCTTATGTATAGTTTTTCTCCTTTACATATCTTCTCATTCGGGACTCCTTGTCCGCCGCCTGTCATGACATCAAATCCGGCGCCGTTCAATGGCCGGATCCTGTCGCACAGGATCTGCGGCGCCTTATCCTCCCGGACAGAGATCTTTCCCGTGACCAGGATGGGAAAATTATTTTTCAGGTAGCTTCCGCTCTCTCCCAGAACCCTGGAGAAGACCAGCAGTTCCATGGAGCCTGTGTCGTCCTCCAGGGTGACATAGGCCATTAAAGTCTGATTTCGGGTCGTCTTGGTCTTATGCGCGGAGATCACGCCCGCAATGGTCACCTGCTGCTCGTCCGCATACTGTCTGGGCCCGCCCTCTCCCGAGAAATCAGCCAGGATGGAGCCGATGGTCACCGCTCCCTGCCGCCGGACGAAGTCCCGGTAGGCGTCCATGGGGTGTCCGCTGAGGTACAGGCCGGTGGTCTCCTTCTCCATAGCCATCAGGTCCTGGGCCGGATACTCCTCGATATCGGGCAGCACCATCTCCGGCTCCGCGGCGGCGGATCCGCCGCCGCCAAAGAGGTCGAATTGCCCCTCCAGATTTTTTCGCTGGCTCTCCACAATGGAGTCCAGCACCTGACCAAATACCTGGAGCAGCTGGGAGCGTTTATAACCCAGGCTGTCAAATGCACCGCACTTGATCAGATTCTCCAGCACCCGACGGTTCAGATCCGCCCCCAGCATCCGGCGGCAGAAATCAGGGAAGGAGGTAAATGCGCCGCTGCGTTCCCGCTCCTGGCGCACGGCCCGGATAAAGCCGCGTCCCACACCTTTTACCGCCGCCAGTCCGAAGCGGATGTGGCCCTGGTATACGGTAAAAGAGGCGTCCGACTCGTTGATGTCGGGGGGCAGCAGGGGGATGCCGCTCTCCCGGCACTCGCCGATGTACTCGGCCACCTTGTCGGTGGAGTCCAGCACCGAGGTGAGCAGCGCCGCCATATACTCCTTGGGATAGTGACACTTGAACCACGCGGTCTGATAGGCCACCACGGCGTAACATACCGCGTGGGCCTTGTTGAAGGCATACTCTGCGAAGGCGTCGATCTCCTCGTAGATGGCCTGGGCCGTCTCCTCCGGGATGCCGTTGGCGACACAGCCCGCGATCCCCCGGTCCGGGTCGCCGTGGATGAAGAACTGCCTCTCCCGCTCGATCTCCTTGCGTTTTTTCTTGCTCATGGCCCGGCGCACCATGTCCGCCTGTCCCAGGGAATAGCCCGCCAGCCGCCGGAAGATCTCGATGACCTGCTCCTGATAGACGATACAGCCGTAGGTGTTGGACAGGATGGGCTCCAGCATGGGGTGACGGTATTTGATCTTCCCCGGGTCGTGCTTACAGGCGATAAACCGCGGAATGGAATCCATGGGACCCGGACGGTACAGGGCGATGATGGCGGTAATGTCCTCGATATCCTTTGGCTTCAGACTGATGCACACGCCGGTCATGCCGGCGGACTCCATCTGGAACACCCCACTGGTGCGCCCCTCGGAGAGCATCTTCATGGTCGCCGGGTCGTTGTCCGGGATGTCCGCCAGGGAGAAGCTCGGCCGCTCCTGCCGGACCATCTGCACCGTGTCGTCCAGCACCGTCAGGTTGCGCAGGCCAAGAAAGTCCATCTTCAGCAGACCCAGCTCTTCCAGCGTGGTCATCACATACTGGGTCACCACTGACTCGTCGTTCTTCGCCAGCGGGACATACTCATACACCGGCCGGCTGGTGATCACCACCCCCGCCGCATGGGTGGAGGCGTTCCGGGGCATCCCCTCGATGGCCATGGCCGTGTCGATGAGCTTGCGGATGCGCGGATCCCCCTCATAGGAGTCCCGCAGCTGCTTGGACAGCCTCAGTGCCTCCTCCAGAGTGATGTGAAGATTGCCCGGCCCGCCCGGCACCTGTTTGGCCAGGACATCCACCTCGGCATAAGGGAAATTGAGCACCCGGCCCACATCCCGGATGGCGCCCCGGGCTGCCATGGTACCGAAGGTGACGATCTGCGCCACATGGTCCGTGCCATACTTGCGGTTGACATAGTCGATGACCTCGCCCCGGCGCTGATAGCAGAAGTCGATGTCGATATCCGGCATGGAGATCCGCTCCGGGTTGAGGAACCGCTCGAAATATAGGGAGTACTTCATGGGGTCGATGTCTGTGATGTTCATGCAGTAGGACACCATGGAACCCGCGGCAGAACCGCGTCCCGGACCCACAGGAATGGCATGGCTCTTGGCATAGGCAATAAAATCGGACACAATGAGGAAATAGTCCACAAATCCCATTTTGCGGATCACCGCCTGCTCCGACTTCAGCCGCTGCCGGTACTCCTCCGGCGCGTCGGGGTAGCGGCGCTGGAAGCCCTCCTGACACAGCTTTTCAAAATAGCTGTCCGCGTCATAGCCCTCCGGGCAGTCAAAGTGGGGCAGGTGATAGTTTCCGAATTCAAAGTCTACCTGACACTGCTCCGCGATCACCGCGGTGTTGTCCGCCGCCTCCGGCCACTGGGGGAACAGGGCGCGCATCTCCTCCTCGCTCTTCACATAGGACTGGTCGCTCTCGAATTTCATGCGGTCTGGGTCGTCCACCAGCTTGCCCATCTGGATGCACATGAGGATGTCCTGCATCTCCGCATCCTCCCGGCGAAGATAGTGGGCGTCGTTGGTGACCACCAGAGGGATATCGGTCTCCCGGTGGAGGCGGAGGATGCCGGCGATCACCGTCTGTTCCTCCTCCAGGCCGTGGTCCTGCAGCTCCAGGTAGAAATTTCCCCGGCCGAACAGCTGGTCCATCTCCACGGCGAACTGCTTTGCTCCCTCATAGTCCCCGTTCAGCAGCCGCCGGGGGATCTCGCCGGACAGGCAGGCGGACAGGGCGATCAGCCCCCCGCAGTGCTGCCGCAGCAGCTCCATGTCAATGCGGGGCTTGATGTAAAACCCCTCGATAAAGGCCATGCTCACCAGATAGGACAAGTTGCGGTAGCCCTCTTGATCTTTGCACAGCAGCACCAGGTGACGGGACGCAGAATCCCGCTCATGGACCCGGTCGAACCGGCTGTTCGGTGCCACATAGACCTCGCAGCCGATGATGGGTTTGATCCCCTCCGCCTTGCAGGCCCGGTAGAAGTCCACAGCGCCGTACATCACCCCGTGATCGGTGATGGCCACCGCCTCCTGCCCCAGCCCTTTCACATACTTTGCCAGGTCCTTGATGCGGCAGGCGCCGTCCAGCAGGGAATACTCCGTATGCAGATGTAAATGGACAAAGGCCAATGTTGGCGCCTCCTCTCAGTGCTGATCCGGATCCTCCGGCGTCTCCTCTTCCTCCGCCCCCGCTTCCTGCTCCTGGGTCTCTTCGGGGTATTTGCAGTAGCCCAGGCAGTAAAACATGCACGCCACGATGGCGATCACTGCGGCATAGGAGTACACCGTCTTCAACAGTTCAAAGTACATGGCGGTCACCGCCGTCATGGCTGCCAGGACCAGGAATAGGATCCCCACCGCCCGGTGCAGCTTCTTCTTGTTGTATTTCGCCTTGACCTCCGGCGGCGCGGTGTTATACCCGATGATGATAAAGCTGCACTTCCCGCAGAAGAGCAGAATGGCCAGCAGAACACACACACCGGCCGTGATCCAAAGTCCCGTCATAGTTTATCTCCTTTTTCTCTCTGTTCCTCCGCCAGTGCCATCAGCTTGCGCAGCCGATGGTTCAGTGCGGACTTGGTAATGGGCGGATCAAACAGCTCCGCCAGCTGGCTCAGGGTCAGCTCCGGATTTTCCAGACGCAGCCGGGCCGCCTGGGACAGCTTGTCCGGCAGCGCATCCAGTCCTCCCCCGCGCTCCAGCGTGCGGATGGCCTCGATCTGCTCCAGGGCCGCGTCCACCGCCTTGGACAGATTGGCCGAGTCGCAGTTTACCCGCCGGTTCACCCCGTTCCGCAGATATTTTTCCGCCTTGGCGTTCATCACCTGCATGGCCGCCAGAGGGGCGCCGATAGAGGTGAGGAAGTCCTCAATGGACTCACTGTGCTTGAAATAGATCACATAGTTGGACTTTCTTGTGGTCTCCTTGGGGGAGAAGCCCGCGTCCAGCATCAGCGCCTGCATCTCCCGGCTGACGCTGTAGTGGGAGGTAAACAGCTCCAGGTGATAGCGCTTCTCGGGATCTGTGACGGAACCGCCGGCCAGAAAAGCCCCGCGGAAAAAGGAGGCGCGGCAGCACTCCTCCTCCAGCACCGCAAAATTGATGTGGTGGGCCACCACTCCGCCGGGATCGATGCCGAAGGTGTCAAAGATCAGCCCCAGTTTATAGGGATCGGTGATGGAAAAGGTCTGCTTCCCTCCGGGACGGCTGGAGGCCGTCTGCAGGTCAAACTCCACCCGAAAAGCCCGCCGAAACAGAGCCGGCAGCCGTTTGGCAAATTCCGGGCTCTCCGTGACGATCCGGATCGCGGAGCTTTGAAAGGTATTGCAGTACAGCAGCACGCCGTAGGCCTCCGCCTGGATGCAATTTTTATGTCCAAATTCCAGCCGGCACAGTTCTCCCTTGGTCTCTCCGGAAAATGACATGGCCGTCCCCCCTCTCTGTTCTCTCTCTGTCAATGGAAGATACGCATGTCGCCCCGCTCCTGATACAGCTCCATGATGGCCCGGGCCAGACAGGCCGGACAGTGGCGTGCATACTCTGAGGTATCGGAAACCAGAGGCCGCTCCACGATCTCAACCCCCATTTTGTCCAGCCGCTCCCTGTCCAGCACCAGCGGAACCGCATCCTCCCGGCGGTAGCGGTCCGCCACTGCCGGGTCAACCGGTCGGGAATTGGCCAGGACCACATCGATGATGCCCTCTCCTCCGTGAACCATAAGCGCATCCAGATGGTCCGCCAGAGTATACCCCTCTGTCTCCCCCTCCTGCGTCATAATGTTGCTGACATACACTTTCAGCGCAGAGCTGGAGCGAATGGCATCAGACACGCCCTCCACCAGCAGATTGGGGATGATGCTGGTGTACAAGCTCCCCGGTCCCAGCAGGATCAGATCCGCCTGAGCAATGGCCTCCAGCGTTTTGGGCAGCGCCTTTGGCCGGTCCGGAACAAGTCGCACCCGGCGGATGCGGCAGTCCTGCCGCTTCTTGCAGCGGAAAATCTGGGACTCTCCCAGCACCCGGGCGCCATTTTCAAATTCTGCCTCCAGCGCCACATCCTCATTGGTGACGGGAAGCACCTGACCGCTGATGGCCAGCACCTGGCTCATCCCGGCCACCGCCTGGTCAAAGGTGTCATAGATTCCGTTCAGCGCAGCCAGAAGCAGGTTGCCGAACGCCTGCCCCGCCAGCCGTCCCTCGGGGAAGCGATACCCCAGCAGCTGTTCCATAATGGGCTCCACATTGGCCAGCGCCTGCATACAGTTGCGGATATCTCCCGGCGGGGGCATCCCCAGGTCATGCCGCAGCATGCCGGAGCCCCCGCCGTCGTCCGCCACCGTAACGATCGCGGTCAGATTTTTGGTCCACTCCTTCAATCCCCGCAGCATGGTGGACAGACCGGTGCCGCCGCCGATTGCAGCGATGCGGGGACCCTGCTCCCATCGGAGAGAACCCTTCCCCTTGTATTCCGACAACGGTCCCGCCCCCTTTCCATCAGCCCCGGGTCATATCCCGGTGATTCTCAGCCGCCGGATAGCCCAACTCCTTGATATGATCCGCCAGCGCCCGGGTCACCGCTACCGAGCGGTGATGGCCCCCGGTGCAGCCCACCGCGATCACCAGGGCGCTCTTCCCCTCCTCCACATACTGCGGCAGAAGGAAATCGATCAGATCGGTCAGCTTTGCCATGAACCGCGCCGCCTGGTCTCCGTTGAGCACATAGTCCCGCACCGCAGGCTCCAGCCCGGTCAGGCTGCGCAGCTCCTCCACATAATAGGGATTTGGAAGGAAGCGGACATCAAAGACAAGGTCCGCCTCGATGGGGATCCCGTATTTGAAGCCAAAGGAGATCACGCTGACGCTCATCTCCCGCGCCCGCTCTCCCCCGCCGAACTCCTGCAGAAGAGCGCCCCGCAGCTTGGCGGTGGACAGGGCGGTGGTGTCGATGATATAGTCTGCCCGGGCGCGGATGGGCTCCAGCGCCCGGCGCTCCGTCCGCACAGCCTCCTCCAGGCTGGCTCCTCCATGGGCCAGAGGGTGACTGCGGCGGGTCTCCTTATACCGCTTGATGATGGTCTCGTCGCTGGCCTCAATGAACAGAATCTCAAAGCTGCACCGCATTCCCTTCAGGGTGTCCAGCGCCTGGAGCAGACCATCCAGGTTTTGGCCGCCCCGGATGTCGCTGACCAGCACCACCCGTTCATACACCCAGCTGCCCGCCATAATCAGCTCCGCAAGCTTGGGAATCAGCGGCACCGGGAGATTGTCCACACAGAAAAAACCCATATCCTCCATAAAGGAGGCCGCCTGGCTTTTCCCCGCCCCGGACATACCGGAGATGATGATGAATTTCATTGCCCTCTCCCCCTCTCCTCGGCGGCTCAGAGTCCCAATGTTTTGACCTCCGGCTCCAGCTCCACGCCGGTCCGGCGGTATACCTCGTCCCGCACCTTGTCCATCAGCGCCACGATGTCTGCACAGCTGGCTCCGCCCAGATTGATGAGAAATCCCGCGTGCTTCTCGGACACCTGAGCGCCGCCCACCCGCAGTCCCTTCAGGCCGCACTGATCGATGAGGGCTGCCGCGTATCCCCCCGGCGGGCGCTTAAAGGTGCTGCCCGCGCTGGGATATTCCAGGGGCTGCTTCTCCCGGCGGCGGCGGATCAGTTCATCCATTCTGCCCCGGATCGCCGCAGGGTCGCCGGGCTGCAGCGCAAATTCCACCCGGAGGATCAGCCTGGACCCATCGTCAAACAGGCTGTGGCGATAGCCAAAGCCCAACTCCGTCACCCGGCATGTCTCTCCGTTCGGGGTGAGGCATACCACCGCCCGCACCACCTGGGACATCTCTCCATCGTAGGCGCCTGCGTTCATCGTCACTGCGCCGCCGGCGCTGCCCGGGATGCCGTGGGCAAATTCCAGACCGGTAAGCCCCATCTCCAGGGCGCAGTTGGCCGCCCGGGCCAGCAGAACGCCGCCCCCCGCGATCAAAGTCTGCCCCTCCGTTCTGCAGAGGTTCAAACCATCCATCACTTTGATCACAAAGACCTCCGCTCCCCGGTCGGCCACCAGCAGATTGGACCCGTTTCCCAAAAAGAAGGGGCGCAGCTCCATGCGATAAGCCGCGGAAACAGCGGCGGCGGCCTCCGCCTCCGAGCGGGGCAGCGCCATCAGGGGCACCGGGCCGCCCACCCGGAAGGTGGTGTGCCGGGACATCGGCTCTCCCCGGCGCAGCTCCAAAGTGGGGCACTCTCTCTGCAGGCACTCGGTCAACGACTGAAATCGATCCATAGCGACCCCCCATACACATACTTTCCGATTCTATGGCAGTATTCTAACATATTTCCGCTGGAAATAGAACTGCCTCATTCAAAAACGCCGGGAAATTTCCTGCGGCTATGATGGAGGGGGCCGCTGCCCGCCCTTGGCGGAGCGTCCCCCTCTGCGCCGTTACTGCCGGATCAGCGGCACTGCGGCGCCGATGATGCCGGCGTCGTTGCCCAGCTGAGCCTTTACCAGCCGGGTTCTGTTCTCTGTGGGGTTGAAGCTCTCCTCCTCCACCATGCGCCGCAGAGGAGTGAGGAACAGGTCATCCCCCTCATTGCTTACCCCTCCGCCCAGGCACAGGATCTCCGGGTGAAAGCAATTGACCAGATTGACCAGGCCAAGCCCCAGGTGGAAGAGATAATCCTCCACCACTTCCCGGCCCCCCTCGTCCCCCATGCGGGCCGCCTGAAAAGCGGTTTTCCCTGACACCGCCTCCAACGACTGTGCCAGCTGCCACATCAGGCTGTCCTTCCGGCGGAGCATGACCTCACGGGTCGTCTGCTTCAGGCCGGTGGCAGAGGCATACCGCTCCCAGCAGCCCTTCCTCCCGCAGTTGCACGGTCTTCCGCCTGGGTGGATCACCATGTGCCCCGCCTCCGGCCCGATTCCTCCGCAGCCCAGAAATAGAGCCCCGTCCACCACCAGGCCGGCGCCCACTCCCGTTCCAAGCGTGACCACCATGGCAGAGCGGGCCCCCCGGGCGGCTCCTGCCAGGTACTCCCCCGCTGCGGCGCATCCCGCGTCGTTTTCCAGTGCCACTGGGACCGGCCACTTCTCCTGGATCTGCCGGGCCAGCGGAGTGTTCTCCATCCGGATATTGGGGGTGTGCAGCACCACGCCATGCGTCCGGTCCACCGCGCCCGGGATCCCGATCCCCAGCCGGACGATCTCCTCCGGGCGGGCGCCCCCGGCGTGTACCGCTTTTCGTGCCAGCGCCAGAATGGCGTCGTCCAGGCTTCCGTCTTTGGGGGTCTTTCCGACTGCCCGTGCCACAATGCGGCACTGTTCATCCACCAGGCCGGCCGCCAAATTGGTCCCGCCGACATCTACTCCTACATACACAGGGCATTCCCCCGATTCTATTTTTTCTTCTCCGCCGCCGCTGCCGCCTGCTCAAAGTGCGCGTTGATCTGGTTGTTAAACTCCTGGGCGGCATTGTAGCCCATCTTCTTCTGGCGGTTGTTCATCGCTGCCACCTCTACGATAATCGCCAGGTTGCGCCCCGGCTTTACGGGAATTGTAAGGGCTGGAAGCTTTACATCCAAAATGGTGGCGTACCGGTCATCCAGACCCAGGCGGTCATACTGGGCATCGTCCCTCCACTGCTCCAGATTGATGACCATGTCAATCTCCTGATCCGTCTTGATGGCGCTCATGCCAAACAGGCGCTGGACATCCACCACCCCGATGCCCCGCAGTTCAATGTAATGCCGGATCAGCTCGGGGGCGGTCCCGATGAGGGTGTGGGTGTTGATCCGCTTGATCTCCACCGCATCGTCGGCGATGAGACGATGTCCCCGCTTCACCAGTTCGATGGCGGTCTCGCTCTTGCCCACGCCGGATTCCCCTATCAGCAGCACGCCCTCGCCATACACCTCCAGCAGCACGCCGTGTCGGGTGATGCTGGGAGCCAGTGCAGAGGTGAGATAGGTGATCACCGAGCTGATCAGCTCCGCGGTGGCCAGCTGTGACCCGAGCAGGGTGCGGTCATGCTTTTCCGCCGCCTCCACCATCTCGGGCAGCGGCTCCATCCCCCGGCTGATGATCACTGCCGGAAAATCATAGGTAAAAAACTGGTCCAGCCGTTCCGCCCGCTCCTCGTGGGACATCCCCTGAAGATAGGTGGTCTCCACCTGACCGATCACCTGCAGCCGCTCCGGATTAAAATGCTCGAAAAACCCCTTTAACGGAAGGCCAGGACGGATCAGCTCCTCTGTGGTGACCAGCCGGTCGGCATATCCTGCGGCTCCTCTGAGCACCTTCAAATGGAACTCTTCCACGATCTTTCCCAGTGCGACACCCTTCATGATGGACCCTCCTCTGCTGTACGCCCCGTCTCAGGCGGAGCCTCCTCTTTTTTCAAGTATAGCGAATCCCGCGGGGTTTCGCAACCATTTTCCGCCCCATTCGGTCCTCGGCGGGCTTTCCCTCTCTTTTCCCGGAAAATCCCTCCTTTTTTGAAAAAAATGCTTGCAATTCCCCGCTGCTTCTGCTATCATATTATTCGATGCTTACCAAAGCTGATACTGACAAGCGAGGAGGTCAAGCGAAATGGCCAAGTGTGAATTCTGTGATAAGGGCGTCGTGTTCGGCATTCAGGTCTCCCACTCTCACCGCCGCACCAACCGTCCCTGGAAGCCCAATGTGAAGCGGGTCAAGGCGATCGTGAACGGCACACCCAAGCATGTTTATGTGTGCACCAGATGCCTCCGTTCGGGTAAGGTCACCCGCGCTGTATAATTTTGATATGCCGCGACTGAAAAACACCATGCCCGCGCATGGTGTTTTTTTCTATCCGTTCCCCTCTAAGATCCCTCCGGGAGACTGATGCTGACGATGACAAGAAGATACGAGCTTGATCTGTGCCGCATTCTGGCCTGTCTCATGGTGGTCATGATCCACCTGTCCGGCTCCGGCTGGCACATCGATCCCGCCTCCGGGGCGTGGCGGGTCTATAACCTCGTCCACACCGCCGTCCGCGCCGGCATCCCGCTGTTTTTCATGATCAGCGGCGCCCTGTTTCTGGAGCGGGAGGAGCTGGACTTGGGACGGCTGGTGCGCCGCAATCTTGTGCGGCTGCTGGCGGTCTATCTGTGCTGGGACCTCCTCTATGAGCTGGTCACCCAGGCGGTCTCCGCCCCCTATCACAGCGTGGGCGAGTTTTTGGTGGGGATGACCTACGGCCACTATCATCTCTGGTTCCTCCCCGCCATGCTGACGATCTACCTCGTCCTTCCCATCCTCCACGGCGCGCTGCATGGGCGTGCGGTCTCCATCCCCTTCCTGCTGGCGGTGTTTGGCCTGATCTTTCTCAAAGGCACCCTGCTTTTGCTCCCCGACCCGCCCCTGGCCCTGACCCAGGTGCTGGGCAAGCTGGACCTGAGCAATCTGAAATACCTCGCCTATGTCCTGCTGGGCTGGTGGCTGTCCCGGCGGCAGTGGGGGCCCCGGGCCCGGTGGGGATGCGCGGCGGGCTTTCTGGCCTGCGTCGCCCTCATGGCCTATGGCAACCGGCAGCTCTCCCTGGCCCATGGGGAGCCCACGGGGTGGTTCAACGACTACTTCGGGCTGCCCATCCTGCTGGCCTCCTGCTGTGTGTTCTGCTTCTGTCTCACCTTCCGGGGGATGGAGCCTCTCCCCGCACCGGGCCGCATCATTCGGGAGCTGTCCGCCTGCACCCTCGGGGTCTACCTCCTCCACCCCTTTGTGCTGGAGAGCCTGGGGCGGATGGGGGTCTCCGTCAACGACTACTCCCCCTTTGCGGGCCTTCCCCTGCTGTTTTTCCTGATCGTCGTTCCCAGCTTCCTGGCCGTCTTTCTTCTGCGCCGCATTCCCGGCCTGCGGCTGATCGTTTAGCACTTATCAGCAGTCAGGCCCCCCGGTATCCACCGGGGGGCCTGCTCTGTCTTCTCAGCCCGGAGGCCAGGTCATGTCCCGGCCGGACAGCACATGGAAATGCAGGTGCGGCACAGATTGGCCGGCCTGCTGGCCGATGTTGGAGACCACACGGTAGCTCTCCAGCCCCAGGTCTTTGGTGACCTTGGAGATGACGGCGAAGATATGGGCCGCCACTGTGGCGTTCTCCGGCGTGATCTCCGCCACCGAGGCGATATGGGCCTTGGGGATCACCAGGATGTGGGTGGGCGCCTGGGGGTCGATGTCATAAAAGGCATAGACGGTATCGTCCTCGTACACCTTGTTGGACGGGATCTCCCCGTTGGCGATCCTGCAGAACAGACAGTCGGACATTGGAAACCCTCCTTTGTAACTCAGGTGACTTTATTGTACACCCCCGGCGGAAAATTGCAACGAAAATCTGCTCGGCCCCGGCGTGGCAAAATTTCAAACCCTATGCTGCCAGCATATTGTTTTTGCCGGGGCGGGCAGGTATAATGGAGGCAGAGCCCAGCGACGGGCACAGAGGATTTTGTGGAGCGGGCCCGCTCCACACCGTGGGATATCCCACGGAAAATTCAAAAAGGAGGAAGCAAGTATGAAGAAAAAACGAGCATCCAGACTGCTGTCCCTGATGCTGGGGGTGAGCATGGCCCTGGGGCTGGCCCTGCCCGCCTCGGCGGCGGGGAACGACGGCCCCCAGCCTGTCTACCAGGGGGACGGCTACTACATCACTGTGACGGAATATGGGAACCAGAAACTGTTCCAGTATATCCCCAACACGACTCTGTTTTCGGACGGGCTGATTGCTTTTTACGACAGGGAACTCGACAGCTATGGCTTTGCCGACAAGGACGGCAATGTGGTCCTCTCCCCCGAGACCCTGGCAAACAGCGAGTATGATATCTTTCAACCACCCAATATTAGCTCAGAGCTTTTCTCCGACGGCCGGCTCCTGGTCTGCGTGGACACAGACGACGGATGGAAATACGGCTATGTAGACCGGAGCGGCCAATTCGTGATCCCGCCGATCTATGTCAATGCCCAGCCCTTTGTGGACGGGACGGCCGTGGTGGCGACGGAGGTCAGCAATGAGCCGTACCGCGGGACACGGTACAGCTGGAACTTTATCGACACCTCCGGGAATGTCCTGCTGGCCGATGTGGGCGGGCAGGACGCTGAAGAACAAGAGCCGTCCCCCCTGTCCGAAGGACTTTTCTTCCAACTGACGGATGGCCGCAGGGCCAGCGCATCCCTTTGGGCGTACGAATACGGGATCTTTGACCGTGACGGGGATCTGCTGACCAGAATCAACACGGAGGAACTGTTTGGCGGAGAAAGAACGATGTTCCCGCTGGGCGGCTATTCTGAGGGCTATCTGGTACTGGATACCGGATGGAATCCCGAAACCACCGTGTTGGATACAGAGGGAAATGTGGTGTGGAGCAGCACGGAGGATCTGCCTGGCTCATATACCACCGATGATGAGCTCCTTTACCATGCTGGTGTCCACAACGGCCTTCTGGTGCTGTCTGATCGGTATCCCAATTACAGCGTCGTGGTAAATGTGGAGACCGGGGAACTCCTGATCTCTCCGGAGGATTGGCTGCAAGTCATGGATGATTTCCGGGACGGCCTGGCCACGGTAATAGATGTATCTCCCAACTCCGGAGCCCATTACGGCGTAGTGGACACCGAGGGGAACGATGTGATCCCGACAGGAGAGTTTGAGTGGATCAGCCCCTTCAACGAGGGGCTGGCCATCGCGAGGCTCGACGGCCTGTACTATCTCCTGGAGAAGCACGAGGGGACCCATTCCGGCCAGCTGCCCCAGGAGGAAGAGCCTGCCCCCGACCCTGTCTATGAGTACGGCGTCGTCCCCGAAAACGCCCTGCTCCAGGCCAACGCCACCTGCACCGGCAGCACCACCGTCACCGACTGGAACGGGACGAGCCGCACCGTCTACCTCTTCCCTGCCGGCACGGTGTTTACCCCCAAAGCCGGCATGACCAATTTCCAGCATGCTGAAAATCTGTCCACCGGTGAGGTCCAGTACCTCAGCCAGCGGTTTACCCTGCCTGAGTCCGGGGCCTATAAGCTGGTCGCCTATGATCAGGGCATCTGGGAGGATACGGTCTGCGTCATGGCCGACGGGAGCACTGCCCAGCCGGAGCAGCCCGCCCCCACCTTCACGGATGTGACGGCGGACAAGTGGTACTACGACTTTGTGGAGACGGTGGCGGAGAAGAAGCTGTTCGCGGGGAACGGGGACGGCACCTTCGCCCCGGAGGCGAACATGACCTATGCGGAGTTTTTGGCGGTGCTGTTCCAGTTCTCGGGAGACACCCTGCCCACCAATTCCGGGCCCAACTGGTATGATAACCACATCCAGTGGGCGGAGGACCATGATTTGATTCCCGCCGGGATGCTCAATGGCTTCGACCCCGAGGCAGCCATCACCCGGCAGGACATGGCGGCGCTGTTCGGGAGCTTCCTGACCCATTACGACTACACCGCCGCGCCGGTGAACAGCGGCACGCCCAGCTTCTCTGACGAGGGCGGCATTGCGGACTACGCCAGGGACGGCGTGACGCTGTGCTGGCAGCTGGGCGTCATGGGGGGCAACGACGACGGGACCTTCGCCCCCGGCAATACCGCCATCCGGGCGGAGGTGGCCGTGACCATGGTCCAGATGGCACGGGTCATGGGGCGGTAAATTCAGATAGGAGTTAGGAGATACGAGCTAGGAGATAACAAAGGAAACGGGGGCGGACCGCCATCGGCGGTCCGCCCCTCCTGCTTTGTCCTTTATGGCTCCAGCCCCAGCACCTCGTAGTACTCCGGGGAGAAGGTCAGCGCCGACGGGTCGAAGGCCCCCTGGAGGGCCTTCACCGGCCCCCACGGGTCGGCGGGCTCCAAATGGAAGGCGGCGGCGATGGCCGTCAGGGCGGCTTTCTTCCGTTCCAGAAGATCCCCCATCCCCTCCCAGGACCGCTCCGCCTCCTCCTTCAGGAAGGCACGGAACCGCCCCTCGCCCATCCACCATATCTGGGAGATGGGGTTTGCGTCTCCGCAAAAGAGGACATAGCTCAAAAACTGCCGGAAGTCCTCCGCCACAGGCAGCACATAGGTCCCCGGCTCCCCCATGGCGGGGTCCACGCAGTATACCCTGTCATCCCCGGAGAGGAGGACGAAATGGACCCCGTCGCAGCCCAGCCGGGCGAAGACCTCCGCCCCCGCCGGGGTGCAGAAGCAGGCGTCCTCCGCCCCCGCCGGCTCCAGGCCCACGGCGGTGGGGTCGATCTCCAGGGCCCAAAAGGTCTTGATATCGTCTCTGCTCGGCATCCCGTGTCATCCTTTCAGCTTCATGGAAACGACATTATCCACCATAGCAAGGGCATTGTCCAGCATCAGCGGGTCCTTGCCGCCGCCCATGGCGGACTCGGGCTTGCCGCCGCCGGAGCCGCCGGCGATGGCGGAGACCTGCTTGACGATGTCCCCGGCCCTGATGCCCTTCTGGACCGCCTCCTTGCCGCACACGGCCAGGAAGGTGATCTTCCCTTCGTTCACCGCGGCCAGCACCGCCACCACCTTGGGATCCTTGTCCCGAAGGGTGTCCCCCATCTGGCGCAGCTTGTTGGCGTCGGCTTCGGGGATGGTGGCGGTGAGCACCCGCAGGCCCTCCACATCGTGGGCGCCGAAGAGGATGCGCTCGGTCTCCCCCGCGGCCTCCTTGGCCTTGAAGGTCTCCACCATATGGCGCAGATGCTTCAGCTCCGCCATGTTCTGCTCCGCCTTCTCCCGCAGCTCCCCGGGCTTTGCCTTGAGGATGGAGGCGGCCTGGAACAGCAGGGCCTGGTTGCGGTTCATCAGTTCCAGGGAGACCTTTCCTGTGGTGGCCTCGATCCGGCGCACACCGGAGGCCACGGAAAACTCGCTGGAGATGTGGAACACCCCCACCTTGGCGGTGTTGTCCAGGTGAGTGCCGCCGCAGAACTCCACGGAGTACCCCTCCCCCATGTCCACAACCCGAACAGTGTCGCCGTACTTCTCGCCGAACAGGGCGATGGCGCCGGTCTTCTTGGCCTCCTCCAGGGGCATCACCTTGGTCTGGATGTCATAGCCCTCCAGCACCGCCTCGTTGACCACGGCGCTGACCTGGGCCAGCTCCTCCGCGGTCATGGCGGAGAAGTGGGTGAAGTCGAAGCGCAGCCGGTCCTCCTCCACCAGGGAGCCCGCCTGGTGCACATGGTCCCCCAGCACGGTGCGCAGGGCCTTGTCCAGCAGGTGGGTGGCGGAGTGGGCGCGCATGATGGCCCTCCGCCGGGGCACATCGATCTGGGCGGAGACGGTATCCCCCAGCTTCAGCACCCCCTCGGTCACCTTGCCATAGTGCATATACTTGCCGCCCTTGTTCTTCTGCACATCGGTGACCTGGAACAGGCAGCCGTTCTCGCCGCTTTTGGCGATGACGCCGTGGTCGGCCACCTGGCCGCCCATCTCGGCGTAGAAGGGAGTCCTGTCCAGCACCACGATGCCCTCCACGCCGGGCATGAGCTCCTCAGCCTGCTCGTTCTCCACCACCAGGGCGACCACCCTGGCGCCGGTGATGGAGGTGTTCCCATAGCCCACGAACTCGGTCTCCGGGACCTCCTTGCCGAACTCCACGCCGGCCCAGCCCAGGTCGCCCAGGGCCTCCCGCGCCTTGCGGGCGCGGATGCGCTGCTCCTCCATCAGCTTGTGGAAGCCGTCCTGGTCCAGGGTCATCCCCTGCTCCTCCACCATCTCCACCGTCAGGTCCACCGGGAAGCCGTAGGTGTCATACAGCTTGAAAGCGTCGGTGCCGGAGAAGGTCTTCTCCCCCTTCTCCTGATGCTGGGCGAGCATGTCGTTGAAGATGCGCAGGCCGCCGTCGATGGTCTTGGCGAAGTTCTCCTCCTCCACCCGGATGACCTTGGTGATATAGGCCTGACGCTCCCGCAGCTCGGGGTAGTGGCCCTCGTTCTCATGGATGACGGTGTCGCACACCTGATAGAGGAAGGGCTCGTCCACCCCCAGGAGCTTGCCGTGCCGGGCGGCCCGGCGGAGGAGGCGGCGCAGAACATAGCCCCGGCCCTCGTTGGAGGGGAGCACTCCGTCGCAGATCATGAAGGTGGCGGAGCGGATGTGGTCGGTGATGACCCGGAGGGACACATCCACCTCGTGGCTCTGGCCGTAGGAGGCCCCGGTGAGCTGGGTGACCTTGTGGGTGATGTTCATCACCGTGTCCACATCGAAGAGGGAGGGCACATTCTGGCACACGCAGGCCAGGCGCTCCAGCCCCATGCCGGTGTCGATGTTCTTCTGCTTCAGCTCGGTGTAGTGGCCCTCGCCGTCGTTGTCGAACTGGGAGAAGACAATGTTCCACACCTCGATATACCGGTCGCAGTCACAGCCCACGGTACACCCCGGCTTGCCGCAGCCCCACTCGGGACCCCGGTCGTAGTAGATCTCGGAGCAGGGGCCGCAGGGGCCGGAGCCGTGCTCCCAGAAGTTGTCCTCCTTGCCGAACTTGAAGATGCGCTCCGGGGCGATGCCGATCTCGTCCCGCCAGATGGCGAAGGCCTCGTCGTCGGCGGGGGTGGTCTCATTTCCGGCGAAGACGGAGGGGTAGAGCCGGTCGGGGTCCAGGCCCACCCACTCCGGGCTGGTCAAAAACTCCCAGGCCCAGTGGATGGCCTCCTTTTTGAAATAGTCCCCGAAGGAGAAGTTGCCCAGCATCTCAAAGTAGGTGCCGTGGCGGGCGGTCTTGCCGATGTTCTCGATATCGCCGGTGCGGATGCACTTCTGGCAGGTAGTCACCCGGTGGCGGGGGGGCTCCTGCTCCCCGGTGAACCAGGGCTTCATGGGCGCCATGCCGCTGTTGATGAGCAGCAGGGACGCATCGTTCTGTGGGATCAGGGAAAAGCTGGGCAGGCGGAGATGTCCCTTGGTCTCGAAAAATTTCAGGAACATCTCCCGCAGTTCATTCAGGCCGTAGGGCTTTGGGTCACGCATGACAGATTACCTCCAACAAATATGATCTTTTTCATTTTAATTTGCAAATCAGACCGCGGGCGAGGCTTCCGCCTCCCCCACCGTCAGCCGGGACACGGCGTACAGCACCGCACGGCCGGCCAGGACCACCCGGTCCCCGTTCACGCGGCAGTACAGGGTCCCCCCTCGCTGGGATGCCTGCCGGGCGGTCAATTTTGTTTTGCCCAGCCGTCCGCTCCAGTAGGGCGCCAGGTGACAGTGCCCGGACCCGCACACCGGATCCTCCGGCACACCCAGCTTAGGGGCAAAGCTGCGGGAAACGCAGTCGTATCCCGGACCCGTCCCCGGAGCGGTGACATGGAGCAGAGTCCCCTCCAGCGCCCTGACCTTTTCCAGATCAGGCTGTATCTTCTCCACGGCCGCCGGGTCGTCAAAGACACATACCAAATCTCTGGCCAGCCATGCCTCCCGGGGGCGGATCCCCAGGGCATCCTCCATCGCGTCGGTGACCTCCGTCCGTGTCAGAGAATAGGCGGGAAAATCCATGGACAGCAGTTCTCCTTCCCGCCGGACGGTGAGCAGGCCGCTCATCGTGTGGAAGCGGATCATCTCCGCCTCCGGGTCCGCGAACCGGAGGATGGCGTAAGCCGCAGCCAGCGTGGCATGGCCGCACAGGTCGATCTCACCTCCCGGGGTAAACCAGCGCAGCCGCCAGTCCTCCCCCTCCCGGACGGCGAAAGCCGTCTCCGACAGGTTATTTTCCCGGGCGATGGACTGCATCTCCTCCTCGAGAGGCCAGCGTTCCGGCAGACACACCGCCGCCGGGTTTCCCTCGAAAACACGCTCGGCAAAGGCGTCCACCACATATTGTATCAATGGGATCTTCCCTCCTCACAGAAAAAGCCCCTGGATCAGGCTCGTTCTCGGAACGGACCCGAATTCCAGGGGCGAAAGTCTCCTCTTCCGCGGTACCACCCTGATTCCCCCCTGGCTCAGGGGGCGCTCAGCCATCCGGTAACGGGGATGGGCCGTACCGCTCGTCGCGGTCCGCTCGGAAGTGGCGTGAACGGGCGGCGGACAGGGGCTTGCACCAACTCCCCCTCTCTGAAGACCGGGCCGCGTTCTTGGCTTCGTCTGCGCATTGTCTTCCTTAGTTTATCACAGTTTTTCCTTCTGTCAATCGCTTTTCCCGTTTTTGAAGCAAAAAGCTTGGACCGGAGCGTCTTTTCGCTCCGGTCCAAAAATTTCAGTCTATGTGGTTTTATTATCCTTTATACGGAGGAGGCCGCCCTCCTCACTCCCCCTCATAGGCACGGCGATAGATTTCGATGATCTGCTCCTTGGTGGCCTTTCTTGGATTGGTGAGAGAGCAGACATCCCGCATGGCATTCTCCGCCATATCCGCAAAGTCTTCCGGCTTTACACCAAGCACCTTCAGGTTTTCCGGAATTCCTACCTGCCTGCTGATGGTGCGGATAGCCTGGATGGCCTTATTCGCCGCATCCCCTGTGGACATGCCATCGATGGTCTCTCCCATGGCGGCGGCCAGGTCCCGGAAGCGGTTCAGATTCCCGATGAGGTTGAACTCCTCCACATAGGGCAGCAGGATGGCATTACACACTCCGTGGGGCAAATTATAATAGCCGCCCAACTGGTGGGCCATGGCATGGACATAGCCCAGAGAGGCGTTGTTAAAGGCGATGCCCGCCAGATATTGGGCGTAGGCCATCTTGTCTCTGGCCTTCATGTACTCCCCGTTGGCCACCGCCTTGGGCAGGTACTGGTAGATCATCTTCACCGCCATCAGGGCGGCGGAATCCGTGAGTACATTCGCATTGGTAGAGACATATGCCTCAATCGCGTGAGTCATGGCGTCCATTCCAGTGGCGGCAGTCAGCCCTGCTGGCATCCCCTTCATCAGCGTAGGGTCGTTGATGGCGATCCTGGGGGTAACACGCCAGTCCACAATCGCCATCTTCACTTTGCGTCGTGTATCGGTGATAATGCAAAACCGCGTGATCTCTGACGCGGTGCCTGCTGTGGTATTGATGGCCATCAGAGGGACCATGTCCCGCGTGGATTTGTCCACTCCCTCATAGTCGGCGATCTCCCCCCCATTACTGGCCACCAAGCCGATCCCCTTGGCACAGTCATGGGAGGAGCCACCCCCCAGGGAGATCAGGCCGTCGCAGCCGTGCCGCCGGAAAAAATCCACGCCGCTCCTTACATTCAGGTCAGTGGGATTGGGCTCCGCCCCGCCAAACACCACCGACTCGATCTCAGCCCGGTGCAGTACTTCCTGGACCTGGTCCGCCATCCCACTGGAGGCCAGGAATGCGTCGGTGACGATCATGACCCGTTTGACATGGAGAGTTTGCATCAGGGTTCCCGCCTCCTGAACAGCCCCTTCCCCGAACACATTGCGGGTAGGGAGAAAATAGTAGGTAGACATGATTGTGGCGCTCCTTCCAGATTTCAGTATGTTCACCGGTGATGCGCACAAGTATATCCTCCCGCGCCAATCCTGTCAATAAGTTTTGAAAAATCTATTTTTTAACGAATTATTGATATTTTTTCTACAAATAAGTTATATTTTTATCAAGTGAAAAAGGTGTGAAGAAGGCGGAAAACCAAGCAGATTTTCCGGCCTTCCGCCTCTCAAAAATCAAACCCGCGTCCCGGCTTCCGGCCAGAACGCGGGTAAAATTTTTTCTTCGAGGTTCAATCGTCCCGTCCCTTGGCGCGATGGAGCCGCTGGATCAGCGTCCGCTCGATCCGGTCTCCATACTTCATTCCCAACAGGAAGATCGCGATCCCAGCCGCACCCAAAAGAATCATCCCCCACCAGGGGATCGCCACTGCGGAACCTCCCACCGCACAGGCCACCAGCAATCCCCAGGGCCGTGTCAGCGCTGCAATCACAAAAAATCGCATTGCGGAGATGTCCGTCACCCCTGCCAGGATGCAGATGATATCGTCTGGAAAAAACGGGAAAAGGAACACCAGAACGAGAAAGCTGTCCCGCTTATTTTTAATCACCGAGCGATATCGGTCTGAGATCTTCTGGCTGACCACCCGGTCCACAAAGTTTCTCCCCAGTACCCTGGCCAGAGCGAACACCACCATCGAACCAGTGAGTACCGCCGCTGTAGTAATCAAAAAAGCGGGAATGGTGCCGAACAAAAGAGCGCCGACCACTGCGGTAATATTACTGGGAATGGGGGCCAAAACCACTGAGGAGAACTGGACGATAAAAAATACGGCATGGGAATAGGGCGTCCATCGCTCGATATATTCTTGAAGCGCTTCCACACTGTCTGCAGCCTGAAAAAAGCCTGTGCGCCACAACAGAAGCAGGATAGCCCCCAAGAGCAGTATGGTAAGCAGCAGCGTCAGAACCCATTTTCTATCTTTCATGGCAGTCTCCCCGGTTTTCTTTGGTCATTCTTATCATAGACCATTCTTCGCCCGGTGAACAGGGAAAAATCATAAATGTTTCCTTAAAATTTCTGTAATTTTTCTGCAAGCCAATGGGGAGAAAAAGTATGCGATTCCCTCTTGCATTCTGTTCCGGTCCGTGCTAAAATAGCGTAGTCAATTATGAAAATGCAGGTGTAGTTCAATGGCAGAATGTCAGCTTCCCAAGCTGAACACGGGGGTTCGATTCCCCTCACCTGCTCCAAAGCAAAAAGGACATCCGGAAGGATGTCCTTTTTGCTTTGGGTTCCGGCCGCCTTAGGCGGCCGGAACCCTCCGGTGATTCAAATACCCGCATCTCAAATATCGATCTATGCGGGGGCGCGGCTTAATGCTGCGCCTTTTCTCGTTTCCAGAAGAATGTCCCGCGCAGGGGTCTTCCGGCGGTCGGGCACCTCAAAGGCACCGATACAGTTATAGTTATATAGTTATAATGAATCGTCACCCGCTGATTGAAAATTTCTCCCCGTTTGTAGGGAGGCACCGCTTTTACATGCCCAGCATGAAATCTGATCACACCTGATTTCCTGTGCTGCCCGCCTCAATCAGCGGCCCCGATGTTTGTCCCGCTTTTTCTGCTGGCGCAATTCATATTGCCGTTCTTTTTCTGCTTCCCTCTGTTCACGGCTTATGCTTTTGCGCTCCAATTTGTTTTGTTCATGCTGCAATTTCAATGCCTGCTGTGCCTTTGTACCAATCCCGAGCTCCTGCAACTTACTGTGGATCTCCCGCTGCATCCGTTTGGGATTTAATTTCCGCTCCTCAACTCGTTCTGCTTTGATGGGTGGACTGAACTTCAGCTCGCTCCAATTTTTGAGCAGGAAATCCCATACCTCATAGTCTTTTGGCTCCTCTCCAAAAATAATTTTACAAACCTCATACCGATCACCGTCAATACGCTCGTAGACCCCGACCCAAAATGGATTTTCAAAGAGTACCGTTAAGGTACTTCGTGCCATTATGAAGCGTTCCCCTCTTCGGAAAACTGGGCCGAAAAAGAATCCAACCATTCTAACAGCGCTTGATACAAAAGGCGCTGCTGGTCAAAGATCGTCCGGCCTACTAAGGGGATGTCGGCGTATCGCCGTGCATATTCCTCACTTTTTTCCGCTGATTCAGCAATGCTTTTCCGCAGCTTGCTGACAAGGGCTTGGGCATGGGGCTTATCCATTTTTTTGAGGTTCGTGATCACCACATTGAAATCAAAGGTAAGCGGTACATTTTGTTCGGCAATCGTATCCATCAGTGTTTCAAAATAGGCTTTTCCGGCATCGGTAACCGAGTAAATTACCTTTTCCGCAAACCGCTCTCCCTTCATCACATCGCTCGCAAGATAGCCTTTCTCTTTCAGTTGGAGCACCTTCTTGTAGACAGATGGGATGCTGATTTTTGTCCAGCGGGAGAAATTGTGGTATTCAATATCTTTTTGAATGTCATAGGCACTT
Source organism: uncultured Oscillospiraceae bacterium (assembly GCA_944386055.1). Taxonomy (GTDB): domain Bacteria; phylum Bacillota; class Clostridia; order Oscillospirales; family Oscillospiraceae; genus CALXCT01. Next base: position 24,030 of record CALWZP010000016.1, on the reverse strand, counting down.
TGGGGCTTTTCTAATACGATCCCCAGAATCACCAAATCAATGGACGACACAAATATCATCTCCTTTACTATAAAGTATAATACTATATTTTATAGTAAAGGTCAACAAAGAAAAGGAGGACTACGCCTATAAAGGAACGGCGGCTTGATAAATTCAAAGCCGCCGTTTTTACACTGCAAGCCAATCGGCAGCGGTCTCGCTGCGATGGCTCTGGGCCTTGTTTTTCAATATTTACTTAAACTGATCGACATGCCCTGATTGAATTGCCGCAAGGTTGCGAGCAATTTTTTCTTCCGGCCAGTCCCACCACCGCGCCGCCAGCAGCGCTGAAATGGTTTCCTCTGAAAAGCATTTTCGAATAGGCTTAGCTGGGACACCGCCCGCAATGGTATAGGGCGGTACACTTTTTGTTACAACGGCCCTGGTACCGATAATGGCACCGTCCCCTATGGTAACTCCAGCAAAAATCACGGCCTCATATCCGATCCAAACATCACTTCCAATCACAATATCTCCTTTGTTGTCCCATGCCTCGGTTATGTGGCTGACATCAAGTCCCCATTCTTCAAAGAAAACGGGAAATGGGTAAGCGGCAAGGGAAGTTAGGCTGTGATTGGCGCTGTTGAACAAAAAGCGAACTCCGCAGGCAATGGAGCAGAACTTACCGATAATCAGCCTTTCATGGTTAATGGGATAATGGTAGAGAACATTATTTTTTTGGAAATCCACAGGATCATTCACAAAGTCGTTATATATGGTGTAGTCGCCCACGGTGATGCTGGGATCGGTAACGACATTTTTCAAATATACGGTTTCCCTGTCTTTTGTCCGGGGATAAATTTTTTGTTTGTCCATCTTCAAAACAGTGTCATCCTTTCAAAAAGGAGGGCCGCACAGGACCATTGTGCCGCCCTTCTCTGGAATGATTCAACAACAAAGCAGCAAAAGGCCACAAACAAAACATTGTTTGTGGCCTGCATAGACTGGTATCCTGGGGCAATTTATAAAAAGAGTACAAAAGGTAGTCTGTGACTGCCCTGTCCTTCCTGTTTTACAATCAGAATTCCCCAAAAGGCTCCGCACAATGTTTTGTCTCATATAATTGTGTGGAGCCAAAAGCACCGCAGCGTTTCACAAATGACATCGCACTCAGCCCTTTCATAACTTGATATTTTTATTTTAGCGCTTTCCATACGGTTGTCAAGTCTGAAAGGCACCTTAAGATAAGCTTCAGGAAACCTCCTTTCTAATTAAGAGCACTGCCAAAGGACTGCTGAGCTGCCCTTCTATGCTCATATCTGTTAAATGCGGCTCCTCTCTCTGGAAAGTCTATTCCTCCGGCTTTTCTTTCTATACGCTCCCTCTCCTCTGGCGAGGCTTCGTACCACATGCCGCCGCAGCCGCATAGGCTGTGGTGAGGCATCGCCTCAGAAGGAGGTAATCCAATGGGTATTACAAACTCTAACAAAGTCCTGAGTGCGGATCGGATCGACTGTGACGGTTCTCTGAAAGTCACTTTGGCCCTCACCGCAGCGCCTGACATTGTTACCAACCCCACCGATATCGCGCTGGTATTGGATCGTTCGGGCAGCATGACCGGCACACCGCTGGCCAACATGAAAACTGGTGCGAAAACCTTTATCGATATCATCTCCCAGTCCACCGGCGGACAGCCATCCGGTGAAATCGGATCCGGCAGTCATATCGGAATTGTCAGCTTCTCCGACACTGCTACGCAGAACACCCAGATGATCACTTCGGTGGACACGCTGAAAAATGCGGTGGATGGACTGGTGGCGGGCGGAAGCACCAATCACGCCGACGCGTTCACCAAGGCCATCGCGCTTTTTGATCCCAATTCCAGCAACGCCAAGGTCATCGTGATGTTCACCGACGGAAAAACCACCACCGGCGCCCCGCCCGCCCCCGTCGCTGCCGCGGCCCGTGCCCAGGGCATCGTGATCTACTGTATCGGCCTTCTTGGTTCCGACGGCGTGGATGTCAACGCCCTCAACAACTGGGCCACTGACCCGGCCGCCACTCATGTGGCCGTTACGCCTGATGCTTCGGAGCTGGAGGAGCTTTTTGCCGAGCTGGCCGCCAACATTTCCAAAACCGGTGCCACCAATATCGTCATAGATGAGGTAGTGACCTCTGACTTCAGCATCACCAGCATTCTCACCCCGTCCGTCGGCAGCGCGACGATGCTCAATTCCACTTCCCTGCGCTGGTCCATTTCCGAGCTGGGCGTCAGCGCTCCGGAAAGCGCCACATTGGAGTTCTTTGTCCATCATGTGGGCCAAACCCCCGGCACCAAGCTGGTCAATGCGTCCATCACCTACACCGATACGGAGGGAAATGTGGTGGATTTTCCAGACCCCACCGTCTCCGTAGAGTGCGATGTGGTCGTCAATCCGGAGCCGTGCCCTGTTCCGGTGGACCTGACTGTCAACAGCTGCTCCGACGCGGTGGTGGTGGACATGGGTGACACCTCCCTGGAGTCCCTGGGCCGCATTATCCAGATGGATGTGACCATCAAAAATGTCTGCCCCGGCAAGCGGGTTGCCCTGGCAGCCATTCTCACGGAAGTGGATGAGAACGGCATGGAGTATCAGCGCGGAATGAAGGCTATGACGATCCCGGCCCACAATGCCTCCACCTGCCGTGATGTGCTGGTCAAATGCATCAAATTCGTGGTCCCGGAGGACCTGGATGTTTCCGGCGCTTCCACCCAGGCCATGTGCAATTCCCGCAATTTCAAGGCACGCTTCATTGCCCACACCATCGACACCGATTTCCGCTGCTGCGAGTCCGTTCTCACCCTGTAACCTCGACCTCCTCGCAGGCCACCGCCAAATGGCGGTGGTACATAATCCATCTCTTCCGCCGGGAACACGAGGCTCTCATCGCCCTGCGCGCTCCGTTTCAGCCCCAGCTGTTCTTCTTTTCTCTGCCCGCTGTAAGTCTGCGCTTACGGCGAGTTTTTCATGCCGGCAGCCCTCGTTCAGCTTGGATGGGAACGACATGCCGTTCTCAGGCTCCAACGGACAAGCAGTATTTCAGATCGATGGCCGGGGGACCTGACCAGATAAGCAGCCGCAGCAGCCGTGTATTGCACTGAGTCTATGAAGAGTCAAAACTTCCGGCTAAGCCGGAGGCTTTGACTTCAAATGATTTTGAGGGCATGCTTGACTGGCTGCACTGCATCTCTTTTTCATTTCTCCCTGCAGAGGATGAAACGCCCGCTCTGTGTCCGCCGCAGCCCTTTGCCAGACAAAAGCTCCCAAGAAGCCGGGCCGCCTCCAAGCCTCTTCATAACGCAGTCTTATCACGCGCAAGCAGGTATATTGCACTCAGGACAGGCGGTATTTCTGCCGGTATGCCTCATAAGCCCGGCTGAACTCCTGGTTCCCGTTCTTCACTTCCTGAAGAAAGCTGTGTGTCCCCTGTACGGTCTGATCGGTCTGGAGCAGGCTGGCGGCCAGATTGGAGCAGTGGTCGGACACCCGCTCGTAATTGCTCAGCAGGTCGCTGAGAATCACCCCCAGGTCGATGCTGCACTCCCCTGTCTGCAGGCGCTGAAGATGCCGGTCTCGGATCTCCTCAGTGAGATCATCGATGACCTCCTCCAGCGGCTCTACCTGTTCCGCCAGCCGGATATCCTCCCGGGCAAATGCCTCGGTGGTGATGCTGAGAATCTCCGTCAGGGCGGCGGCCAAGGTGGTCAGCTCCTGCTGGGCCTGGTAGGAGAATTTCAGCCCCAGTCCGGCAATGTTCTCCGCCCGCTCTGCGATATTCAGGGCATGGTCTCCCATTCGTTCCAGATCGTTGATGGAGTGGAGCATCTGAGAGACCCGGCCGCTGTCGCTGGGCGTGATCTCCCGGGCGGACAGTTTGGTGAGGAAGGTGCCCAGGGCATCCTCCAGTTGGTCCAGTTCATCCTCATAGCTCCGCACCTGCTCGCCCTTCTCTCTGCTGTAGCTCAGCACCATATCCATGGCCGTGAGCACCGAAAGCTTGGCCAGCTCCGCCATGGACACCACATTCTCCCGGCACTGGTTCAGCGCAAAGGCGGGAGAGAGCAGCAGCCGCTCGTCCAGCAGAACACAGTGCTCCTCCGCCGGCTTATCCCGGATGACAAAGCAGGCAAGCCGCTCCAGCTGGCGGCTGAAGGGCAGCAGGATCACTGTGGTGGTGATGTTGAATACACTGTGCACCGCCGCGATGCTCACCGGCGAGATGGCCGCATCGGTAAAGGGAAATCGAAGCACAGCGTCCCCCAGACAGAACAGAGACAGACACACCGCAGTGCCGATGACATTAAAGCTGATGTGGATCACCGCCACCCGCTTGGCGCTGCGGTTCACTCCGATGCTGGACAACAGCGCGGTGACACAGGTCCCGATGTTCTGCCCCATGACAATGGGGACGGCCATACCATAGGTGATGGTCCCAGTGGCGGCCAGCACCTGCAGGATCCCAACCGAGGCCGCCGAGCTCTGGATGATTCCAGTGAATACCGCCCCCACCAGCACCCCCAGCAGCGGGTTTTCAAAGGCAGTGAGCATATTGGAAAATGCGGGCATGTCCGCCAGCGGGCTCACCGCGTCCCCCATCAGCTGCATCCCGTACATCAGGACGGAAAATCCAACCAACGCCGTGCCGATGTCCCGCTTCCTCTGATTTTTGGAGATCATCAGCATCAGAATCCCCGCCAGCGCCAGCAGCGGAGAAAAGCTTGCCGGCTGCAGCAGGCGCAGCAGCACATTCCCCTGGGCATCGATCCCCGTGAGGCTGAGGATCCATGCGGTCAGTGTGGTACCAATGTTGGCACCCATAATAACGCCCACCGTCTGCCCCAGCTCCATAATCCCGGAGTTCACCAGCCCCACCAGCATCACCGTCATGGCGGAGGAGGACTGGATGGCAATGGTGATTCCCGCCCCCAGGAGAAGGCTGCGCAGCGGATTTGCCGTCATCCGCTTCAGCGTCAGCTCCAGCCGGCCGCCCGCGATCTTCTCCAGGCTGCCTGACATGGTGCGCATTCCATACAAAAAAAACGCCAGACCACCGCATAGGGTAAAGAGAGAAAATATGTCCATGCTCCGCCCTCCCTGTGCCGCCTCTGCCGCGCTTGTTGGGAAATGGTAACAGGGTTGTGTAAAATCTTTGCGCTTCTCATGTAAAATCTGTGTAAAATAGCAGCCGGCGTGTTCTCTCACGCCGGCTGCTTTCACTCTGTAAATGTGACCCGGATCTCGGTCCCCACATTCACGGTGCTCTCCACGCTGATCTTTCCCTTGTGGGCTTCTGCCACATGCTTGACGATGGACAGTCCCAACCCTGTTCCTCCGGTGGCCCTGGAGTGGCTTTTATCCACCCGGTAAAAGCGTTCGAAGATGCGTGCCTGATGTTCTCTGGGGATACCGATACCCGTATCCCGCACGGACAGGAACCCCTGCCCCACCTCCACCGTGACGGTGCCATTGTCCCGATTGTAGCGGATGGCATTGTCCATCAGGTTGTAAATCAGCTCCCACAGCTGGGTCCGATTGCCCCACAGCGCCCAGGTGCAGCCTGTCACTTCCAGACGGATCCCCCGCTGGGATGCGGCGCTCTCCAGGGTCTCCCGGCACTCCTTGGCCAGGCCCAGCAGCTCCACCCGCTCCTGGCGGACCTCCTCCCCGGAGGCGTCCAGCTCGGACAGCCGGATGATCTCCCCGATCAGCTGCAGCAGCCGTCCCGCCTCCTTGTGGATGACCCCTGCGATTTTTTTGTTGTCCTCCGGCTTGGCAAGCCCCGTTTCGATCATCTCCGCATAGCCGGAGATGGTGGTCAGCGGCGTCTTCAGTTCATGGGAGACATTGGCGGTGAATTCCTGACGCAGCTGTTCCCGCATGGCCCGCTGGTTCTGGATCTCCAGCACAAAGGGCGCCAGTTCGGGGTAGACCCGGGTGGTGTCGCTGGCCAGGGTGGGGTCGTCCAGCTGGGCGGGCAGCGACTTGATGGGCCGCAGCAGCCGCTTGGTCAACAGCACGGCAAACACCACCGCCAGGATAAACAGCAGGATCAGGATCCCGATCAAGCCGGGATAGGCCTGTCCCAGCATCATAGGCACGGTCACCGCCGCCACCGACACCCGGAGGATCTCACCGCTCTCCAGCTCCTGGGCGTAGTAGTAGTCGCTGGTCCCCAAGGTCTGGGATTCCCGTGCCGCCCAGCCGAAGCCAAGGCTCTGCGCATCCTTGATCTCGGGCCGCTGGCTGTGGTCGTCCATCTCAGATGCCGCCGCCTGGCTGTCCACCAGCACCGTGCCATCGGCTGAGATCAAGGTCACGCGCAGATCCTCTGTTCCAAATTTTGTGAGATCGTCCGGCTGAATAAAACCATTTTCGTAAACGGTGGCCACCATATCGCCGCTGGCCTGGAGATCCCGCTGGATCTGCTCCTGAATGGTACCGTAAAAGGTGATGACCGACAGGGTAATGGCGATCACGGCAGAAAGCAGCCCCATATAAAACAGGCTGAGCGTGATTTTCGCCTCCATCTTACCCCTCCTGTCCGCTGAGCTTGTACCCCACATTGCGCACCGTGCGGATCAGCGCACCGCTCTCCCCCAGCTTCTGCCGCAGAGTCTTAATGTGCACATCCACAGTGCGGGTGTTCCCCTCGTAGTCAAAGCCCCACACCCGCTCCATAATCACATCCCGGCTCAGCACGATCTCCGGATTGGTGAGGAACAGCTTCAGCAGTTCATACTCCTTGAAGGTCAGCTCGCACTGATGTCCGTCCACCAGCACTTCGCGCTTGGAATCCACCATCAGGATATTCCCATAGCGAATGGCGGAGGTCACCGCCTCCTCGTGGGTGGCACTGCGCAGCCGGGCCCGCACCCGGGATACCAGCTCCATGATCCCAAAAGGCTTGCTGATATAGTCGTCCGCCCCCAGATCCAGGCCGCGCACCGTGTCCATCTCCGTGGTCTTGGCTGTGACCAGAATCACCGGGATATGGTCTGTGCGGCTGTTTGATTTCAGCTCCCGCAGAATATCCAGACCGTCCCGCCCAGGGAGCATGATGTCCAGCAGCACAAGCCCCGGGGTCTCTCTGGCCAGCGCCTTAAAGAAGTCCGTTCCATTTTCAAACGCCTCCGTCTGAAACCCGCTGTTGTTCAGGGCATAGCACTCCATCTCCCGGATCTCTGCGTCGTCCTCCACCACAAAAATCTTCATATCGTCCCCTCCAGGCTTCTTTTTTTTTATTATAAGTGCTTCCCGTAAATTTGAAAAGACACTGATGTAAAATTCACATGAAGCCCGCCTGTTTTTCATCGATAAACCAGAACGGGACCGCAGGCGGCGCCTGCGGTCCCGTTCTCTTGTGTGTCCGATGAAATTTATGCGTAAAATGCGTGCGCCCCAATGGTAGCCACCAAGGTCTTGTTGCGGGAGGCCCAGCAGTCCATCCCGACCCGGTTGAAGTAAAGGGCGTTGTCCAGTACCTCTGCCCCATCCAAAACCAGCTTGGCTGCGATGACGCTCTCCTGATTGGCATCGCGATAGATGGCGCCGCTGGAGGCGGGAGAGAACTGGTTGCGCTGGAAGATCACCGTATAAATGGTGTTGGGGAACAGCGGGCTCTCCACCCGGTTCATGATCACATTCCCCACGGCGATCTTGCCGGCCAGGGGCTGGTTTCCGCTCTCTGCATTGATGATATGGGACAGCCAGTACACCGCATCCTCAGCGTAGAAGGTCTCCCCGGATTCCAGGGCGCCGCTTCCCGAAAAGATATCGATGGTGGCGGTCTCCACATCCCACACCAGCGTGGCGTCAAACGCTTTTGCCAGCACCGCGGCGGGCAGCATGGTGGCGTCCTCATAGAGCATCACGCCGTCTTCCACATACAGATAGCGGTCATTTGCGACGACATACTTCTGTCCCAGGACAGCGGTCATCGTCAGTTTGTCAGTCTTCACTTCAACGCCGTTTCCCGTCCAGGTGACAGTCCCCTCCGGCGCCACTGCCTCTACAAAATCCACCACGGAGACATAGGTGGTCTCCCCCTCGTGCAGCGTATAATGGATTTCCACCGGCGTCCCATCCACGGTCAGGAACGCGGGCTCGGCAGGTACCTCGGGCTGAACAGGAGGCAGCTCCTCCTCTTCCGCGGAGTTCTCCTCCATCTCCGCCGCAGGCAGGTCCTGGGCGGCGGCGGAATCGGTGGCAGCGGGCATCTCTTCTGCAGTTGTGATCTCATCGGACACAGACGCAACTTCATCTTTCGCGGCGCCCACCAGAAGGAACATGCACAGCAGGCAGGCCAGCGAGATGGCGATTCGCTTCGTCTTAATAATCATCACTGCTTTCTTCAAAATTTAATCGCCGGGTGATTGGTTACACCCTTTGTTGTTAAATTGTTACCACATTGTAACTTATTAAACTTCTCTGATGCAAGAGCAAAAGTGCACAGTAGTACCCTTGAAAAATTGTATATATTTGCTCTTGTCAGCCTGTTTTCAAGGGGACATGCTACTATATTTTTTTATATATTCCATTATGTCCCTTTTCTTCAGAGAAATTCCCTTCATTTTTTCTCTATTTTGTCTTGACGGGAGAAAAAATAATGATATAATATTTGATGTTGCTCCGCTGACCGTGGGCAACAGCCTGGAGAGATGGCTGAGTTGGTCGAAGGCGCACGATTGGAAATCGTGTAACGGCTAATACCCGTTCGAGGGTTCGAATCCCTCTCTCTCCGCCAAAAGAAAGACACGCTGTAAGCGTGTCTTTCTTTTTAGATTTTGACCATTTCTTCCCCACTTCCATCCCACCCCCGTATCCCGAGACGATGATGTCCCTGTCAGAAAGGAGCTTTGCCATGGACCTTTGCGACATCAGAGAGATCAGGCCCCTGCTGGAACGCCATGGCTTCCGCTTTTCCCGGTCCATGGGGCAGAACTTCCTCATCGACGGCCGGGTCCCCCTGGACATCGCAGCCGCCTCCGGCGCGGACGGTGGCACCGGCGTCCTGGAGATCGGGCCGGGGATCGGCTGCCTCACGGTACAGCTGGCCGCCCGTGCGGGCCGGGTGGCATGCGTGGAGCTGGACCGCTCTCTCCTCCCTGTGCTCAGTGAGACTCTGGCCGGACTGGACCATGTCACCGTCATCCCCGGGGACATCCTGAAGCTGGACCTGGAGCGGCTGGTGGCGGAGCAGTTCCCCGACCTTCAGCCGACGGTGTGCGCCAACTTACCTTATAATATTACTACCCCTGTTCTCACCCGGCTCATCGACAGCGGGCTGTTCGCCTCCCTCACCGTAATGATCCAGCGGGAGGTGGCCCAGCGCATCTGCGCTCAGCCGGGCACAGCGGACTATGGCGCCTTTTCGGTGTACTGTCAGTACCATACCCGGCCGGAACTGCTGTTCCAGGTACCGCCGGATTGCTTCCTCCCCGCTCCAAAGGTCATCTCTGCGGTGGTGCGGCTGATCCCCCGGGCGCAGCCCCCTGTCCCGGTGGACGATCCGGCCCTCTTTTTCCGGGTGGTCCGGGCCGCCTTCGCCCTGCGGCGCAAGACCCTGCTCAACTGCCTGTCCGCCGCCTTCTCTCCGCAGCTCTCCAAGCAGGCGCTGCGGGACATCCTGGCCCGTTGCGGCCTGCCCGAGACGGTGCGGGGCGAGCAGCTGGGCATCCCCCAGTTCGCCCAATTGGCCCGCGCATTGGCCGGACAGGACCCCCGCTGAGATTTTATTCCATGATTTTCTTGGTTTCCCTTGTATCTGCGGCAGTTTTCCTGTACAATGGATGTCAGTAGATCCGCTGACAAGGAGGTTGGCCTGATGAATCCGACGAACAACAAACATGTCCTGTCCTGGATGGACGAGATGATCTCCATCACAAAGCCTGACAAGGTCGTCTGGATCGACGGCTCCCAGGAACAGATCGACCAGCTGCGGGAGCTGGCCGTATCTGACGGGACCATGATCCGCCTGAATCAGGAGCTGCTCCCCGACTGCTATCTCCACCGCACCCACCCCGACGATGTGGCCCGGGTGGAGGACCGCACCTTCATCTGCTGTGAGAAGGAGGAGGACGCCGGTCCCACCAATCACTGGATGGAGCCCTCCGCCATGTACCAAAAGCTCTATGCCCTGTTTGACGGGGCCATGAAGGGGCGCACCATGTATGTCATCCCCTACTCCATGGGGGTGGTGGGCTCCCCCTTCGCCAAGTACGGCATCGAGCTGACCGACTCCACCTATGTGGTGCTGAACATGGTCATCATGACCCGGGTGGGCACCCAGGTGCTGGACGCCCTGGGGGACGGAGCGGACTTTATCAAGGGCCTGCACTCCTATGCCACCCTGGACAATGAGAACAAATATATCGCCCACTTCCCCCAGGACAACGCCATTCTCTCCATCAACTCCAATTACGGCGGAAATGTGCTGCTGGGCAAGAAGTGCTTCGCCCTGCGCATCGCCTCCAACCTGGGGCGGCAGGAGGGCTGGATGGCGGAGCATATGCTCATCCTGGGGGTGGAGAACCCCAAGGGTGAGGTGCGCTATGTCACCGCCGCCTTCCCCTCCGCCTGCGGCAAGACCAACCTGGCCATGCTCATCCCGCCGGAGGGCTATCGGAAAAACGGCTGGAAGGCCTGGTGCGTGGGGGACGACATCGCCTGGCTGCGCATCGGCCAGGACGGCCGGCTGTGGGCGGTGAACCCGGAGCACGGCTTCTTCGGCGTGGCCCCCGGCACCAACGCCAAGTCCAATTTCAACGCTCTGGAGTGCACCAAGTCGGGCACCATCTACACCAATGTGGCCCTGGACCCCTCCAACAACACCGTGTGGTGGGAGGGGCTGACCAAGCAGGCCCCCGAGACTCTCATCGACTGGAACGGGCTGGAGTGGCACCGTGGGGACGAAAAGAAGGCCGCCCATCCCAACAGCCGCTTCACCGCCCCCGCCAAGAACTGCCCCTGCCTCAGCGACCGGTATGAGGACCCCAACGGGGTGCCCATCTCCGCCATCATCTTCGGCGGCCGCCGGGCCAAGACCGCCCCCCTGGTGTACCAGTCCCGGGACTGGGTCCACGGGGTGTTCGTCGGGTCCACCATGGCCTCTGAGACCACCGCTGCCGCCGCAGGCGCGGTGGGGGTGGTGCGCCGGGACCCCATGGCCATGCTCCCCTTCTGCGGGTACCACATGGCGGACTACTGGCAGCACTGGCTGGACATGGGGGAGAAGATCCCCCATCCCCCGAAGATCTTCCATGTGAACTGGTTCCGCACCGACGACCAGGGCCACTTCATCTGGCCGGGCTTCGGGGACAACCTCCGGGTGCTGGAGTGGATCCTGGCCCGGGCTTTCGACGAGGCGGACGCGGTGGAGACCCCCATCGGCTACGAGCCCCGGCCGGAGGACATCAACATCCAGGGTCTGGACATCGATGTGGACACCGTCCGCGGTCTGCTGGATGTGGACCGGGATCTGTGGCGCGGCGAGGTGGCCGACATCAAGCAGTTCTATGCCAAATTCGGCGGCAAGGTCCCCCAGCCTCTGCTGGACCAGCTGGCCACACTGGAGCGCAATCTGGGTTGATCTTCTGTCAGATCTCTTTCACCGGCGCGGCCCCTTCCCAGGGGCCGCGCCTTTTCTCATCCTCCTTTCGCCACACCAACGGCCCCCCGGCCACATAAAATGGCCTGAAAGGAGGAATTTTCATGCCCAGCGTCTACCTCTCCCCCTCCACCCAGGAGTTCAACCCCTACGCCGGCGGAGGAAATGAGGAGGAGTACATGAATCTCATCGCTGACGAGATGCTCCCCTATCTGGAGGCCAACGGCATCCAGGTGATCCGCAATATCCCCGAGATGACCGCGGCCAGCTCCATCACCGCCTCCAACGCGGGGGAGTATGACCTGCACCTCTCCCTCCACTCCAACGCCTCTCCCGAGGGGCAGGAGGGCACCCAGCGGGGCAGTCTGGTCTTCTACTACCCGGGCAGTGCCAACGGCCGGCGCGCCGCGGAGCTCATCGCGGAGAACCTTCGGCGCATCTATCCCCTGCCCCAGCTGGTGCAGGCGCTGCCCACCACCACCCTGGGTGAGGTGGTGCGGACCCGGGCCCCGGCGGTACTTATCGAATTCGCCTATCACGACAATCCGGACGATGCCGCCTGGATCCGGAACAATGTATCCGCCATCGCGGAGAATGTGGCACAGTCCCTCGCCCAGTACTTCGGCATTCCCTTCCTGTCCCCCGCCCGGCCCCTGCCCGCTCTGGTGGACACCGAGGGCAGCTATCTCAACATCCGAAGCCGTCCCAGTCTCTCCGCTCCGGTGGTGGCCCAGGCCTATGACGGCGCCTATCTCACCGTGCTCAACCGCTGGAACAGCTGGTATCTGGTGCGCTTTGGCTGCCTCACTGGTTATGCCAGCAGCGACTACATCACACTTTTATAAAGGAGGTACCCAATGACCATCCATATCGTCGCCCCAGGCGACTCCATCTACTCCATCGCGGTGCGCTGCGGCGTGTCCATGTCCCGTCTGATGGAGGACAACGGCCTCTCCCCCGCCCAAACTCTGGTGGTGGGGCAGGCCCTGGTGGTGCAGCGCCCGGCGCTCACCCACACTGTGGTCGCCGGCGATACTCTCTGGCACATCGCGGAGATGCATGGGATCTCCCTGCGTCAACTTTGGCGGAACAACCCTGCGCTGGAGGGCGGCTCCCTCATCTATCCCGGCCAGACCCTGGTCGTTCAGTATGAACAGGCCAAACAGGGCACCCTCTCCGTGTTGGGATACGCCTATCCCTCGGTAGACCCGGCGCTCCTTCGCGCCACCGTCCCCTATCTCACCGATCTCTCCCCCTTCACCTACAGCGTCACCGCGGACGGCGGTCTCATCCCTCTGGATGACGCTGCGCTGCTCCAGCAGGCCCGGGACGGCGGCGCCGCCGCCCTGTTCCACCTCTCCAACCTCATCGAGGGGGACGGCTTCTCCGGCGAGCTGGTCCACCCCCTTCTGAACAGCACCAGGATGCAGGACCGCCTGATGGACCAGATCCAGGCCGTCGTGGAGGAAAAGGGCTATCAGGGGATCGATGTGGACTTCGAGGCGGTCCTTCCAGAGGACGCGGTCCCCTATGCCAAATTCATCGGGCGGCTGAGAGCCCGCTTCTCCCCCGCCGGCCTCCCCATCTTCGTGGCCCTGGTGGCCAAGACCTCCCGGGACCAGTCCGGTCCCCTCTACGAGGGGCATGACTACCGGCTGCTGGGGGAGGCGGCGGACGCCCTGCTCCTGATGACCTACGAGTGGGGATACGCCTACGGCCCGCCCATGGCGGTGGCCCCTCTGGACAAGGTGCGGCAGGTGGTGGAGTACGCCGTCACCGAGATTCCCCGGGAAAAGCTGTGGCTGGGCATCCCCAACTACGGCTATGTCTGGCCCCTTCCCTTTGTCCAGGGTACCGACCGGGCCCGTTCCATCTCCAATGTAGGGGCGGTGGATCTCGCCCGCCGCCGGGGCGCGGCCATCGCTTTTGACGACACCGCCCAATCCCCCTGGTTCCGCTATTGGGGTGAAGACGGCCGGGAGTATGAGGTGTGGTTCGAGGACGCCCGCAGCATCCGCGCCAAGCTGGCACTGGCGGAGGAGTACGGGCTGTACGGCGTGGGCTATTGGAACCTGATGCGCCCCTTCCCCCAGAACTGGCGGGTACTCAACGCCCTGTACGACATCCGAGATCCGTCGTAGACATTTCACCGGGAAGGGAGTATAATCTTTTCCAGTCGGTCTCCGCCGCCCCGGCGAGGGCCGAAGCGCTTCACACGAAAGAAGGTATCTCAAATATGTCTATCCCCATCGGTCTGAAGGGGGAGGCCTCCGCCCCCGTCACCCAGGCCAGCACCGCCGCGTCCATGGGTTCCGGCACCCTCCCCGTCTTTGCCACCCCCGCCATGGCCGCCCTGATGGAGCAGGCGGCGTACACCTCCCTCCTCCCCTGCCTGGAGCCGGGCCAGGGCTCGGTGGGCACCGCCCTGACCCTCACCCACCTCTCCGCCACCCCGGTGGGCCTCACCGTCCGGGCGGAGAGCGAGGTCACCCAGGTGGACGGCCGCACCGTCACCTTCCAGGTTGCCGCCTATGACCAGGCGGGCCTCATCGGACAGGGCACCCACCAGCGGGTCATCATCCAGGAGGACCGCTTTCTCGCCAAGGCGGAGCGGAAAAAGGAGGAGAACTGACATGTCCATCCAACAGGTAAGAGACTATTTCCGCCCCCTGGGGCGGGAGGGAGATATTCTGGAGTTCCCCACCTCCTCCGCCACGGTGGAGCTGGCGGCCCAGGCCCTGGGGGTCATCCCCGCCCGCATCGCCAAGACCCTCTCCTTCCTGGTGGAGGAGCACGCCGTCCTCATCGTCTGCGCCGGGGACGCCAAGGTGGACAACAGCCGGTTCAAGGCTCAGTTTCACTGTAAGGCGAAAATGCTTTCCCATGACCAGGTCCCAGAGCTTGTTGGCCACGAGGTAGGCGGCGTTTGCCCCTTTGGGGTGAAGGAGGGGGTACAGGTATACCTGGACGAGTCCCTGCGCCGGTTTGACACCGTGTTCCCTGCCGCGGGGAGCGGAAACTCCGCCATCCAGCTCACCTGCGATGAGCTGGAGGAGTACTCCCGCAGCCTGGACTGGATCGATGTGTGCAAGGGCTGGCGGGAAGAAGAATAAAGCCCGCCATATTCTGTCCCTTGTTCCAGGACAGAGAAGAGGCGCAGGCCTGTTGGCCTGCGCCTCTTGATTTTCTCTCTCTTTGAAATTCGTGGGGCCGCTGCATATCATGTCAAAAACAGCGACACGGCGCAGTAGACCAGCAGCAGTGCCATCACCGTGTTGACCAGCCTTGCGTGTTTGGAAAACAACCACCGAAACGCGGAGCCAAACGCCGACCAGCACAGCGTAAAGGCAAACCCGATCACCGCCAGGAGCAGCGCGAACCCAAGCAGCGGGACCGGCTGCCCGCTGTAGAACGGGAGGATGTACGCCTCCATGGACATGATCCCGTAAATATAGATCTTCGGATTGATGAATTGCAGCAGCAGCCCGGACCAAAATCCATCCCTGGAGTGGTCCTCCTCAATCTGGTCAGAGCTGCGGAAGGTCTCCCACGCGAGATACAGCATATATCCCGCCCCCACCACCAGCATGGGGAGCCTGATCTTGGGGATCAGCTGGGAGAGCAGGGTGCAGCACGCGGTGCACAGCACCATCACCACCGAAAAACCCGCCAGGATCCCAAAATTGAATGGGAGCGCCCCCCGGAAGCCCCGGCGGCTCCCGTTGGACATGGACATGATATTGTTGGGCCCGGGCGTCACCGCAGTGACGACGGCATAGGTCAAAAAGGAAAACCATGGAAACATGTTTGACATCTCCTCTGCCGCGTGTTATGATATCAGTAAATTTATCCAATATTTCGGATTCCTTTATAATATACTATTTTTCCGATATATTGTCAACAGGTGGGAGATGATTTATATGGAATTGACGGGCATCGTGGCCGCCAATGTGAAGCATGTACGGGAACGGAAAAAGCTGACCTTGGACGCCGCGGCGGCGGCCACCGGCGTCTCCAGAAGCATGCTGGCGCAAATCGAAAAGGGGGAGGTCAATCCCACCATCTCTGTCCTGTGGAAGATCGCCAACGGCTATAAGGTGTCCTTCACCTCCCTGGTGGAGAGCCGCCCTGAGGAAGTCTCGGTGATCCGGCAGTCCGAGCTGACACCGCTGACAGAAGATGACGGGCGGTATCTGAATTATCCGCTTTTCCCGTTTGACGAGCGGACCCTGTTCGAGACCTACCGCATCGTCGTCCAGCCGGGCGGGAAGCTGCTGGCACAGCCGCATCTTCAGGGCTCGGTGGAATATATCACCGTCTTCTCCGGCCGGCTGTCTCTCACCATCGCCGGGGAGGTGTTCCAGCTGTCAAAGGGGGACTCCATCCGCTTCCGCGCGGATGTGCCTCATGCCTATGAAAATCCCGGAACGGAGACGGCGGAACTAAGCATGCTGATCTACTATCCAAAAATGGATTAAAAGACCCGCTGTCTGTTTCCAGGCAGCGGGTTCTCTTTTCTCTGTTCGTCCTCAGGGGTCATTCCTCCGCGGAACAGCTCCGTCCCTGGACCAGCTCCTTGGCCCGCTTCCCCGTCAGGTGATGGATTTCCATCTCCAGCATGCACAGGGGGCCCCACTCCCGGCGGATCGTCTCCTCCCGGTGTGCCGGGCTGTCCGCCGGGGCGTACTTCACGGAGAGCAGCTCGATGGCTGCCCGCTTCTCCCCCTCGTCCTCCAGTTCGCGCACGGCGCCGAAGGCGATGACGCTGCGGAAATGGGTGGTGTACTCCTCGGGGACCACCTGGTCCTGATCGATGACACAGAAGGAGGCCCTGGGTTCCCGGCGGACGGCGTCCAGCTTATGCCCCGCCTTCGCGCAGTGGAAGTACAGCTTCCCGTCCCGATACGCATAGCTCAGGGGCACCGCATAGGGGTATCCGTCGTCCCCCGCCACCGCCAGTACGCCGGAGCTCCCCCGCTCCAGTACCGCAATGCACTCCTTCTCCTCCAGTGCCTGGCGTGCCCGGCGCATCTCTCGAAACATACTTCCGATCTCCTCTCCGGATCTGCGCTCCGCCCCCCGGCGGAGCACCGTTTTGTTCCACTATATCAGTGCCGCCCCAAAATGTCAATCTGCGGCGCCCTGTCCGGCGCAAAGCAGTCTGCGGTCTCTGGATGACCAGGGGCCGCAGGTCTGATCTGAGCGCTTCGCGCTCTCTCGCTCCAAGACGGATACGCGTAGCCCCTCCCTTCCTTCCGGCGGCGTTATTGTATCAAAAAAGCGGAGAAAAGGCAAATACTCCCGCCCCGCACTTCTGAGCGGCTTCACTCCGCCGTCCGCAGAACGCCTGCCAAAACCAAGAGCAAGGGAGAGCCGGCGCCTCAGCAGGCCCCCCTCTCCCTTGCTCTGAATACTTTTTTAACTGTCCTGGCAGGCTTTCAGCCGTGCCATCGCTCGCGCCAAAGCAGCCCTGGACCGGTAATAATCCCGGATGCTCTGCTGATCCTGCAGGCGCTTTTCCGCCCGCTCCAGAGCGGCCTGTGCCCGGGCCTTGTCGATCTCGTCGGGATGCTCCGCCGAGGACACCAGCAAAATTGTCTCCTCCGGCTTGATCTCTGCAAAGCCGGCGCCCACCGCCGCCTGATTCCAGACGCCGTCTACCTGGTAGCGCAGTACGCCGGGCTCCACCGCAGTAACCGCGGGCTCATGGCCATACTCCACACCCATCTGGCCGTCCACCGCGGGAAGCACCAAACTCTGTGCCTCACCCACAAAGAACTGCCGGTCAGGCGTTATGACCTCCAGATGGAAGGTATGCTCCCCGGCCAATCACACCGCCCCCATCTGTTTCGCCTTCTCGACGACCTCATCCACATTGCCCACATTGGTAAATGCGGCTTCCGGATACTTGTCCAATTCGCCGCCCAGGATAACCTCGAAGGAACGCAGCGTCTCCTCCAGCTTTACATAGCGCCCCTGCAGGCCTGTAAACTGCTCTGCCACAGAGAAGGGCTGGGAGAAAAACTGCTGGATGCGCCGGGCCCGGTCCACTGTACGCCGGTCGTCCTCGCTGAGTTCCTCCATACCCAGAATGGCAATAATATCCTGGAGCTCCCGGTAACGCTGGAGCAGTTCCTGGATGCCCCGTGCAATTTTGTAATGCCGCTCCCCCACCACATCGGGTTCCAGGATCCGGGAGGTAGATTCCAAGGGATCCACCGCAGGGTAAATGCCCTGCTCCACGATCTTACGGGAGAGCACCGTGGTGGCGTCCAAATGGGCAAAGGTGGTGGCGGGAGCGGGGTCGGTCAGGTCATCTGCCGGGACATACACCGCCTGCACCGAGGTGATGGCCCCGTCTTTGGTGGAGGTAATGCGCTCCTGCAGGGCGCCCACCTCATTGGCCAGAGTGGGCTGATAGCCCACGGCGGAGGGCATCCGCCCCATCAGGGCGGAGACCTCGGAACCCGCCTGGATATATCGGAAGATGTTGTCAATGAACAGCAGCACATCCTGCTGCTCTTTATCCCGAAAGTACTCCGCCATAGTCAGTCCTGTGAGGGCTACCCGCATACGGGCTCCCGGGGGCTCGTTCATCTGGCCGAAGACCAGCGCGGTCTTCTCAATGACCCCGGACTCGGTCATCTCCCGCCACAGGTCGTTGCCTTCGCGGGTACGCTCTCCCACGCCGGTGAAGATGGAATAACCGCCGTGCTCCGTGGCGATGTTATGGATCAGCTCCTGGATCAGCACGGTCTTCCCCACGCCGGCGCCGCCGAACAGGCCGATCTTTCCGCCCTTGGCATAGGGTGCCAGCAAATCGATGACCTTGATGCCTGTCTCAAAGATCTCCACCACGGGACGCTGATTCTCAAACGCCGGGGGCTGCCGGTGGATGGACCACCGCTCCTTCCCCTGCACCGGCCCCTTTTCATCAATGGTATCTCCCAGCACATTGAAGATCCGGCCCAGCACCTCCGTCCCCACGGGGACAGTAATGGGCGCGCCGGACGCGGTAACCTCCATGCCGCGGCCCAGCCCCTCGCTGGGAGAGAGCATAATGCAGCGCACCGTGCCGCCGCCCACATACTGGGCGACCTCCATCACCTGCCGCTGCCCGTTCAGCTCCACCTCCAGGGCTTCATTGATCTGAGGAAGGCTCCCCTCCTCAAATTCCACATCTACCACAGGTCCCATGACCTGCACAATCTGTCCTCTATGCTGCTCGCTCATTGCGTAACCCCTTCCTGCGCGCTCAGGGCGCGTGAACTGTCGGGAATACGGCGGCCCGGAGCTCCCTCAGCGGGAAGCTGCGGCGCCGCCGACAATCTCGGTAATCTCCTGGGTAATAGCGCCCTGCCGGGCCCGGTTGAACGCCAAATTCAGATCCTTCAGCATTTCCCGGGCGTTGTCCGTGGAGGTCTTCATCGCCGTCATTCTGGCATTCTGCTCCGAGCAGAAGGAATCCACCATCGCGCCGAAAATCACTCCGCCCAGATAATGCGGCACCAGACGGTCCACCACTGTTTTCATGTTGGGGAGATAGGTCACCTTTCGATGGTCTTCCGCTCTTTCCGTCTTCGCCTCAAACGCACTGGGATCCAGCGGCAGCAGCTTGTACACCGTGGGGTCCATCCGAAAGGAGTTGACCAAATTGGTGTACATCACATATACCTCATCCACATCACCGTTCAGGAACAGCTGGGAGATAAGCTCCGCTATATTTCTGGCGCGGTAAATGGTTGGGTTCTGCGCGGCATAATGGAACTCCTCCTCAATGGGGATTCCCCTCTCATTGAAATAGGAGCGGCCCACCTGACCGATGATATACAGGCTGAAATGGGGTGTCTGCCTGATTCGCTCTTCTGCAAGTTTCAGGATATTGTGATTGTAGGCGCCCGCCAATCCTTTGTCACCCGTAATGACCAAATAGCCTACCTTTCGCTCCTCCGGGGGGATCCGGTCCCGATGATCGAAGAAGCGGTGCTCCTCCTTTTCAGAGTGGCGGAGAATATCGGCAATGGTGGAGACGGTTTTGTCAAAAAAGGGTCGTACCTGTTCCAGCTGTTTGCGGGCCTTGCGCAGATTGGAGGAGGAGATCAGATACATCGCGTTGGTGATCTTCAGCGTCTGCTCCACACTTTTGATGTGTGTCCGGATCTCCTTTATGCTTGCCATGTGGCTTTCACCCGCTCTTTCAGCTGTGACGCTTCGGCGCGGATCGCCTCCTCGTCAGCCTTTTCCATGGCACCGGCGGCGTTCAGCCGTTCCATCATGGCACCCTGCGTGCGCTCCAGCTCGTCCGCCAGCAGTTGGCTGAACTCCCGCACCTTTTCCACCGGCACATCATCCAGCAGCCCGTTGGTGCCGGCATAGAGCAGCACCGCCTGACGGCTCACCGACATGGGGTGATACAGCGGCTGCTTCAGCAGTTCCATCAGATGCTTGCCATGATCCAGCGTCTGCTGAGTCGCCTTGTCCAGATCGGAGGAGAACTGAGTGAACACCTCCAGCTCCCGGAATCGGGCCAGGTCTATCCGCAGTGTGCCCGCCGACTTTTTCACCGCCTTGGTCTGGGCCGCACCGCCCACACGGGAGACAGACAGTCCCACATTCACTGCGGGGCGCTGGCCGGCATTGAACAGGCTGGTCTCCAGATAGATCTGGCCGTCCGTGATGGAAATGACATTGGTCGGAATATAGGCGGAGACATCCCCCGCCTGGGTTTCAATGATGGGCAAGGCCGTCATCGAGCCGCCGCCGTACTCTTCCGTGAGGCGGCAGGCCCGTTCCAACAGACGGGAGTGAAGGTAAAACACATCACCGGGATACGCCTCGCGTCCGGGCGAACGCTTGAGCAGCAGAGACAGCGTACGATAAGCCACCGCGTGCTTGCTCAGATCGTCATAGATAATCAGCACATCCCGGCCCTTCTCAATGAAATATTCCCCCATGGCCGCCCCGGCATAGGGGGCGATATACTGCAGGGGGGCCGGTTCGCTGGCCGTGGCGGAGACGATGATGGAATACTCCATGGCCCCATACTTCCGCAGGGTGGCCTGGGTATGGGCCACCGAACTGGCCTTCTGGCCGATAGCCACATAGATACAGATGACATTCTGCCCCTTCTGGTTCAGGATAGTGTCCACAGCGATGGAGGTTTTTCCCGTCTGACGGTCGCCGATGATCAGCTCCCGCTGTCCTCGGCCGATGGGCACCATGGCATCCACCGCCAAAATCCCGGTCTGAAGAGGCACCGTCACCGGTTCCCGTGAGACTACGCCGCTGGCCTCCCGCTCCACCGGCCTGGTCTCATGGGTCTCCACCGGTCCCAAGCCGTCGATGGGCTGCCCCAGGGCATTCACCACACGGCCCACCAGCGCATCCCCTACGGGGACATCCACTGCGCGCCCGGTGCGCTTTACCACGCCGCCTTCCCGAATGCCTTCGGCGCCGCCCAGCAGCACCACGCCCACGCTGTCACGGTTCAGATTCATCACCATACCGCGCACGCCGGTATCAAATTCCACCAGTTCGCCATAGACCGCCCGGTCCAGGCCATATACCACGGCGATGCCGTCGCCTACCTCCAGGACCGTGCCGGTCTCCGCCCGGCGGACCCGGGTGTCATAGCCCTGGATCTCCTCCCGCAGGATGGAAACGATCTCCTCCGGCTTGGCATTCATACTGCTCGCCTCTCTTCCAATCTCCGGGTCAGGTCCAGCAGCGCGCCCCGGACGCTCTTATCGTAGGTGACCCCTTCCAGCTCCAGCGTGAAGCCGCCCAGCAGCGAGGAGTCTTTTCGAATGTCAAAGATGACATCCTTTTTGTGGTGCAGCCTGCAAAGCGCACGGCGCAGGTTCTCGATTTCCCGGGCATCCGGCATATGGGCGCAGGTCAGCACGCACCGGGCGCTCTCCTTCTCTGCCAGCACACAGTCGTCAAAGGCCGACACAATCTCCGGCAGCAGCGCCATCCGGCCCTTGCTGGCCAGAAGGCGGTAGAACCGCAGCAGGCAGTCGTGCCCCTGCAGCTCCGGGAGGCGGTCAAGCACCCGGCACTTCTCTTCCCACCGGATTGTAGGCGCACACAACGCCTCCCACAGCGGCGGGCAGTCCATCAGAGTATGCGCGGTATCGTGCAGCGCCGCCTCGTCCGGCGACACCTCATACAGCGCTTTGGCGTAACGACGGGCCAGTTCGCTCATTTCATCTCACCCACTTCTGCCAGGAAGGAGTCCACCAGCGCCCGGTCATCATCGTCGTCCATGGAGCGCTGGGCCACCTTGGATGCCGCCAGCAGAGCCAGTGCGGCCACCTCCTGCTTAGCGCTGCGGAGCATAGCCTCCCGTTCGGAGCGGATTTTGGCGCGCGCCTCGGCGGTGAGCATGTCCGCATCCTGCTCCGCCTGGGCGATACGGCCCTCATAGGCCCGGTCCGCGCGCTCCTTGGCATCTGCCAGGATCTGCGCCGCGGTCTGGTCAACACTGGACAGCTTCTCCTCATACTCGGACTGGAGCTGACGGGCACGGCTGTTCTCCGCCTCCGCCTCGTCCAGATCCTTCTGGATGATGGCCTTGCGTTCCTCCATCACAGCGTTGATCCGTCCGAAGAGGAACTTGCGGAAAAACGCATAGAGAATCAGCAGATTGACGATGGTAATCACGATGGTGAACGGATTGAATTCCAGCATGGTGGAACCCCCCTTTTATCATTGTTCCAAAGAAACTCTCGGAACAATCATCCCATGAAGATGATAATCAGAGCAGTGACAAAGCCAAAGATAGCAGTTCCTTCTGCCAGGGCGGCGCCGATCAGCAGCGTGCTGTTGATTTTGCCGGACGCCTCCGGCTGACGGGCAATGGCGGTAGTGGCCAGGCCGGTAGCAATGCCGATGCCAATACCGGCACCGATACCTGTGCAGACTGCAAGTCCGGCCGCGATGATTCCCAGTGACATAATGTACTCCTCCTAATTGAATCTATGTTCTTGATGATTTCTCTGTGCGAGACTAATCCTCTTCCTTAATTCCCTCTCCAGTGAACAGTGTGGTCAGAAATACGAATACCGCCATCTGAATCAGGCCGTCGAACAAGTCGAAATAAATGCTTACCACCGCCGGAACGCCCACCGGAGCCAGATACTTGATCAGCTCCATAATAATGAACGCGCCCAGGATATTGCCGAACAGACGCATACACAAGGCCAGGGGCCGTACCGCCACCTCCATCAGATTGATAGGTGCCAGCAGCCAAACTGGTTCTGCAAACTCCTTCATACCGCCCAAAAGCCCACGGTATCGAAACTGTGCGCCGTAGATCAGACACATGCTCATGATGGCCAATGCCGTGGTCACGCTGACATCCTTGGTGGGAGGCGTCAGGCCAAATATCCCAATGATGTTGGAAAATCCAATGTACAGTGCCACCGTGCCCAGGTAAGGGGCAAACGGCCTCCAGTGCTTTCCGATGTTCGTTTCGGCGAAATGATTCAGGAAGTTCACCGCGCATTCCAGCAGAACCTGAATCTTCCCGGGGTCACGCACCTTAAGATTTCGGGTCAGCAGCAGCGTGGCCGCCATCAGCACCGCCATGATGATCCAGGTCACCACCACCGACTGAGACACATGGATCCCACCCAGAACGGGAATGGTAAACACCGTTTCATTCGCCAGCGACTCCAGCAGAACCTCTCTCAAGTCGCCCAAAGTGCATCACCTCTTATATCTTATGCCCCGGCACGCTCTCACGGAGCGGCCTCACTCATGCGCTCAAACAACATATAAGCCAGGATCCGGCACGGACCCTGACTTCCTTGTCAGCCCAAAGGAGACGGTCCTTCACCGGCAAAGCCTGTGCGCCGCGGACCACCTGGGCCGTGCGGTCCCTCATTTCTTACGCGCTTTCAGTATAGCCGCTGGCCGCCCCCGTCTCAACTTTCTACATTCAAAGAAAAAAAGAGATTTTCAGAGATTTCTGGAGAGAATTATTTCTATTTTCTTTTTATAAGCTTTCTATATATCAGATTATCCGAAAATCTCCGTTTTTTCCGGATTCCAATATTTATATTTTTGACCGTCTCATTAACTTTTTCGATAAGGCAAGCCTACTCTTCCCCGTAATCTTCCGCTGAACTCTTCAAAATCCTGCTGGTTTCTCCAGCCATGGTGGCCTTGCTTGCCTCCGTGGTGAGACCATGTCAGCGCACAGAATCCAAAAAGAAACACCAGCCTATGGCTGGTGTTTCTTTTTGGAGGCGACACCCGGATTTGAACCGGGGAATCAGGGTTTTGCAGACCCTTGCCTTACCACTTGGCTATGTCGCCGGACTGGAGCGAGTGACGAGGCTCGAACTCGCTACCTCCACCTTGGCAAGGTGGCGCTCTACCAGATGAGCTACACTCGCA
>CALWZP010000015.1 GCA_944386055.1 uncultured Oscillospiraceae bacterium | reverse complement strand
CCTCGTTCCCCGTCGCCCGCGTGGCGGCCTCATAGCTGGAGTCCACCCCCGGCCGCTCCTGTGTGGTCATGCTCATCCATTCCACTCTCCTCTGATCTCAAAGTTCAGGAAGGTCGCCCCCTCCTCCGCCGCGGCGTAGAGGTGCGCCGTGCACACCATCTGCACCCGCCGCACCATCCACCCCGACGCCTGGTCGTATTCCGTCTCACCGCAGGTCACCTCCCGGACCTTCAGCCCCTCCGGCGCCCCCTCGTGGAGCGCCTGCAGCAGCGCCTCAAAGCTCTCCTGGATGCGGCGGGCGCCCTCCGCGCCCGCCGCCCACAGGTCCAGCCCCAGCGCCACCTCCAGCCGCTTGCCGTACAGCTCCTGCCACGCTCCGCTCTCCTCGTCGTACCGCCGGCCCAGATAGTCCCCCAGGCCGCTCCCCGCCGCCTGGCAGGAGCGCAGGGACACCACCGCCGCCGGTCCGTCTCCCCAGGTCCGGGCCCCGCTGGGCCAGGCGGTCACCGCCGCGACCCCCTTCCCGGTGAGATAGGCGGCCATGCTCTCCCGGATCTGCTCCAGCTCTGTGCTCATGGCTCCCCCTCTCCCGGCCGCAGCACCGCCCGCCAGTGGGAGCACACTGCTCCTGCGAACACGCCGTGGCCCGCCAGCACCTCATACCGTGTTCCCCCGCAGGACAGCCAGCTTCCGTCTCCCCCGGACAGGGGCACCCCGGCCGGCCCCAGATAGAGGAACCGGTCCTCCCGCACCACCCCTGCCGGGGTCGGGCGGAACTGCCGCCCGCTGCGCTCCCGCACCGGCTGGAGGAAAGCCCTCACCGTCACGCCGGCCTCCGCTCCGGCGGGATGGAGCTCCACCGTCCTGCCCCAGGCCGCGGCCAGGCGGTCAAACTCCTCCGCCCCCATCAGCCGTCCACCCCCAGAAAGCAGAACCCGCCGTCCCGGAGATAGGGGGCCATCAGCCGCATGGCCATCCGGCGCAGGGCGCCCGTCCCGGCGCCGCTCTCCCGCCGGCGCACCGTCAGGTCTCCCGCCGTCCAGGACGCCACGCCGTCCGCCCGCCGCCCCTCCTCCAGGGCCTCCAGGGCCAGCCACGCCCCCGCCTGGACAAAGGCGCCCTCGCAGTCCTCCGGTGTCACATCCTCCCGCAGCCGGGCCCGCAGCTCCGCCTCCGCCGCCTCACAGAGGGGCTCCAGCGCCGTCTCCTCCTGGGTCACCTGCCCCAGCACTCTGGCCAGGGCCAGGATCTTCTCCTTCATCTCCGCGCTCTCTCCTTCCCCGCCGGGGCCCGGCGCGTCCCGCTCCGGGCCCCGGCCTGTTCTGCCGCCGGCCGTCAGGCCAGCTGCAGCACCTTGGACGCCTGGTTGAACAGCTTGGCAAAGCCGGACACGCTGGTGATGGCCGCCCGCTCCAGCTGCCGGTCGATGAGCTTGTCGTACTCGATGAGCACATCGCTGCCCTGCACCATCTCCAGGGCGTAATGCCGGTCCAGCCCGATGATCTTGCCGGGCCCCAGGGCGCTGGTGCGCAGCAGGGTGGCCCCCATGGGAGTGGTCAGCTTGCCGGTGCCCTGGAAGTTCAGCCCGGTGAGGGGGTTCTGGAACTCCTCCAGCTTCAGCAGCTGGAGCATCATGTCCCGGCTCACCAGCATGGTGTTCATCTCATAGGGGTCAAACTCGTTCCAGAACTCCACCAGGTCGTCGTAGCTCAGCACCCCCTCGGCGGCGGTCTCCATCACCGGGGCGGGGTTGCCGTTGCCGTCCCCCTCCTCCAGCACCTGGATGGCGTCCTCCAGGTGCATCCGGTTGATGTGGGCGCCGATCTGCCGCAGGGTCACCGAGAAGAGGTCCAGCTTCTGATACCGGATAGCTTCATAGGAGGCCACCAGCATCCGCCCCCGCTTGTGGAGCTTCACCAGATTTTCCTGCACCTTCACCGTGGTGCCGGGGATGGCGGCCCCCTCCTCCACCCGGCGCAGCTCCTTCTCCTCGTCGGGGACGGAGGTGATGGAGCGGTAGTCCATCCCGTCGAACCGGGTCACCGCGGCGGTGATGGCGGGCAGCAGGTCGGCCTCCTCCATCCCCTGGCGCACCGCCCGGGCCACATACTCGGGAAAGAGCACCGCCGAGTCGGCGGTGGAGAAGAATTTTTCCACCACATCGCTGCCGGCCCCCTTCACCTTGATGTCGAAGCGCTTGAGCTGCCGCTGAAAGGCGTCCAGTCCCTCCAGGGCGGTGCCCTTGTACTGCTCAGAGGGATCCTGGGCCTCCAGCACCTGGGTAAAGGTGCGGCCCGTCTCCCCGTACATCCCCTTCTCCAGCTTCACCGTGTCAAAATGATATGCCATGCTTCCATCCGTCCTTTCTTTACAGCCAGATCACCGCGGTACCGCTCTCGGGCACAGCGGTCCCGCTGCCGCCGTCGGCCTCCACCGCCGGGGAGACGACCTCCTTGTCCACCACCAGGATGTCCCACCCGGAGGCATAGGGGGTCACCCCGCCCTTTCCGTCCGCGGCCAGCTTGTTCCACCCCGTGGTCACCGCGCCGGTGTAGCTCACCTGGACGAATCCCCGCAGCTGCACCGCGGCAAAGCCGTCCTCCACCGCGCCCACCACACCGCAGAAGCGGTCGTTGGCGCTGCAGGCGCCCACCGTGGCGCCGTCTGTCACCTTCACCACCTGTCCGGCCTCCACGCCGCTCCCGGCGTAAAAGGTGGCCCTCAGCGCGCCGATCTCCTCAAACGAAACCTTGTTCATCCGCTGTTCCTCCTCCATTAAATGATAAATGCGCCGTCGCCGCCGCCTCCGGCCGCGCCGCGCTCATAGCTCAGCTGTACCGGCAGGGGGAATCGCTCCTCCACCCTGGCCTGATAGGTGTCCCGCAGCGCCTCCAGCTCCCGGGTGTCCAGCCCGCCGGCGATGCGCTCCAGCAGGGCCGCCGGGGCGTTCCGGTCCGCCAGCAGCCCCAGACGCACCACCTCCCGGCGCAGCTCCTCCCGCCACCGGCGGCCGTCCGCCGCCTCCTGTTCCAGCTCCCGCAGCCGCTCCAGCTCCTCCGGCCGGTCCGCCAGCGCCCGGCGCAGCCCCGCAGTCTTCAGCACTCCCGCCTCCCGCTGGGCGGGCACCGCCACAAAGGACCACTCAAAGGCGTCGCTGCCGCCCCGCAGGCTCACATAGCACAGCCTTCCGTCATACCGCTCTCCCGGCACATGGCGGCACTCCCCCCTGGGGGCGCCGCACACCGAGCACACCACCCGCTCCACGGCGCAGCCCACGCTCACCTCCCGGAGGATGCCCCCCTCGATGCGGGCGATGAGTTCCTCCGTCCCCGGGGTGCGCAGCATGTATGCGTATCCCTTCAGCCAGCACAGCCCGTCCCCCGCCCGGGTCAGCTCCTCCGGCTGGCGCACCACCTCGGTGCGGTAGATGCGGGCGGTCTGTCCCTGGGCGGACCACTGGTGGTCGAAGATACCGCTCTTTCCCAAAAACAGGGGGGCCAGCTCCTCCAGCGTCTCCGCCTCGAACCGCTCTTCCTCCCGGTCCACCTCATTGTCGCACAGCCGCAGGGAGAAGACATAGACCTCCTCCGCCTTCAGCGTCCGGCGGCTCCACCGGTTGATCTCCTCCAGATCCTCCTCCCGGACCTGTTCCAGTCCGCCGCCGGCGGCCTGCTTGATGATGTTCACCCTTCTCCGCTCCCCTCTTGTCTCAGGTGGTCCGCCTGAGCCAGATACAGTGCGGCCCGGGCCTGTTCCACCTCGTCCTGCAGATCAATATCCTCCCACTCCACGCGCACCCCGCCGTCAAAGCCGTGCAGCCGCAGCCACAGCTCGCAGATCCGCTCCAGCGCCGGCTCCAAACTGCGCCGGATGGCGGTGATCTCGCTGGTGAGCAGGTCCGCCTGCTGGCTGCTCATCCGCTCGGTGGAGGACCAGCTCAGCCCCAGCAGGAAGGGTGGAATCCCCGTCCGGGCCACCAGCTGCTCCAGGATCTGCCGCACCGGCACCTCGCTGTCCAGGACCTGGTTATCCGCACCGATGACCTTGATGTCCACATCTCCCACCGCCACGAAGTCCCGTACGCTGCCCTTCCGCCCGGCGGCCATGGCCGCCGACCACTCCCTGGCGATCTGACTGCAACGCTCCCGGGCATCCCCCGGGCCGTCCTCCTCCCCCGGCCTGCAGATCACCGCAAAGCGCACATTCCCCATGCGCTCCCAGTTCAGCCCTATGGCCTGGTAGATCTTCAGCAGGATCTCGGTGAGAAAGGGCATGGACCGCAGCATCGACACCCCATAGGGGTCTCCCTCCTCCGGCTGGAAGGGGGTGAACAGCAGCAGCTCCTGGCAGGGCAGCGGCTGGGGCGGCCCGCCCTTCTCCCTCCGGCACAGCACGAAGTCCAGGGGCGTCTCCCCCTCCCGGATCTCCGCCAGCTCCGGATCGGCCCACAGCACCGCGGCGATCTCCCGCCGCTGCCGGTCCAGCACGATCTCACCCAACCCCCTGCCGCAGGTGAGCATGCAGTCCAGATACCCGTCCAGAAAGCTCTGGATCCCCCGCTGCCCCCGCCCGGTGCCCACCGTGCGCAGAAAGCGGTCCAGCCCCGCCTGGGCGGCTTTCTGGCTGCACTTCACCGACACGCCCCCTGTCAGCCGGATCAGCTTCCAGATGGCCGCGTCCACGATGGGCACCGCCTCCCGGATGCTGCGGTACAGCGCCGCCTCTCCGCTGCGCAGCGGGACATAGCTGTCCAGCATCCCGAAGGGCTGCCGCCCGCTGTCCCGCAGCTGCACCGCCAGCCCCGCGCTCTCCCGCCGTCTCTTGTCAAACAGTCCCACTCTTCTTCCTCCTCTTGCCGGGCGGCCCGCCGGGCACGCCCCCGCTTAAAACCGTTCCCGCTCTACGCTCCCGGCGAACATGCCGCTCCGGCCCTCCCGTCCGGCCACCGTGGCCGCGAAGTACCGGATGTCGTCCATGGCGTGGTCGTGCCTCCCCGCCCGGCCAAGGCCGGCCGGGGGCCCCTCTTTTTTACATCCTCGGGGGAAGTGAATTCCCCCTGCGGGGCTCCGCCGGGCAAAGCCCGCCGGAGCCGCGGCGCTTATCGCGCCGTCCCGCCTGCGGCGGGTCCCTGAGTGCACGCCCCCGCTTAAAACCGTTCCCGCTCCACGCTCCCGGCGAACATGCCGCTCCGGCCCTCCCGTCCGGCCACCGTGGCCGCGAAGTACCGGATGTCGTCCATGGCGTGGTCGTGCTCTTTGCGCACCCGGTCCTGGCTCCCCGGCTCCCAGCAGTACAGCTGGAACTCCCGCAGGGCGTCCTCGCACCCCCGGCAGATCACCAGCTTCCCGCTGCGCAGCAGCCGGGCGGTGAGGCGCACCCCGTCCAGCACCCGGTTGTCCGCCCGCACCACCCGGAATCCACGGCGGCGCAGGGTCTCCATGAAGCTGGCCGCCGACGGGTCTACCACCACCGCCCGGATGTGCCGGTCCCCCGCCAGCCGGGCCAAATCATCGGCGTGCTCCTCGTCGGTCTTCTGCCGCCCCTCCCGGCGGGAGTCGTAGTAGTGCTCCGCCACCCGGTACCATGTCCCGTTCTTTCTCCCCCACAGGCCGAAGGAGGCGGGATTCACCGTGCCGTAGTCGCAGGAGATGTGCCACTCCTCCAGCTCCCCCGCCGGGACCGGCTGCACCATGCTCCCGTCAAAGAAGTCGTACACCCGCCCCTGGGCCGCCGCCCACTCCCCCAGGATGAACCTCCGGTAGAAGGTCCCCCGAAAGGCCCTGCGGTACCGCTCCTTCACCCGCTCAGACAGCCCCGGGTTGTCCTCCATGGTGAAGTGCAGGTACCGGGCGTTGCGCTCCCCCGCCCGGCAGATCCAATCCCGGTAAAACCAATGCTCCGGCCCGTCCGGGTTGCAGGAGAACCACAGCTTCGCCCCCTCCACCGAGCACCGTGCGCAGGCCTGCTCCACGAAGGACCGGGGCATCAGCGCCACCTCATCCAGCAGCGCCCCCGCCAGGGTGACCCCCTGGATCAGGGCGGCGCTCCCCTCGTCCCGGCCGCCGAACAGCCAGAACTGGTTCTCTCGCCGCCCCGCCGTCACGGTCAGCAGGTGCTCCCCCCGCCGCTCCCGGCATCCAAACCCCAGCTCCTCCAGCAGGGGCACCACCTCCCGCAGCAGGCTGCGCCGCACCCCCTGGATCGTCTTGCCGCACAGGGCGAACCGCTCCCCCCGGAACCGGCTCATGGCCCACAGGAAGAAGGACAGCCCCATACACAGGGTCTTTCCGCTGCGTACCGCCCCATCGCAGATCACCGCGTCCTCCTCCCCCCTCTGCCACCAGGTCAGCACCTGCCGCTGCTTTGGGGAGAATGCTTTCATCATTTTCCGCCGCTCTCCTCCGACAGTGCCCGCAGCAGGGTCTCCGCCCCGCCGCTCTCCTCTCTCTCCAGCTCCAGAAGCCGCTCCAGGACAGCCGCCCGGTCCACCAGCTTCACCTCCACCGCCCCGTTCCCGTGGCGTTTGAACTCCACCAGCGCCGTCAGGTCCATCCGGTCGATCTCCTCCAGCTGTTCCTCCGTCAGATAGGCCAGCTTCACCGCGTCATTGGGCCGCCCTTTGGCCAGCCTTCTCAGTGCCCGCGCCGCCGCGGCGCGCCCGCTCTGCTCCATCCCTTGCACCTCTCCCTTCTCCACCCCTGCCTCTCCCCGCCGCAAAAGTTGTATCTTTCTGTCTCTCGAACCATGATTTTTTCTTTTTCTCTTTTTCCTCCCTACTTTTTTGAGCAGATTCACAAAAACCCCCTGTACTTTTTGCCATGATGTGGTATACTTGTCCTAAGGGAGCTCTCGCTTCCACATCTACGGTCCCCTCCGGGACGAAAGGAGCTGTTCCTCATGAAGTTTACATTCACCGATAAAAAGGTCACTCTGCCCAAGTCCGTCCACAGCTATGCGGAGAAAAAGGTGGGCAAGCTGGACCGTTATTTTAAGACAGAGGCGGACGCCTCCATCACCTTCAGCGTGGAGAAGGACCGCAACAAGGCGGAGGTGACCATCCGCTCCGGCGGCACCATCATCCGCGTCTCGGAGAGCACCTCCGACATGTTCGCCTCCATCGACGCCGCCGTCTCCGACATCGAGCGGCAGCTGCGCAAAAACAAGACCCGCCTGGAAAAGCGTCTGCGCCAGGGCGCCTTTGACCAGGTGCTGGAGCCCACCTCCTTCGCCCCCGAGGTGGAGGAGGAAGGTCCCTTCCGCATCGTCCGCAGCAAGACCTTCTCCATCAAGCCCATGAACCGGGAGGAGGCCATCCTCCAGATGAATCTGCTGGACCACACCTTCTTCGCCTTCCGGGACGAGGAGGCGGGCGGCGCCTTCGCCGTGGTCTACCGCCGCAACGACGGCGACTACGGCATCATCGAGGATGCCGCCGACTGACCCCCGCTTTATCCTTACTATAACAAAGCCGCGGGCGGATGCATGGTCGCATCCGCCCGCGGCTTTGTGCCATTTTTCTCTTGCGTCCTGTCCTTCTCTCATGTATAATAGTCTCCGCTGTGTGCTCACTTTTGCGCGCAGCGGAGAGAATCGAGAGAAAAAGGAGAAAATCGTATGGATCGACTGCTTGAGGTCGTCACCGCCGTCAACGGTGTCCTCAACGACTTCGCCTGGGGCCCAGTCATGCTCCTGCTCCTGGTGGGCACCGGCGTGTTCCTCACCATCCGTACCCGCTGTATCCAGGCGCGGAAATTCGGCTATATCATGAAGCACACCGTGGGCTCCCTTTTCCAAAAGTCGGACAAGGACCACGGCAGCAACCTCTCCCCCTTCCAGGCGGTGACCACCGCTCTGGCCGGCACGGTGGGCACCGGCAATATCGCCGGCGTCACCGGCGCCATCTTCATCGGCGGCCCCGGCGCCGTGTTCTGGATGTGGGTGTCCGCGTTCTTCGGCATGTGCACCAAGTACTCCGAGATCGCCCTGGCCGTGAAGTTCCGAACCAAGGACGAGAACGGCGTCCACAAGGGCGGTCCCATGTATTACATTGAGAACGGCCTGGGCAAAAACTGGAAGTGGCTGGCCTGCATCTTCGCCGTGCTGGGCGGTCTGGCCAGCTTCGGCATCGGCAACATCGCCCAGAGCAGTGAGATCGCCGGCGCCATGAACGGCCTGCTGGGCCTGGACCCCCTGGTCACCGGCGTCATTCTGGCCGTCATCGTGGCCATCGTGGTGCTGGGCGGGGTCAAGCGCATCGGCCAGGTCACCTCCCTCATGGTCCCCTTCATGGCCATCTTCTACATCCTGGCCGGCGTAATCCTCATCTGCATGCGCATCACCGAGGTGCCCGCCGCCCTGTCTCTCATCGTCACCAGCGCCTTCAGCTTTGAGTCGGTGGGCGGCGGCATCTTCGGCTACGCCATCATGCTGGCCATGCGCCAGGGCTTTGCCCGGGGCGTGTTCTCCAACGAGGCGGGCCTGGGCTCCGCCCCCATCGCCCATGCCGCCTCCTCCACCGACGAGCCCGCCGAGCAGGCCATCTGGGGCGTGTTCGAGGTGTTCATCGACACCATCATCATCTGCACCATCACCTCCATGGCGGTGCTCCTCTCCGGCCTCCCCCTGGGGCAGGCCGCTCTGGATACCTACACCTCCAACGGCGCCGCCGCGGTGGCCGCCTTCAACACCGTCCTCCCCGGCACCATCGGCGGCACCGTCATCCAGATCAGCCTGCTCTTCTTCGCCCTGTCCACCATCATCAGCTGGAGCTACTACGGCGAGCGCTGCTGGGGCTACCTCACCCACGACAGCAAAGTGGTGAATGTGATCTACAAGGTCGTCTTCGTCCTGGTGTGCATCGTGGGCGCCACCGGCTCCGGCGCCCTCATGTGGGACATCTCGGACACCCTCAACGGTCTCATGGCCATCCCCAACCTCATCGCCCTGCTCCTCCTGTCCGGCACCGTGGCCAAGATCACCCGGGACTACTTCCGCCGGGACCGCCTCCCCTCCTGATCTGCAGCTCCCGCCCGCCGATTCCTGCGCGGGCGGGAGTTTTCCCTCCCTGCGGCCCTAAAAATGTGGCGGGACGCAAGTCCAGCCCGGCGTCCCGCTCTGAGACAGAGGAGGGGCGGCGCAAAGCGCCGCCCCTCCTCTCTATTCTTTTTTCGGCCGCAGCGCCGCCAGCTGCTCCTCCGTCAGGGGCACCCCGCCCCCCAGGGCGGCGGCCCTCCAGTGGATCAGGGCGGTGTGCTCCACCGTCTCCATGCGGTAGTAGGCCTGCTCCAGGTCCGCCCCCACCGTCACCGCCCCGTGGTTGGCCAGCAGCACCCCGTCGTGCTCCGCGATCAGGGGCGCCGCCGCCCGTGGCAGCTCCTCTGTCCCCGACTGGCCGTAGGGGGCCACCGGCACCGTCCCCAGGGTCATGGCGATCTCGCTGAGGATGGGCCGGTCCAGGGGCAGCCGGGCACAGGCGAAGGCGGTGGCTGTGGGCGGGTGGGCATGGCACACCCCGCCCACAGCCTCCCGCACCCGGTAGCACATCAGGTGCAGCGGGGTCTCCGAGCTGGGGCGAAAGCCCTCCACCCCCTCCAGCACCCGGCCCTCCAGGTCCACCACCAGCAGCATCTCCGGCCTCAGGAAGCCCTTGCTCACCCCCGCCGGGGTGACCAGCACCTTCCCCTCCGGCAGCCGGACGCTCAGGTTCCCGTCGTTGGCCGCCACCCAGCCCCGCTGCCACATCCGCCGTCCCAGCTCGCAGATCAGCGCCCGTTCCCGTTCAAAGGTCATCGCTCCCCATCCCTCTCTCCGCCGCCGCGGCGGCTGTTTGAGCCCATTATACCCCGCCCCGGCGGGTCCTGTCAAAGTCCGCTATCCTCACCCGCGACGGCCCGGTACTTCTCCCGCAGCAGCTCCCACCCGGGCTCCGCCCGCAGAAAGGCGCACTCCGGGTCCCGCTCCACGCTGTCCAAGATGGGCGGGATCAGGGCACGCTGATCCTCCCCCACCGCGTCCTTGGTGGGCAGGTGGGGGTAGAGGGGGGAGGCGGCCAGGTCCCAGGGCACCGTCAGGCTGTAGAGCAGCCGGTCCAGCAGCTCCAGAGCTCTGGGTCCGTCCTGTTCCGCCGCCGCCATTTGGAAGGGGGTGGAGAGCACCGCGTAGTCGGACAGATCAAAGACCTCCCCGGAGCGGATGGCCGCGTCGGCCAGAATATGGGCCCGTGCCCGGTCTCCCTTCTCCAGAGCCCAGTCGATCATGGACAGCAGGGTGGTCTGAATGCTGTGGGCCCGGTCGAACAGCTCCTGCTCCAGAAGCACCCAGGCCTCCTCCCGCCGCCCCTGGGCCCAGCGCAGGCGGGCGGTGAGCTCCCGTTTCTCCCGGTGGGTGTTGGACAGCTGACCCAGCAGCTCCTCCGCCCGGTCCAGTTCACCGGTGTTCACACAGCGGGAGGCCAGGGTGTAGGCGGACCACTCCCGCACCTGGGGATCGGCGCTGCGGACGCACCGCTCATAGAGGGCGGTGACCTCCGCCTCCTGTTGCCGCCGCTCCGGGCTGTCCTCCTCCGGCTGGAGGGCCAGGATGCCCGCCAGCATCCCCGCCGTATTGTAGGCCAGCTTGTCGCTGTTGGGGTACTCCCGCAGCTTGTCCCAGGCCAGATCAAAGGCAGCCCCACAGCCGCCGCTCTGACTGACCTCATACAGGCGGTTCAAAAATGTCCCGATCTCCTCGTCGGTCAGGTCCTCCTGGAAGGACAGCAGGGTGTTCAGATCCACCCCCAGTGTCCGGGCCAGGGCAGGTAACAGGGTGATGTCCGGGTAGTTCAGATTTCGCTCCCACTTGTTCACCGCCGGGGCGGACACCCCCAGCTTCTGGGCCAGCTGCTCCTGGGTCAGTCCCAGGGTCTGCCGCCGGGTGCGGATCACTTCGTTCAATTTCATGGGCGCACCTCCTGTCTGATGGCTCTATCTTAGCAGGGACAGCTCCCCGCCGCAAGGGAGGGCTGCTCAGAAGGATCCGCCTCAAATTTAACTGCCGCTCAACTTTCCGCACGAAAAAGCGGGGCCGCCTCTCCCGAGGCGGCCCCGCTTAGTCCTCTCATTTTTGTCCCGCTCACTGCTTTGGCACGGTCCTGGGCGGGTTCTTGGGCTCCACCGCGTCCCACACGCCTTTCACCCCGGCGGCCAGTCCGGCGATCCCCTGGATCTCGCTGGGGATGATGATCTTGGTGGCCTTGCCGTCGGCGGCGGCCTGGAAGGCCTCCAGGGCCTTGATGGTCAGCACGCCCTCGCTGGGGTCGGCCTCGTTGATCAGGCGGATGGCGTCGGCGGTGGCCTGCTGCACCTTCAGGATGGCGGTGGCCTCGGCCTCGGCCTGGAGGATCTTGGCCTGCTTCTCGCCCTCGGCCTTCAGAATGGCGGCCTGCTTGGCGGCGTCAGCCTGGAGAATGGCGGCCTGCTTCTCGCCCTCAGCCACCAGAATCTGGGACTGCTTCTGCCCCTCGGCCTGGAGGATGGCCTCACGCCGCTCCCGCTCGGCCCGCATCTGCTTCTCCATGGAGTCCTGGATGTCCCGGGGCGGCATGATGTTCTTCAGCTCCACCCGGTTGACCTTGATGCCCCAGGGGTCGGTGGCCTCGTCCAGGATGGAGCGCATCTGGCCGTTGATGTGATCCCGGCTGGTGAGGGACTGGTCCAGCTCCAGATCGCCGATGATGTTCCGCAGGGTGGTGGCGGTGAGATTCTCGATGGCGGACATGGGGTTCTCCACACCGTAGGCGTACAGCTTGGGGTCGGTGATCTGGAAATAGAGCACCGTGTCGATCTGGATGGTGACATTGTCCTTGGTGATGACGGGCTGGGGCGGGAAGTCCACCACCTGCTCCTTCAGGGACACCGCTTTGGCCACCCGCTCGATGAAGGGGATCTTCAGGTGGATGCCCACTCCCCACACGGCCTGGAACGCGCCCAGCCGCTCGATGACATAGGCCTTGGACTGCTGCACCACGATGATGTTCTTGGCCAGGATCACCAGGATGAAAATCACCAGGATGATCACGATGATGGTGGCGGGATTGATGAAGTCAAACATGGTTCTCTCTCCTCCTTGTCTCTTTCGCTTGCGCTTCCGGCTTTCAGGCGTTTTTCTCCCCGTCAGGTGGCCGGCACGGTCTCCTCCGCGGGGGCGACGAATACCTTCACCCCCTCGATGCGCAGCACCTTCACCACCGTTCCGGCGGCGATGGGCTGTTCGTCCTCGGCCCGGGCGGTCCACACCGTCCCGCCCACCGAGACCAGCCCCCGCCCCTTCAGGTTGTCGATGGTCTCGGTGACCATCGCCTCCTGGCCGATGATCCGGTCGGCGTTGGTGGCCTGATAGTTGGGGGTCAGATATTTCTTTGCCAGCGGCCGCACCAGCAGCAGCGTCACGAAGGACACCACCAAAAACAGCACGATCTGCAGCCACAGCGGCGCGCTCAGCAGCGCCGCCACCATGGCCACCAGCGCGCCGGCGGCAAACCAGATGGAGGCCAGTCCCACGGTGGCGCCCTCCACGATGGCGAAGATCACCAGCAGTACGAACCAAAGGGCCGGCAGGGGCATAGGACACACTTCCTTTCCGTTCCATGGCAAGGATAACACCATGGTATGTATTCCGTATGTATCATAGCACAACTCTGGGTAAAATGCGACAACAAATCATTACAAAATTCGAAATGCCTTCCATCCCCGCTCCGGCCGGCAGCGCGCAGCCAAAATCAGCGAATAATACCATCATCCTCTGTTTTCCCCGCCCGTTTTTGTTCACTTTGATTGACAGAGTCTCTGCCCTCTGGTATGATTGGGACAGAACAGACCGTATGATCAAGAGGGGGAATGCGCCATGACGCGCGCACGCGCCGTCCGGCTGTGCGTGGCTCTGCTGGTCCTGGCCGCCCTGGTGTTGGGCGCCCTGCTGGCCGGCCGGGCCGCGGCGGACCGGGTGCCGCCGGAGCTCCAGACCCAGGCGGAGGAGGTGCGCCATCTTCTCTGGTCTGCAGAGCAGGAGCTCTATACCCTGCCCTCCCCCGCCCGGTGGGACCAGGGCTGTAACATCACCGGCCCCAAGGAGGACCTCACCGCCGCGGTCCTCGCCCTCAGCACTGCCCCGCAGCCCCTGCTGGGCCGGGAGGACGACCTGACGGAGGAGGAATACCGGCAGGTCTGCTCCTACCTCGCCGCCGCCCAGGACTATCTGGCCGCCCTCCCCGACGACCTGGCCCAGGTGCCGCCGGAGGACCGGGAGGCGGTGGACGCCGCCCTTCCCAGAATCGCCGCCGCCATTCAGCCCGACCGGACCGGCGCCTCCTCCCCCACGCTGACGGAGATTCTCCCCCAGCTCCAGGCCCAGGGGCTCTCCCTGCTCATCCAGAGCCTGGAGCCCTGACGCTCCCATCCGCCGCCCCTGTCCATCCCCCGTTGGGGCGGCAGGCGCCATCCTCATAACCAGGAGGGATGCACTATGAAGCTTCGTCCCCATACCCTGTGGCGCGTGCCCGTCTACTGCATCGCCGCCGGCATCGTCACCCATTTTCTCACGATCTTCCTGGGGCGCTGGTTTTTTGTCGTCTCCTCCACGGGAGCCGACGGCATGCTTCATGTCTCCCTGGACCCCATCCGGTCCTCCATCTTCCAGTGGATTTTGTTCCTCGCACTCCTCCTGCTGGGCGGCCTGTGGGCCTTCCGGTCCATGACCAGGTGGGAGATCGCCCTCTCCGCTGCCATCGCCGCCGCACTCTATCTGGCGGTGACCCTGGCGGAGCTGTGCCTGCCAGCTTTCCCCGGATCTCTGTCTCTCCTTCTTGCCCCGCTGACCAGTTGGACCGCCGCGCTCTCCTCCCTGCTGCTGCGGCTCACCGATCACCTTTTTCTATCCGTCCTGCTGCCAGATTTTCTCCCCTTTCTTTTTATTCTTTTCGGAAAAGGGTCTGTCGCCCCAGTCCAGGCTCCGGTGGCTGGGTGACGCCACTGCAGCACTCTCCCCCGCCCCCAGGCGGGGGATTTTTGCTCCGCAGAGGTGTTGGCGGAATTGCGAATTGCGTTCCGTCCCCCCATCCGCTATAATAAGACCATCCATTTTCCATCCCGAAGGAGTCTTTGCCATGGAGCAGCTGCAATTCGTCATCCCCACCCTGTTCGGCCTGGAGGGACTTTGCGCCGACGAGGTCCGGCGCCTGGGCCTGTCTGAGGTCCGGGCGGAGAACGGCCGTGTGCTGTGTACCGGCACGGCGGCCGACCTGCCCCGGCTCGATCTGAACCTGCGCACCGGGGAGCGGGTGCTGCTGGTGCTGGGGACCTTCCCCGCCCGGACCTTCGACGAGCTGTTCGAGGGGGTCCGGGCCCTGCCCTGGGAGCGCTTCATCCCCCGGGAGGGACAGTTCCCGGTGAAGGGGCACAGCCTCAACTCCCAGCTCCACTCGGTGCCCGCCTGCCAGGCCATCGTGAAGAAGGCCGTGGCCGCCCGTCTGGGGGAGAAGTACGGCCTGTCCACCCTGCCCGAGACGGGGGCCCTCTATCAGGTGCAGTTCTCCCTGATGAAGGACACCGCCGCCCTGATGCTGGACACCACCGGGCCGGGGCTGCACAAGCGGGGCTACCGGGCCCAGGGGGTGGCCGCCCCCCTGCGGGAAACGCTGGCCGCCGCCATGGTGCTGCTGTCCCGGTACCGGGGGCGGGACCCCTTCTGCGACCCCTTCTGCGGCAGCGGCACCGTGGCCATCGAGGCCGCCCTCATCGCCAAAAACCGGGCCCCGGGCCTGAACCGCACCTTCTCCGCCCAGAAGTGGTCCTGGCTGCCCTCACGGCTCTGGGTGGACGCCGCCGGCGAGGCTATGGACCGGGAGTTCGACGGCCCCCATGAGATCTGGGGGGGCGACCTGGACCCCGCCGCCGTGGAGCTGGCCCGGCACAACGCCGCCCTGGCCGAGGTGGACGACCTGATCTCCTTCGAGGTGGCCGACGCCCGGACCTTCCACTTCGGCGGCCTTCGGGGCCGGGTGGTCACCAACCCGCCCTACGGCGAGCGGTTGCTGGAGCAGCGGGAGGCGGAGGAGCTCTACCGGGCCTTCGGACGGGCCTGGGCCAAGTTCCCCGACGGCTGGCAGCTCTTCCTGCTTTCCTCGCACCCCGACTTCGAGCGCGCCTTCGGCAGAAGGGCCGGCAAGAAGCGCAAGCTGTACAACGGGATGCTCAAGTGCGACCTGTTCATGTACCTGTGAGAATGAGAAATGAGGAATTAGGAATAAGGAATGAATGTGTGCGCCGCAGGCGCACTATTTAGAAGCCGTCCGGCTCCGCCGGACGGAATAATTCCTAATTATTGAGGAGGGTGCCCCATGCGCCACATCTTCATCGTCAACCCCACTGCGGGCAAGTCGGGAGACCAGCAGGACCTGGCCGAACGCATCCGCTCCCTGGGACTGGAGAGCGAGATCGTCTACACTGCCGGACCCGGCCATGCCCGTCAGCTGGCCCGTGAGGCCGGGGCGGCGGGGCAGCCCGCCCGCCTGTACGCCTGCGGCGGGGACGGTACCCTCAATGAGGTGGTCAACGGCGCCGCCGGCTTTGGGCAGCTTGCAGTGACCAATGTCCCCCTGGGCACCGGCAACGACTTTCTGCGCATCTTCGGCCCCCGCTTTCGGGCGGGGTTCTCCGACCTGGCCGCCCTCAGCCGGGGGCCCCAGGCGGACTTCGACCTGATGGACTGCAACGGCCTGCTGGGCATCGGGGTCATCTGCGCCGGGGTGGACGCCCGCATCGCCGCCGATGTCCACCGGTACAAGGCCCTCCCCCTGGTGTCGGGCACCGGGGCCTATGTCCTCTCCCTGCTGGTGAATGTCCTCTTCAAGGGCATCTGCATCCCCATGCGCACCGAACTGGGCGGCCGGACCTACGACGGACAGACCGCTATCCTGTGCATCTGCAACGGCCGGTACTACGGCGGCGGCTTCATGCCCGTTGGGGACGCCATGCCCGACGACGGGGTGCTGGACATGCTGCTGGTGCCCAAGATCAGCCGGACCACCTTCTTCCGCTTTGTTGGGCCGTACAGCAAGGGGAGCTACCGGAATTATCCCCATCTCATCCGGGACTACCACGGACAGAGCGTCACCTTCTCCGCCGACCGGCCCATCACCGTGGTGGTGGACGGCGAGGTGATGCGGGACACCCGTTTCACCGTCCGCCTCTCGGAGCAGACCATTCCCTTCTTCTATCCGGGCGATCTGGACTATTCCCCCAAAAAGCCCCGGTGAAGTTCTTCATTTTGTGAACAGAACATGAATTTTTAAGATCACCCCAATTTTTTTCAAATTGGGGCTTGATTTTT
The DNA here is from genome assembly GCA_944386055.1 of uncultured Oscillospiraceae bacterium. Lineage (GTDB taxonomy): Bacteria > Bacillota > Clostridia > Oscillospirales > Oscillospiraceae > CALXCT01. Next base: position 40,713 of record CALWZP010000015.1, on the reverse strand, counting down.
TTCCCTCAAGAGGGTATTATCTGCTATAGGTTAGCACTCAGGATGTTTGAGTGCTAAATCCCATTCGTTGATAAACCAAATTATCACATATAAGGAGGACTCAACTATGAATCTCAAACCTTTGGCTGACCGCGTCATCCTGAAGGCGCTGGAGGCGGAGGAGACCACCAAGAGCGGCCTGATCCTGGCGGCTTCCGCGCAGGAGAAGCCCGAAGTGGCGGAAGTCATCGCCGTGGGCCCCGGCGGCCTGGTGGACGGCAAGGAGGTCACCATGACCGTCAAGCCCGGCGACAAGGTCATCACCGGCAAGTACTCCGGCACCACCGTCAAGGTGGACGGCGAGGAGTACACCATTGTGAAGCAGAACGACATTCTGGCGATCGTGGAGTAATTCCAGGGGGGACCTTGTCCCCCCTGGATACAAGACCGCCGCGCCGCCCCTGGCGGCACAACGGTCTTGATACCCCCCTCACCCGCGCCCGCGCGGGTGGCCGCCCGCCGGTGGCGGAGCGGGCATCGGTATCCTACGGCGAAGTGAATTCGCCTTCGGACAGATTTTAAATTTCTTCGCCGCCCCGCGGCGAACCAGGGGTAAAGGCCCCTGGACCCCTGTTTTAAAATGAACTTTCCTAAAAATCGGAGGTAATGCAATTATGGCTAAAATGATCTGCTACGGCGAGGAGGCCCGCCGCGCCATGGAGCGCGGGGTCAACCAGCTGGCTGATACGGTGAAAATCACCATGGGCCCCAAGGGCCGCAATGTGGTGCTGGACAAGAAGTTCGGCTCTCCCCTGGTCACCAACGACGGCGTGACCATTGCCAAGGAGATCGAGCTGGAGGACCCCTTTGAGAACATGGGCGCCCAGCTGGTGAAGGAGGTCTCCACCAAGACCAACGACGTGGCCGGCGACGGCACCACCACCGCCACCCTGCTGGCCCAGGCCATCATCCGCGAGGGCCTGAAGAACCTGGCCGCCGGCGCCAACCCCATGGTCATGAAGAAGGGCATCGCCAAGGCCACCGCCGCCGCCATCGAGGAGATCAAGAAGAACTCCAAGCCGGTGGAGGGCACCGACGACATCACCCGCGTGGGCACCGTGTCCTCCGGCGACGAGGTCATCGGCAAGCTCATCGCCGAGGCCATGGAGAAGGTGGGCCACGACGGCGTCATCACCGTGGAGGAGTCCAAGACCGCCGAGACCTATTCCGAGGTCGTCGAGGGCATGATGTTCGACCGGGGCTACATCACCCCCTACATGGTCACCGACACCGAGAAGATGGAGGCCGTGCTGGACGACGCTCTGATCCTCATCACCGACAAGAAGATCTCCAACATCCAGGAGGTCCTGCCCCTGCTGGAGCAGGTGCTTCAGGCCGGCAAGAAGCTGCTGGTCATCGCCGAGGATGTGGAGGGCGACGCCCTGTCCACCCTGATCCTGAACAAGCTGCGCGGCACCCTGAATGTGGTGTGCGTCAAGGCCCCCGGCTTCGGCGACCGCCGCAAGGAGATGCTGCAGGATATCGCCATCCTCACCGGCGGCACCGTCATCACCAGCGAGCTGGGCTATGAGCTGAAGGAAGCCACCATGAACATGCTGGGCCAGGCCCGCCAGGTGAAGGTCACCAAGGAGAACACCATCATCGTGGACGGCGCCGGCAGCGCCGAGGACATCAAGGCCCGGGTCAACCAGATCCGCAGCCAGATCGAGACCACCACCTCCGAGTATGACAAGGAGAAGCTGCAGGAGCGCCTGGCCAAGCTGGCCGGCGGCGTTGCCGTCATCAAGGTGGGCGCCGCCACCGAGGCGGAGATGAAGGAGAAGAAGCTGCGCATCGAGGACGCCCTGAACGCCACCCGCGCCGCAGTGGAGGAGGGCATCGTCGCCGGCGGCGGCACCGCCTATGTCAACGCCGTCCCCGCCGTGGAGGCCCTCACCGCCACCCTGGAGGGCGACGAGAAGACCGGCGCCGCCATCATCGCCAAGGCCCTGGCCGAGCCCATGAAGCAGATCGCCGCCAACGCCGGCATCGACGGCTCCGTGGTGCTGGAGCGCGTGAAGAACAGCGGCAAGACCGGCTATGGCTTCGACGCCTATAAGGAGGTCTACTGCGACATGATCTCCGCCGGCATCGTGGATCCCACCAAGGTGACCCGCTCCGCCCTGGAGAACGCCTCCTCCGTGGCCAGCATCCTGCTGACCACCGAGTCCCTGGTGGCCGACAAGCCCCAGCCTCCCGCTCCCGCCGCCCCCGCTGCTCCCGATATGGGCGGCATGTACTAAGCAAATCCGCATCCCTTCAACGCCCCGCGGCATATGCCGCGGGGCGTTTTCTGCCGGAGCTTTTCTTCTATCTCATACGGCGCATCATCATTGCCCCTGATCCAAAAGCAGATCAAGCATATCCATAATAAAGCTCTTCCCCAAACAGGCCGGCCATGATCCGCTCCCGTGACCGCCGCTCCCTTCGCGAGGCCTGGATGTCTGTTCTCAAAAAGTTCATAATCCATTCGCAAAATAAAATGGACGGCTTCGTCTATAAATATTATACTCTCTATTTGTAGACGATTCCGTCTATGAATCACCTGAGAGGAACATTGGTCATGGATCTTCTGTTTGAAATACTGAGTCTTCTTGTTTCCATCGTGATCGCGTTTGTGGCCGGCAAGCTGATCTCCAAGCTGAAGCTGCCCTCCATCCTCGGCTGGCTGATTGCCGGCATGGTCATCGGGCCTCACGCGCTCAATCTGTTGGGAACCTCGGTGCTGGACTCCCAGTGGTTCGGCGTCCTGGAGAGCATTTTGGAGTGTACCTTTGGTCTGATGATCGGCACCGAACTGATCTGGAGCCAGGTGAAGAAGGCCGGCCCCCAGATCCTGGTCACCACCATCACCGAGTCTCTGGGCACCTTCCTGGTGGTAAGTCTGGTATTTGGGATCATCTTCTGGTTTGCTGATATCCCCATCTATCTGGCCTTCATGTTCGGCGGCATCGCCCTGGCCACCGCGCCCGCCCCCTCCCTCTCCGTGGTCAACGACCTGAAAACCGACGGTCCGGTGACCAGGACGCTCATCCCCATGGCGGCCCTGGACGACCTGGTGGGGGCCTTGGTCTTTTTCCTGGTCATCGCCTTTGTCTCCGCCCACATCTCTACCGCCGGCATTCCCGTTGCTGCCGTTCTTCTCCTGGTGTTCCTGCCGGTGGTCATCGGGATCATCACCGGCTTTGTCACCGGAAAGATGCTCCGGCATACCAAGCGGCCGGACACTACCCTGGCCGTTATGCTGGCCATGCTGCTGGTCTCCGCCGGTATCGGCTTTGCCATCAACAGCATGCTCTCCACCCCGGTGCTCAATTTCATGCTCATCGGTATGTCCTTCTCCACCGTATTTGCCAACATGGTCACTGCGGAACAGCTCAACGGTATGATGAAGGTCATGAACCCGATCATCGGCTTTGCCATGATCGTGGTCATCCTGAATCTGGCCGCTCCCCTGGATTACCATCTGATTTTCAGTGCCGGCGTTTATACGGCGATCTACATCATCGCCCGGGCCGCAGGCAAGTACACCGGCGCTTACTTTGGCGCCGCTGTCACCCACGCCCCCGACACCGTGAAGAAGTACCTGGGCTTCACCCTTCTGCCCCACTCCGGCGTTTCCCTGGTCTTTACCGGCATCGCGGTATCCGTTCTGGAGGGGCCCGCCCCGGAGTGCGCCTCCATCATTCAGGGCACCATCGCGGCCGCCGCCGTCATCAATGAGATCATCGCGGTCTTCATGGCCAAGAAGGGCTTTGAGTGGGCCGGCGAGCTGCATAAGGCAAAGGGGGGAAGCGCGTCATGACCCAGAAAGAGCGGCAGGAGCGCAGCCGCAGGGAGATCTATCAGGCCGCCCTGCAGGAGTTCGGCACCGCCGATTTCGACGCCGTCACCATGGACAGCATCTGCATGAACCACAAGATCTCCAAGGGGATGCTGTACCACTATTATGCGAATAAGGACGAGCTGTTTCTCTCCTGTGCTGGGGAGGTTTTTCAGTCATTGAACCGCTATCTCCAAAGCGAGGTGGCATCCCTGGCCGACCAGCCGGTGCTGGAGGCCATCAAGCATTATTTTTTGCTTCGGGAGTCCTTCTTCCAGTCCCGTCCCCAAGAAAAGCACATTTTTGAAAACGCGGTTTTCTACCCGCCCAAACATCTGGCCGGCCGGATCCGGGCCCTGCGGCAGCCGATCCACGAGGAAAACGACCGCTTTTTGCGCCAGCTCCTCTCCCGTATGGAGCTTCGCGAGGGTCTGGACCGTGATCTGGCCGCGCGCTATCTGAACAGCATCTATGCCGTCTTTTGGACCATTCTGGAGCAATACTGCCCCCATGGCCATGCCGCCGACCTTCATGATACCCTGTGCGAAGCGGAAAAGCTGCTGAACATGCTCCTGTTCGGCGTCGTCAAGCTCGGAACCTCCGGCCATTCAGAGTCCCCGCCGCCGGATGGCGGAACGGATTGACCCGGCCCGCTTCACGCCCCTCCCGGAGTAGGCCGGCTTTCCCGTCCGGGACCGCATTTTTACCTGCCGATGTCGTCCCCTCCCCCCTTTCTTTTTCGCCCCCTTCCGTGTTATACTGTCAATACCAATGATGACACCGGAAATGTGGAATCTGAAAGAGGCTTGAAAAGAGGGACGGCGGATGAAATACAGAGATCGACGGGCCGCCCTGGCGCTGCTGGGCTGCTGCCTCACCGTCTTCTGGCCGGGGGCCATCGCCTTCGGCTATCCGGGGGTCATGGGGACCTACTGGCAGGAGCGGTTCCATGTGGGCGCCGGGGAGACGGGGGCTGTGGTCACCTTTATGCTGGTGGGGCTGGCGGCCTGTATGTTCTTCAGCGGGCAGGTCCACCAGCGGGTGGGAACGCGGCGGTGCATCCTCATCGGCACCGGGCTCACCGCCGTGGCCATGCTGGTGCTCATCCGCGCCCAAAGCATGGGCGCGGTCTACTTCTGGGGCTTCCTCAGCAACTGCGGCTGCAGCTTCCTCTTCGGTCCCGCCCTCACCACCGCCCAGCAGTGGCTGCCGCACCGCCGCGGGCTGGCCAGCGGACTGTTAAATCTGACCTTCGGCCTTTCGGCGGCCGTCATGTCCCCCATCTGGGAGGCCATGCTCAGCTCCGTGGGGTACGACGCGGTGAATCTCTCCCTCCTCGTCTGCTCGGTCGTCACCGGCCTTATCGCTCTCCCTCTCGCCGAGGGCCCGGACCGTGTAAAGCTCCCCCCCGAGGGCGCCGCCGCCCAGCAGGCACTGCTGGAGCGATCCTCCGTCAAGGACGGCGCAGCCGGACCGGCCGCCGATTATACCGTGACTCAGGCATTGCGGGCCAGGACCTTCTGGCTCATCTGGCTGCTCTGGGTCTTTATGGGGGCCGCCGGCGCGTCCATGATCTCCCTATCCAAAAGCTACGCCATCTCCCTGGGGCTGTCCAGCGTGGTCGTCCTCACCGCCTTCAACATCACCAACGGCGTGGGGCGGCTCATCGCCGGCATTCTCTGCGACCGGATCGGCGGCGAAACCACCGGTATCATCGCCTTTGTCCTGGCCGCCCTGGGCTACCTTCTCCTTCCCCATGCGGGCGGGGAGACCGTCGTGGCGGCGCTGTCCGCCTGTGTCGGCTTCGGCCTGGGCACCCTCTTCACCGTCACCGGACCCATCGCCTCCCAGCGCTTCGGGCTGAAGCACTTCGGTGCCATCTTCGGACTGATTTACACCGCCTATGGCTTTGTGGGCGGGGTCCTGGGCCCGGCCCTGTCCGGGGTCATCCTGGACCGCACCGGGGGCAGCTATACCGCCGTGTTCACCTATCTGGCCGGCTGCGCCCTTGCGGGCGTCCTTCTGATGGCCCTGCTGCGGCGTACCCGCAGCTAACCCGTGCACCCGCTGCCGGGCCGTCTCCCGAGGTGAGGCGGCCCGGCTTTTTCGTCCAGTTTCCCCCATGCAGAAGGTCAAAATTCCTATATTTCTGCAAAGAGCCCGACAAAAAGCAAGATTCTTCTTGTCCCGGCGCGGGTTTTATATTATTCTATGGTCAAAGGGAGATGGTCCGCGGCGCGCCGCATCCGGCCGCTGCGGGCCGCGAGATCAGAGGAAAGGGCAGGATTCGAGATGGAGCAGACACAACGGACAGAATTTGAGGAGATGGGGCCCGTCCTGCGGCAGGCCAAGCTGGGCAGTTATCTGGTGATCCCCCTGAAATATCAGCGGGGCGCGCTGCGCTGGCCGGAGATCGAGGCGCTGGGGCGCTACTATCCCATCACCACGGCGGATCTGACCGAGTCGGTGAAGGAACTTCTCCAACGGGAGCACCCCACTTCCGTGGGGACCTGTTGGGAGATCGGCAGGGACGCGCTGGTGGAGGCGCTGTTTGCCGGCGGGGAGCTTCCCGTCCGCTTCTCCGTCCTGGACGGTCGGGGGGACGGAGCCCCCGTCCCCTTTGATTTCCACACCAGCTACCTGTATCTGTTCCACACCCAGGTGGCGTTCCTTTGCCTGGGCGTAACCTGCTCCGATATCGAGGCGCTCCTCCGCCTGCGCAACCCCGGCTTCGCGGATGACGGCTGGGCCGGCTGCCGCGCTGCAGGCGGTGCGGGGGAGGAGGCGGACTTCTCCCTGGAGGAGAAGCTGAGCGCCCTCTTTGTCCGGCTGGGGCTCGCCCCCTTCTTCGGGGGCGGCGCCTCCCCCCTGCTGGAGGCATACACCTATCTCGTGGCTGTGACCTCTCAGCGCTTCCGGCAGCTGGACACCATCCGCCAGGCGGCGTTCAACCTCCACCTGATGACCCCGCTGGACAGCGCGTCAGAGGACGACTCCGAGGAGGATGTCCGCTATGTCTACGCCGTAAAAACCCAGGCGCTGGGCTCCTACCGCTGGGGCTGCTGCGTCTCCTCCCAGACGGCGTGCTATGTGACCGCCAACGCCGACGGGGACCTGGACGGCGAGATGGCCGCCCAGGCGGCGGACGGGCTGCCCATGATCCTCCTCGCCCTGTATGAAAAGTACACCTGCCTGCGCTTTACCCAGCTCATCGCCGCCGCGGACAAGCGGGATATGCGGCAGCTGCGCTCCCTCAAGCGCCTGATGCTGGAGTTTCGGGCCTATGGCACTGTGGACTCGGCCAACATCTCCCGCTGGCACAATGTCAAGCAGATCTACCACGCGGTGATGGAGACCAACCGCATCCCGGAGGCGGTGGAGGACATCACCAACAAGCTGAATATTCTGGTGGAGCACCAGCGGGAACTGGAGGACGCCCGGAACAACACGGTGGCCTGGGTGCTCACCCTGTTCGGCATCGTCTCCATTCTGGCCTCTATCCTGTCCATCATCCAGATTCTCTCCGGCGGCGACCCCCTGGCGTGGTTCGCCACCATCATGTCCACCCTGGTCATCGCCGTTCTGGTTGCCGTCGTCCTCATCTTCCGCCGGAAAGACGAATGAGCCTCTTTTTGCAGACAAGCCGCCCGATGGGCGGCTTGTTTCGTCTGAGAAAGGAGACTGGGCGAATCAGCAGTCGCACTCCCAGTGCCGCCGGGTGGATACCCCGGCCTCCTGAAAGGCGGTCACCATGGCATCGATGCGCAGAAAGCAAGTGGAATCATCCAGGGTATCGTCGTCCAGGATCTCCCTAATCTGCCGGACCAGCTCCAGCGCCCGGAGCTCCGCCAGCCGGGCCAGCTCCCCTCTGTCCACCGTGTTCAGATATTGCGTCACCAGTTCTCCCGCCGCCCGGCCCGCCAGTTCGTTTATCAAATGGTCCGTCATTTTTATCACCCCAGTTTGACATCTTGTGAATGTCATCTTTGAAATCAGAATACCATAAAATCACCCATGTGACAAGTATTTGATTTCAGGGGTGACGACCGATGTACAAAAACCGCGGTCCCCAGGGCCGATGCAACCTGTGCGGGCCGCAGGTTGCCCGGCTGCGCCGGGCCATGGGGCCCGGGATGTCCCAGCGGGCGTTGGCGGATCTGCTCCAGTTGGCGGGGCTGGATGTGGACAAAAACGCCGTCCAGCGCATCGAGTGTGGGAAGCGGTTTGTTACCGATATCGAGCTGAAGGCGCTGGCTCAGGTGTTGGGCGTCTCTGTGGAAGAACTGCTGAGGTAGGACTGATGAGACTAAAGGACCTGCTGAAAGATCATGATTTGCCTCAGAAGGCTGTCGAAGTTCCTTTTTCCTGCGGCCAGTTGTTATACTCCAAGTATGAACGGGGCAAACGGGAGGTGCCGCTGTCCATCGTTGACAGACTGGCGGAGTACTACAAGACCGGCATAGACTACCTGGTCGGACGGACCGATGCCCCCACCCTCTATCTCCCCGCCAAACGAAAATGAGAAAAATGAACGGCAGAATCGAGAGCCCATGCCATCTGTCCCGACTAAAGGAGCTGCGAAAAGCCCGGGGCTATTCTCAAGTGAAGATCCAGATGCTCACCGGCATCGACCAGAGCGACTATTCCAAGATCGAGAGCGGTAAGCGCAACATGTCCTTTGAGCAGTGCCGGCGATTGGCAAAAGCGCTGGAGACCAGCATGGACTACCTGGCCGGGCTGACCGACGACCCCGCCCCCTATCCCCCCGCCGGGCGAAAGTGAGCGTCTGCGGGTCCGTTTGCCCAAAATGGTCATCACAGGAAAACCCCGGGACCGGCTTTTTCCGCCGGTCCCGGGGTTTTTGTCCTTTGATATGGGCGTTTCTCAGTTGGACGCGGTGTCCAAGTCCTTGTCGCCACCCCAGATCATGTTCTTGCGCAGCTCCTCGCCCACGATCTCCATCTGGTGCTTCTTCAGCTGGGCACGCTTGGAGTTGAAGAAGGTACGGCCGTTCTTGTTCTCGGCGATCCACTTGCCGGCGAAGGTGCCGTCCTGGATGTCGGAGAGGACCGCGCGCATCCGGGCCTTGGTCTCCTCGTGGGGGATGACCCGGGGGCCGGAGACATACTCGCCGTACTCCGCGGTGTCGGAGATGGAATAGTTCATGGCCGCCACGCCGCCCTTGTTGATCAGGTCGATGATCAGCTTCATCTCGTGGATGCACTCGAAGTAGGCGTTCTCCGGCTCGTACCCGGCCTCCACCAGCACCTCGAAGCCGCAGCGCATCAGGTCCACCACGCCGCCGCACAGCACAGTCTGCTCGCCGAACAGGTCGGTCTCGGTCTCGTCATGGAAGGTGGTCTCCATCACGCCGGCCCGGGCGCCGCCGATGCCGGCGATGTAGGCCAGGGCGATGTGATAGGCGTTGCCGGTGGCGTTCTGCTCCACCGCCACCAGGCAGGGCACGCCCTTGCCCGCCACATAGGTGGAGCGGACGGTGTGGCCGGGACCCTTGGGCGCCGCCATGAACACATCCACATCGGCGGGGGGGACGATCTGCTGATAGCGGATGTTGAAGCCGTGGGCAAAGGCCAGCGCCTTGCCGGCGGTCATATAGGGCGCGATGGACTTGCGATAGACCTCAGCCTGCACCTCGTCATTGATGAGCATCATCACGATGTCGCCCCACTGGGCGGCCTCCTCGATGGTCTTCACGGCCAGGCCGGCCTTCTCCGCCTCGGCCCAGCGCTTGGAGCCCTGGCGCAGCCCCACGCACACATCGCAGCCGGAATCCTTCAGGTTCAGCGCGTGGGCGTGTCCCTGGGAGCCGTAGCCGATGATGGCGATCTTCTTCCCATTGAGGTAGCTCAGCTCACAGTCCTTCTCGTAGTACATCTTTGCCATATGAAACACTCCTTTATAAAAGATACGCTGTGGTCTATCATCACACATAGACGCGCCATAAGGGCGCCTGTGTTGCGATCGGTTGGGCGGTCTGGCGCCCCTTACATCACATTCTTGCCCAGATTGAACTCCGTCTTTTCCTTGGTCTCGTCGCCGATGGTGTAGGCGCCCCGCTCCAGGGCCACCATGCCGGTGCGGACCAGCTCCAGGATCCCGAAGGACTCCAGCAGCTTCTGCATGGCGTCCGCCTTGGTCTCGTCGCCGATGAGGGCCAGGGTCAGGGACTTCAGGGACACATCGATGATGGAGGCGCGGAAGATGTTGGCGATCTGGATGATCTCGTTGCGGATGTCCGGCTCCTCCGCCTTGACCTTGTACAGCACCAGCTCCCGGCGGATGGACCGGTCAGGCAGCAGCTCCTGCACCGAATAGACGGGGAACAGCTTGCGCAGCTGGTTCATGATCTGCTCGGTGGAGCCCTCGTCCGCCAGCACCTCGATGGTGATGCGGGACACCTCCGGGTCGTCGGTGGTGCCCACGGCCAGGGACTCGATGTTGTACCCCTTGCGGGAGAACAGGCGGGACACCTGACTCAATACGCCGGCGGCGTTCTCCACCAGCACGGAAAGGGTGTGTCTGGAGACCTCTTTCATGGTGTTCATGTCCTCCTCTCCTTTAGTCCAGCAGGAAATCATCGGTCTTGGCCCCGCCGGGTACCATGGGGTGGACCATGGCGTCCTTGTCGATGGCGCACTCGATGAGATAGGGGCGTCCCGACTCAATGGCCCTGGCCAGCGCGGCTTCAAACTCGGGCTGGGTGGATACCCGGGTCCCCTCGATGCCGTAGGCGTCGGCCAGCTTCACGAAATCGGGGCCGCGGTCCAGATCGGTCTGGGAAAAGCGCTTGCCGTAGATCAGGTTCTGCCACTGGCGCACCATGCCCAGGGTCTGGTTGTTGAAGATCACGGTGATTACCGGGATGTTGTAGTGCTCCTCGGTGGCCATCTCATTGCAGTTCATGCGGAAGGAGCCGTCCCCGGTGCAGTGGACCACCACCTTGTCCGGGTTGCCCACCTTCGCCCCCATGGCGGCCCCCAGGCCGAAGCCCATGGTGCCGAAGCCGCCGGAGGTGATCAGCTGTCCCGGCCGGGAGAAGTGGTAGTACTGGGCCGCCCACATCTGATGCTGCCCCACATCGGTGGCGATGATGGCGTCTCCCTGGGTCAGCCTGGTGATGGTCTCCAGCACCTCGTGGGGTGAGAGCTTGCCGGGCACCGAGGGCAGATCCAGCTCCTTGTGGGAGAACACCCACTCCTTCCACTCGGGATAATCGTGGGCGGGCAGCTTCTCATTGAGCAGCTCCAGCACCCGCCGGGCATCTCCGATGATGTGGTGGTCGGTCTTGACATTCTTGTCGATCTCCGCCCGGTCAATGTCGATGTGGACGATTTTGGCCTTTTCGGCGAAATGTTTGGGAGACAGGGCCACCCGGTCAGAGAACCGGCAGCCGATGGCGATGAGCAGGTCACACTGAGTCGCCGCCAAATTGGAGGCGTGGGAGCCGTGCATCCCGATCATACCGGTGAACAACGGGTGGTTGCCCGGGCAGGCGCCGCCGCCCATGATGGTGGAGGTCACCGGGGCGTTCAGCCGCTCGAAGAACTTGCGGAACTCAGGCACCGCGCCCCTGGAGCGGATGACGCCGCCCCCCACCAGTACCAGGGGCTTTTTCGCCTTCTCGATCATGTCCAGCAGCTTGTCGATGTCGTCATGGTCAGGCTCAGGGGTCTTCAGGTCGTGACTGGCCCGGCGGAGCATGGCCCCCAGCCGCCCGTGGGAGGCGTGCTCGCTGAGGGGAAGGGGCTCGAAGTCCACCTCGGCTGCGGTGACATTCTTCACGATGTCGATGAGCACCGGTCCCGGCCGGCCGGACCGGGCGATGGCAAAGGCCTCCCGAATCACATCCGCCAGCTGGTCGGGGTCCCGCACCAGGCACTGCCACTTGGTGATGGGCATGGAAATCCCGGTGATGTCCACCTCCTGAAAGGAGTCCTTGCCGATGAGGTTCTCCGACACATTGCAGGTGATAAACACCACGGGGGAGGAATCATAGTACGCCGTGGCGATGCCGGTGGTCAGGTTGGTGGCCCCGGGGCCGGAGGTGGCGAAGCACACCCCCACCTTCCCGGTGGACCGGGCATAGCCGTCGGCGGCGTGAGAGGCGCCCTGCTCGTGGGCGGTGAGAATGTGGCGGATCTTATCCTTGTAGCCGTGCAGCTCGAACTCGTCATAGATGTTTAAAATGGTGCCGCCGGGATAGCCGAACACCGTGTCCACTCCCTGCTCCAGCAGGCACTCCATCAGGACCTGGGAACACTTCATTTTCATTGGGAATCAGTCCTCCTTTGTCTTGGCTGGGACGGGCCGTCCGGGGAACAAAAAAAGCACAGTCCCCGTCCCTGAGAATAGGACGAAGCCATGCTCCGCGGTACCACCTAATTTCATGGGGCGCGCCCCATGCACTCAAGCCCCGCTAACGGTGGGTCTCCGGCCCCGCCTACGCAAAAGCTGCGCTCCCTTCGGCGGGACGGCTTACGGGCCAGCTTCGGCGCACCCCTCACGGAAGCTTACAGCAGCCGCTTCCTCTCTGCGCTTGTGAGGCGAACTTACTTACCCGGTCATTGCCCTTGTCGCTTTCGCATAAACATCTCTCTGGACTTTATCCTGCGAAAGTATGTACATCGTTTATCTTACTCGATAAACCCAGCCCTGTCAAGGAAAGGAGACGAAAAAATATTCCCAGCCCGCCGCGGAAATCTTGGACAGTTTGACCACCGTTCTTTCTCCCCTCCGCCAGCATATCCCAGGCGAAAATTGTGTCAAAACTTTGACAAAATACTGGACATTTGAACAGAGCACTATTATAATATTGTGGAAGAATTTCTCCCAGTGAGAAAGGAAAACTGCCCGGCAGCCGCCGGGCAAGGGTTTGAGAAGAGGTGTGCCTATGAGTCATTCGTTCTTCGGCGGGGTCCATCCCGCCGAACACAAGGCCGCTACCGAGGGGAAACCCATCGTCCCCATGGAGGTGGCGCCTTCGCAGGTGGTACTCCCCATGTCCATGCATGTGGGTGCTCCCTGCAAGCCGATCGTGGCAGTAGGCGACCAGGTCACGGCAGGGCAGAAGATTGCAGAGCCTGCCGGTCTTGGCGCGCCCATTCACGCCAGCGTCTCCGGCACCGTGGTGGCGGTAGAAGCGCGGCCCCACCCCGGCGGAGGAGAGGTCATGTCCGTGGTCATTGAAAACGACGGACAGGACACCTTTGCCTCCGAGCTGACCCCCCACCCCGACTATCAGTCCCTCTCCGCCCAGGAGATCGTGGACATCGTCCGGGAGGCGGGCATCACCGGTATGGGCGGCGCCGGCTTCCCCACTCATGTGAAGATCCAGAGCGCTCTGGGCAAGGTGGACACCATCATCATCAATGCGGCGGAGTGCGAGCCCTATATCACCTCCGACCACCGGCTGATGCTGGAGCATCCCCAGGAGATCATCACCGGCGTGCAGATCCTGATGCAGTGCCTGGGCCAGTCCTCCGCCATCATCGGTGTGGAGGACAACAAGATGGACGCGGTGAAGGTCCTGGAGGAGACCCTCCAGGGCAAAAACACCGGCATCACCGTCATGGCCGCCAAGACCCGGTATCCCCAGGGCGCTGAGAAGCAGCTGATCCAGCGGGCCACCGGCCGCCAGGTGCCCCCCGGCGGGCTGCCTGCGGATGTGGGCTGCGCCGTGTTCAATGTCAGCACCGCCTATGCCGTGTATGAGGCGGTTTGCCTGGGCCGGCCCCTGATCCGCCGCGGCGTCACCGTCAGCGGCGACGGGGTGGTCAACCCCTGCAACCTTCTGGTCCCCATCGGCACCCCCCTGCAGCACATCGTGGACCAGGCGGGCGGTCTGAAGGAAGATGTCGCCTGGGTCCTCATGGGCGGCCCCATGATGGGCATCGCCCAGTACGACCTGTCCGCCCCCATGATCAAGGGAACCAACGCCCTGACCTGCATGACCGCCGCCGAGCACGCCCCTGTGGTGGAGGATCCCACCTGCATCCGCTGCGGCAAATGCATCGAGGTATGTCCCATGCACCTGGAGACCATGTACATCAACATGTATACCACGGCCCGGCGCTATGAGGAGACAGATAAGTTCCATGTCACCGACTGTATCGAGTGCGGCAGCTGCGCCTACACCTGCCCCGCCGGTATCCCACTGGTCCAGAACATCCGCGTGGCCAAGACCCAGCTGCGCGCCCTGGCCCAGAAGGCAAAGAGTTAAGGAGGCGAAAAGATCAACATGAATACACTTTCTGTTTCCTCCTCTCCCCATCTGTCGGGCAAGCTGACCACCCGTCGGCTGATGCTGGATGTGCTCATCTCCCTGGTCCCCGCCATGGCGGTGGCCGTGTTCTTCTGGGGTCCCCGGGCGCTGACCCTGACCCTGGTGACCATCGCGGCGTGCGTACTGTTTGAGTATCTCTACCGCAAGCTGATGAAGCAGAGCAACACCGTGGGCGACCTGTCCGCCTGCGTCACCGGCACCCTGCTGGCCTTCTGCCTGCCCGCCAACGCCCCCTACTGGCTGGCCATCATCGGCGCATTCTTCGCCATCGTCATCGTCAAGCAGCTCTTCGGCGGCCTGGGCAAGAACTTCATGAACCCCGCCCTGGCGGCCCGCTGCTTCCTGTTCTCCTACCCCACTCTGATGACCACCTGGGCGGCGCCCAATGTGAATCTGCCCGTCATCGGCATCACCGACGAGTATGTCAGCACCATCTCCGCTGCCACCCCCATGGCCGCCATGCACAATGGCCTGCTGCCTGACGCCACGCTGCAGCAGATGTTCGTGGGCCAGATCGGCGGCTGCCTGGGCGAGGTGTCCGCAGCGGCCCTGATCCTGGGCGGCATCTATCTGGTGGTCCGCAAGGTCATCAGCCCCCGCATTCCCCTGTGGTACATCGGCACCGTGGCGGTGATCACCTTCCTGTTCCCCATGGGCGGCCAGGACCGGCTGGAATGGATGCTGTACTCCGTGCTGGGCGGCGGCCTGCTGCTGGGCGCCATCTTCATGGCCACCGACTATGTCACCTCCCCCAGCACCAAGCGCGGCCAGGTGATTTACGCCATCGGCTGCGGCGTGCTGACCGTATTCATCCGTTACTTCGGCTCCTATCCTGAAGGGGTGAGCTACTCCATCCTGGTAATGAATGCCTTTGCCTGGATGATCGACAAGGCGGGCAAGCCCCACCGTTTCGGCACCCCCCACTTCTGGGAGAAATCCAAGGCAAAGGAGGGCGCTGCGAAATGAGCGAGACTGCAGTCAAAACCAAGGTCCAGTTTGACGGCAAGTATATTGCCAAGCTGACCATCACCCTGCTGGCCATCACTGTGGTAACCTCTTTCCTGCTGAGCATCGTCTACACCGTCACCAAGCCCACCATCGATGCGCTGGCGGAACAGACCAAGCAGGAGTCTATGCTGGCCGTCATGGCCGACGCCACCGAGTTCTCTGAGGTGGCCTACACCGAGACCACCGGTGTCATCGATGTCCAGGCCGCCTACAGCGGCACCGAGCTTCTGGGTTACTGCGTCCAGGTGGAGCCCACTACCGGCTTCGGCGGCGCCATCTCCATGATGGTGGGCGTGTCCACCGACGGTACCGTCACTGGCGTATCTGTCCTCTCCCACGAGGAGACCGCCGGCCTGGGCACTAAGGCCATGACCGATGAGTTCCTGTCTCAGTACATCGGGCGCTCCGGCACCCTCACTGTCAAAACCGGCGCCGACACCGACATCGAGCATATCTCCGGCGCCACCGTCACCTCCAGCGCGATCACCGACGGTGTGAACATCGCCCTGGCATTCATTGCGGAAGGAGGGGTCAACTGATGAGCGAGCCCAACAACGCCCCTCGTCTGGGCAAGACCCTGCTCAACGGCATCATCTTTGAAAACCCTGTTCTGGTCCTGCTTCTGGGCACCTGTCCCACACTGGCCACCTCGATCAGCGCCATCAACGGCATCGGCATGGGTATTGCTACTACGGTGGTACTCACCGGTTCCAATGTGGTCATCTCCCTGATCCGAAAGCTCATCCCCTCTAAGATCCGGATTGCCTCTTATATCGTGGTCATCGCCACCTTCACCACCATCGTACAGCTGCTTCTGCAGGCCTATGTGCCCTCCCTGTATGACAGCCTGGGCATCTTCATCCCGCTGATCGTGGTGAACTGTATCGTGCTGGGCCGGGCGGAGGCTTTCGCCTCTAAAAATGGGCCGCTGCTGTCCCTGGTAGACGGCATCGGCATGGGCATCGGCTTCACCATGACCCTGGCCATCATGGGCCTGATCCGCGAGTTCCTGGGGGCCGGTACCTTCTTTGGCATCCAGGTTTATCCCAATGAGTTTGCCGCCATGCTGATGACTATGCCCTGCGGCGGCTTCCTGACCCTGGGCTGCATCATCGCCGCTGTCCAGTTCATCCGCAGCCGCGGCAAGAAAGGGGCGAAGTAAGCTATGGAACAGATTTTTGCCATTGCGCTCAGCGCCATCCTGGTGGAGAACTATGTGCTGGTGCAGTTCCTGGGCATCTGCCCCTTCCTTGGCGTCTCCAAGAAAGTGGACACCGCTCTGGGCATGGGTCTGGCGGTCATCTTCGTCATGGCGCTGGCCTCTGCCGCCACCTATGTGGTCCAGCAGCTTCTGATCATGCTGGACATCACCTATATGCAGACCATCGCCTTCATCCTGGTCATCGCCACTTTGGTCCAGCTGGTGGAGATGTTCCTGCAGAAAGCAGTCCCCTCCCTGTACACTGCCCTGGGTGTGTATCTGCCCCTGATCACCACCAACTGCGCTGTGCTCGGCGCCGCGGTGCTGAACACCCAGGAGGGTTACAATTTCATCGAGTCCGTGGCCTACGGCACCTTCTCCGGTGTGGGCTTTACCCTGGCCATCGTCCTGTTCGCCACTGTCCGCGAGCGTCAGGAGTTCTGCAAGTGTCCCAAGGCGTTTGAGGGTATCCCCATGGCTCTGGTCAGCGCCAGTCTGCTGGCCCTGTGCTTCATGGGCTTCTCCGGCCTGAGCGTGTGGTAAGGAGGTAAACGGTATGGATTTCACTGTTATCTTATATTCCGTGGTCCTGCTGGGCGTGATGGGCCTGCTGTTCGGCCTAATTCTGGCCGTTGCCTCCCAGGTGTTCAAGGTAGACACTGACGAGCGCCTGGAACCCCTTACCGAGGCGCTGCCCGGCGCCAACTGCGGCGGCTGCGGCTATGCCGGCTGCAGTGCCTACGCCTCCGCGGTGATCGCGGGGACCGCCCCCATCGGCGCCTGCCCCGTGGGCGGCGCCGCCGTCAACGCCAAGATGGCGGAGATCATGGGGGTGGAGGCCGGCGAAACCACGCGTCATGTGGCCCAGGTGTTCTGTACCGGCGGCGGCAAGGAGAAGCTGCAGTACAACTATGTGGGCATCCACGACTGCGAGGCGGCGGTCCGTCTGCCCGGCGGTACCCCCATGCTGTGCAGCTTTGGCTGCCTGGGCATGGGCACCTGCGTAAAGTACTGTCAGTTTGACGCGCTGTCCATTGTGGACGGCGTGGCCAAGGTGGATCGGGAGAAGTGCGTGGGCTGCGGTGCCTGCGTCAAGGCCTGCCCCAAGCATGTCATCGGGATGGTGGACTACGACTCCCACATCCAGATCCCCTGCAGCTCCAAGGCTCCCGGCAAGGTTGTCACCAAATCCTGCACCAACGGGTGCATCGGCTGCAACCTGTGCGCCAAGTTCTGCGAGCCCAAGGCCATTACAGTCACCGACTTCCTGGCCCGGGTGGACAACAGCAAGTGCACCGGCTGCGGCACCTGCGTGGCCAAGTGCCCCCGAAAGCTCATCTCTCTGGTGGACGGCACCGCCACTGTGGAAGCCCCTCAGGCCGCCGGTGCGGAGAGCTGACCCGCCAACGACAATTTCAGCAAAAAACGGGACCCGGCCGTGGCCGGGTCCCGTTTTTTGCTGCTGTAAAGCCCAGGTCAGTTGGTGGTACCCGCCTGGAAGGAGGCGCACTGAGTCTCCTTGCAGTTGGTGGGCTGGGCGCTGCCTGCGGTGCAGCCCACCTTGATCTCGTTCAGGGTGCAGTAGTTCTCCTCCCCGCAGTGGTGGGTACAGTTGGACACGGAACATTGAATGCTGCGGTTGGCTCTCTCATTACAGGTCATCATGATTACCTCCTTTGATTTCCGGCTGCGTTCAGCCTCTGGGGTCCGGAGGTAGTATGTCCTCCGCCGTACAAATTATGTATCCGTTTTTTCCTTCTCCGCCTGCTCCTGTGCATGCTTCTCCTGCACGGCTTCCTCCCGCAGTTCCGCGGTAACCGGAATGAACCGCCGGGCAAAGCGGCCCTTTCCCCTGCTCTTCACAAAGAAAAATCCAATGGTGGAAAAAACCACTGCGCCGATAAAGTTCACCAGAAGGTCCTGCATGGTGTCTACGATGCCGATATCCAGATATCCGCCCAGCCCCATTGCCATGGTGGTGCCGTCCGCCAGCACCAGTACCGTGTCCTGGATCCCCTGCACCGCCACCGGATGATTCCCTCCGGCGGGATCCAGCGCCACGGAGGAGATGGCGGTGAGCACCGTGTCCTTCTGCATATCCAGGTGGAAGACCATGTCCATAAAGAACTCGAAAAACTCCCAGATCACCCCGATGGTCATCGAGAAGCAAAACGCCACCACCGCCATGAAAAAGGGAGACAGGCGCAGTACCACCCGCTCTGTGCGGTTGAGGATATCCACCAGGGCAAACCCAATGGCCGCGCACAAAAAACCATTCAGAGTGTGGAGCATGGTGTCCCAGTAGGGGAACGCAATATAGAATTCCCGGATCTCCCCCAAAATCTCCGCCGCATAGATAAACAGCAGAATGATGATCTCCAGGGTATCCGGCAGGTCGATACGCAGCCGCCGCTCGAACATGGAGGGCAGCATGAACAGCACCAGAGTGAGCAGGCACAGCAGCACATTTTCAAAATTTCGGTTGAAGAACTGGGCCACCAGCACCGCCAGCACCGAGAGGCGCAGAATGGTATACACCGCCGCCATCAGCCGCCGGTTCTCCACATGACGATAGCCCCGGCGCGGTTTTTTCTCCGCAGCAGACATGGGATCCCTCCTTGCATCGTTTCACCGCCCCGCCTGGCGGCGCTTTGGAGGGTATTATAGCAGGGCCTTCTGCAAATTTCAACCTTCTTCCCCTCTCCTCCCTGTTGGGAAAAGCACTTGCCAAATGTACCGGCGGTGGGTATAATAATCTCTGTCCCAACGGCGGCCCCAGAGGTCAGCCGGTTTTCAGCATATCTCGCTGGCAGGCGCTGGCCGCCACGGTACCCACACCAGCCAGCTTCCAAAACAGGCGTAACGGGGCATGACGCAAATCCAAAAGGCTCCAAAGACACCGGAAAATCAAGGAGATGCAGATAGATATGAAATTAGGAATTGTGGGTCTTCCCAATGTAGGGAAGAGCACCCTCTTCAACGCCATCACCAACGCCGGCGCGGAAAGCGCCAACTACCCCTTCTGTACCATCGATCCCAATGTGGGCATGGTGGCGGTACCCGATGCGCGGCTGGACAGGCTGTCTGAGATGTACCATCCCAAGAAGACCACCCCCGCGGTCATCGAGTTTGTGGATATCGCCGGTCTGGTGAAGGGGGCCTCAAAAGGTGAGGGGCTGGGCAACCAATTTTTAAGCCACATCCGCATGACGGACGCCATCGTCCATGTGGTGCGCTGCTTTGATGATGAGAATGTCATCCATGTGGAGGGCTCCACCGACCCCATCCGGGATATGGACACCATCGATCTGGAGCTGGTGATGGCCGACCTGGAGATGGTGAACCGCCGCATTGACAAGGCGCAGAAGGCCGCAAAAGGGGACAAGAAATTCCTCCATGAGGCGGAGGTGTTCTCTGCTCTTCGGGACTGGCTGGACGGCGGGCAGTCCGCCCGGGCCTATCTCCCTCAGATCAGCGAGGAGGACGCCGCTCTCATCGCCACTTCAGAGCTGCTCTCTCTCAAACCGGTGATCTATGCCGCCAATCTGGATGAGGACGGCTTCTCCGATCCGGAAGCGGTGGACTACTACCGCCAGGTGAAGGAGCGCGCCTCCACCGAGGGGGCCCAGGTCATCCCGGTATGCGCCAAGCTGGAGGCGGAGATCGCCGAGCTCCCCGCCGACGAAAAGCAGATGTTCCTGGATGACCTGGGTGTTGCCCAGTCCGGCCTGGACCGGCTGGTGCAGGCCAGCTACACCCTCCTGGGGCTGATTTCCTTCCTCACTTCCGGCGAGGATGAGTGCCGCGCCTGGACCATCACCCGGGGCACCAAGGCGCCCCAGGCGGCCGGCAAAATCCACTCTGACTTCGAGCGGGGCTTCATCCGGGCAGAGGTGGTCTCTTTCGACGATCTGATGGCCTGCGGCACCATGGCCGCCGCCCGGGAGAAGGGCCTGATCCGCTCCGAGGGCAAGGAGTACATCGTCCAGGACGGCGACATCATCCTCTTCCGGTTCAATGTGTGAGCTCCTTCTCCGGGCCCATATAGTCGGCCCCCCGGTCTCCCATACGGGAGACCGGGGGGCCGTTTGATTCCTGTCAGTTTTGGCTTACTTGGACTTCCACAGGCCGTGGAGGTTGCAGTAGGCATAGGCAGCCACTACCTTGTCGTCCTCTGTAAGGACGAACTTGGCCTCGGGGGCCTGGCCGGGCTTGAGCTCCTTGCGCTGGTTGCCCTTCTCGCACTCCAGGGCGATCCACTCGATATAGTGCTCCTCCAGCATGGGGTGGGCCACCTCGCCCACCTTTACCGTGACCTCATTGCCGTTGACCGTAACCACGGGGACATGCTTCTCCGCGGCGGCATCCACCGTTCCGGGGATCAGCTCCTCCATCTTCTGGCCGCAGCACATGACAGGCACGCCGCTGTTGTGGACAAAGGCGATGATATTTCCGCAATGAGAACAGACATAGAATTTCATGGGTATGCTCCTTTCCGCAATTTCTGGAAGGACTTGGCTGCCTCCCTCTTGCTCATAGCATACACGATTTTCCCTCAGATTGCAATAACTTATCAAAAATAATTCCTGTTTGTTTCATTTTTCCACATCACCCTGTGCTGGGTATATCCCTCGGCGGTCACTCTCCAGACTCTCTCACATCGCCGCTCAAGTGAAGATGGCCTTTCATATCACTCATTCCGGCAGGTAATTCACCGGGTCCACGCTGACCCCGTTCTGGGCCATCTCCAGGTGGAGGTGGGACTCCATCCCGCTCTCCGCCATGGCGGTCTTACCCACAGAGCCGATCACCGTTCCCCGCTCCACCAAATCGCCCACCGACACCGGGGGCTCCCCCGCCAGATTCTGATAGCTGCTGGTGAGGCCGCCTCCATGGTCCACCACCACCGTGGTACCCATCAGTGCGTCGTCATAGACCTGCGAGACCGTCCCCTCTGCAATGGCGATCACCGTAGTGCCTGCCGCCGCTGTAATGTCGATGCCGCTGTGCACCCGCCAGTCCCCCATGGTGACATCATAGGCCAGCACCTCCAGGCTGAAATCCTTCACCACACTTCCCTTGACCGGCCAGGTAAAGGCGGTGGGTGCCGCGGCCGGGGATGCCTCTGGAGAAGGCGTGGGAGCGGTGGAAGCCGGCACGCTGGGCGACGGAGCTTCCGTCGGCTCCCCTGCCGGCGCCGCGGCGGACTCAGCAGGCGGCTGCGTTTCCGCCGTCTGCGTCTCCTGGGGTGTTGGGGTAACCACCAGCTCAGTGGGTTGGTCCACCTGGGCGGTCTCCCCATTTCCCAGGCTGGACAGAAGAAAATAGCCCGAAATTCCAATTGCGGCGACGCACAGGAACAGGACTATGTAGAAGCCCTGTCCGGCCATAAAGTCGCCGACACGCGCAGATAGCTTTCGCTTCATGCATAACCTCCATGAACCGCCGCCCCGGTCGGTGTCCTCTCCCGGGCAGCGTCCGCCTTTCCGGCAGGCGGCGCGCCGTTCTCCGGCCGGCGGACCGCTCCGGTCCCTGCCGTCCTCATTCACTATTGTGGACAAGGCCTCCGGCGATTATACCGCGTTCATGGAAATTTTCTCTTCTGACGCACACATCCCCGGGAGCGCGGCGTGCGCTCCCGGGGATGCCTCAAATCTATGGATTTACTTCTTGCGTCTGCGCTTTCCAAAGAAGCCCTCTTCCTGCTCCTGCCGGGCTTCCTTCCCCTCCATGGTGTCTCCGAAGGCGCGCAGCGCCTCCTTCTGCGCCTCGGTCAGGTTGGTGGGTACCGTCACCTTCACGGTGACAAACTGATCTCCCCGTCCCCGGCCGCGCAGGCTGGGGATGCCCTTCCCGCGCAGGCGGAAGGTGGCGCCCGGCTGAGTCCCCGCCGGCAAGGTCCACTTCACCTTGCCGTCAATGGTGGGGATCTCCAGCTCCGCCCCCAGCGCCGCCTGATTGAAGGTAACTTCCTGCTCCATCAGCACATCGCTGCCCTCCCGGACGAACACAGGATGAGGACGCACCCGGATATTGACGATCAGGTCGCCGGCGCTGCCGCCGTTGCGGCCCGCATTGCCCTGCCCGCGCAGGGAGATGGCCTGCCCGTCGTCGATGCCCGCGGGGATGTTGACGGTGATCTTCTTCTGTTTTCTGGCCAGCCCGCTGCCGCCGCAGGTCTTGCAGGGCTGATGGATGATCTTTCCGGTGCCGTGGCAGCGGGAGCACTCTCCTGTGGTGGACATCACCCCGAAGGGGGTGCGCTTCTGAGTGCGCACCACGCCGCTGCCGCCGCAGTCGGGACACACCTCCGCCGTGGTCCCCGGCTCACAGCCGGTGCCGTGGCAGGTGTCGCAGCTCTCCAGCCGGGTCAGGCTGATCTCCTTTTCACAGCCGAAGGCCGCTTCGGTAAAATCGATGGTCAGGTTGACCCGCAGGCTCTCCCCCCGCTGGGGACCGCTGCGGGAGCTGGCGGCCGCGCCGCCGAAGCCTCCGAATCCGCCGCCGAAAAAGGATCCGAAGATATCTCCCAGGTCGCCGAAGTCTCCGGTAAAGCCGCCGAAGGGCCCTCCAGGACCGCCGGCTCCGAAGTTGGGGTCCACCCCCGCGTGGCCGAACTGGTCGTACCGGGCCCGCTTGTCCTTGTCGGACAGCACCTCATAGGCCTCGTTGACCTCCTTGAACTTGGCCTCGGCCTCCTTGTCGCCGGGGTGCAGGTCGGGGTGGTACTGCTTGGCCAGCCTGCGGTATGCCTTCTTCAGTTCATCGTCCGAGACGCCCTTGGAGACGCCCAGGATTTCATAATAATCTCGTTTTTGTTCTGCCATTCGTCGTCGCAAAGTCCGCGCGGCTCCGTTTTCCGCCGGGGCGGAAAACTTCTCCGGCTTCCTTGCTCCTCCTCTCCTCACCGAACCCGCTGTGCCGGGCTTCGGTTCGAGAATTTACAGGGTAGCGGAGCCGCCTCGCGGCGGCTCCGCTATCTCTTGTATCACTTCTTGTCGTTGTCGTCGTCCACAACCTCATAGTCGGCGTCCACCACATTGGGGTCGCCGCCCTGGGCGCTGCCGGCGCTGCCGCCGAAGTTGGCGCCCGCGTCGGGACCGGGCTGGCCGGCCTGCTGGCCCTGCTGCTGATACAGCTTCTCACTGACAGCGTAGAACGCTTTGGTCAACTCCTCGGTGGCGTCCTTGATTGCCTGGGTATCTGTGCCCTTCATGGTCTCTTTCAGCTTGTTCAGGGCGGACTCCACGCTGCTCTTGTCGCCGGCATCGATCTTGTCGCCCATCTCCTCCAGGGTCCGCTCGGTCTGGAACACCATCTGGTCGGCCTGGTTGCGGATGTCGGCGGCCTCACGCTGCTTCTTGTCCTCGGCGGCGAACTGCTCCGCCTCCTTCACGGCCTTCTCCACTTCCTCCTTGGACATGTTGGTGGAGGAGGTGATGGTGATGTGCTGCTCCTTGCCGGTGCCCAGGTCCTTGGCGGAGACATTCACGATGCCGTTGGCGTCGATGTCGAAGGTGACCTCGATCTGAGGCACGCCGCGGCGGGCGGGAGCGATGCCGTCCAGGTTGAACCGGCCCAGCGTCTTGTTGTACTGAGCCATCTCACGCTCGCCCTGGAGCACGTGGACCTCCACGGAGGTCTGGTTGTCGGCGGCGGTGGTGAAGATCTGGCTCTTCTTCACGGGGATGGTGGTGTTGCGCTCGATGAGCTTGGTCATCACGCCGCCCATGGTCTCAATGCCCAGGGACAGGGGGGTGACGTCCAGCAGCAGCAGGTCCTTCACGTCGCCGGTGAACACGCCGCCCTGGAGGGCCGCGCCGATGGCCACGCACTCGTCGGGGTTGATGCCCTTGAAGCCCTCCTTGCCGGTGAGCTTCTTCACCTCGTCCTGAACGGCGGGGATACGGCTGGAGCCGCCCACCATCAGGACCTTGGAGATATCGCTGCCGGTGAGGCCGGCGTCGCTCATGGCCTGCTTCACGGGGCCGCTGGTGGCCTCCACCAGGTGGTGGGTCAGCTCATTGAACTTGGCCCGGGTGAGGGTCAGATCCAGGTGCTTGGGGCCGGTGGCGTCGGCGGTGATATAGGGCAGGTTGATGCTGGTGGAGGTGACGCCGGACAGCTCGATCTTGGCCTTCTCGGCGGCCTCCTTCAGGCGCTGCATGGCCACCTTGTCGCCGGTGAGGTCGATGCCCTCGGTCTTCTTGAACTCGGCGGCCATCCAGTCCATGACGCATTTGTCGAAGTCGTCGCCGCCCAGGCGGTTGTTGCCCGCGGTGGCCAGCACCTCAATGACGCCGTCGCCGATCTCCAGGATGGACACATCGAAGGTGCCGCCGCCCAGATCGTATACCATGATCTTCTGGTCGGATTCCTTGTCGATGCCGTAGGCCAGGGCCGCGGCGGTGGGTTCGTTGATGATGCGCTTCACATCCAGGCCGGCGATGCGGCCGGCGTCCTTGGTGGCCTGACGCTGGGCGTCGGTGAAGTAGGCGGGGACGGTGATGACCGCCTCGGTGACGGTCTGGCCCAGATAGGCCTCCGCGTCGGTCTTCAGCTTCTGCAGGATCATGGCGGAGATCTCCTGGGGAGTGTACTTCTTGCCGTCGATGTCCACCTTGTAGTCGGAGCCCATCTCACGCTTGATGGAGATGACCGTCCGGTCGGGGTTGGTGATGGCCTGGCGCTTGGCCACCTGGCCCACCATGCGCTCGCCGTCCTTGGAGAACGCCACCACAGACGGGGTGGTGCGGTTGCCCTCCGCGTTGGGGATGACGACGGCCTCGCCGCCCTCCATGACGGCCACGCAGCTATTTGTTGTACCTAAGTCGATACCGATGATCTTGGACATAATGAATTCCTCCCATAATGAAAGATAGGTTTATTATATGTTAAATAGAGAATGGTTCGAAAATAATCAGTTTGCCACCTTGACCATGGCGCACCGGATGACCTTATCCCCCAGCTTGAACCCGGCCTGGAACACCTCGGCCACCGTATTCTCCCCCAGCGCCTCATCCTCGATGTGCATCACCGCGTTGTGGACGGTGGGGTCGAAGGGCTGGCCCAGGGCGTCGATCTGCTCCACCCCCAGCTTTTTGAGCACCTCATTGAGCTGGTTCATGGTCATCTCCACGCCTTTTTTATAGGCCTCGTCCGCCGTGGACTGCTGGATGGCTCTGGCCAGATTGTCGTACACCGGCAGGAACGCCGCCACCGTGTCCGCCTTGGCGTCCGCCCAGAGGGATTCCTTCTCCTTCTGGCTGCGCTTGCGGAAGTTGTCGTACTCCGCCGCCAGCCGCAGATACCGGTCCTGCTGGACGGCGATGGTCTCCTCCAGGCTGGGGCCCTGGCTCTCCGCCTTGGGCGGTTCCTGGGCCGCATTCTCCTGTTCGGAGGACTGCTGGCCCTCCTCCGTCTGGGGGGCGGTGTCCTGCTCTTCCGGGGTCTGGCCCTCGGTGCGTTCCTCCCGCTCCGGGTCGGGTGCCTTCTGCTTCTCCTTGTTGCTCATGTCAAGTGTTGCCTCCTGATCCGTCGGTTTTTTCTTTCTCCGGCGGCGGCAGTTCCTGGCCGAAGAGGTGGCTGAGCCCCTCCGCCACACAGGACAGCTTTGCCGCCACCTTGGCGTAATCCATGCGGGTGGGGCCCACCACACCGATGACGCCCTTCATGCCGTCCCCGATGTCATAGCTGGCCAGCACCACGCTGGTATCTTTCAGCTCCTCCGCCACATTCTCCGGGCCGATGAGGATCCGGGTGTTGTCCTCCCCCGACATGACGGGCATGGGCAGGGAGCTGAGCTTGGGTGTATCAGACAGATAGTTGAGCAGCCTTTGTGCCTTGCCCACATCCTGGTACTCCGGATGCTCCAGCAGATGGCTGGCCCCGGCGGTGAATACCGACCGGTTCTCCATATTCTCCAGACATTCCATGGCAAAGGACACCACAATGGAGATCAGCCCATAGGAAGATCCGGCCGCATGTTCCGCCACCCGCATCAGCTCGGGCGTCAGCTCCTCCAGCGTCTTGCCGGTGAACGCGGTGTTCAGCAGGGTGGTAAGCATCTGCAGCTGGTCCTCCGTCAGGTCGTTGGGCAGCCGAAACAGCTTGTTGCGCACCTGGCGGGAGTCGGTCATGATCACCGCGATGAAGGAGTTGCTGTCCACCAAAATCAGGTCGAACCGGCTGATGACCGCCCGCTCCGTCCCGCCGGTGAGGGCAAAGGCCGGGTAATTGGTCAGCTGGGAGACCATCTTGCCCGCCTGGTCGATCACCCGGTCCAGCTCCTGCATCTTGCTGTGCAGGGCCTGGTTGATCTGCCGGGTCTCCTCCAGGGAGAGGCGCTGCTGCTCCATCAGCTCGTTGACATACAGCCGGTAGCCCTTGGGAGAGGGCACCCGTCCGGCAGAGGTGTGGGGCTTCTCCAGATAGCCCAGCTCCTCCAGGTCCGCCATCTCATTGCGGATGGTTGCGGAAGACAAATTCAGCTTTGCGGAAATGGCCTTGGAACCCACAGGTTCGGCGGCGGCGATATAGTCCTCCACAATGATGCGCAGGATCTGTTTTTTCCGTTCCGTCAGTTCCATGGCCTTCCCTCCTGAAAGAGGTTTAGCACTCACTATCCTCGAGTGCTAACGATAATGTACCACCACCCCCGGGAATTGTCAATAGTCAGGTTGTAAATTAAATGTGAACATGCAGAAACTTTTTTCTCTCCTCCGGTATGTGCCAGATTTCTTCCCCTCTGTCCCCGGCGGTGCGTCCCATTTTCCCTTGCACGGTTGACTTTCCCCTGCTGTACGGCTACAATAAGGTCTGCTGCGGCGCACGGGACGCGGCCTTCTGTCATCCCGGCGCCGCCTTTGCTTGGACGGTATCCCCGTCGCGGAAGCGCGGACAGAACACGCCCCGCGCTGTGACACAGCCGGCCCGGCCGGTGATGAAAGGCGGCATGAGGTTCTTGGAACACTATCTGGACTACGCGGCCACCACTCCAGTGCGTCCGGAGGCGGCCCAGGCGGCGCTTTCGGCCATGACCGAGGGGTTTTACAACCCCTCCTCCCGGTATGCCCCGGCCCGGCAGGCCGCCCAGCGGCTGGAGGAGCACCGGGCGGCGGTTGCTGCCGCCCTGGGCGCCCGGCCGGAGGAGATCATCTTTACCTCCTGCGGCACCGAGAGCGATAACTGGGCCATCCAGGCCGCCATCCGGGCCGGCCGTCACAGGGGCCGCCACATCGTGACCACCGCCGTGGAGCACTCCGCCGTGCTGGAGCCCATCCGGGCGCTGGAGCGGGAGGGCTGCTCCGTCACCTGGCTCAAGCCCGACCGAAGCGGACACATCGCCCCCGAACAGGTGGCCGCCGCCCTGCGGGAGGACACCGTGCTGGTGTCCATGATGCTGGTGAACAACGAGGTGGGCACCCTCCTCCCCGTAGCGGAGGCCGCCCGGGCCATCCGGGAGTCCGGCTGCCCCGCCCTGCTCCACTGCGACGCGGTGCAGGGCTTTCTCAAGGTGCCCTTCACGGCAAAGGAGCTGGGGGTGGACCTGCTGTCCATCTCCGGACACAAGATCGGCGCGCCCAAGGGGATCGGGGCGCTGTATCTCCGCCGCGGTCTGAAGCTCTCCCCCCTGATGCTGGGCGGCGGCCAGGAGTCCGGCCTGCGCCCCGGCACCGAGCCCACCGCCCAGATCGCCGCATTCGCCGCCGCGGTGCGGGCGGGACAGGCCACCCTTTCACAGGATCTGACTGCCATGGCGGAGCTAAAGGAGTACGGCCTGCGCGTGCTCGCCGCCGCCCTGCCCCAGCTGAAGGTCATCTCTCCGGGGGACGCCCCCCACATCTTCGCCGTCACCCTGCCCGGGTATAAAAGCGAGGTGCTGGTGCGCTTTCTCAGCGACCGGGGGATCTATCTCTCCTCCGGTTCCGCCTGCCACCGGGGAAAGCCCAGCCATGTCTTTGCCGCCCTGGGACTGCCCAAGCCCTGGCTGGACGGGGCCCTGCGGATCAGCCTCTCCCCCCGCACCACCCGGGCCGACCTGGACGCCCTGGCGGAGGGTCTCGCCGCCGCCCGAGAGCAGCTGTTCTCCACTCTGTCCTGAATCCCATCTTGAAAGGGGTGAGCCTGTGCTCTCCTTTCTGAAGCAGGAGCCCGGCTTCTACCGCATGACAGCCGCCTTGGCCTTTCCCATCATCATGCAGAACCTCATCACCAACGCCCTGGGCATGGTGGACACCTTTATGGTGGGAGTGCTGGGGGAGCGGGCCATGGCCGCCGTCACCCTGGCCAATGTCCCCGTCTTTGTGATCACTCTGCTGATCTTCGGCATCCAGAGCGGCTGCTCCGTCCTCATGAACCAGTACTGGGGCCGGGGGGATGTCCAGACCGTCAACCGGGTCATCGGCGTCGGCTGCTACATCTCCGGCGGCATCTGCCTCCTGTTCGCCTGCGTCATGTTCTTCTTCCCCATCCCCTTTATCGGTCTGTTTTCCAATAACCGGGACCTGGTGGAGCTGGCCGCCGAGTACGCCCGCATCGTGGGCTTCTCCTATGTCTTCAACGGCCTGACCGAGGTGTATATCAGCGCCCAGCGCAGCATCGGCCGGCCCGCCGTGGGGATGTATGTGCTGGCCGTCTCCATGTGCGCCAATACCTTCCTCAACTGGGTGTTCATCTTCGGCAACCTGGGGGCGCCCCGGCTGGAGGTGGCGGGCGCGGCAGTGGCCACCCTGATCTCCCGGATGCTGGAGTTTGCCATCATCCTGGTCTATGCCCTGCGGTGCCGGTATTTTCGCCTGAACTTCTCCCTGCTGCTGCGGCCGGGGGTGGCTGTTCTGGGCAAATTTGTTCGCTACTCCTCCCCCGTGATGCTCAACGAGACCATGTGGGGGCTGGGCACCGCCATGTACACCACCATCATGGGGCACATGGAGGACAGCCAGTCCATCCTGGCTGCCTACACCCTGGCGGGCAACATTGAGAAGGTCTTTATTGTGGCCATCACCGGCCTGGCCGCCTCCGCCTGCATCCTCATCGGCCGGGAGATCGGCGCAGGCCGGTCGGATCGGGTGTACTCCATGGGGCTGGCCCTGAACACCATGGCCTTTTTCACTGGGCTGGCTGTGGGGGCAGCCATGATCACCGCCACCCACCTTCTTCTGAGCCCCTACTTTTTCCCGCTGTTTCATCTCTCCGATCATTCCTCCCAGATCGCGGTGATGATGATCACCGTGGTATCCGTCATCATGCCGGTGCGCTCCTTCAACAGCGCCAACATCGTGGGGGTGCTTCGGGGCGGCGGAGATGTGCGGGCCGCCACCCTCATCGACCTGCTGCCCCTCTGGCTGGTGTCCATCCCCTTGGCCGCCCTGATGGGGCTGGGGCTCCAGTGGGGCATCTTCTGGGTCTATATGGCCCTGGTGGCGGAACAGATCGCCAAATTCATCGGCGGCGTATGGCGGCTGCGCTCCCGGCAATGGATCAACGATCTCACCCGGGCCGGAACACAGGAGGGTCCAAAATGAAGATCACCGTACTCATAGAGAACACGGCGGCCCGCCCCGCGCTGCACAGGGAGCACGGCCTGTCCGTCCATATCCTTTTCCGGGGACACAGCATCCTGCTGGACGCCGGCTCCTCCGGTGCCTTTGCGGACAACGCCGAGGCGCTGGGGGTGGACCTCAGCCAGGTGGAGCTGGCGGTGCTGTCCCACGGGCACTACGACCATGCAGACGGCCTGCGGCGCTTCTTCCAGGTAAACGGTCACGCGCCGGTATATCTCCGGCCCCAGGCAGGCGGGGACTTTTTCAGCCTCTCCACCGGCGCCCCCCGCTTTGTGGGCATCCATCGGGCGCTGTGGACGGAACACCGGGACCGGTTCCGGACTGCGGAGGGACCGGCTCAGCTTCTGCCCGGGGTGTGGCTGATCCCCCGGACGCGGGTGCGCCCCGAATTCTCCAGCCGGGAGCGCAATCTGGTACGCAAGGTGGGGCCCGACCGGTTCGTCCCCGACGACTTCTCCCACGAGCAGTCCCTGGTTCTGGAGAGCGGGCGGGGCCTGATCCTCTTCAACTCCTGCAGCCACGGCGGCATCGTCAACATTGTGGACAGCGTACTCTCCCAGCTGCCGGGACGGCGGGTCCATGCCGTCTGGGGCGGACTGCACATGCACAGCCCCGGCGCCAATGACCTGAACTGCTCTCCGGACTATGTCCTGGCGGTGGCCGACGAGCTGGACCGCCTGGGGGTGGAGGAGCTCTACACCGGCCACTGTACCGGGCAGCGCGCCTTTGACCTTCTGCACAGCCGTCTGGGAGATCGGGTCCGCCCCCTCGCCGGCGGGCTGACCGCGGAGTATCCCGATTGAACAGATGCCGCCGGAGGGGCCGCTTTGCAGCAGCCCCTCCGGCGGTATTCATTTATGGAATTTCTCCCTGCCACGGTGAGGTAGTCCACTCCCGCCCCGGAGCGGGCACGGTCCCCAGGCACAGGTCGTACAGGTCGGTGCACCGCGCCTCCAGGACGAAGAGGCATCGGCCCGCCTCGTCCAGCTGCCTGGCGTGGGCAGGCTTGGTGATGACGGGGAGGGCGGAGCGGCCCTTCATCTCCCGCAGCAGCGCCCTTCCCCGGGCGCTGAAGCCCAGCACCCGGATGTAGGGCGGGGTCTCCGGCCGGTCTCTCTGGGTGAGGCCCAGATAGGCCCACACCACCAGCCGCCGCAGCCGTGCATGGGTGAACCGCTTTGTCTTGGCCAGGCTGAAAAACTCCTCCAGGCTGCGGCACTGCCGCCCCGCCCGCTCCAGCCGCGGGGGCAGCCCCTCCGCCGCTCCGCTGTCGGGAAGCGCCGCCCAGTCCTCCGCCGTCATGGTCCGCAGCCGGGCCAGAACCGCCCGTTCCGCCCGTTCCAGGGCGGGCAGGCCGCTCCACCCCTCCCGCAGCACCGCCGCGCCTCCCTTCGGCAGCCACGGCTCCAGTGCCGTCCACTCCCCCGCCGCCAGGTATCCCCGCAGCTGGGTGGCGGAGAGAAAGGCCGGGCGCTCCCCCGCCTCTGTCAGGCTGTCGTGGGGTGCCCCTTCCCGGCGGACGGTAAAGGGGCGGATGGTGCCCTCCCCGGCGTTCAGCGCCCGAAGGTACTCCACCCCCAGATTGTTGTTCGGTGCGGAGAGCAGCCCGGCCAGCTCCTCCCCCAGCAGCCCCTCCACCGCCGCCTGCCGGGCGGCGGCAAAGGGCATTCCCTCATCCGCGAAGCGGCGCACCCCCGCCTGATACACCGCACTGTCCAGGCAGACGGCCACCCGCTCCAGCCGGTCTAAATCCCCGCACTCGCTGCCGAAAGAGAGGACATCCACCACCCCCGCGGCCTGGAGCAGCGCAGTGCCGCCCCGGGCGAAGGACTCCGCCGAGGACACCGCCCAGACGGTGGGCAGCTCCAGCACCAGGTCCACCCCTCCCAGCAGGGCCAGCCGTGCCCGGGTCCACTTGTCCGCCGCGGCGGGCCGTCCCCCCTGCACCCAGTTGCCGCTCATCACGGCGACGACCGGGCAGTCCTCTCCCAGGTCCGCCCGGCTCCGGGAGATCTGATACCGGTGGCCGCTGTGGAACGGATTGTACTCCGCGACGATGCCCATGACGGCCATTTTTGTCTCTCCCTCCAAAAATTCTGCCCCGGTCAAAAAAACTGTTGTCACCCCGGAACAAAAGTATTAAAATATGGAATACTGGTATTTTACTGCAACTGCGACCAGCGATGCAACAACAAATTCAAAGGAGAGAGTCATCGTCATGAATATCCTCGTCATCAACGCGGGCAGTTCTTCCCTGAAGTATCAGCTGCTCAACCCCGAGACCCAGGAGGTACTGGCCAAGGGCCTGTGCGAGCGCATCGGCATCGACGGCAAGTTCACCTACAAGGCCCCCGGCAAACAGACCATCGACGCCGTGGATGTGGCCATGCCCACCCACTCCGAGGCCATCAAGGCCGTGCTGGACGCCCTGGTGGATCCCCAGAACGGCGTGATCGCCAGCATGAAGGAGATCGACGCGGTGGGCCACCGTGTGGTCCACGGCAGCGAGACCTTCGCCTGCTCCGTCAAGATTGACGAGCGCGTCATGGCCGCCCTGGAGGAGTGCATCCCCCTGGCCCCTCTCCACAACCCCGCCAACATCACCGGCATCAAGGCCTGCGAGGCCGTGATGGGCAAGGATGTGCCCCAGGTGGCCGTGTTCGACACCGCCTTCCACCAGACCATGCCTCCGGTGGCCTACACCTATGCCCTGCCCTATGAGTACTATACCGAGGACAAGGTGCGCCGCTATGGCTTCCACGGCACCAGCCACAAGTATGTCTCCCAGCGCGCCGCCGCCCTGCTGGGCAAGCCCGCCGCCTCTCTGAAGCTGATCTCCTGCCACCTGGGCAACGGTTCTTCCATCACCGCCATCGACGGCGGCAAGAGCGTGGACACCTCCATGGGCTTCACCCCTCTGGCCGGCCTGCCCATGGGCACCCGCGCCGGCGACCTGGATGCCGGCATCCTGGAGTACCTGATGAACAAGCACAACATGGACATCAACGAGATGCTCAATGTGCTCAACAAGAAGTCCGGCGTGCTGGGCATCTCCGGCGTGTCCTCCGACTTCCGCGACCTGGAGGCCGCCGCCAAGGAGGGCAACACCCGGGCTCAGCTGGCCATTGATGTCTTTGAATACAATGTCCGCAAGCTCATCGGCGCCTATGCCGCCGCCATGGGCGGGGTGGACGCCATCATCTTCACCGCCGGCGTGGGTGAGAACTCCCCCGCCATGCGCCTGCGTATGACCGCCGGCCTGGAGTTCATGGGCGTGAAGGTGGACCCCGAGAAGAACAACTGCCGCGGCAAGGAGATCGATGTCTCCGCCGATGGCGCCACCGTCCGCACCCTGGTCATCCCCACCAATGAGGAGCTGATGATCGCCCTGGACACCGCCGAACTGGCAAAATAAGCAGAACACCTCGATCCACTCCAGACTCTCCTGCCGGGCAGTCCCCATGGGGGCCGCCCGGCCTTTTCGCGCCCGGCTCGAACACTCCCATCCGAAAGCTCTCTCCCCCCAGACGCAAAAGACCGGCCCGGGGGAAAATTCTCCTCCGGGCCGGCCCCTTCTTTTTCTCAAAGCGTCAGGCTGGCGTGGCGGGTGACATGGCAGCCCAGATTCACCGCGCAGGGCAGCCCTGCGATGTGGGTGGGATAGGGGGTGATGGCCACCGACAGGGCCGTGGTGGTCCCCCCCAGTCCCTGAGGTCCAATGCCCAGGGCGTTGATGCGCTCCAGCGCCTCCGCCTCCATTCCGGCGTAGAAGGGGTCGCTGCTGCGCTGGTCCACCGGACGCAGCAGCGACTGTTTGGCCAGCAGCGCCGCCATCTCGGAGGTACCGCCCAGCCCCACTCCCACCACCACCGGGGGACAGGGGTTGGAGCCCGCCCGCTCCACCGTCTCCACCAGGAAGGAGATGATATCCTCCCGGGTGGCGGAGGGCGTGAACATCTTCAGGGCGGTCATATTCTCGCTTCCAAACCCCTTGGGTGCCACCGTCAGCTCCAGCTGATCTCCCGCCGCCATCTGCAGGTGGATGATGGCGGGGGTGTTGTTGCCCGTGTTCTCCCGGCGCAGCGGGTCCGCCACCACGGAACAGCGCAGGTTCCCCTCCAGATACCCCTTGGCCACCCCCTCGTGGATGGCCGCGGTGAGCAGGCCGCCGGTGATGCGCACCTCCTGCCCCAGCCGGACGAACACCACCGCCATCCCAGTATCCTGGCAGATGGGCAGCCCCCGTGCCCCCGCAAAGGTGAAGTTCTCCTCCAGATCCCCCAGAATGGCCTGTCCCACCGGCGAGACCTCCTCCTCCCGGGCCGTTCGGATGGCCTGGCACAGGTCGGCAGGAAGCACCGTATTGGCGGTGATGCAAAGACTCCGCACCGCGGAGACGATCTGGTCGTAGGTGATCTCTCTCATATGCCTCTCCTTTTTGGGCCTGTCGCCCCGTTTCGACAAAACTTCCCCTTGACAGTTTCAGGAAAATTGTGGTATTCTCAGACTGCAGCTCAGACCAATCTGTGAATTGGGATCCCTGCATTCATTCCATTCTCCCTCGCACGATGGACGCCTGCCCCTCAGGGGCGGGCGTCTTTTTTCCTGACAAGGGAAACGCGCAGCCTTGGCGGCTGCGCGTTTTTTACGGCTGTGTTCCGCCGTCACCGGCGGCCGTTGCCCCGGCGGGAGCCGGACCTTTTCTCCATATATCG
Organism: uncultured Oscillospiraceae bacterium; assembly: GCA_944386055.1. GTDB lineage: Bacteria > Bacillota > Clostridia > Oscillospirales > Oscillospiraceae > CALXCT01. The sequence goes on along the minus strand of CALWZP010000015.1, from coordinate 6,059 downwards.
AAGTTCAGAAAGTTTGCTGTCGGAGGACTGCATAAACTGCTTCAGCTTATCCTCAAAGGTGGCGGGCTCCTTGGGCTGCGCCGTCCGGGGTGAGAAGCCGCCGCCGCGGGGTCCGCCCCCTCCTCCGGGGCGCCCGGCGGTCCGTGGGGCGCCGCCCTGGCCCGCCGGATGGCGCGGCGGAGGGTCCATGGCCTTCTTGATGGACAGGTTGATCCGGTTGGAATCGTCGATCCCGATGACCCTCACCTTCACCTGCTGCCCCACCTTCAAAAAGTCGGACACCTCATTGACATACGAATACGCGATCTCCGAAATATGCACCAGCCCGGACTTCCCGTCCGGCAGGGCGACAAACGCCCCAAACTTGGTGATTCCGGTGACCTTACCCTCTACGATCGAACCAACACCAAACTCCATAAACGACAGATAGTTCCTCCTTGCAATTTGCAGCCGGGGAGATTTCTCTTTGGTACTCCGGCGGAGCCGTCAGGGGATACCTCAGTTGGAGACATCCACCATGATCCGCTCCCCCTCCATGACATAGCCCTTGTCACGGGCGACGCGCTCCAGCACCGCCGGATCGTCGCTGTTGGCGATGGCGTCGGACAGCTCGGCGTTCTCCTGCGTCTGGGCCGTCACCTGGAGGTTCAGCTCGTCCAGCTCGCTCTGGGCGGTCTGGATCCGTGTGCGCAGATCCAGCAGGGAAACGGCCATGTAGACCAGAAGGACCGCCACCACGATCTTTGTCATCAGGCCCGCTTTTTTGGTCTTCATGTCCTCCGCCTCCCCCTGTCCGTCCCCTTCGGGTCCGGAGCACAGCATCCATCTCTCTGGTTATGTGCTCTATTTTATACCATTCTCTGAAATAAAGAAAGATGTTTTTCAGATTTTTTCTGATTTTTTTGCCCACTTTTTGCAGAGCGGCCGCCGGACGGGTGAGCAGATGCCACAACAGCCCCAGCAGATCGGCGGCCGCCCCCCCGATTTTGAGGACCGGCCGGCTCAGCGACAGAAAATAGGCCACGCCGCCCAGGGCGATGGACAAAATGGTATAGATCCGCATCTGCCCTCCCTCCACCGTCAGCGTCCACAGGAACAGCACGATGGTGGCCGCCGCCCAGAACAGGAGATCCAGCGTCCCGGACAGCAGGGGCAGGCGCAGTCTGTGACGGACCAGACGCAGCAGATCATACAGCAGTCCCAATCCGAAGCCGAGCCCCAGTCCGCCGGCAAAGGCCGCCGCCTGGGCGGTGACGGAGACCTCCATCCTCAGCCCAGCAGCCGGGAGAACAGCCCGCCCCTCTCTCTGCGGCTCTCCTCATAACTCAGGGTGTCGATGGTCCCCTCCACCTTCAGGTCGCCCCCGTCCAGGGAAAGCTTTTCGATGTGAAGCCCCTGGCCGCTGACCACCAGGGTGCCCTGGCTGGTCTCCATGACGATGGTGTTCTCGTCGAAACTCTCCACCTCCTCCACTCCGGAGACGGAGAGATGCTCCCGCCCCTCCAAAATCACATGATGGACGGCGCCGCCGTCCCGCTCCCCGGTCCCCATGCTCCTCCCGCCTTTCTCATTCCAGGATGTGGTACCATTCTATGGGACAACGGAGCTGGATATGCCTTTAACCCATCCGGCCCAGGCGGCGGGAGAGGACCGGTGCCAGAAGGACCGTCACCGCGATCTTCAGAGCATCCCCGGGGAGATAGACCGCCATCCCCGTCCACAGCAGGGCCTCCAGGCCGATCTCCCGGTGCAGATACAGCCGCAGCACCGCCCCCATATAGGGCAGCCCCACCAGGTACAGCATCCCCAGTCCTGCGGCGCACGCCGCCGCGATGCGCAGCCTTCCAGGGTCCTTTCCGCACAGCCGGCCGATGACCCACGCCGCGGGGATCAGCCCCAGGAGAAAACCCATACTGGGCTGCAGCAGATAGGAGGGACCGCCCCCCATGGTGAACACCGGCAGCCCCACCAGCCCCAGCGCCACATACACTCCCTGGGACGCCGCCCCCCACTTCGGCCCCAGCAGCACCCCCGCCATGGCGGTGAAGAAAAACTGCAGGGTCACCGACATGGTCCCCAGGGGGAAGCGGAGAAACGCCCCCACCGCGGTGAGGGCGGCAAACAGTCCCGCCAGTACCAGATACCTGACCTCGCTCCTCATGATCACGCCCCCAATTGTAAACTTAATTTTCTGTTCAGTTTACAATACAGCCTCCCACTCCATTTGTCAACCTTTTTTCTTCTCAGGTTGACCTTTTATCTCCCGGGGGGTATACTGGAGAAAAAGGAGGGGACTGATATGATCCAGGAACAGGTCCTTGCTCTTCTGAAGGCAAGCGGGACGGACTATCTCTCCGGTCAGGACATCAGCCGGAGGCTGGGAATCAGCCGCGCTGCGGTGTGGAAGGCCGTCGAGGCGCTCCGTCAGGACGGCTACCGCATCGACTCCCTCACCAGACGGGGTTACCGCCTGGCCGGCGGGCCGGATGTCCTTCGGCCGGGGGAGCTCACCGGGCAGCTGAAGGACTGTCTGGTGGGGCGGGAGCTGGTCTGTCTGGACGAGACCGACTCCACCAATACCGAATTGAAGCGCCGGGCCCTGGCCGGGGCGGCGGAGGGGCTGGCCCTCATTGCACGGAAGCAGACAGGCGGGCGTGGTCGGCAGGGGCGCAGCTTTCTCTCCCCCGAGGGGGGGCTGTACCTGTCCATCCTGCTGCGCCCTCCCCTGGACCCGACCCGGGCGGTGGACCTCACCGCCTGGGCGGCCGTGGCCATCTGCGACGGGGTGGAGGAGGCCTGCGGCGTCCGCCCTCAGATCAAGTGGCCCAACGACATCCTCCTGTCCGGAAAGAAGCTGTGCGGCATCCTCACCGAGATGGAGGTGGAGGGGGAGACCGGCGCGCTGCAGTGGGTCATCGTGGGGATCGGCACCAACATCGACCTGGACCCCCAGGTCCTTCCCCCGGAGGCGGCGGCCGCCGCTACCTCCCTGGCCCGGGAGGGGCTTTCTGTACGGCGGTCCGACCTGGCGGTGTGCCAGCTCCGGGCGCTGGACCGGATGTACCGGGATTTCCTGGCCGGAAACCGGGCGCGGTGGCTGGCCCGCTATCGGGCGGACTGCGCCACCCTGGGACGGCAGGCGGTGCTGCTGCGCCGGGGAACACAGGAGGAGGTGTTCGCTCAGGAGGTGGACGACCAGTTCCGTCTGGTGGTCCGCCACGCCGACGGCAGCCTGGAGGCGGTGTCCTCCGGCGAGGTGTCTGTCCGCGGCCTGCTGGGCTACGCCTGACCGGGCAGGCAAAGGGGCGGGCCGCTGGATTTCAGCGGCCCGCCCCTGCGTTTCAAATTCCGATTCCTGATTGGGCTTACCGGCCCATCACTCTGGCCATCTGGACCATGGTGACGGCCACCTCGGCCCGGGTGGCGTTGGCGTCGGGGGCGAAGGTGCCATCCTCGTTGCCGCCCATGATGCCAAGCTGATAGCACAGCGCCACGCCGCCCTGGGCGTAGTCGGCGATGTCCTCTGCGTCGGTGAAGCCGGGGTCGCCGGAGTTCACCAGCTCGGCGGAGTAGTCGTACAGGTTCAGGAAGGTGCCGAACAGGGCGGCCATGTCCTCCCGGGTGATGGCGGCCTCGGCGTCAAAGCCGTCGGCGATGCCGGCGGGGAGGATGGGCTGCGCCCACTCCACAAAGCCGTCGTACCAGTTGCCGCCGGCGGGGGCGGCGGGGATGGTGTCGCCGGAGAACTGGCTGAGCACCACCAGGAACTCGGCGTAGGTCATGTTGTTCTCGGGGCCGAAGGTGCCGTCCCCGTTGCCGGCGAACAGGCCCTTCTCCACCACGGTGTTCACGAAATCATAGTACCACGCGTCGGGGGCCACATCGGTGAAGAGCGGCTCCGCCTCCGGCTCCTCCAGCGGGATATCGGTGAGCTGGCAGAACCGGTCCAGGGCCTCCTGAGTGGTGACGCAGTAGCGGCCGTCATCGGCGTAGAAGGCGGTCAGTACGACGCTGTACCCCCACATCTCCCGGTCCAGGCCGAACATCGCATCGGTGTCACCCACAAAGCTCATGTCGTGCCAGCCCTCCACCCCGAAGGTGCCGTCGGACTTGACCGCGAACTCATAGCAGAACACGGAGTAGTAGTCCTCCTCCCCGGCGGCGGCGTTGTCGGTGTAGGCGACGCAGCCCGGCTGGGCGATGATGGTCTTCAGCTCCACCTGTCTGCCCTCATAGTAGGGGTCCGGCTCGGTGAAGGAGAGGGTACCCCCTAAACGGGCGTCGGAAAAGGTGAGCACGGTGCCGTCGCTGCCCGTGAGGGTGACCGTGTCCCCCACCTGGGCCACAGCGCCCTGGCTGGCCTCCTCCGGGATGACGGAGCTGGAAGCGCCGCCGGACGCCTCCGCCCCCGCGGGGGCGCACATCAGGCCGACGCACAGCGCGGCGGTCAGCAGCAGGGAAACCATCCTCTTGTTTTGTCTCATTTGGTATTCCTCCCTTTGTTTTGGTCGCGGACGAACGGCCGCCCGCGGGTTTTGCCGCTGTTTGGGTCTCTGGGGCCATTATACTCCTCCCTCCCCGGAAATGCAAGACTGCGGGCGGCGGAACAGGCGCTCCCCCAGCCCAAGAGAGGGGGCGGCCCTCCGGGCCGCCCCCTCTTCTTCTCGACAATTTTTCCCTCAGCTCCCGCTGTCCTCCGGCAGGCGCATGTTCTGATATCGGTGCTCCATGAACTCGTCGTCGTAGTGCTCGTCCAGGAACCGCTCCACGGCGTTGTCCGGGGCGTCCCCGGCCTGCCGCTCCCCGTAGCGCCACAGGGCGGCCAGGGAGACCACGATATTCGCCACCATCAAAACGGTGACCACCAGGACGAAGGTCTTGTGCTTCCAGTTGATGAACCGGTCCACAAGGCGGCTCATCCGGGGGTAGAGCACCTTCACCCACGCCACCGCCGCCATGCCCCAGAACAGGCAGAACAGCAGATTGATCCGGCCGCCCAGGTTAAAGACGAAGTCGCTGTAATCCCAGAACAGCACGCCGAAGACCTTCTCCCCCACCCAGCTGCACAGATATTCATACCCGCCGCCCAGCAGAGCGCCGCAGATAAAAATATACCGGTCGTTCTTCCCGCTCAGCCGGTGGAGCAGCACCGTCATCAGCACCGCTCCCAGGCCCCAGATGGCGCTGAACTGGCCGTAGAGCAGGCCGCTGCGGCTCATCCAACGCCCGGTGGTGACCCCCACGAACAGGATCTCCACCAGCGCCCCCACCAGGGAGGCCAGCAAAAAGATCCAGAACAGCTTCAGCAGCTTGTGCCGGGTGCCCTTCACCTCGTCCCGGACGCTCTCATAGGCCCGTTTCGCCAGCATGGGCGCTCCCCCTCTCTTTTTTGCAGGTGCCGTCATTATACAGGGAGCGCGGGGGCGCTGTCAACTCTCTCCGCTGCGTGTCTGTGGTTCCTCCGGCTCCAGGCCCATCTCCGCCATGGCGTGGCGCATGTGGATGGCCATGGCGTGCTCCGCTCCCGCCCCGTCCCGCTTGGACAGGAACTCCAGCAGCAGGGCGTGGTCCCGGAGGGTGTCCTCCGCCAGCCGCGCCCCGTGGCCTCCGGCGGACACGGCGGTGCCCACCGCCTGGCCGATGAGGGGGAGCAGCCGGGTCATGAATTCGTTGTGGGTGGCCCGGACGATGGCCGCGTGGAAGTCCCAGTCCGCCTGGGTGCGGTCCCGGCCCGCCCGGATGCACCCCTCCACCGCCTGTCCCCGCGCCAGGATGTCCGAGAGCTCCTGGTCGCTGGCCCGGGCGCAGGCCAGGGACGCCGCCCTGGGCTCGAAGATGGAGCGCAGCTCGAACAGGTCCCGCAGCTGCCCCCGCACCCCCTCCAGGGCGCCGAAGCCGAAGTCCTCGATCTCCTCCACCCGGGAAGACACGAAGGTGCCCTTCCCCCGGCGGACCTCCAGCACTCCCCGGGCGGCCAGGGTACGGATGGCCTCCCGCAGGGTGGCCCGGCTCACCCCCAGCTGGGCGGACAGCTCCACCTCGTTGGGCAGCTTGTCCCC
>CALWZP010000014.1 GCA_944386055.1 uncultured Oscillospiraceae bacterium | reverse complement strand
TAAATAGCGGCCCCTGGGGCTCTAAGGCTCCAGGGGCCGCTGTTCATTCAGACTCAGGTTCAGATGCAGAAGCAGGCGTAGAGGGGAACTGATTTTAGTCCGTCCTCTCTGCCAAAATTCTTTGTGGACAGCCGAACAGACTGCTCCGGCTGAAAAGTTTTTTGATAGACCTCCAGGCTCCTGGCCTTGGTGTGCTCTCCGGCCTTTACCTCAATGGGGAGGATGGCCCCATCCCGCTGGACCAGAAAGTCAATCTCATACCCGCCCCGGTCCGCCGCCCAGTAGTAGCTGGTATAGTCACTTGCGGTGAGCTGGGTGCACACATAGTTCTCCGTCATCCCGCCCCTGAAGTCATCCAGCTCATGGGTGGGGTACAGGATGTCCTCCGGCACAATTTCTTTTTTCGCACACAGCAGACCCACATCGGAGACATAGGTCTTGAAGGCGTCAATGTCCCGGTAGTTCTCCAGAGGTTTCTTGACCTGCTCCACCCGGTAGATACGGGTGACGATTCCGGAGAGGACCAGCCACTCAATGGCGTTTTCAAACTCCGAGGCCCGTCCGCCCTTCTTGACCAGCTTGTACTGGAAGCGGGTGTTCTTCTTGGAGAGCTGGACCGTGATATTGTCGTAGACCAGGCGGGTCTTCTTGGTCTCGTTCTCCTTGTTGTACTTGCTCATATCGTTGAGGTAAGCCGCCAGGAGGGTGTCCTGGATGTGCCGCACCAGAACAAAGTCGCGGGTCTCGATGAATTTGCTGACGCAGTCCGGCATCCCCCCCACCAGCAGATACTGCCGGTAGTAGTTCAGCGCAGCCTCATGGAGCACTGCGGGCATGGGGGCGTCATGGGCGAAGCAGTCCCGGATCTGCCCCACCAGCTCCTCCTCGCCGCAGGCCAGCAGGAACTCCTCCAGATCCATGGGGTACAGAGTTTTCATATCCACCTTGCCCACCGGGAAGGAGAACTTCTGCCGGTTGACCGCCACTCCTAGGAGACTGCCGCAGGCGATGACATGATAGGCCGGGGCCAGCTCACAGAAGTATTTCAGACTGGTCAGGGCCCGTTCACACAGCTGCACCTCGTCAAAGATCACCAGGGTCTTCTCCGTCACGATGCTCTGCCCCGCCAGCCGGGAGAGGAGTGGAATCAGATAGGAGGGCTCCAGGCTCTCATCAAAGGCGCTGGCTAAGTTGGGATTGGTCTCAAAATTGAAGTAGGCCACATTTTCATAGTGGGCTTTGCCAAATTCCAGCAGAGCATAGGTCTTGCCCACCTGGCGGGCCCCCTGCAAAATCAGGGGCCGGCGGTAGGGGCTCTTTTTCCAGCTCAGAAGATATTGAGAGATCTTTCGGTACATCGCCGCACCTCCACTGTTGGATTCAAGAAAATTATAGCGTATTTTGATGTAAAAAACAAGTCGTTTTTTACATCAAATATCAAATTCAGAGGGCGTTCTGCGGCCAGTGCGCAGAACGCCCTCTATCCGGTCAAAAGTCCAAGCTCATTGGAAAAGGTATATGTAATCTCTATATGTCCATCCTCGAAAATCAAAATCTGCTTGATGGTCTCCGCCACGGTGATGCGATCCAGGCAGGCCAGCTTTCCATGCTGAAGCAATGACTGGACCCAGGGATACAGAAGCGGATTTTCCGCCCGGGTGGTCTCCAGCTGCTGAAGCTGGGCGCACAGCTCCCGCTCCTGCCGCTCATAGTCCGCCTGATAGCGCAGGAAGTCTTCCCGGCGGATCAGTCCGTCCCGGTAATCCTCATAGGCCGACTTCTTCAATCGGTAGAGCCGTTCCAGCCCTCCCTCCAGCCGCTCCCGCTCACCGGTTCTTCCTTTGGGGGCCTGCTGCTCTGTTTCTTCCGCCAATGCCTGCAGGTCTTCCACCGACGCGATGATCTGATTCAGGTCATCCAGCACGATCTGCTCCAGGACAGCATGAGAGATGCTGTGTTTGGTACATACTGTGGGCCCATACCGTTTATAGGAACCGCAGCTGTAGTAGATCCCTCCTGCGCTTTTGGTCTTCACCATGGCCCGCCCGCAGTCCCCGCATCGGAGAAAGCCGGCGAAGGGGCTTTGGTTTTGATCAAAGCTGATTTGACGGGTCCGCTTTTGAAGAAGCGCCTGGACCCGCTTCCACTGCTCAGCGCCAATGATGGCCGCGTGGGTATCCGGAACGACAGTCCAGTCTTCCCGCGCCAACTGCTTTGCCTTTCCGTGCATGGTGGGGCGGTAATTCCGCCTCTGTTCCATATTCCCGGCGTACATCTGGTTTTGCAGGATTCGGTGAACGGTGGCATAGGTCCAGTAGGTGGTCTGGTCGATCTTTCGCCCGTTGTGGTAGCGCTCCCCCAGAATGCGTTTATACTCGCTGGGACTTGGGATCCCCTCGGCGTTAAGCTGTTTGGCGATCCTGATCTTGCCCCATCCCTGCTCAAAGAGATCAAAAATCCGCCGCACCACCTGGGCCGCGGCGGGATCGATGAGCAGATGATTGTGGTCTCTCGGGTCCTTTTGATAGCCATAGCTGGGGAAAGCGCCTACAAATTCTCCCCGCCGCTGCTTGGTCTGGATGGCGGAGCGGACCTTGTCCGAGATGTCCCTGGCGTATTGGGTATTGAAGATGTTTTTCATGGGCAGGAGCATATCATAGCGCCCCTGCCGGCTGTCCACATGGTCGTTGACGGCGATGAACCGCACCCCCCGGGAGGGAAAGATCCGCTCCAGATAGCGGCCCATCTCGATGTAGTCGCGGCCGAACCGGGACAGGTCTTTGACCAGGACGCAGTTTACCTTCCCCGCCTCAATATCCTCCTCCATCCGCCGGAAGGCGGGGCGGTCGAAGTTTGTGCCGGTGTATCCGTCATCCTGGTAGAATTCCACCAGCTGCAGCTCCGGATGTGCCGATAGATACTGTTCCAGCAGCTTGCGCTGATTGGCGATGCTGTCGCTCTCCGCCTTGTCGCCATCTTCCCGGGACAGGCGCAGATAGCCTGCCGTGTTCCATGTCTCCAACCGCCCCACCTCCTTTTCAAAGTGGGAATGATTTTGCGCGGGTTATGTGCTATGAGCCAGGATCAGGGCCCGAAGCAGTGCGACCGGATCCTTGCCCCCATCGAAGTGACGAATGATCTGCCATGCCGCCCGAGCGGCATGGCGCGGCACTTTCGTGTCCATGAAACGATCCCTCCTCGTATTTTCTGAAGATTTTTTTGTCGCTGGTCCTCCCACACCATACTATGTGGGCACGAGTGCCCATAAGACCAGATTTTCATGCTTTGTATCGCCCGACTTTCACATCTGGTTTGACCGGCAGGGCGCATCGCAGCTGCCCAAACCGGCGCTTCCAGACGGGCAGGAAGCCTTTTCAACTGTTCGGGGTGCCGGCATGCCTTCCCTCTCCCGAGGCTTGATGCAGGCCGATGCCCTCATATCCATTCAGGTTCTGCCCCCCAATGCGGCGGCGCTTGGGGGTAATCCACTCTCCGCAGAGACGATTCAGCTGACGGGAAAAGATCGAGGGATCCATGATAGGCGGAACATTGCGGGCCGTCCTGAACTGGTTGTACGCCTCGTGCAGATCGGCTGTGAATGCGTACGCATCCGGGGAAATGACACAGCAGTCGCGCAAAAAAGCCTGCATCAGCTCGCTGTCCGGGATATACCCCACGGTAGCCGCCGTTCCCCCCTCGACCTTTGTAAACTGATAGTTTCTGGCTTTCAGATGGAGATAGGCATCCAGTGCCTTGACCGCGATGGCGCATCTCTCTGCTTTCAGCTTTTCAAGCAAGTGTTTATCCTGCCTCTCCTTGGGGACGGGATACAGAAAGGGAATGGTTACAAGCCTTGCCCGAAAGGCCGCATCGTTATCCGCCGGCATCAAAGGGAAATTGCTGCCGAAGAGAAGCTTGCACTTTGGCTTATACGATTCACTGTCCTTGAATTTCTGCTCGATCGTAATGGTATCATCGCCGGTCAGCATTTTGATCACGCCGATTGCCTCCCGGCTGATTTGGGCCCGGGGTAAGTCCATGCAGATGTTGAGCCGCTTCCCCTTGAGAGCGCTGGTGGCAAACTGCCCCTTAAAGCGATAGATGTCGAGGCTGGAGACAGCCTCCGGATTGAACATGCTGCTGATCAGGTTTCCAAGGACGCTTTTCCCGCTGTCGCCTACCCCCAGCAGAAGAAAGAATGACTTTGCCGCCATGTCATTGCTCAGCAGATAGCCTATGACCTCCCAAATCAGAGCCATAATCGCCGGATCCCCGCCCGAAATGCTGAGAAGAAAGCTGTCAAAAACTGGACAAGCCCGATCGTTTGGATTATACTGGACAGGGATATAGGAAATGACGAAGTCCGAGTTGAGCGGCGGCAGCAGTTCATGGCGCGTGAGATCGTATGCCCCGTTGAGGAAAAACACCCGATCCGTCGTTTCCGTCGTTTCGCTGACCCTGATGCAGGGATAGTCCCTCAGAAGATCCATGATGCTGCCAATAGTTCTCGGTGTCTTCCCAAGGGCCAGAACGGGCTCAATGACAGAGAAGATAAAGGCCCGGAGGTCTTGGTCAGATACTTGGCGGAACACGCTCCCATCCTGATAGTAGAAGGTGCCGTTGTAGTTGGCCAGCCTGATCTGGTTGAGGACGGCCCGCATGAAGTCATATAAACTCGCTTCAGTCCCCTGTCCGTCTTTCTGGCGAAGCCGGATCAGATCCCTGATAATGCCAACGCCCTGTCCGAATGAAGAAGGGAGAAGAGCGGGCTCACATTGAACAGGAGCTGCGCAGAGAGAAGGTTTTTCTTGAGCTGCTTCAGCACCATTCTCCTGCTTTAATGCCCGGTCTCGTTTATCGGCCAGATACCTCCCGATCACTGCCTTTTTTCCCTCCGGCAGATCGCTCAGGTCCGCAAATGGGGCCGTTACATTCTGCCCCAGCCCCATACTTTGTTTTCTGTGCGCTTCTTCCAAAAGCTCCTTTGCCTCGGCTGGTCCTTCGAAGAAGTACTCAATTGCTTCTGAAAACGCGTCATTTTCTTCCATTTGCTATACCTCCTTCAGAGATCTCGCCGTGGCGCCGTGGCTGATGCTTGGGATTATAGATTATCGCCTCATGATTTGACAAGATAAAAACTTGACAACATTTGGGAGGAGGGAAAGCACTTGAAAAGCGGCACTTGATTGAGATAAAAAATTTTTTATTAGAGGGAGGCACAGTGCGGTGAAAAACGAAGAGCAACAAGTCCAAGAAAAGAATAAGGAGGGTGTTTCGACAGGAAATAATAGAAAGGACCATCATACAGCATTTGACGAAAAATCAAGTATTTGCAAGGACCCAAATTCTTTTAGAGAAAAAGGAGCGGGTCGTTGTTCAGCAACTATTAGAAATGCTATGTAAGAAATCCGGCAAATAAAAATTTGGTAAACTTTTTACTTGATTTTTCTAACTTTTTACATTTTTTCCGCGTTCTGGATAAATCTGATCTCCAACATAGAAAGAGCAGGCTGCAGCGGGCCTGCTCTTTCTATGTCAGGCGGGGTCTATGTTGGACCCAGATTTATCCAGTCCGCTCCACTCCCTCCTGTTATGGGGAAAAATAGATGGGTTATACGGAACGCGGAACGCAGTTCACGGAACACAGAACGCGGAACCGGGCTCATAGCCTGTATCCCCCTTTCCGTGTTTTGTTCCCCTATAGCGGCCCTGCGGGGATACACAGCAGGGTTCCTCCGATCCTCAAGAAAAGCTCCGGTGTGCCAAACAGCTTTTCATATTTGGCTGCCAGCTCCTCCGGCAAGCTCTCAAAGCGGTCGCTGTCCGGCGGAGCCCCGCACAGGAAAAAGGTGCCTGCAACGATATTGTACAGCGCCCCGTTTGCGTCCCGCAGCCCCCGGTTCAAAGGGAGGCCGAGCAGCCTGCCCTCCTCGTTACAGATCAGCGCCACCGGATCGTCAAATGGGTAGAGTGCCTGTATGCACCCGCCCACAACCGCCTGCATGACCTTTAAGGAGCCGTCAAGCTCGGCCTGAACGGGCCGTCGCCCCGGCTCTACTACTAAAATTTTCATGGTGTTTTCCTCTTCTATATCTCAAGCTTCAGATGTCCCTCAATGGCCTCCTCCAGTTCCCGCTGCTGGATGCCGATATAGCGCTGTGTCACGGCGGCAGAGCTGTGCTGAAGGAGCTGCTGCACCAAAGCAATATTGTAGCCGCTGTGCTTATAGATCTCTGTGGCGTAAAACTTTCGGAAGCTGTGGGTGCTGACGCCCGTATAGCCCAAGTAGTCGCAGACCAGCTTTAAGCACCTCTGTACCGTCCGCTCCGTGATAGGAAAAATCCGCTGCTCCTCCTGAATCTGGTGATCCAAGCAGTAGCAGCGGATAAACTGATAGAGTGCCAGAGGCACGGTAAATACTCTGGCCTTTCCGGTCTTCTGCTCGGTGATGGCAAGGCGATACCGCTCTCCATCCCGCACGATATCCCGCAGTCTCAGCCGCAGGATATCGGAGATCCGCAGCCCCAAATTGGCCTCCAGCATCAGCGCGGCGGCAGCGGCCTCATGGGGACGGCACCCGGAGAAGCCCTGTTTCATGGTGGAAATGATTTCTTTATACTGCTCTGTGGTCAGGGCTATCGTTCTTTTGTTCAAGGCTCTCACCTCTTCCTTTTGACCTCAAAATACGACATTTTGACTGCCGAAATACGACATCTCCCCTCTTTTCACAGCAATCCCTTGCGATGGCTGGATTTTAGTTGTCGTATTTCTATACAAATACGACAATTGACGCTTCCGTGCCCAGCCCTTGACAGGCGGCGAAAATGTAGTACATTTGCATTACAAGGAGGTGTCTTCTATGGCGATGGACACAACCCTGCAGATTAGAATGAGCAGTGAGCTGAAGGCCCAAGTGGAGGAGCTCTACCACAGCTTGGGAACTTCCTTTGCCGAAGCGGTCCGCATCTTTGCCCAGCAGAGCCTTCGGGAGGGTGGGATGCCCTTCCGCCCCACCTTAAAAACCTGGGATGAGCTGACCGCCCAAGAGATCAGCGCGAAGCTGCTCAGCAGCGAAGCGGATCTGACGGAGGGGCGAGTATATTCCCAAGAGGCCTTGGATAGACGGATGAAGGAGCGGTTCACCGTTGGAAACGCTGCCACAGTATAAGATCCTCTATACAGAAACGGCGCTCCAAGACATGGAGGAGAAGGCGGATTATATCGCCTGTCAATTCCGGGATCAGGGATTGGCGCCGGTGTGGTATGTCCGGCTCCGGGATGCCATTGGGGAAAATTTGACCACTCTCCCCTATAAGTATCCGCTGTACCGTCAGGAGCCGTGGACAAGCAAGGGTATCCGCCTGTTTACCTTATAACTCCTTTCTGTGACAATACATTTATGGGTTAAGGCCCCATAGTTCCCTGTTAAGGCGCCTCGAATTCCGCCTTTTCTATGGTCTCCAGCAGCAGTCTGGATGCCAGCAGGAAGCCTCTTTCGAACTCCCGCTCACACGCCGTGTTCTGCAGGCGCCGGCTTTGTTCCTGATACTCCGCCCAGAAGCCGGCCTGTCCCTCTTCCAACAGAGCTTTCGCCCTCTCATCCATCTGCCGCACGGCTTCTATCAGCGCTCCGTATTGGTTTTCCTCTCTCCAGCTCTTGGGGAATGCAATTTCACAGCCGAATAAATACCGAATGATAGACCCCATCCTTGATTCCTCCTCTCACAGCTCGCCGCAATATAGAAATTCTTCCAGTTCCTCGGGTGAAAAGCCCTCCTCTGCCAGCTCGTCAATTTCATCAGGGGTGTAACCAAACGCCGTCGCCACCGATTTGATCTCTTCCAGGTAGGGATTGGGGGCGGAATGCGCCGTTTCCCACGGCTTCGGCCACCCGTGCATCCTCCAGACGCGGGAGGGATACAGAGCGTCAAACTGGAAGCGCTCCCTGGAAACCGTCCCATCCGGGGCAAGGCACAGGATGTCCCCGCCGTCAACCGGGATGGGTTCTGCTTTCCCGAGCCGGGAGCGGATACGCTGTAGGGATTTCTGCAGGACCTCCTCTGTAGAGGCATAAAGGTAGAGCTTCCGTTGGGGGAAATAATACAGGCAGAGGGGATTGTCACCCTTTACCAAGTATAGATGGTCTTTCCCATCCAGCACAGAGAAGGTAAAAGAACCCTCGACTTTTTCAGCCATGTATCGCAGGCTGTCAAAGCCGAGGGTTCCCTGCTGTTCCAGGAGCTGGACGGCGGCGTAGCTGTCCGTTTCGATCCTTGTCCTGGGCAGGTGCAGCTTCTTTCTCAGATACCGGTCATTGTACAGCATGCCGTTGTGAGCCAAGGCGAAGGGGGTATCTCCCGCCACGCCGGCGAAGGGATGGTTGTTCCAGTTCCGGCAGGCCCGCCCCTGGGTTGTCATGCGAGTGTGTCCCATGATGGCGACCGTATCATTGCCAACCCGGATACTGAGCCTGTGGCCCGGGATAGGGCGCTTGTGAATGCGGAGCCGTCCGCCCAAGCTGTACGCGACCCCGGCGGCATCTGTCCCCCTTGCCTCGCTCTCTGACGCCAGAATATGGAGCATTTTAGATTTCTCCTTCCCGGAGAAGGAGCGCCCCACATCCACCAAGCCAAATAAACAGCACATCTCAGATCTCCTCCTCCGTTTCCACCGCGTCGCTCACATACAGCCTGCGCTCCTTTAAGTACCGGATCAGCTCCGGCTGCGTACAGCCGGATACAAAAGCGGACCAGGGCAGCGCCCTGATCTCCTCGTCGGACAGGTAGAGTGCCATATCACAGATCCGGTCCACCAGCTGCAGCGTGGCAAGGAAGGTGTTATACTTCAGCGTCCCCCGGAAAATACGGAACTCAATCGTCTCGCAGGGCTGGAGGTTGACGCAGGTGTACCGTCCGGCATGGCAGCCCTTCTTGGCGTGCTCCAAGATGTCCCGTGGCTGCTCCCGATAGCCGTATCGGGCGGCCCACCGGTCCAGCTGCCGCTGGGTCCGGCGGCTGAACAGCAGCAGTTCAGACCAGTGCCGCTCAAAGAAATACAGGACGCGGGCAATCGCCGCGTCCTGTTCCGCCTCAGTATTCCCAAATGCCAGCCGGCTCACATGGATGTGGAGGCCGCAGGTCCTTGCCCGATGGCTCTCGTATCCCATTTCCACGGCGCTATGAAGAATTTCGGTCCACGGCATCTCTTTTGCGTGGTACGCCAAGCTCATGGGGTGTGAAACCAATTCAAAGCCATTGTTCAAAGAGCCGTCATGCTTGCAGTAGAGGCGATCCAGCCCGTTTCCATTGGCGATATCCAGCAGCAGCCGGGCATTCGCACCGAGCTCCCCCGCCTCGTCAATCTCCAGCTCCACCCCAAAGAAGCGGGGGCCTTCCCCGTAAAAAACAGGCTCCGGTTTATAGTAGTAATCCTTGATGTCGTGGCGTTCGATTTCATGGACATAGCAGTCTTCGCACAGGGGATCCTCCTCGTCCTCATCGGCGTATCTGGCGTCCTCTTCCCGGATGATTCGGCCGCAGCGCTCACAGGTGGTGTAATAGCGGTCATAGCACCTCTGGCAGAGAGGGGCACAGCCGCTCCCGGCATTGTCTTCGTTCCAGATCCGTTCCCTGCACACATGGCAGACAACGGATTCCTCTTCCAGACAGGACGGACAAAGCGATTCGCCGCGCATCTCGTTTTGCTGGCCCCAGGGGAATTCCCCGTGGCAACGGGTACAGATAAATGTGGCGTCCTTCATGATATTACCTCCTGAAAAGTTTTGTTTCCCTGGTAGCCCCAGGGTATATCCAAGAGAATAATATCTAATTTCCTCCCATCCCTTTTACGGAAAGCCGTTCCGGGCAAAGGAGCATCATACCTAAATGAGATTTTTGCTTTGACAGCTTCATATAAGTTTGTAAGAATGTAAGAAATATAAGGATGTGGAATTTTAGGTTACCTCTTTAGTTTCCCAGATACAATACTTCATCAAGGCTACAGATTGCTTTTCGGATACAAATGTATCGTCTGACGATCCTTTTCCGTGCTCGTTCGTATAAATCTTCAAATAATGCAACGCGAATATATGCCTCGTGTTCTAAACAGTTCATCATCTTTTGGTAGACCGGGGAAAGCCTCAAAGCAATATCGAATATTCCCATTTTGTTTTTCCCCTTTCCTTGACAGTCCCAGACTGTTGCGTGGTATAATAAAAAATCATCAAATTTCATTTTATTCAAGGGGACAGTTCCTGTCTTAATATTCTTGATGCAGAGGTGTTCTTAGCCATGACTTTGCAGCAGATCCGGTATTTTATTGAGGTTGCCCGGGAGATGAATTTTTCCCGGGCCGCGGAGAACCTGTTTGTTGCGCAGCCGGGATTAAGCCGTGCGATCAGCAACCTGGAGCAGGAACTGGGGGTCTCGCTGTTTATCCGCAGCGGCAACAAGAAAATCTTTCTGACCAGCTACGGGGAGATCTTCTTGGAGTATGCAAATTCCGTGGTGGAGACACTGGACAATGCGGTGACAGCGTTGGACCAACTGCGTGTTCCATCCCCATTGTCCGGAGAGGTCCGGCTGGGGTACGGCTATGTCATGGGCTATGATGTGGTCTCCACGGTGTTTCACGACTTTGCTCAGGATGAGCGCGCCCGGAACATCGCCATCCAGTTCGATGTCAAGCACGATGACAGCGATTCGCTGACCCGGCGGATGCTGGCCGGAGAGTATGATCTGGTGCTTACCGGCCGGGAGTATACTAAGGACGAGGGGCTGTGCTCCAAACTCATCGCGCACCAGAAGCTGTATGTGGTGGTGGCTGCTGACCACCGTCTGGCGGGGCGGGAATGGGTGACTTTCGAGGATATCCGCAATGAGCAGGTCATCGGTCCCAGCGTTACCTGCAGCCTGTCCGACTTTATCCGAAGGCTCTATGAGCAGCACGGATACAAGCCAAGCTACTCCTATCACATCGGCAGCTGGCCCCAGCGGGTGCTGTACACCGCTCTGGGCCGCGGAATCACCATCCTCCCCAAGCTGAACTTCAACCCGGAAAAGACAGTGGCCGTAGAACTGGACGACCCGCTGAATGTGCGGCCTGTTTATATCACCTGGCCGTCCAGTCAGTATCGGATGCTCTCCCCGGCGGCGGAGTATGTCCGGGACTTTTGCGTACGCAGATATGAGTCGCTGGCATAAGAACAAAACACAAAAAAGGGCTGCGGGCCGGGAGCGTGGGTTCCCGGCCCGCAGCCCTTTTCCACTTCAAAAACTATGCGTTTTTGTTATGGAATCGATAAGCACAATTTCTTGAAGCGTGGGTAGATTTGTGTTTTAATAAATTTAGAGCATGTATGTTTCTGTACCCGCCGCCCCTTTTGCAAACGGAGGTGTCAAGGAATGCAGGACAGCACCATTGCCATTATCATCCTCTGCGCCACCATTGTCCTTTACATCAGTGATAAGCTTCCTCTCAGCGTGGCCACCATGCTGGCGGTGATCGCCATGGGGATCACCGGTGTGCTCCCCTGGGATCTGGCTTTTTCCGGCTTCAGCAGTGTCACCACCCTGATGATCGTGGGCATGCTGATCATGGGGGAGGCCTTCTTCGCCATGGGCTTCGCCGAGTCGCTGGGGCACTCCCTGCTGCGCTTCTCCCACCTGGGGGAAAAGAAAATGCTCCTCATCCTGTTTGTGGTGGCCGGCATCACCTCCATCTTCTTCAACGGGACGGTGATCATGGCAGTGCTCATGCCGGTGATCGACACCATGGCGATGCAGTCCAACGGGGTGATCACCCGGAAGGGGCTCTATCTCTCCACTGCCATCGGCACGGTGCTGGGCGCCAATCTGTCCATCATCGGTTCCTCCTCCATGCTGCTGTCGGTGAACACGCTGCGGGAGTCCACCGGCATCCAGATGGCCATGTTCGAACCTGCGCTGGTCTCCCTGCCGGCCTTCGCGGCGGGCTTTCTCATCTACCTGACCTTCGGCTATCGTTTTCAGCAGCGATGTCTGGATTTCCCGGACCGGCCGCCCCGCACCGCCAGCAGCCCGGAGGCGGTCAGCGAGGAGCATCCCCGTTGGAGAAAGGTGGTATGTCTTGCGACCTTCGGCGTGTGTATGATCTGCTTCCTGATCCAGGCGGCAGATATGGCAGCCATCTCCATCATCGGGGCGACGGTATTGCTGGCCACTGGCTGCATCAGGGCTTCCACCGCCTATCACAATCTCAGCTGGGACACTGTCATCGTGGTGGGCGGCTCCATCGGATTTGCCGCCGGCATCGAGTACAGCGGGGCGGCGCAGGTCATCGCCGACGGCATTCTGGACCTGATGGGGGAAAACGCCGGCCCCTTTGCCCTGTGCGTGGTGATCATGTTCATCTCCACCCTGCTGTCCAATGTGCTGTCCAACACATCCACGGTGGCGATTCTGATGCCCATCACCCTGATCATGGCATCCTCCTTTGGGGTCAACCCGGTCCCCTTCACCATGGCGGTTGCGGTAGGAGCGAACCTCTCCTTAGCCACGCCCATCTCGGTGGCCACTGTCACCATGACCATGATCGCCGGCTATCGCTTCAAGGACTTCGCCCGCATCGGCGGGCTGATCAATGTGGTGACCTTTGTCGTCACTGTCGCCGCCATGAAGGTGGTCTATTTCTGACGGGTGTCCGTGGTCCTCACAAACCACGCCCGGCGGTCCCCCGGCCTGCGATATAACCGCAGGACCGGGGGACTGTCTTTTGTCCCGACACATCGCCTCCGGTGTGTTATAAGGCCAATGCTTAACTGATATTGGAAATCATAAGGACCGCTTATTATAATAAAAGCAGGAAAACACCGTGGGCAGGGGCCCGCTCTCCGCCGGCCCGGGGGATCCCGGGACTCCCGGACCGGCGGGGCATCCGAAACCGCGGGCACCGCGCACCGACGGCCCGCACACAGAAAGGAGAATCGAATACCATGACACAAATCGAGAGCACCGTGGAACGAAGCAGCCGGAAATATCTGGTTGCAGCCGGCCTGATGCTGCTGGCCCTGGGGGTACACGGCCTGGGCAACGGCACGCTGAATGTGTACATCCCCACCATTGCCGAGGCGCTGGATGTCCCCCGCTCGACGCTGACGATCTATGACACCTTTGCCAACATCACCGCGATTCTCGCCTGTCTGTTCTTCTCCAAAATCTACCGTGCGGTGGGGGCCCGGGGGGTTGTGCTCATGGCCGCCATCGGCTATGCCGGACAGTTTATCTGTTCCGCCGTGGCCACCAGCGTCTATATCGTGTGGTTTGGCGGCATTTTCCAGGGCATCGGCAATGGGTTTGCATCCCGGATGATCCTGTTCGCCGTTACCCCCTACTGGTTTGAAAAGCGCCCGGGCACCGTCATCGGCCTGGTGGGCGCCATGACCGGTGTGACCGGCATGTTCGCCACCACAGTGGTCTCCGCACTGCGGGACACCATGGGATATCAGCGGGGCATGCTCATCGAGGCGGCGGTCATGCTGGCGGTGGGCATTGTGGCCACCCTGTTGGTAAAGACCAGCCCCACGGACCCCATTGCGGGCAAGCTGGCCAAGCTGAGGGGCAGCGAGGCTGCGGAAAAACCCAAAAGTGAGATCGGCGGCGCTCAGTACTATAAAAATGTCTTCTCCTCCCCCGCCATTCTGATGCTCATCGTGATCGGCTTTCTCATCGGCGGCATCATCAATGGATTCAGCCGGAGCGTCAACAGCATCGGCGCGGCCCGGGACATGGCGGAAGCGGCCGCCTTTGCCTATTCGCTGCACTTCGGGTGCCTGCTGCTGTCCAAGGTGGCCACCGGCGCCCTGCGTGACCGGATCAAGCTGCCCATTGTTATCGTCACGCTCAGCGCCTTTTTCGCCGCATCTATGCTCCTGATCAACTACGGCAATGCGCAGGTCATGATGCTGGGCGGCATCTTCTACGGAATCGGCGCCACCCTGGGACAGCTGGCCACCGGCTTTATCGCCATGGATGTGCTGGGAAAATACTACGACTCGGGCGTCGTGGGCGTGGTCACCAGCGGCCTGTTTCTGGGGCAGGCCATCCTCATCCCAACCTTCCACATCCCCTATGACCTCTTCGGCACCTACAACCTGAGCATCACGATCTGGCTGGGGATGATCGTGCTGATGCTGGTGCTGTACTTCATCGCCCGGAAGATGGGCCGCAGTCTCATTGCCCGGGGAGAGGCGCAGGGCGCAAAGACCATCGCCGACATCGACTTCAAGAAAAAGTGAGACAAAAGCCGTTCCGATGGGAAAGCGATAGCGGTCAGAAGCCGCACAGACATTCAATATGAAGGAGGAACAGACATGAAAGACTTCAAGTTTAGTTCACCCACCACGCTGTATGTGGGCGACGAGATGGTCATGAAGAAGGCCCCCCTGTTCAAAGCCTTTGGGGAGCGGTGCTATATCATCACCTCCAAATTCCCGCCGGGGGTGCGCCACCTCTCCCTGGAGGATGCCATAAAGGCCTGCGAGAGTCAGAACATCGCCTATGAGGTCTTTGACGACGCCAAGGAGAACCCGCCGGTGGAGACCTGCGCGGAGCTTGTGGACCGGGTCATGGCATTCCACCCGGATTTCCTCATCACCTGCGGCGGCGGTTCGGCCATTGACACCACCAAGGCGGTGAATATCCTGATGAAGCACCATGGTGAGGACCCCTATCAGGTGCTGTACGGCGGTCCCTCCCCCGATACGGTGGGGGTGGGCGGCGAGGGAGCGGTCCCCATGGTGGCCATCCCCACCACCGCCGGCACTGGGTCGGAGATCTCCTGCTACTCCGTCCTCACCCGCACCGACCTGGACACCAAGGAGGGCATCCACCCCAAGATCTTCCCCGATGTGGCCATTCTGGACGCCAAGTACATCAAAAACGCCCCGCCCTCTCTGATCCACTCCGGTGCCATCGATGCCCTGGCCCATGGTATAGAGGCGTACCTGAACACCGAGTGCAGCCCCATTGTGGCGGGTCTGGCCGAGACAGGCTTCGGCCTGTTCCGCAGGTACAAGGACCACCTGCTGCAAAACGCCATGACGGACGACGACTTCACCACCGCCTTCATCGCCTCCAATGTCTTCGGCATGTGCATGCAGGGGGGGACCACACTCCCCCACGGCATGGGCTATCCCCTGTCCCACTTCAAGCATGTGCCCCACGGCCTGGCCTGCGGTGTGTTCCTGGGAGAATATATTCGTGCCTTTAAGGACAAGAGCCTGCCTGAGCCGGTGGTGCGCCTGTGCGGCTTTGACTCCACCGATGCGTTTGCGGACTACATCAATCAGATCCTGGCCGCGGACTGCCGCTTCACGGTCACGGAGGAGGAGATCGAAGCCTGGACGGATGAGATGTTCCGCCTGAAGGCCCGGCTGAACAAGCATCCGGAGGAGATCACACGGGAGGAGATCAAAAACATCTACCAGCGGTCGCTGGCAAACTGCATCGTCAGGTAAGCGTTCCGTCCGGAGAGAGCCGGCGGGGAGCCCGCAGTCTCCGGGATGTTCCCGCCGTCCGGCGGCAGGGCATCCCGGGCAGGCCGCCTGCGGAAGAAAGGAGAAAGACCATGGCCTATCGGATCGATTCGGAATTCTGCGCGGGCTGTGCCCACTGTATCGCGGCCTGCCCCTTTGGGGCCGTCGAGGCCCGGGGGGACGCATTGCGGACTTACTATGTCATTCTGCCGGAGAAATGCCGCAGCTGCGGCGAGTGCGCCCGGGCCTGTCCCGCCGCGCTGATTACCTTCGACGGATCAGATGGAAGCCGACCTATCGCCCGTGTCCAGGTGGACCGGGAAAAGTGCATCGGCTGTACTCTGTGCAAACGGGCCTGTCCCGTGGGGGCAGTGTCCGGCGTCGTCAAGCAGCCCTTTGAGATCGACCAGAGCAAGTGCATCCACTGTGGTCTGTGCGTTAAGGCCTGCCGCAAGGACGCCATTCTGGTGGAATATGCCGACCAGTGAGGGGGTGTGAGCCATGTATGGATATTTGGGAAAACTGCTGTTCATCGATCTGACCGACCAAAGCGTCGAGGTGCGGGACCTGGATGAGAAGATGGCGCGGGATTATCTGGGCGGTCCCGCTCTGGGGGCGCGGATCCTCTATGATGAGATGCCGGCCAACACGCCGTGGGATGCGCCGGAGAGCGTGTTGGGCTTTGTCCGGGGACCCCTCAACGGCGCCTCCGCCTTTTTCGGCAGCCGCTGGACCGTGGTGAGCAAGTCCCCAGTGTACAACGGCTGGAACGACGCCAACGGCGGCGGCTTCTTCGGGCCCACTTTCACCGCCGCAGGGTATGACGGGGTATTCATTCGGGGGATCTCGGAGGCCCCGGTGTACATCTTTATCGACAACGGGAAGGTGGAGTTCCGGGATGCCACCCACCTATGGGGCCTGACCACCATGCCCACTGAGGCGGCCATCCGTGAGGAGCTGGGCGACCCCAATGTGCAGGTGGCCCTCATCGGCCCTGCCGGGGAGCGGCTGTCTCACATGGCGGCGGTAATGAACGACTCTCACCGGGCCGCCGGCCGGGGAGGAAGCGGCGCCGTCATGGGCAGTAAGCGGCTGAAGGCGCTGGTGGTGCGCGGCTCCCAGCATGTGGAGATGGCGGATCGGTCCATTCTGGACCGCATTGGCCGCACCACCGTGGAGGATATGAAGGGCTCCAAGGCCAACATCATGGCCAACCGCGGCCGCTTCGGAACCGCCGGCGGCGCCATGGGAAATGTGCTGGCCAACAACGGAAGCATCAAAAACTGGGCGGGAGCCAGCCACACCGATTTTACCGAGGAGCAGGCCGAGGCACTCAACGCCTCGGCGCTGGACGAGGGCCGCAGGGTCCGGAAGTACGCCTGTGCCGCCTGTCCCCTGGGCTGCGGGGCTATCTATGAGGTCAAGGGACGGGAGGTCCCCGACATGGAGCATGCTGCCCGTCCGGAGTACGAGGCCATCCCCGGCTTCACCTCCATGATGCAGCACAACGATGTGGATCGGATGATCTACTGCAATCACCTGTGCAATGAATACGGGTTTGACACGATCTCTTTCTGCGGGACGGTGGCCTGGGCGATGGAATGCCTGTCCGACGGCGTGCTGAAGCCGGAAGACCTGGACGGCATCGACCTGCGCTGGGGCAACGCCAAGGCCATGGTGGAGGTGTCCGAGCGGATCTGCCGGGACGAGGGGAACTGTGCTGCCCTGCTGAAAAACGGCTCTCAATACGCGGCGGACAGCATTAAGGCTGGTCACTACGCGCTTTTCTGCGCCAGCGGCATCGAGCTGGCCCAGCACGATCCCCGCCTGGCCTGCGGCCTGGGCCGCACCTATCAGTACGAGCCCACCCCGGGACGCCATGTAAAGGGAGGCCGGGGGCTGGCCATCCGCCTGGGCCCCGACGAGATCAAGTACAACTGCCGGATGATCGGCTTTGACGAGGTGACCGAGGTATCCAAGCGGGAGATTGTCAACGCCTCCGGCTACTGCATGTCTTATACTTACCTCATGGGCGCCGACCTGATGAAGAATGTAATTGAGGCGGTGACAGGATTCCATTACACCGCCATGGAGTTCCGGATGCTGGGAGTACGCAGCTTCATCATGCGCCTGTGCTTCGGCGCCAGGGATGGACTGCGCCGGTCAGACTATACCATCAGTCCCCGGTGTATCTCCGAGCCCAAGATCACCACGGGCCGCCTGGCGGGCATTGTCCTGGACATCGAGAGCTATGCCGACGGCTTTATGGACGCCATCGGCTGTACGCCGGACTTCATCCCCAAAAAGGAACTGCTCAAGCTGCTGGAGATGGAATTTGTCATCCCGGATCTCTATCCAGACTGAGAGAGGAGGCAGGAACATATGGAGATTACAGTGACCGTGCGGGCCATGTGCAGTGGGTCCTTCGCGTCAGGATACGCCCCTGTCTCCCTTCCGGAGGGCGCGAGGGTCCGCGACCTGCTGGAGCAGTACTATGACAGTGTCCCGGGTCAACTGGGCATGACAAAGGAGGAGTTTCTCCAAAGCGCCAGCGCCGCGGTAAACCAAAACATTACAGGCCACGACACTCCCCTTCAGGACGGGGATAAGGTGCTGATCCTGCAGACCGCCGAAGGCGGCTGACTGCGGCGGCAGCTGCACGAGGCCGAAAATGGTCGCCGCCCCTTAAAAGATCAAGGAGGTGGAACATGTCCATCACATTGCAGCAGATGAAATACTTCCGGGCGCTGGCACGAAACCGGGAGTGGAGCCTTACCCGGACTGCCAAGGCCCTGTATATCTCCCAGCCGGCCCTGAGCTACGCCATCGCGTCGCTGGAGCGGGAGCTGGGGGTAGAGCTGTTCGAGCGGCGGGGCCAGCGGCTGGTCCTTACCCGGAACGGGGAGACATTCCTGAGCAGCGTGGATAATGTTTTTGCACGATTGACCGATGCGGTGGAGGAAGTCCGCTCCCAACAGAAGACCGGTCCCCGCCGGTTCACCGTAGGATGCGTACCCGGCTTGACAGAGGGGTTCCTGCATGGTTTTTTGCGGACCTGCCTCCAGCGGCAGACGGACATGGGAGATGTAACTCTGTGCTATCGGAACGAGTCCGAACTGATGGAGCTGCTGAACAATGGGACGGTGGACCTGGCGCTATGCACACTACCCCGGAACGGAATGGAGTATAAGCTTTTGTTTGTGGCAGAGCTGTACCTGTGTGTGCCCCTGGGGCATCCGCTGGCCGAGCTAAGCCGGGTGGATCCAGAGCAGCTGAACGGACTTAAATTGGTCCGGTTGTCTCCGGGAGATTCCATCCAGGCGGCGGCAGACGAATACTTGGCTGAGCATGCGGTACATTGTCAGATCGGCGCGATCCAGGAGCGGCTGGAGGATGCAGTCGCCTGGGTGGCCGGCGGATTCGGCGTGGGCATTTACCCATTGCCTGCTGTCCCTTATTGCCGGGGTAAGGGGGTCCGATATCTCCCCCTGTCCGGACGAGCTCCGGCACGGAGCGTATTTCTGGCCCGGAAGCGCTCCGCTTCATCGGAGGCGGCGCTGGAGCGGCTTTGGGAGTTCATGCTCCGCTGCGGAGAAAAGTGGCCCTGGAACGGGGCAGCAGACAGCCCGTCTCCGAAAAGCCCCTGTATCTCGCTGAAGCGGACCTCCGCATAATTGCGGGTCGGCAAAAGGAAAGTCATAACTGGTCCCATCAAAACACACCATCCGCTTTTCAAAGTTCGGGTATTGGAAGGCTGGCGAGATCACGAATATTCCGCGCTACCTTGCCAGAAGGACAAAGAATCTGCTCTGACGCCGGGTCCCTTATGCGCTACATTTATAACAGATCGCCACCATATCACTGTGCCTGTGATACGGTGGCGATGTTTTCGGCCGCATGGTGCCTTTTTGCCCCGCTTGCAGCGTTTTTACTGTGCCATCACTGTGCCGTTTTGGCGTGGAGATTCAGAAAACTGTATAGAGCTTTATCTTAGAAGGGAAAAAGTCTTGCCGTGCGGAAGGAAGGGGCGACGCGGCAGGAGACAGCGGGCCGATTTGGGCTGAGCAAGGCACAAAGCAAGGGATGGATCAAACGATGTAACCGCAGGCAGGCAAAAGATGACGGCGGCCTCGGCGCGGGCGGCGGTGCCGCCGGGGGGCCCGGCTTGCCGCCCGTCGGGCCGGCGCCGCAGGCCGACGCAGGGCGGGGGCGGCCCATGGGGACACCTGGAAGGCACCGGCACAGCTCTGAAGATGTTGGTGTCCTCACCCGCGCCCGCTCACACCGTGCAGGCGCAGAGCGTCACCGCCAGCTGTTCCCCTGTGGTGAGCCTTTTGAAAATGGTGCGAACATTCTCATCTTCTACGCTTTGCTCTGGTTTCTCCCGCGAAAACTCAATCACCGGACGGCATGGTACAATTAAATTCAGTCTGTGTCCGCATAGTAATGTCGGGTGTGGTAGTCGAACAGCCCCTGTAGCATGGAGGTGATGTTGCTGGTGGACACGGTGGCCCCCGCCACAGCGTCCACATCCACTCCCTGGATCTGGGTGCCGTAGCCGCCCCAATCGTCGAAGTCGGACTTATCTGCTTGAACCAGCATCTGGACGAAGTGCTCATCCATATATTCCTGAGTGTACTCGGCGCGGTAGTAGTTGGGGTTGCTGTCTCCCCAGAGACCCTGGTTCTCTCCAAAGGAGATGGCCCGAACAGCGGCTTGGCTCGGGTCCTCCTTGTTGTTCAGCAGCTCCACATAGGCCACCGACAGATAATTGACGATGGCGTCCCGGCAGGTGCAGGAGGAAAAAGCCACCTGATAGCTGGTAAAGGTAGAGTTGCTCTGCTCAAAAAGGATTACAGCCTGATAGGTCTCCTGGGTACCGCCAGAGGAGTAATGGGTGTAGGGAAAGGTGGGGTATTGGCTGTTCTCCTCCGCGTCCGTGCAGCCGGCGAGCAGCATCAGAAAAAGCACCGCCGCCGGAAGAATGCGGCCCATTCGTCTCATGCTGTCACCCCGCAGGATGGAGGAGGGAGAAGTCAATATACGCATAATCAGCCCGCCAGGTGGCGTAGATATTGTCCTCTTCCGCATCCTCCGGGTAGACGATCAGCTCCACACTGTTCTCCCCGGTATAGGTCCAGTTTCCGCCGATGTTGTACAGCAGGGTCTCTTCCCACCCCAGTTCCAGGAGCAGGGCCTTCATCATGCCGGCATACCCGCCTCCGCCGCACATGAGGAAGATGGCTTTATCCCGGGGAAACAGATCCTCCAGCACCAGCATGGACTCCTGATAGTTCTCACGGACCGACGCGATGGTACCGTCGTCGTTCCACTCCACGGTAAACAGGGTGTCCCCCTGATAGGCCCCGGACACCGGCAGGGCGGCCAAAGTCGCCAGATAGGGATAGGGTACCACCCGGAATCCCTGGATGGTACGGGACAGGTCAGCCTCTCCGCCGATTGCTCCGTAATCCGCGGGGTCAAAGAGCATCCGTACATCCCGATATGCTACATCCTCTCTGCCCAGATAGTCATCAATGGTGTCCATATTGATGTTGATGTCCACGCCGAACTGGCTGCCGGCATCCTCCTGCGGCGGCGGGAGGGCATTGGAACCACCCACGCCGCAGGAAGCCAGCAGAAAAGCGGCCAGAAGGATGGAGAAAAGCAGAAGAAGCGCACGACGCAATTTGGATCACTCCTTTCGGACATTCAGGGGGAGACAGCGTGAGCTGCCTCCCCCTTCGCCATTATTCTGCAGTCAACTCCACGACCAATTTGCAGTAGGAACTGGAGGCCTCCTCCAGGCAGGGGGCGACCCAGACAGTGCCGTCCTCCCCAGTCTCCTTGTCTTTTTCAATGGCCAGCAGCGTGTACTCACTCTCGGCGATATTCAGGGGCAGTTCCGTCTCATATCCGTCGCTGGCCACGGCAGTGACAGTGGTATATCCGGTGACACCGCAGGCTGCCAGCACATCGGACAGACGATAGCCGGTGTAGGTGGAGACAGAGGTCTCCCCGCTACTGTTGGTGGTGACGGCGTCAATCTTGTAAATGTGCTGTCCCGCCAGGGTATCGTTGGTCACCTCTGCCCCGTTGACCAGGAAGCTGTACGGGGCAAACTCCACCTTGTCCGTTCGGTCCTGGATCTCGGGAGCGGTGCCGGCCTCCCCGCCGGCCTCCCCACCGCTTGGCAGCTGGGCAGCCGC
Organism: uncultured Oscillospiraceae bacterium; assembly: GCA_944386055.1. Taxonomy (GTDB): domain Bacteria; phylum Bacillota; class Clostridia; order Oscillospirales; family Oscillospiraceae; genus CALXCT01. Next base: position 41,111 of record CALWZP010000014.1, on the reverse strand, counting down.
GCCGTCCAGGGTGATGGCCACCACACCCTTGAGATAGTCCCCGGTGGTACCGGAGGCGCAGGGAGCAAACCAGGGAGAGGAGGAGAACGGTTCGCCGTTTTCCGAGATGGCAATCAGCGTGGTGGGCGCTTCGGCCACCTCGGCGGAGACCTCCACCGCATAGCCGTCGTCCGCCGTTGCGGTGACGGCGGCGTAGTCGGTGACGCCTGCTGCCGCCAGCACATCGGACAGGGCAAAGCCGGCGTAGGTGGTCGTGGATTCGGTGCCGGCGCTGTTCACTGAAGTGGCCTGAATTTCATACACCGCGCAGTCTGCCAGGGTCTCATTGGTCACCTCCACGCCGTTGACCTGGATGGAGAAAGCGGGGACAGTGGCCACCACCTCGCGGATCTCCGGTGCGGAGGATTCAGGGGGCTGGGAGGAGGACTGCTCCGGAGATTCTGTCCCGCCGGAGCCGCCGCCTGCGCCGCAGGCGGCCAGGGAGAGCGTCAGGGCCATGGTAAGCAGCAGGGCAAGTGTTCGTTTCATGACTTCATAACTCCTTTCTTGATTCCTTCTATTTTCAACGGGCCGGAACAGGTCCGCGGAAGGACGGATCATAGGTTGGGGAACAGGCACACCACGCGCCCCAACTCTTCCACATAGCGAAGCTTCAGGTCAGTCTGATATACCCGGCACAGCAGATCCTCTCGCAGAAGCTCCCCAGTTTGCCCCGCGGTGAGGCGGCCATTCCGGTCCAGAATCGCTGTCCGCCCGCCCAACAGGATGGCGTGGTCCGGATTGTGGGTGGTAACTACTACGGTATACCCCTGGCGGGAGAGCTCCTTCAGCACGCGCAGTGTGCGCAGCTGGTTTCCGAAGTCCAAGTGTGCGGTGGGTTCGTCAAACAACAGCACCTGGGGCCGTCGGACGATGGCCCGGGCAATGGATGCCTGTTGCCGTTCGCCGCCGCTGATTCCGGTGCAGGGGCGGTCAGCCAGTGCAGCGAGTCCCATCTGTGTCAGGGCTTCCTCTGCCGCCGCCCGGTCCGCCGCTCCGGGCCGGCCCAGGGTGGGAATGAGGGGTGCCCGGCCCATGAGGACAAAGTCCCGCACGGTATAGCCGAATACGGGGCTGAGATTCTGGGGGACATAGCCCACCAGCCGGGCAATCTCCCGGGGGTGCATTCGGGACAGGTCCTGGCCGTCCAGCCACACCGTCCCTGCCGGGGCGGGGAGGGTGCCGAGCATACAGCCCAGCAGGGTGCTCTTTCCAGCGCCGTTGGGTCCCAGGACGGAGAGAATCTCCCCCCGCTCCAGCTCCAGGGAAACCCCGTCCAGCACCGTGGGCCCGCCCGGATAGGAAAAGGACAGTCCACAAATCCGATAGATCATAGGCCCCGCCTCCTCTGCCTCCACAGCAGCCAGGCATAAAAGGGGGCCCCCACCAGACCGGTGAGGATGCTGATGGGCATCTCCGAGGTGCCGATGGTGCGGGTAAGTGTGTCCACTGCCAGAAGGAACACCCCCCCCAGCAGGGCAGAGACAGGCAACAGCCGGGTATTGTCCGGCCCCGTCAGCATCCGCCCCAGGTGGGGGATGACCAGACCCACCCAGCTGATGGTCCCCGAAATGCACACCGAGCTTGCGGTGAGCAGAGTGGCGCACAGGATCACCAGGCCCCGAACGGCCCGGACATTCACCCCCAGGGCGCGGGCCTCCTCCTCTCCCAGAGAGAGGACATTGATCCGCCAGGACAGCAGGAGCAGGCACGCTGCCGGGGGCAGCAGGAAGGGCAGGGCAGGCAGCAGATCCCCCAAGGTGACATAGGTAAAGCTGCCCATGGTCCAATAGGTGATGGCGGCCAGCTCTGTCTCCGGGTCAGCCACATATTTGATAAACCCCAGCACCGAGGACATCGCGGAACCCACAATGACTCCCGAGAGCACCAGCATAATGTTGGACCGGTTGCCAATGGCGGCGGGCAGGGCCACCGTCATTGCCACCGCTGCCACACCGCCTGCAAAGGCGAACAGCTGGATGGACCCGGAGGGCAGCGCCAGCAGAATGGCCAGGGCAGCGCCGATGCATGCTCCGCTGGACACCCCCAGAAAATCGGGGGAGATCAGGGGGTTGCTGAACACCCCTTGATAGGCAGCCCCTGACAGGGACAGTGCCGCCCCCACCAGGACACTGGCGAGGATGCGTGGGATCCGAAGCTCCATGACCACATTCACCGTCATCTCCGGGTACCCGGAGGGCAGGCCAAGCAGCTGCTGTGCCAGAATCTCCAGACTCTCCGCTGGGGTGACGCGGTACTTGCCCACACACACCGCCAGCACCACCCCCGCCAACAGCAGGGATCCCAGCAGGATGCCCATGGGCACAGCCCGGCGCCCCTTCATGACAGAGTATACCCCAGGTAGTCTGGGGCAAAGGTGCGGCCAAAGAGGAAGGTGTAGTATTCCTCTACCTCCGCCTCCAGCTCCTCCAGGGAGAAGCGATCGGGGTACATCTGCCGCAGCATCCAAAAGGTACCCAGCACACAGGCGACGCCCGGCATGTCCCAGGTGTCGATCTTTGCGGGGATCACCGCCACATGGCCCTCCTGCACCGCCGCGGCAGCATCCCAGGCGTCCCCCTCCAGGATATCCTCCAGGGTGTAGTCCAGTGCGGCGGAGCTGGTACAGAACAGGAATTCCGGATCCCACTGAAAGATGGTCTCCACCCCAACTGTGACCCAGTTGCCGTTGTTCTCCACCTCCGCAGCCACCGGGATGCCCCCCGCCTTTTGGATCATCCAGGATTGCAGCATATCCCCACCAGCTACCCGGCCCAATTCACTGCCCATCACCAGAGCGGTAACCCGCTCCTCCTCTGGAATTTCCGCCACGATCTCGTCGATGCGCCGGAACTTCTCATTCATCCAGGCGATGACCTCCTCCGCCCGTTCTTCCGCGTCGAAGTAGGTTCCCAGCAGAGTGAGGGTGTCATAGATTCCCTCCATATCCTCGGCGGAGATGCACACCACATCCATCCCCAGGCGCTCCACCGCTTCCACCGTCTCGCTGTCGTTGGCCCGGTGGACCAGCACAGTGGCGCCGCAGGCCGCCAAGGCCTCCAAATCCACCACCCCCCGGCCCACCGATCCTGCGGCATCCAGATTAGGGTCGGCGTTGGTCCAAAATATCGACTTGCAGTTGACGGCCGCCACCTGGTCGGTAATGCCCAGCGCCGCCAGAAACGGCACCGCCGTAGCATACACCGAGGCGATGCGCTCCTCACTGCCGTCCTCCGGCACCGCCAGCACCCGCCCCGCCCCGTCGATGACGGCAGGGCCGGTGGCGGTGGGCTGAGCCGTCCTCTCTGGGGCCGAGCAGCCTGCCAAGGCGGGCAGCAACAGGGCCACGGCCAGCAGCAGGGACAGGATCCTTCTCCTCATCATATTCCTCTCCTTCTCCGGGAATTAGCCAGTACCAAATAGGCTCTCGTCTACCGTAAGTTCCAGCGGTCCGGAACCGGGCAAGGTGACTACCAGTTGGTTGAAGTATTTCACCGAGGCGCCCTGGACCCCCTCTGCCACGATGCGCAGCGGACCGTCGGTGTTCCCCGCCAGCCCGGTATAGCCCTCGTGATCAGCGCTATCCACCAGGGGCACGCCATTGAATGCATAGGCGATGATCAGCGGCCGCAGTTCTCCATCGGCGTTGGGGACTCCCCGCTCCAACCCATCCAGATAGAACAGGCTGAGCAGGTCGTTTTTGTACCCGTCAGAGGCATAGGCCGTGACGGATACCGGATTGTCCAAGCCAGGAGCGTCCCCGGCGACGAGCTTGACAAATTCCCAAAGGTCGATGCCCTCGCAGGTGCCCAGCTCCAGCACATCGTAATCCGCCCGAACCACCAGTTCCTCCAGGGACTCCAGCTGACCCACCGTGAAGGCGTGGGACCACTCGTGGTCCTCATTGCGCAGGGTGAGGACCATCTCGTCGTCCAAAAACTCGCTGTACACATCGCTTATGGCGTGGCCCCAAGTGTCGATCTCATTGGCGGAGACCTCCACGGATACCACCTCATCCAGGCACAGGGACCGGTTGTCATCCCCCTCGTCTCCCATGGGAACGATTAGTTTCAGAGGGCCGCCTGCGCCGACGGCGAGGGGGACTCCTTGGGCGGCGTCCCCGTCCACCGTCCCCTGACCATAGGCCAGGATGGCGCACAGAGGCCGCTTCTCCGGGGCGGCATAGTTCTCAAACTGATTCCCCCGCAGGCGGGCCAGGGGGACGGTCACCAAGGTGCCGTCAGCGGAGGTAATCGTAACATCCCCCGCGTTGCTGCGCAGGCCGATTTCAGCGAGCAGTGCCTGCAGGGGCACTCCGCGGTACCGCTCTTGAACGAGGACGCCGTCTCCGCTGCTCATGCTGTAATCCAGGGTCACCGCCTGGGTCTGGCGGCGCTCCAGCTGAGCCACGGTGTACACCGCCTCCCCCTCCAAACCGGGGCCGAAAAAGCGCACAGTGCGCTCCGACAGGGCGGTATCCCCGCTTTCAATGTGGGAGTAGCGGTCGGGCTGAATGTCCACCGTAATGGAAGTAACCCCCTCCAAGGTGCGGGCACCCGCCCCGTTGCTTCCGGGAAGCACCAGCATCAGCGGACCTCCGGCGTTGTCCACATGATAGGAGGCCGGATCCGCTTCTGTCAGCGGGGAGAGGGGGATGGTCTCCACATAGCCCGGCCCGTCGGCGCTGCCGGTAAGCGGTGCACCGTTTTTTGCAAAGGCCAGGATGGCGGGCAGGCCGGACAGCCCTCCGTCTGGATTGGCGCCGTCAGTGAACAGTTCCTCCAAGGCAATGGTGATATCGTCCGTTCCATTGGAAAAGGTCGCGGTACCCACCGTGCCGGGAATGGCCACCGTCTCCATGAGCAGATGATACAGGTCCACCCCCTCCAGTATGGCGCTCTCTCCGCCGGAGAGGACATAGCGCTGCTTGACCTTGGCAGCCTCCCGGTCTCTGGGAGCGGGATCGGCGCCGTAGATCAGCTGCTCCACCTCCCCCACCGTCAGGGTCAGGTCGGTGAGCCGCTCCCCCCGCGTGCCGTTCACCGTGATGGTGAGGGTCTCCTCCGCCAGAGCGGCCAAAGCCGGATCGGCAGTCTCCAGATGGGTATTATAAAGCCGATCCTCCCCCACGATGACCTCGCTGAGGTACTGCACCTGGTTGGAGCCGTTGGCATGGTTGTACTGGGTTTTGCCGAATACGACTCGGAGCGGCCCGCCGCTGTTGGCCAGACCGGAGAGATATCCCGGGTCTCCCCGGTCCACAGTATAGGGATAACGGTTCACCCCATAGGCCAGCAGCACCGGATAGCCGGTGTTCACCAAGTCCGCATTGGAGGGGACATAGCTTCCGTCCCCCTGATCGGCGGCGTTCTTTTCGTAGAAGCCGAAGGCGTCGGGATAGGAGAGCACTTCCACGGAGAAGGATTCAGGGGACTGCCGCCCATCAGCGGCATTAAAGGTGACCAGAGTGGTGCGTGCCGCGGCACGGCCCATCTCTTCAGCGGTATTCATCCCCAGGTAGCACAGCAGCTGGTACAGATCCAGCCCCTCATACTCATTCACATACCAATAAGCGTTATTGGCCAAGCTGTACTCGCTGCGATAGCCGATGCCGCTCTCAGGCAGTGTGCCGTCCGGCAGAGTATGGACCAGAGCCTCCAGCTGCGCCACAGTCAGGTCGATCTCCGCCCCCAGGGCCTGCCCCCGGAAGGTGACAATGTAGTCGGTGTACTCCGGGGAGGAGTAAGCCGGATCTGCGGAGTCGGTGTGCTTAAAGCCGGGCTCACTCTCCTCACACAAGTAGATGTAGGCCACATTGGAGAAGGTGTCGTAGTCGTTCTCCAACCCATAATTCTCCAGGTCGTACACCAGGCGTAGGCAGCCGTCCTCGTTGTCCAATGCCTCTATATAGCCCAGAGAATGCTCCCCCTCGGCATTGGCGTCAAATACGAAGGGGGCGGCGGTCTCCCCGTCGGGAGTACCGATACCATAGGCGATGAGGATGGGCCGGCCCGCCTGATGGGCGGCGGTGATCTCTTCCAGGGTAAGCTCCGCGGCCAAGGCGCGGCTGCTGCCCTTCAGCTGCACCTTGTAGGCGGAGTCGGTGAGAAGAATGCCGTTTTCTCCGCTTGTCATCTCGTGGAGCATATAATAAAGGTCCACTCCCTCGTAAATAAAGCGGCCAGTGCTGTCCTCGTAGATACCCCGGAACAGGCCGTCGCTTCGATTCTCCAGCTCCCGCACAGAAAGAGGGATGCTGGTGACTACCCCGGGGCCCTCCACCGTCAGGGTCGCTCCGGTGATAGCATCCACATTATAGGGCAGATCGGGATCATCATGAACCCCTCCGTTGGTGATGTGCTTATACACCGACTGGGCAAAATCGATGGTGGTGTTGTCAATTTCCGCCTCCGGCGCTGTACAGCCCGCCAACATAACCAGCGCCGATGCCGCCAGGATCAGGGAGATATGCCATTTCATCTTTCCGCTCCTCCTCATTCCTCGAAATAAAAAGGAAGCCCATCCGCCATGGCAAGAGCGCACCGAAGCGGTGCAGTCTCTGCCACGGCAAATGGGCTCGTCCACCGATTTGCATTACAAAAACCGCAGTCATAGTCGAAACATATCACAGGGTTTGAAAAGAGTATACGAAGATATTGGAAATCTGTCAATATATTTTTGGAAATCCAATTATACCACGCATTTCTGTCAAGTTATAACAAATAACCCATGGACGCCCTGTGTCCATGGGTTATTTGATCTCCTGCTCCAAATGCAGGAACAGGTCTGAATGGAAAAAGTCTACGATCGTAATGCCAAGGCCATCGCAGAGCTTTTTGATCGTGGCGACCGTTGTGCTGTTGTTGCGTCCGCTGATGATGTTGTTCACCGTAGACTGGGTAACGCCGCTGCGGTTGCACAGGGCATTGATCGAGATATCATGTTCCCGGCATAGCTCCAGAATCCGTTGCCGTACCGCCTCACCGATCGTGATGTCAATCCCCTCTTTCCTACGCTATGTAAAGAAAGAGTACACAATTGTCCCTTGACGGTGTTACCTCTTTTGAGTTAATATAACTCAAAAGAGGTAATGCGGGGGAGATGTTTCGTATGTACTGTATCCATTGTGGAAAAGAGATTGCGGACGATGCGGCATTTTGCATCCATTGCGGGGGGAAGCAGCCTCAATCTGTGACCATTCCACCTCCTTTATCAGATGCAGAGGAGAACACACAGCAAGTGCCTCCCGAGTCTGAACCCTCTCCCTCCATGCCAGAGAAAAATGCTTCTCATTCAAAGGTGGGGGTGTTTCGGTGGGCCTATAGAATTTTTGCGGTTGTTCTGACTGTTGTGATCTTAGGGGGTATATTTTACACAGAGTTTCTGGACAAACAGCGAAATCTGCCTGCAGCGGCGCCATTTTTCACCGTGGACAATATTAAACAAATTCCCTCCTATACGGTGTTGGAGTTTTCGCGGGAACTGACTTCCGATGACATGGATGACGACTGGATCCGACTGACGGAAATCTATTACTATGTGGATGTCGATTATGATAACAACACATCGCTGGTAGTTGGTACAGACAGAGAAACTGTGGTTCCCGTACGGTTTTATAATGTCGAAAATATGAATACCTTTCTTCTTGCCATCGAAACAATAGATACGATGCAGATCTTTGGCCGATGCCGATATGATGAAGCAAGTGAAACCCTCTACCTCAATGAGGCGATGGTACTGAACGACGACTTCACATTGATGATGCCGGACGCTCTTGCGGAAGCGGCTGGAAATGGCAGTACCCCTGATACAGTTCAGCAGAGCACGAACGGCGAGGATCTCTTTCAAGAATTTTTTGATAATCCCGTCGCATTTGAAAGGAATCATGGAGGAGAGAGCCTAACCATAACAGGCGTTTCCCTTGCAAGTATCGACGATGACTATACTATGTCATATCTTTATCCGGCGGGTTATCGTGATATGATTTTTTTGTACTGCGAGGAAGTCGATCCTTCCGTGATATATACGCTCAGCATGAATGAAACATACACCATAACGGGGGTATTGGAGAGTGTGACATCTAATACCATCAGACTTGTAGACTGCACCTTTGTCCAGGAGTAGCGCATGGTGGACAGCCTGGATTTCTCACAGATAATCTGAAGGGAGGACACAAAAATGTTTTGCATGAAATGTGGAACAGAAGTCATTGAAGGCGCGAAATTCTGCCCAAAATGTGGAGCGGCGATTCAGCAGCCTCAACCCCAGAGCGCTCCGTCAGCCGGGGAGGAACCTGTCACCGAACAGCCCAAAGATGCTCCGGCCCCCGATCAAACGCCGCCCACGGTCTCTTCGCAGAGCGCGGGTGGGCCCACAGGGATCGAAAACGCCGTTCAAAAAAACGCCAAATATTATCTGGCAGAGTTTCAGAAGATAGACCGTGGGGGAAAACCCAAATTTAACTGGGCCGCATTTTTCCTCGGCCCCTTCTTCTGCCTGTACCGCAAATGCGCTGAGATCCTGAAAGGGTATTTCCTGATCCCATACATCCTGATCATCGCCTCAGTTTTGATCATGGCGATTGGAATCGGCGGATTCTTCCTTGGCTTGATGTCCGTTGGCGGAATCCTTTCCTTCGCCGGCGGCCTGTGGGTCTTTATCAACTCGATACGCCTTGGCCGGAATTTTAACAGGCTTTACTATCAGCACATAAAATCTGTTGCCGAACAGGGAAAAGAGAAACAGTTCGGAACATCCATCGGCGCGGCGATTATCGGTGCCGTCATTTTGATTGCCGCGCTCACGCTCCCTTCCAGTATTGCCACATCAGTCCTGCTCTCCTCTGGTGGTGACACAGGAGAAGCTGCCGGCTCTCCTCTTTCCACGGTCCAGAATGGCTATCTTGGCGAATACACTGACATGACAGTAAAAGAATTGCTGGATGGCTATTACAGTAATTTTTATGGCGAGGGCATTTGGGATAGCGGTGTCACAGACAGCGGAAAAGACATTGTCCAAGTGGAGTATTCGAGCGAATCTCTCGGTACGGCCACGATCCAATTTTCCATGCTGGATGAGGAATGTTTCAAAATAACTGCCTTTGAAGATCCCTTGGAAGATGTGGAAACGGCCAGCGATTTGCTGGCAGCTCTGAACAAATTTTATGTCGTCAGCTACGAATTGCAGTATTCTCAGGAAGAACTGGCCGAAAAAGAAAAGGAGCTGTGGGCCTATTTAGATACCGTCAGCGCTTCCTCTGTCCGCTATGGCGCAGCCAGCGATTATACCGGAGACCGGGCGGAACTGTATCGCCTGTTTGGCGATTCTCAGCTTGATATGAGTGTTGTGGAGCTGCTGGAAGCCTATGGATTTACATCCTCTATTGCAGGAGAAGAGACCCCCAATGAAGCATCCCTTCCCAGCAACCCCTATGAATTCACTGACGAGCAGATCGCGTCGTTGGAATGGGTTTCGGTAGACAGCCTTGCGTCTTATATGATGCCGGACTATGATGGCCGCTGGATCCTTCTGACTGATGTATATATTGATACCTACGGCTATGATGGTACGGACCATACTCTCATTACAGCCATTGGCATCAACAGTAATTATCTCAATATTACCTGCTATGACACGGACACCTACCACGCCATGAATATCCTGACAGAGGCCAATATGATCGGCCGCTGCGTCTTTCATGAGGATGGAAAATACTACGAGGTCGTGGATGCCATCTTATATGGACAGTCAGCCTCTGAAGTCATCGGCTCCAGTGCGGCGAGCACACCCTATGAAGCCGGACAGGAGGCGGCCTGGAATGTATATGCCAATGCATTGCAGGGAACCGAAGGCTATGCCGTGGCCATCCTGTATAATAGCGATGATCCGGATGCCACAGCACGCGCCGAGGGGTTTTACGATGAAGCAGTGTCGCAGGTTGGTTATATGCCGTGGGATACCTACACCTACACATCGAACACCATGACGGACTTTACTGTTCAGCTCTATCAATGCCAGGAGGCTGGGGTGGAGGCGATCTATCTGCCGGTAACCAACCAGGACGAATTTTATAATCTTTTGGGCATGCTGATTACGCAATGCGATGCAATGGGATTTTACCCCACTTTTTATGATTCAGACGGTTTGCGTATAGAGCTTACCATCGAAGATGTGTATGACTACCTTGGGCTTGGGGTTTAACAGATGAGCGGCTTCCCGCGGCTCAGATTGCAAGCAAAGTATGACCAAACTCAATTTGAGGCCGACTTTCAGCCCAAGGATGAGAAAAAAGAAAAGGGAAGCTTCAGAACTACTGCTGGCTCAGAAAAACAGCGGCACCCGGGATCAGTCCCGGGTGCCGCAATTTCACATCACCCCAGGCGGCGTCAAAGGACAGGGCGGCCACCTTATAATCCCGCTGGACGCAATAGATGGGCAGCTGCCGCTCCGTCGCGGCCGCACCCACCGCGGCGGGATAGTTCACCACATAGAGCATGGCCGCCGCAACCAACAGGCACAGCGCCGCCGTCCACCATTTCCGGCGCAGCAGGTGCACCCGCAGCGCCCCAAACCGAATCCGCTTCATGATCGTCGGTCCCTCCATTTCACACAGGCTTGGTGAAACCTTATGCGCCGCCCGGGCGGGGTATGACCGCTGGAGAGACGGAGAAAGCCCCGCCGCCCATTTTGGACAGCGGGGCTTGCAGGTCGTTGTGCACAGGCGAAGGATGTGGCCTCAAGGAGCGGAGTGGGAGAGGAGATACTCCTCCGCGAAGTGGGAGGCCACCGCCCCGTCGGCGGCGGCGGTGACGATCTGGCGCAGGGGCTTGGTGCGGGCGTCCCCCACGGCGAACACCCCGGGCAGGCGGGTGCGGGTGGTCTCATCCGCCACCAGATAGCCCTGGGTGTCCAGCTCCACCTGCCCCCGGAACAGCCCGGTGTCCGGTACCCGGCCCACGGCCACGAACAGCCCGTCACAGGGGAGGGTGGAGACCGCGCCGGTGTCGGTGCGCTCCAGCTCCAGGCCGGTGAGACGATCTCCATGGAGCAGGCGGCGGACCCTGGAGTTCCACAGAATCTCCACTCCGCTGTCCTTTAGCTGCCGGACATAGACGGAGGCGGCCCGCAGGCTGTCCCGCCGGTGGATGAGGGTCACCCTGGCGCACAGCCTGGACAGAAACAGGGCCTCCTCCACGGCGGAGTTGCCGCCCCCCACCACCGCCACGGTCTTCCCCTTGTAGAACATCCCGTCGCAGGTGGCGCAGTAGCTTACCCCCCGGGAGCGCAGGGCCTCCTCCTCCGGCAACCCCAGGGTGCGGGGCAGAGCCCCGGTGGCCAAGATCACCGCGCGGGCGGTGAGGGCGCCGCCGGCGAGGGTGAGGCGCTTGGGGTCGGAGGTCAGGTCCACGGCGGTCACCTCGTCGTAGATGGTGGCGGCACCGAAGCGCTCCGCCCCCCGCTGCATCTTCTCCCCCAGTCCAAAGCCGTCCACCCCCTCGTCAAAGCCGGGGTAGTTGTCCACCCAGTCGGTGGTGGCCATCTGGCCACCGGCGGAGAGCTTCTCCACCACCGCCACTGAGAAGCCCGCCCGGGCGCAGTACAGCGCGGCGGTATAGCCCCCCGGGCCGCCGCCGATGACGGCTACATCATAACAGGCATCCATGGAACACCCATCCTCTCATCTATGCTCCCGCGGCGGGGCCGCGGGGCGTCAGCCGCCTTCCGGACGCTTACAGCTTTGCCACCGGGTCGCCGGGGCGCACCTCGCCCCCCTGGATTACCCGGCAGAACCGCCCCTCATAGGGCAGCAGGGAGATGCCGAAGGTGCGGGTGACCACGCTGGGGTGGTCGGGCTTGCCCACCTGGGAGACCTCCAGCACCACCTGGTCCCCCAGGCGCACCCGGTCCCCGGGCTGGAGATCCAGCGCGTCCATCCCCTCCACGGTGACATTCTCCGCGAAGTCGCCGGGCCCCATGTCCTTGTGGTTCTCCGTGTTGGAGCGCACCACGCTCTCCCAGCTGAGAAGGGTGACCTGCCGGCCCCAGTCCCCCTGGTGGCCGTCCCCCTCGATGCCCTTGTCGGTGAGGAACCGGGCGGAGGGGATCTCCTGTTTCAGCGTGCCCCGCTGGGGGCTGACGCAGATCGCATGTACCGTTGCCATGACACTATCTTTCCTTTCTCAAATGGGTTTTATCCCCTCTATGATACGGTGGAAGAAGCCGCTTGTCAACCCGGACGCGCGCCGCCCCGCCGGCGTGCCCAGCGGGGCGGGTATGGCGGTCAGAACTGGCCGGTCTGGGTTTTCAGAGAGGTGAGCAGGTAGGACAGCTGCTGTACCAGCCACAGCGCCCCCACCACCAGCACCGAGAAGGGGGTGGCAGCCCCGAACATGGCCAGCAGGCACAGCACCACGGTGGCCGCGGCCAGGGCATTGGCGGTGGTGCGGAAGGCATGATAGCTGCACTGGCCGATCTGCTGGCGCTCCGCCTCGTCGCAGCTGTTGTACCAGTCCTTCTGGAACCTTGTGTCGAACACATTGCCCCGCTTCTCCGGGCAGATGGCCTTGGTGGCGGAGACGATCCTGGCCTGGAGGGCCACCGCCCATACCATGGCAGCCACCAGCAGCCCGGCGGCGGCCAGCATCCAGGCCGGCTCCTCCCCGGCGGCGGCAAAGGCCAGGCCCATGGCGGTGAGCATGCCGGGGACCGCCGCTCCGGTGAACACCAGCCCCACCGACAACTGCCGGTCCGCCCGCTGGAAGGCCCCGTCATCCTCCTCGGCCTGGGGCAGCAGGGCCCTGCCCCGGAGGTAGAACACGGTGCCCAGAATCAGGGCCAGATACACCGGCGCGAACCACCAGGGGCCCACCCAAACCAGAAAACGGTCCAGCGCCTCCATGACCGCGGGCAGAAAGGCCTCGTTGGCGGCGGCACCGTACCCCACCACGCCGCCCACCAGGGCGGCCGCGATGATGATCAGGGCGAACTTCACATAGACCATGCCCTGTCCTCTCTTCCTCTCCTTCATATGGACTCCTCCTCTGTCAGATAAAATACCTCTTCCACCGGTCTTCCAAAGACCCCCGCGATGCGCAGGGCCAGGGTCACCGAGGGGTTGTAGTCCCCCCGCTCGATGAGGCTGATGGTCTGCCGGGAGGCGCCCACCAGACTGCCCAGCTCCTGCTGGTTCAGTCCCCGGGCGGCCCGCAGCTCCTTCAGCCGGTTGTTCAGCGGCATACGCGCCCCTCCTTTGACAGCTTCTCATGTCATTTTGACAACAATCATTGTCAAACAGAGGATAGCACTGACAAGGATATTTGTCAAGAAAAAATGACAACTTTTTTTGTCAAAATTTTTGAGAGGCAAAAGCGCCCCCCGGCTCACCGGGAGCCGGGGGGCGCGCAGGGCGTCAAAAAAGTCTTGTGGAGCCTGCGTGCGGCAGGCGGAGCCGGTCTCCCCGGCGGAGCGCCGCCGGCGGCCGCTGAGGTCACTCCTGCCGCAGCCGTTCCACGATGGTGTGCCGGGCGGCGGAGCGGTAGGTGAGTAGCGGGATGCCCAGCCCCAACAGGACAAAGACCGGGATGACGACGAGGAAGGGCGTCAGGGTGAAGCGGTAGGTGAAGAACCAGAACAGGCTCTCCACCGCGGTGAAGGCCACCGGGCCCAGCGCCAGCGCCAGGACCAGGGAGACCCCCACCGCCCCCAGGGTGTACAGCAGGCCCTCCAGCATCAGCATCCGCTTCAGCTGCCGCCCGGTCATGCCGATGGCCTGGAGCACGGCGAACTCCCGCCGCCGGGTGATGATGCCGGTGAAGATGGCGTTGAAGAAGTTCAGCACCCCCACCAGCCCCACGATAAAGCTCAGCGCTCCGCCCAGCAGCAGGAACATGGAGCGCATGCTCTCAAACTCCCCGGCATAGGTGGCCTTGCTCTCATAGTCGAACTGGGGGTTTATCTGCTCCGTGTAGTCCGCCAGGAAGGCCTCCATGGCGGCGCCCGTCTCGTCGGTGGTGTCGAAGGCGTAGTACATGACGGAGTCCGTGCCGGTGTCCTCCACGAAGGTCCCGTCGTTCAGGATGAACTCGTCGGAGCCGTAGTAGCGGTAGGAGAGGGCGGAGGGCACCGTCACCAGGGCGGCCACGGTGTACTCCACATCCCGATACTGCACCGGCCGCTCCACATAGTTGGCCCCGTCGGGCACCTCCTCCACGCTGGGATAGGCGATGCCGGTCTCCGGGTCCACATATTCCCATTCCTCCACATACCGCAGGGTCACCTTGTCCCCAAGCCGGGCCCAGTGGGAGTTCATGTCCGCCCTGCCGTAGTCGTCCTCGGCGTACACGGCGGCGATGGCGCGGCTGCCCGGCTCATAGAGGGCGGCCAGGTCCCCCTCCAGCACGGTCAGGTGGTCCAGGGCGAAGGGGCTCATGCCGTAGAGCTGGACGGCGGCGGCCAGCTCCCCCGCCTCGTTCCGGTCCGTCAGCCGGACCAGGGCGTCCAGTTGCTCTGGGGAGGCCCATAAGCCGTTGCTCTGGCGAAAATAGTCCTCGGTGACATACTCCAGGGCGGCGGAGGTCTGGCCGTACACCACGCCGCTGCCGGTGATGCCGCCCTGGGCGTCGATGTCGTCGATCACAGACTGGGGCACGGCCATATCCGTGGTGAAATCCAGCACGCTGTTCTGGAACTTCCCGGCGTCGGCCACGATGAAGTCGCTGGCGGTGAAGTTGGAGACATATTTGTCCATGTCAAAGCCGCCGGTGAAGTTCACCGTCACGGTGAGCAGCACCACCGCCAGGGAGAGGGACAGGACGGTGACCGCCGTCTTGCTCCGGCTGCGGCCCAGGTTGGCCCGGGCCATGGCAAAGAGGGAGGTCCCCCGCTTTCCCCGGTGGACCCTGCCGGCTTTTTTCCGGCCCCCTCCCTCGGTGTAGCGCACCGCCTCCACCGGGGAGACCCGGCCCGCCATCCGCCCGGGCCGACGGCAGGAGAGGAGCACCGTCACCAGGGAGAAGGCCGCCGCGCCCAGGAAGATCACCGGGCTGACCGACACCAGGCTGGTCACTCCGTCCAGGCGGGAGACGATCACCGGCGTCAGCTGCCCGCCCACCAGCCAGCCCGCGATCAGCCCCAGAGGGATACCAGCCGCGCTGAGCACCAGGGCCTGGATGCGGATGATCCGCCGCAGCTGCCGGGGGGTGGTGCCGATGGTCTTCAGCAGCCCGTAGAACCGGATGTCCCCCGCAACCGAGATCTGGAACACATTGTAGATGATGAGGTACCCGGTGAGGATGATGAGCAGCAGCATGGCGGCGATGGCGATGACCACGACGGGGTCCAGATTGTCGCTGAGCTGGGCGCCGGTGTAGCCCCAGTTGACCCCGGTGCGGATGTAGTTTTCCCCGGCGGTCTCGCTCTGATAGCCGTGGTCGGCCAGGATCTGATCCAGGTCCTGCTGGATGTGCCGGGCGCCGCTCTTCAGCATCACATCCAGGTTCCAGGCGCCTGTCATGCCGTCGGCAGGGGCGTTGGGGTCCACCCCGCACTCCGTCAGGATGGCGTCCACCCGGCTCTCGGGGAGCAGGATGTGGCTGGCCGCGATGGCCCCGTCCCGCTCCCACCAGCCGGAGAGGGTGAAGGTCTGGGTGGTCTCATGGCCGTCCACATCGAAGGTGACGGTGAACCGGGCGCCGAGCTCCGGCTCCACCCCCAGCAGTTCCAGCACCGCCGTGTCCGTGGCGGCCTGGTCGGTGCCCTCCTCCGGCAGGGCGCCCTCCACCGGGTCACAGAAGGACCAGTGGGCGTAGTTGGCGTCGGAGAAGCCGATCTCCACATGGGACTTGTGAAAGGGCGCCTCCGAGGGCATGCCCAGGAAGCGCCGCACGCCCCACTGGTCGATGAGGGGGTCGTCCCGCAGCTCCTCAAACTGCTCCTCCGTCAGATACTTGAAGCCCCCGTGGGAGAAGCCCCCCACCTGGCGGAAGTTGGACTGCTGGAACCCGTCGTTGATGGAAAGGGCGATGGTGAAGAGGGAGGTGAAGAGCACCGTGGTCAATGCGATGGCCAGCACCGCCACGATGTTCCGGGCCATGTTGGCCCGGAGGCTGCGCAGGCTGAGGCGGCGCACGCATTTGCGGTTGGAGACTTTCATGGCCGTCCCCTCCCTCACCGCGACGCGATGCGGCCGTCCTCGATGCGGACGATCCGGTCGGAGAGCTGGGCGATCTCCTCATTGTGGGTGATCATCACCATGGTCTGGGCGAACTTCTGGCTGGTGATCTTCATCAGGGAGAGGACATCCTGGCTGGTCTTGGAGTCCAGATTCCCCGTGGGCTCGTCAGCCAGGAGGATGGCGGGCTTGGTGGCCAGGGCCCTGGCGATGGCCACCCGCTGCTGCTGCCCGCCGGAGAGCTGGTTGGGCAGGTTTTGCAGCTTGGACTCCAGCCCCAGGGTGTGGATGACCTGATCCACATAGGTCTCATCCACCGTCCCCCCGTCCAGCTGGATGGGCAGGACGATGTTCTCGTACACGCTGAGCACCGGAACCAGGTTATAGGCCTGGAAGACAAAGCCGATCTTCCGCCGGCGGAAGATGGTCAGCTCCTCGTCCTTCAGGGAGAAGATGTCCTTTCCGTCCACGGTGACGGTGCCGCCGGTGGGGCGGTCCAGGCCGCCCAGCATGTGCAGCAGGGTGGACTTGCCGGATCCGGAGGTGCCCACGATGGCCACGAACTCCCCACCCTCCACGCTCAGGTTCACTCCGTCCAGGGCCTTTACCAGGGTGTCGCCGCTGCCGTAATATTTCCGCAGGTCCGTCGTCTGTAAAATGGTCATAGCGATTCTCCTTTATGCAAAGATGGGGACCGCGTCCCCCACGGTCCCCATCCTACCAGAACAATCTTTCCACAATCTTTCTGAATTCTAACAGGTCTGAAAGAATTGAAAATGAGAAATTTTGGCGTCCGGCTTCGCCGGGCAGCTCCAAGCCGCCGCCGGCGGCTCCGCAGTGCCCAACTCCTCATTCCGGATTGGCAGACTCCTCCCGCAGCAGATACAGGGAGAACCGGCTGCCCTCCCCCGGACGGGAGCGGACCTTGACATATCCTCCCTCCCGGCGGAGGATCTCCCGGGTCAGATACAGGCCGATGCCCAGGCCCTCCTGATCCCGCACCTGCTCTCCCCGGTAGAAGCGGCCGAAGACAGCCCCCTGCTCCTCCTCCGGGATACCAGGACCGTCGTCCTCCACCTGGACGGCACAGAACAGCTCGAACTCCTCCGCCCACACCCGGATCTGCCCGCCGGACGGGGTGTACTTGACGGCGTTGTCCACCACATTTCCCAGGGCCTCCGCCGTCCATTTCCGGTCGAAGCAGGCAAGCGCATCGGTGGGCTCCACCGTCAGCCGAACCCCTTTGGCCCGGGCGGCGGGGGCGTACTGGAGGGCGGTGTCCTTCAGCAGCCCCTCCAGGGGCTGCGCTCCGGGCGTCAGCGCCAGCACCCCGGTCTCCAGGCGGGAGGCCTTTACCAGAGTCTGGATGAGGGAGGAGAGCTTCTCCCCCTGACTGGCCAGCACCGCCGCCTGTTCCCGCTGGGCGGGGGGCAGGTCCGCCTCGGACAGCAGGGAGGCGTACAGCAGAATGTTGGATATGGGGGTCTTGGTCTGGTGAGACAGGTCGGAGAGCAGCGCCTGGATGGCGGAGCGCTCCTCCTCCACCGCCCGGCGGGTGAGGGCGGAGCCGTTGAGGAAGCGGGCCAGCTTCGCCTCCAGCGCGGACAGGGCGGACTCGTCAAAACGGGCCTCCTGAAAGCTGCCGTCCACCGCGGCGGTGAGCATCTCATCCAGCCGCCGGAGGGTCCGGCGGCGCCGGGCCCACTGGACCAGGCCGAAGATCAGCCCCGCCGCCCCCAGGACCAGGACGGCCCAGCTCCAGGCGGTCACTTTGTCTCCTCCCAGGTGTAGCCCAGCCCGTAGACGGTGCGGATGGGTGCGCCGCCCAGCTTGTCCCGCAGGCGCTTTACCGCCACCGACAGGGCGTTCTCATCCACGAATTCACCGCCGTCCCACACCTGCTCCAGCAGGCGCTCCCGGGTGAGGACCTGACCCCGGTTTTCCACCAGCAGCCGCAGCAGCCGCTGCTCCGTCTTGGACAGGTCCAGGGGGACGCCGTCCCGGGAAAAGGCCATTCTCCGGAAGTCGAAGGAGAAGGGGGGCAGCTCTGCCGGTCCTTCCTCCCTGCGGCCCCGGCGGAGCAGGGCGTTGACCCGGGCCCGGAGGACCGCCAGGGAGAAGGGCTTGGTGACATAGTCGTCCGCCCCCAGCTCCAGTCCCGCCACCTGGTCGCTCTCCAGGTCGTTGGCGGTGAGGAGGAGCACCGGCACATCGCTCTCCGCCCGCAGCTGCAGCAGCAGGTCCAGCCCGCTGCCGTCGGGCAGATTGACATCCAGGACCACCAGATCAGGCGCGCCGGACTCCAGCTCCCGGCGGGCCTGTGCCAGGGTATGGGCGGCGGCGAGCTGCCGCCCCTCCTGCCCCAGGGCCAGCGCGACCCCGCGGCTGAGGGCGCGGTCATCCTCCACAATGAGAATACGGCACATGGAACCATCCCTCCCGGCGCGGGACTCTCCCGCGCTGATGCTGCGGCCCCCGGCCGCAGGTGCCCGCTCTGCGGCGGGCCATGCAGACAGTATTGTAGCATGGACGGCGCTGCCGGGACAAGGGAAAGAAAATTTTTCAAAAAAGGCGGGCACAGCATGGAACATCCCCCGCTTTTTTGCGTCTTATCTGATATGGGAGAGCCGCCCAGATCGGGGGAACGACTTCTTAAGGAGTTCTTAATCAGTTGTTACAGGTTTGTTGTTGTTTCCCCCTGGAGCGGTCGGTATAATGAGGAGGACAAACACCCAAAGAAAACAGGAGGCCGATCATATGGCAGAGATGCAGACACCGGCGGCGGGGACCCCTGTGCTGGACCCGCCCGGCACACAGACCCCGGCCAAGGGCCGCCCGTCGGGCGCGCCCCCCGCGGGAAAGAAGAAAAAGGGCAGCAAGAAAATGGTAAAGCGCATCATCGCCATCGTGGTGGCCGTGGCTGTCATCGCGGGCATCGCCTTCGGGATGTGGCGCTTTCTGTTCTCCGAGCCGAAGCAGGAGATCCTCCGGGACACCGTGACATACGGCTCCATCTCCAACCCGGTGGAGGGGTATGGCGTTACCAAGGCGCTCAACTCCGCCACCATCACCCTGACCACCAAGGGCACTGTGCAGGAGGTCTTTGTCAGCGAGGGGGACTTCGTCACCGAGGGGACCCCGCTGTATACCATCGACTCCACCGACGCCTATGCTGCCATGGAAGAGGCACAGAAGACCGTGCGCAACTATGAAAAGCAGCTTCAGGCCATCTATGACTCCTATGAGGATCTGACGGTCCGTCCCGCGTTCAACGGCAAGCTGCTGCTGGCGGAGGGCACGGAAGATCTGGCGGAGGGGAACGACATCAGCCCGTCCACCAAGCTGGCTACCCTGGTGGATGACAGCAAGATGAAGCTGACCCTGTACTTCAACTATACTTATGAGAACGACATCTATGTGGGCCAGACCGCCCGGGTGTCCATCCCCGCCTCCATGAGCCAGCCCACCGGCACCGTGGAGCAGATCAACAAGGTCCGGTACATCACTCCCGAGGGCGCGGTGTGCTTCCAGGTGGTCATCGGGGTGGACAATCCCGGCACCCTCACCGCAGACATGGGCGCCACCGCCATCCTCACCGGCGCCAGCGGCGAGGACATCTACGCCTATAACAGCGGGAAGCTGGAGTACAACCGTACCGCCGACATCACCACCAAGGTGGGCGGTGAGATCCTGTCCCTCAACCTGATCAATTACGCCGATGTCACCACCGGCGATGTGCTCATGACCATCAGCGGGGAGGACAATGAGGAGCAGATCGCCTCTCTGGAGAACCAGCTGAAAACCGCAAAGGAGAATCTGACCAAGGCCCAGGAGAACCTGGCCAACTTCAATGCCGTGGCCCCCATCTCGGGCACGGTGATCTCCTGCGGCCTGGTGGCCGGAACAGAGGTGGCGGAGAACACCACCGCCATCATCATCGCCGATACCTCCGTTATGACGGTGGAGATCAGCGTGGACGAGCGGAACATCAACTATGTGTCCATGGGAATGCCGGTGGAGCTGAGCGACTGGAACGGCAATGTGTACACCGGCACCGTCACCAACATCAGTCTCAACGGCAATATGGAGAACGGGGCCTCCTCCTTCCCGGTGACCATCCGGATGGAGAACCCCGGCGGACAGCTGATGAGCAATATGTCCATCAATTACAGCTTCCAGGGCAGCCATGTGGACAACTGCCTCATGGTCCCCGTGCAGTCGGTGAAGCAGATTGCCGGCGAGGATGGAGAACCTGTCTCGGTGGTGTTCGTGGAAAAGCCCTCCCGACCCGACAACGCCATCACCGTCCCGGAGGGCGTCACCGGCGTCCCCACGGAGGCAGAGGGCTTTTATGCCGTCCCCGTGGAGGTGGGAGCCAACGATGTGTACAACGCGGAGATCATCTCCGGCCTGGAGGAGGGGGATGTGGTCTTCACCAGCTACATGGCACCCGGGGATGACATGGGCGGCGGCATAGCGGTTGGCTGACGGCCGACGGATTGGAGCTGACGAGATGCTCATTGAGATCAAAGATATCTATAAGATATACAACGAGGGTAGGGAGAGCGAGGTGCGCGCCCTAAACGGGGTCTCCCTGTCCATTGACCGGGGCGAGTTCGTGGCCATCGTGGGCCAGTCCGGCTCGGGCAAATCCACCCTGATGAATGTGCTGGGCTGCCTGGATATCCCCACCTACGGGGACTACTGGCTGGACGGGGTGGATGTCACCGGACTGTCCGACCGGCAGCTGGCCCATATCCGCAACAAGCAGATCGGGTTCATCTTCCAGGGGTACAACCTCATCCAGGAACTGGACGCCCTGGAGAATGTGATCCTCCCGCTGATCTACCAGGGGGTGCCCATCTGGGAGCGGGAGGACCGGGCCATGGAGGCCCTGGCCCGGGTGGGGATGGACGACCGGGCCCATCACCGGCCCTCGGAGATGTCCGGCGGGCAGCAGCAGCGGGTGGCCATCGCCCGGGCCATCGCCACCCACCCCTCCATCATCATGGCGGATGAGCCCACCGGCGCACTGGACTCCAAGACGGGGCAGCATGTGCTGGAGATCCTGCGGGAGCTGTACCGTGGGGGCACCACCGTCATCCTCATCACCCACGACAACGGCATCGCCGCCACCGCCCGGCGGGTGGTGCGGCTGTCCGACGGCATGGTGATCTCGGACGACGCGCAGGAGGTGGATTGGGAATGAACACGCTCCAGGCCTTCAAGATGGCCTTTAAATCCATCTCAGCCAAGAAGATGCGCTCTTTCCTCACCATGCTGGGCATCATCATCGGCGTGGCGTCGGTGGTGATCCTGGTGTCCATCATCCAGGGGCAGAACAAGAAGAACCTGGAGTATCTGGAGAGCCAGGGGACCAACACCCTCAGTGTCTCCGCCTATAAATGGAGCGGCGGTGACATCTCTCAGGACCTGTACAATTACTGCCTGGGACTCAGCGACCTGGTGGTGGGGGTCACTCCCAAGATCCAGGTGTACAACGAGATGACCGTACGGTACAGCACCAACACCATGAGCACCAACGACAGCTGGGAGACCGCCGCCCAGGTGGTGCTGGGCAGCGACCAGTACGGCCTGTGCAACAACTACACCCTGAAGTCGGGCCGGGACCTGTCCTATCTGGATGTGGCGCGGTACAGCAATGTGTGCGTGCTGGGCGGCGGCGCGGCGGAACGGCTGTTCAACTATGTGGACCCGGTGGGCCGCAGCATCACCATCAACGGCAGCCCCTATCTGGTCATCGGGGTGTATGAGAAGAAAAATGTGGACGGCTGGCCGGAGATGGACAACCTGATCCTGCTGCCCTATACCCTCAACCGTACTCTGAACGACAATCAGACCATCTCGGAATACTCCGTCAAGGCGGTGTCCGCCTCGGCGGCGGACGAGGCGGCGGTGCGTCTGCAGGGCTATCTCACCGCCCTGATCCCCGAGTCCAGCGGTTATGCCTATATCCAGAACAACAACGCCAACATGGCCAGCATGGATGCTCTGCTCAACAGCCAGTCCCTGGTGCTCATCGGCATCGCGGCCATCTCCCTGCTGGTGGGCGGCATCGGCATCATGAACATCATGTTGGTCACCGTCACCGAGCGCACCCGGGAGATCGGCATCCGCAAGGCCATCGGCGCCGAGCGGCGCAGCATCATCGCACAGTTCCTCATCGAGGCGGCGGTGATCTGCGGGATCGGCGGCATCTTTGGGATCATCGTGGGTTATATGGGTACGCTGATCGCGGCAAAGATGCTGCTGGACATGATCATGATGCCGGGAACGGCCATCACCATCGGGGCCTTCCTGTTTTCCGTGGTGCTGGGCATCCTCTTCGGGATGTACCCCGCCATCAAGGCCTCCGGCCTGCAGCCGGTAGAGGCGCTGAGAGCCGAGTAAGAGAGGAGAGAACCACATGAAAAAGCTCATTTCCGTGCTGACGGCAGCGGTGTTGGCGGTGAGCATGCTCACCCCCGCCCTGGCGGCCACCCCGCCCTTCTCTGATGTGTCCGACCCAGAGCTGTCCACCCAGGTGGACAGCCTGCGGATGCTGGGCGTGGTGGCTGGGGATACCGGCGGCACCTTCCGCCCAAACAGCACGCTGACCCGGGCGGAGTTCTGCGTCATGGCGGTAAATGCCATGGGCAATGCCAATCAGGTGGCACTGTACAGCACCCGCACCATCTTTCCCGATGTGCGCTCCGACCACTGGGCCCGGGGCTACATCAACCTGGCCGCCGCCGGAGAGACCAAGATCATTGCCGGCACCGATGAGGGGGTGTTCGAGCCCGACTCCCCCATCACCTACGGCCAGGCGGTGACCATTCTCATCCGGATCCTGGGCTATACTGACGAGGACACCGGGATGCTGTGGCCTGACGGCTTCATCGCCCTGGCGGAGAAGATCGGTCTGGCAGACGGCCTCAGCGGGCTGGGAGGGAACACCAACATCACCCGGGCGCAGGCGGCGCAGCTGTTCTGCAATCTGCTGAGCACCGAGCAGAAGGAGGGCGGCATTTACGCGGCCAAGCTGGGCACCCTCCGGGAGAATGTAGTGATCCTGGCTCTGGATGTGGATGCCTCCAACGGCGATCCAAACGGGATCCGCGCCGCCACCGGGACCGGCGCCCCCACCGTCTATTCCACCGCCAACGGCATCAGCCCCCAGTCCATCGTGGGCAAGAAGGGTGACCTGCTGCTCAACAGCAAGGGGGAGATCCTCACCTTCCTCCCCGACCGCAGCCAGCAGAAGACCGTGGTGGTCTCCGACTGCGACGCCGGGTGGCTGGAGGACAGCGGCGGCACCCGGTATACCATCTCCCCGGATACTCCCGCCTACACCAGCGAGGGGACAGGCACCTATGGCGAGGAATTTGTGAATCTGGGCGCCGGGAGCATGGCCACCCTGTACCTGGAGGGCAGCTCGGTGACCGGGGTGTATATCTCCAGCGGTACCGCCACCGAGGCGGTGGTGGTGGGCAGCGGCGGTGCCTCCTCCGCCACCTTTGCCCAGCTGACCAACGGGGCGACAAACTATAAGATCTACAAAAACGGCCAGGAGATCTCCTTCGGGGATATCCAGCCCTACGATGTGGCCACCTATGACAACGGGGTGCTGCGGGTGAGCGACCTGCGCATCACCGCCCTGTATGAAAACGCTTCTCCCAACGAGCGCTACCCCACCAAGATCACAGTGTTCGGCACGGAGTTCCCCGTACTGTCCACCGCGGCCTCCAGCGCCGCAAACTTCCGCATCGGCGGCACCGTGACGCTGCTGCTCACCGCCGACGGAAAGGTGGCCGGAGTAGAGAGCCCCAACACCGTCCGGGGCAACGCCGTGGGCGTGGTGACAGAGGGCACCGCCTCCAGCGCAAAGGTAAAGATGCTGGGCAGCAATCTGACCATCGAGGCCGGCACCAGCAGCGACGCCAGCAAGCTTCAGGGCCAGCTGGTGAATGTCTCCTCCTATCAGGTGGGAAAAGTCTCCCTGAGCCGGATCACCGGCGGCTCTCCCTCCGGCGCCTTTGATGTGGCCAAGAGGACGGTGGGCAGCGTCCCGGTCAGCGGCGGCGTGGCGCTGTACGAGCGGGCCGGCACCACCGGCGAGCTGACGGCGCTGACCTTCCGGGATCTGGAGGGCGTCTCCTCCGTCCCCGCGTCCAAGATCGCCTACTACCACACCAACTCCGCCAAGCAGGTGGACATCCTGGTGCTCACCGATGTCACCGGGGACGCCTACGAGTACGGCTTCCTGGAGGAGGGACGGCAATCTGCAGGTTCCTGGGGAGAGGATGAGATATTCAACCGCACCGTATCTGTGCGCAACAAGGACAATCCGACACCCGGGGAGAACAGCGGCTGGCTCACCGGATACGCCTTCCGGGACGGACAGGCAGGCGGCGCGGCCAAAGGCATGGACGGCAAGGCCGCCGGCATCGTGACGCTGAACGAGCTGAAGAATGTGAGCCGCTCGGCCTTCTACACCCACGATGGTGCGACCTATCTCAGCTACGGCGGGAAGGTCTACCTGGTGGCGGAGGATGTGCAGTGCTATAACCAGCGGGCCAAGAGCTGGTTCGACACCCTCAACGAGGCCCGGGCCTTCTCCGACAACCTGACGGTCTACTACGACAACATGGGCGGCAAGGTACGCCTGGTGGTGGCTAACTGACCCCCAAATGCGCCTCGGGCGCCGGTCCGGCTGTACCGGACCGGCGCCCTTTTCCGTTGACAGCACCGCCGGGAACGGGATAGAATAAAACAAAGCTCAATGCACGGGAGGGATGTCACCATGGCGGGCACGCCCAGACGGACCTATAAAAAATCCGCCGTCACCAGGCAGACGATCCTGGAGGCGGCGCTGGAGCTGATGAAGGAGAAAGGCTATCGGGGGACAACCATCCGGGAGATCTGCACCCGGGCGGGCACCGCAGTGGGCTCCTTTTACTCCTACTTTGACGGCAAGACGGACATCCTCCGGGCCCTGTACGCCGACGGCGAGACCTATTTCTCTACCGTGGTGCGGCAGGAGACGGCTGGGGCGGATACAGAGGAGGCCCTGCGGGTGTTTGTGTCCCACTACGCCCGGCTGAACATCCGCACCGGGGTGGAGACGGTGCGGGTGATGTACACCCCGGACAACGAGTGGTTCGCCCGGCGGAAAAGCCAGCAGGAGGTGCTGGAGGAGGTGGTCCGCCGGGGCCAGGAGAGCGGCCGGATCACCCGCCGGCTGGAGGCGGCGCGGGTGGTGGACGACATCTTCCTCTGCCTGCGGGGGGTGTGCTACGACTGGTGCTCCCGAAACGGGGCGTACGACCTGGAGGCGCGGATGCTGGAGTGCCTGGAGCTGCTCCTCCCGGGGCTGCGGCCGGGGGCGGGGGAGAGATAACCCGGCACGGATTGAAACAGAAAAAGTCAAGGCACGGGGCGCCATAACGGCGCCCCGTGCCTGTTTTCAACTCAGATTCCTGCGGATCAGAAGAATTTCTTGATGCCCTCGTGGGCCAGCTCGGCATCGGCGCTGATGGTGACGGTGAACTTGATGTTGTGCTTCTCGGAGAAGGAGTTCAGCCAGTCCAGGAAGTCCTCCACCTCGTTGTTCACCTCGCTGGGGACCACCTTGCACAGGCTGTCGATGAAGATGTGGGTGATGTCATAGTCACCGGCGCACAGGCCGCAGATGAAGCCCCGCAGCGCGGTGAAGTTGTCCAGGTCGTAATTGCCGGCCTCCACCAGACGAATTTTATAATGGATGTCATAAGTCAGCTTGGGGCCGCGCTCGATGCACACGACATTGCCATGCTCCGTGGTGACGGCGGCGTTGATCATGTCGATCATCTGCTTGGTCTTGCCGGAGCCCTTCTTTCCCATAATGACTCTAACCATAGTCGATCACTCCTTTTTGATCCGCCGGAATGAACCTCCGGGTCTGTACTCTAAGAATACCATATTGGACAGGCACATGCAACTGGATTTTAAGCAGATTTGCCGAAAGTTTTACACAGCGCTCCCATCCAGGCGGAGAACAGAGTCAGCCCAGCCGGGCCTCCAGCTCGGCCTTCCGCTCCTCATATCCCGGCTTGCCAAGGAGAGCGTACATGTTGTTCTTATAGGCCTCCACCCCCGGCTGGTCGAAGGGGTTGACCCCCAGGAGATAGCCGCTCAGGCCGCAGGCAAACTCAAAGAAATAGATCAGCTGCCCCGCCGCCTCTGGGGTACGGGCGGGGAGATGGAGGAGCAGGTTGGGCACCCCTCCGTCCACATGGGCCAGCACCACCGCCCGCAGGGCCTGCCGTGCCACGAAGTCCAGGTCCCTCCCGGCCAGGAAGTTCAGCCCATCCCCGTCGCCGCTGTCCCGGGGGATGGCCACCGTGCGCCGGGGGGCGTCGAAGCACACGACCGTCTCGAACATCAGCCGCCGGCCCTGCTGGATGTACTGACCCATGGAGTGCAGGTCGGCGGTGAACTCCACGCTGGCGGGGAACAGGCCCTTGCCCTCCTTCCCCTCGCTCTCGCCGAAGAGCTGCTTCCACCACTCGGCGAAGAAGCGGAAGCACGGCTCGTAGCAGGCCAGCAGCTCCACCGACTTGCCCCCCTCGTACAGGGCGTGGCGGGCGGCGGCGTACTGCCAGGCGGGGTTGTCCGCCCCGGGGGCGGAGAGGGCGTCCATGGCCTGGGCGGCCCCGGCCATGAGGGCGCCGATGTCCAGCCCCGCCGCGGCGATGGGCAGCAGCCCCACCGCGGTGAGCACCGAGTACCGCCCGCCGATGTCGTCGGGGACCACGAACTCCTCGTACCCCTCCGCGTCCGCCAGCCCCTTCAGGGCGCCCCGGTGGGCGTCGGTGGTGGCGTAGATGCGCCGGCGTGCTCCCTCCTTGCCGTAGCGCTCCTCCAGCAGGGCCCGGAAGATGCGGAAGGCCACGGCGGGCTCGGTGGTGGTGCCCGACTTGGAGATGACATTCACCGAGAAGTCCCGCTCCCCGATCAGGTCGATGGTCTCCGCCAGGGCGTCGGAGGACAGGGAGTTGCCGGCGAAGAGCACCTGCACCCCGTCGGGGCGGAGGTTGTAGTTCTGGGAGGTGAGCAGCTCGATCACCGCCCGGGCCCCCAGATAGGACCCGCCGATGCCAATGACCACCAGCACCTCCGAGTCCTCCCGGATGCGTCGGGCGGCATCCTGGATGCGGGCGAATTCCTCCCGGTCATAGGCCTGGGGCAGGCGCACCCACCCGGTGAACTCCCCCCCGGCCCCGGTGCCGGTGAGCAGCTTGTCGTGGGCCTGGGCCAGGGCGCCGGCCCGGGCGGCGAGAAAGTCGGAGGGAACTGCGGAGCCGAGATGGGACAGATCGACGGTGAGCATGGGACATCCTCCTCTTGTATTCTGTTCCGGGCCAGGGGCCCGGGAGACCCTTCTGATGGGCGGGATCTCCGTATCGGTATTATACCACATCCTGCCAGGGAAAGGAACAGAAAAAGGCCCCCGGCGGGAAAACATTTCCCGCCGGGGGCGATCGCCGCCGGTCAGCCGCCCGCCAGGGCCGCGCTGCGCTGGAGCCAGTACTGCCCGTCGTACCGGATCAGCACCCACAGATTTCCCCCCGGGGAGCCGTCCGGGGTCACGCGCATCAGCTCCTCCCCCTGGGGCATCGCCCCGAGGGTGGACAGCTCTCCCTCCCAGGCCAGGCGGAAGTCGGGGAACAGGCACCACATGTCCTCGTCCAGAAGGGGATACTCCCCCTGGAGATAGGCCAGCGCCCCCGCGGCCTCCTCCTCTGTCCCGCAGGAAGAGACCGCCTCCTCCGCCATGGCGCGCAGGGCCGCCCGGTCCATCAGGGTCTGCTCCTCCACGGCATAGGCGGTGACGCGGAAGGGGCAGCCCTCCCGCTGGGTGCTGTAATAGTCCAGCAGCGCCCCGGTGAGCCGGGCGGCGGCCTCCTCCGGGGACAGGTCCGCCCCGTCGGGGAGCACGAAGGCCAGGCCGCTGCTCAGCGGGTGGGCGCAGGCGGGGTCCCCCTCCTCCGCCGGCCCGGCGAACAGGGCCGCCCGGTCCAGGGTCACATAGAAGTCCCCGCCGGCCCACCCCGCCGGGTCGGCAAAGGCCGCGTCCGCCAGGGCCTGGAGGTCCGGCGACGCCGATGGGGCGGCGGCCCCGCAGATGGGGCAGGGGTCGGTCTCCGGGATGCGGTAGCGGCCCCAGCCGTCGGTGCCGATGGCCGGCAGATGGACCGCCATGGAGTGCGCGCCGTCCTCCGGCTGGGGGCTGATGCTGGCCGAGCCCTGGGCGGTGTAGACCTCCTCTCCCTCCCGTTCCCGGTACTGCACGGACATCTCCAGCGGGCCGGCGCCGTCGATCCGGTACTGGAAGGGCGGGGCGGTGAGGGAGACGGTGACGCCGGTGCTGGCGTCGGTGACGGTGAAGCTGTCGATGGTATAGCCGAGGCCGGCCTCAAGGGTCAGGGTGCGGGTCTCCTCGTCAAAGGACTTCCACAGCGAGGTCTCCGGGGGCCGGGTGTAGTTCCACATCACCACCGCCAGGACGGCGGCGGCCAGGATCAGGGCGAAGAGGGCGAGGAAAAGCTTGTGCTGTTTGACCCATGCAGACATAGGACACCTCCTGTTCTCCGGGGCGGATGCCGTTCCACCCTTCCCGCGGGCGGGCCGATTCCGGCCCTCTCTATAGATATAGACGCACGACCGCGCCGTTTCTTCGCAAAAATCGAAAAAAATTTTTTGGGACCGGGCCCTGTGTGTCCAGTATACCATGGCGGCGCAGGAAAGGGAACCAAAAACGCCCCCGGCGTGGGAGAACATCTCCCGCCGGGGGCGGAGGGGGTCAGCCCGCGGAGACCGTCCCCTGGATGTACCGGGCGAACCAGGTCATGTCATAGAGCATGTCGGGGCACTGGGTGTCCTCCCCCACGGGGATGGACACCTCCGTGAGGGCGGCGGGCACCTCCGTCTCGAAGAAGCACAGCCGCCCGGAGCTCAGGTCCTCCAGATACAGCTTCAGATGGGGCCGGCCCGCCATGGCCTCGTCCATCTGTACGGCGGGGTCCTGGTCGGACAGCCAGAGGTTGCACAGGATCAGCTGAAAGTTCCCCGTCTCATCGGTGAGGATGCCCACCGCGCTGTTCACCCCGGCGGCGGCCTGATAGCTGTTGTACAGGGTGCCGGTGAGGGAGAAGTCCCGGGCCGCGCCGCCGTCGGACACCGTCCCGGCGAGGGTCACCGCCCGGGTGCCCGGGTCGTAGGCCGCGCTCTGGAGTTCCAGGGTGGGGGAGCCCCGCCCGGCGGGCAGCTGGCCGGAGGTGAAATAGGTCTGGAACTCCGAGGCCGTCATGGACACGCCGTTTCCCCCGCCGCCGCCCCGGCCCAGGAAGAACCACAGCCCCGCCAGGATGACCACCGCCGCGGCCAACGCGATGAGGATGCCTGCCTTCTTCTTTGTCATGGATGTCTCCTCCTTCCTCTTATGCCCCGCCGCCTGCCAGGGACCGCAGATAAAACAGCGGGATGCCGATCACGGCGGCGGCGATGAGATAGGTGGCCAGACGGACCCACTTGGGCCGCTCCGCCATGGTGTAGGAGTGGTCCGCCTCCCAGCGCAGGGGCTCCCCATCCTGGCAGCGGGTGAAGCTGCGGATCTGGGCGATGGCGGAGATCAGGAAGATGCCCAGCCCGTTGCCATAGACGAATTTCCCGGCGGCCCGGGCCGCGGACTGGGCGGGGGTGAGCTTTCCCCCGTCCGCCCGGCGCAGGGTAAGGCCCATGAGCGCCTTGCCCGGGGTGGTGCCCAGGGTGCACAGCAGCACCGCCTCCAGCACCGCCACGAGGAGGAACGAGACCACCGTGTCGGCCGTGGAGCCGAGGCGCTGGAGCCACTGGGACGGGAGCGACTGGAGCAGCGCGGACAGCCGGGGGAACAGGGGCCCGCCGTACACGGCCTCCGCCGCGGTCAGGCACAGGTTCACCAGGACGCAGTCCAGGGAGGTGGCCCCGAACCGGATCCAGGGGTGGGGGATGGCGTTGAGCATGACAGATCCTCCTTTCCACGATCGTCGATATCATGATTTTTCAGGTGCGGCGGCTCCGAGCGCGCCGGGGGCGGTCAGCCCGGCGTTTTCTTTACGCTGGCGGCCACCTGCAGCAGTTCCTCCTCCGGCAGGGCGCCGGTGAGGGTGAACACCACGCCCTCCGCCTCTTCGAACCACACCAGGCAGGTGGGGCCGCCGGGGGCGGCGTGGGGGAGCAGATAGCCGGGCCGCCCTGCCACCGAGATCGGGCGCTCTTCCCGCCCCTCCTGTTCCACCGGCAGAGGGCCGTCCCCGGCAGAGGCGGTGAAGGTAAGGCTCTCCTCGCCGCGGGCGTAGAGACTCTGCCGGAGCGCGGGACTGTCCTGGGTGGAGACAGGGGCGTACCCCTCTGGCAACCAGGCGGGGGCCCAACCCGTCAGGGGAGCATCGGGTCCGGCACCGGCGGGAGGCTTCAGGGGGGTGTGCCGCCCCAGGAACCGTGCCACTCGCGTCCAGATGCCGGAGTCGCCCCGAGGCAGCCACCCCTGCTCGGAGAGGGCCGCGCCCCCCATCCTCTGACTGGCCTCCAGCAGCTTTTTGCCGAAGGGGTCGGAGAGCAGATGGCGCATCCGCCGCCGCAGGGACAGGGGAATGGGTGGCTCCGTCTCCCCGGGCAGGGGCGCAGCCTCCGCAGTCGCGGCGGCGAGCAGGGCGTTTCGGATCCGCAGGTCCACTTCCTCTTCTGTCATGGTGAAATCCCCTCCTCCAGCAGCCGGTCCCGCAGCAGCTTCCGCCCCCGGGCGAAGCGGGCGTTTACCGCCTGACGGGACAGGCCCATGGCCGCCGCGGCCTCCTCCGGGGTCTCTTCTAAGATCAGGCGGCGCTCCAGCACCTCCCGATAGGTGGGGGGCATGGACAGGATCAGCTCCACCAGGGCGTCATAGCCCGCAGCGGCCACGGCAGCCTGTTCCCCGGACAGCCCGCCGGGCAGCGGCTCGCTCTCCTCCAGGCCGGTGTACCGCCCCTCCCAGCGCAGAAGGTCGATGGCCCGGTTGCGCACGGTGATCAGCAGATAGCTTTTCCGCTGTGCCTCACTGCGGTCCATGAGCATGGAAAAACGGCGGGCGGCGGCGATGAAGCTGTCCTGCACCGCGTCCTCTGCCAGGCTGGCGTCCAGATAACGCCGGGCCAGGCGCAGGGCCAGGGCGCTGTACCGGTGAAAAAAGGCGCGGAATTCATCTTCCAGATCAGGGTTATCCAAAACGGCCAGATAGATCAGCAAGGGCACCCTCTCCTTTTCTATTTCTGCACTCAATTCTATCAGGGCCGGGCATCTGTGTCCATGCCGGCCTCTCTATTGATAAGACGGATGAGAGGGGCCTCCAATGACAGGATTTTCGAAATTTTTTCAAAAAATTTTTCCGCACAGGTTGAAAAAACAGCGCAAAGCACTGTGCCCCAATGGATTCCGGGCTTCAAAATTTTTGGCGGTCCCGCGCGGGTCGCCTCCCGGACCCGCCCGCCGCACCCCACGCAAAACTCCCCCTAATGCAGGGGCCGGCATCCCCATCAGCGTGCCACCCCCCTCAAAACCTCCCTTGAAAAGGGAGGTGGCACGGCGAAGCCGTGACGGAGGGTTTCTTTGCGCCTGTTCTTCTCCACGGCCCCGGCAGGAGAGGAGAAACTCCCAGTCACCGCCTTTGGCGGCGACAGCCCCCTTTTCAAGGGAGCTTGGACGGGGCCGACCCCGGCACGCCCTTCCGTAGGGGCGGGTCCCAGACCCGCCCGCATTCTGTACCCCGCCCCCAGGTCACCATGAAAGGAGATTCTTAAGAACCGTGGGTTCTTAAGCGCGTCTTTGGTTCCTTTCTGCGCACGCAGAAAGGAACTCGCCCTCAGGCGAAACAACGGCACAGACCTCAGGGCCGCGGAACGCCCGCAATAGAAGAACATGTCCCACACGACAGGCGCAGAAAATCCTTGACATCCCCGAAAATTCCGGTATAATAATAGGGCCTGTCTCAAGACGGGTTTCTATCCTTGCCTTCGGCGCGACCGAAGGCCATATGTCCATAAGGAGGTGCACAACATGGCAAAGACCAACGCGAATTACGAGGCGGTGTTCATCGTCGACCCCAACCTGGGCGAGGAGGGCATCGCCGCTGTGGTGGCCAAGTTCAAGGGACTGGTGGAGAGCAAGGCGACCCTGGCCGAGGTCGATGAGTGGGGCAAGCGCCATCTGGCCTATCCCATCAACGATCTGACCGAGGGCTACTATGTCCTGATGACCTTCAACGCCACCCCTGAGTTCCCCCGGGAGCTGGACCGCCAGTTCCGCATTGCGGACGGCGTGATGCGCTCTATCATCGTCTGCAAGGACGAGTGAGAGGGGAGCCGACATGCTGAACAGGATCATTCTCATGGGCCGTCTGACCCGTGACCCGGAGCTGAGGCACACCCAGACGGGGACCCCCGTGGCCTCCTTCTCTCTGGCCGTGGACCGGGACTTCAAGGACAGGAACACCGGCGAAAAGACCACCGATTTCATCGACATTGTCGCCTGGCGCAGCACCGCGGAGTTCGTCAGCAAGTACTTTACCAAGGGCCGCATGGCCGTGGTGGAGGGCCGGCTGCAGCTGCGGGACTGGACCGACCGGGACGGCAACAAGCGCCGCTCCGCCGAGGTGGTGGCGGACAATGTCTATTTCGGCGACTCCCGGCGGGACGGAGACGGGGCCGGCTACGGCGGATATCAGCAGTCCGCTCCGGCGGCCCCCGCGCCGTCCTCCACCGCCCCCATGGGCGGCTACGGCGCCCCCATGGGCGACCAGTTCGCCGAGCTGTCCGACGACGGAGAGCTTCCGTTCTGACATTCCAATGACAGCCGTCATTGCATACTTTGACCTGACATGGTCGTAAAAGGAGGTTTGTTTCCATGGCTATGGGAGATAACAGAGGCCCTCGCGGCCGCAAGCGCCGCAAGGTCTGCGCCTTCTGCGTGGACAAGGTGGAGCACATCGACTATAAGGACGCGGGCAAGCTGCGCCGCTACACTTCCGAGCGGGCCAAGATCCTGCCCCGCCGCACCACCGGCACCTGCGCCATGCACCAGCGCCAGCTGACTGAGGCCATCAAGCGCGCCCGTCAGATTGCGCTGCTGCCCTATGTCACCGACTGACATCAGCTCCGGCAAATGAAAAACGCCCGGCCGTTCCAAAGGAACGGCCGGGCGTTTTTATGCCTTGCAGGAGCGGAGGTCAGGGCTCCTGGGCGGGCGGAGCCTCCTTCAGCACCCGCTTGGTGGCCCAGCGGCCCCGGATCAGGTGGATGGTGTAGATCACCGAGCGCACCGCCCAGTCGGCAAACATGCCGATCCACACCCCCAGCGGGCCGAAGCCATGCCCCAAAATGAGCAGATAGCACAGTCCCACCCGGAAGATCCACATGGACACGGTGGAGACCACCATGGTGAAGCGCACATCTCCGGCGGCCTTCATGCCGTTCACCGGGGTGAAGGCCATGGGCCACAGGAAGGGCTTGACGATGCTGATGATGAGCATCAGCTGGCAGGTCAGGGCGGCGGCCTCCGCCTCCATCCCCGCCAGACGGGTGATGGGGGCGGTGAGGAAGTAGACCGCCCAGTTGGTGATAAACAGCACGGCGGCGGACAGAGCGGTGAGCTTCCAGATGTACCGCCTGGCCTCATCCGGCCGTCCGGCGCCCATGCACTGTCCCGCCACGGTGACCAGTCCCAGGCCGATGGCCATGGAGGGCATGCTGGTGAACGCCTCCAGCACCACCACGATGGCCTGGGCGGAGATCTCGGTGGTGGACAGGGTGGACACCGCGCTCTGCACCGCCAGCTTGCCGAACTGGAACAGGCCGTTCTCCAGGCCGGTGGGGATGCCGATGGACAGCACCAGGGCGATGGTGGCAAAGTCGGGGCGGATGGTGCGGTAGGGCCCAACGGTGAGGATCTGGTGGGGGCGGTCCTGGATGATCAGCAGGATCACTGCGGCCAGGATGCGGGAGACCAGGGTGGACAGAGCGGCCCCCGCCACCCCCCAGTCCAGAATGTAGATGGTGATGGAGTTGCCCACGATGTTCACCACATTGCAGCTGGCGGAGATCACCATGGGCAGCCGGGAGTTGCCGGTGGCCCGGTACAGGGCGGCGCTGACATCGTAGATCCCCATAAAGGGATAGGACAGGGCGGTGAGGAGAAAATAGGTCAGGGCGGCGTCCATCACTGCGGGTTCGGCGGAGCCGAAGATCAGCGCCAGAAGCGGCTGACGGAAGACCACGCACACCACCGTGATGACCGTGGACAGCACCAGCACGGACAGCAGCACCTGCCGGGCGGCGTTGTTGGCCCCGCTTACATCCCGCCGCCCCAGATACTGGGAGCAGACGATGGTGCCGCCGGTGGCCAGGGCGGCGAAGACATACTGCATGAGCACATTGATGGAGTCCACCAGGGACACGCCGGAGACGGCGGCGGGACTGATGGTGGAGACCATCACGGTGTCCACCGTCCCCATCAGGGCGGTGAGCATCTGCTCGATGATCAGCGGAATCAGCAGCTTGGCCAGATCACGGTTGGAATACACGCCGTCCCCTCCTCTCTCCTGCGGTATGCTGGGAAACACAAGATATCAATATACCACGGCCGCCGGAAAAAGGCAAGGAGGGAACCGAAAGTTTCGGTTCCCTCCCGGAAGGCGGCTATTACGCGCAGAAGCGGTGGCTGCCGATGACGGTGATGAGGGGGCGGCTCCAGATCCAGCTGCTGGTGGCGGTGTCGGGGTTGAAATAGTAGATGGCGCCGCCGGAGGGATCGCTGCCGTTGAGGGCGTCCCGGGCGGCCCGGTAGGCGGAGGCGGCCACCGGCTGGTCGATCTGCCCGTCCACCATACAGGTGAAGGCCCCCTTCTGATACACCACCCCGGCGATGGTGTTGGGGAAGGAGGGATGGTTCACCCGGTTGAGGATCACCGCCCCCACCGCCACCTGGCCGCTGTACGGCTCCCCCCGGGCCTCCGCGGAGATCACCCGGGCCAGCAGGTCCAGGCTGGCGTCCTGGCCGGAGCTGCCGGAGGAGGAGCCGGAGCCGCTGTTCTCATAGATGCCAAGGGCCTGGAGGGTGGCGGGTCCCGCCACCCCGTCTACGGTGAGGCCGTTTTTCTGCTGGAAGTACCGCACCGCCGCGGCAGTGCCGCTGCCGTAGACGCCGTCCACTTGGCCGTCATAATAGCCCCAGCGCTTCAGCTTGGTCTGGATGGTGCGCACCGTCTCGCCGGTGGAGCCCTGGCTGTAGGTGGCGGCCCAGGCAGTCTGCACCAGCAGGATCAGCAGAATATTCACCACGAACACCAGGGCCAGCGCCAGACACAGCGACGCGCGGTGCTTGGAGAAGCGGGAGAGAGAGGACATGGTCAACACCTTCCTTTTGGGGTAGTTTACGGAGGCGCGTGGCGGCCTATGCGGAGAAAAGTTTGGAAGCGGCGGCATAGACTGCCGGCGGAGCGGGGAGAATAAGAGCGACGAATGGGAAAGGAAGTGGACCGTCCATGGTAAAAGGAATGACCCGCCGGGTCATCGTGGTGAAGGCGCCGGACCCCCGGCTGTTCGAACAGGCGATCTTTTTTGTCCGGGAGGACCCGGCCGGCCAGGAGAGCGTCTCCGCCGAGCAGCTGCTGGAGGAGGCTCGGAGGGTGGCCGCTGAATACAGCAGGCGCAGCACCGGAGTGGGCCGCCGGCTCTCCCGCATTCCCCGGCCGTTCTGCTGTGCTGCGGGGGCCCTGCTCACCGCTGCGGTGTGGGCGCTGACGCTGCTTCTCCCTCTGTGACCGCTTCCGGAGCAGGACGCTGTAAAAAATGCTTGCAATTTTCCGGGAGATATGGTATTATCTCTTCTGCATCTGAACCGGAGCGCGGGGAGGAGCACAAAAGGAGAATCCCTGCAGGCGTGCCCGCGGGTTGAAAGGAACGATAAGAATGGATGTTTTGATGATCGTGCTGACGGTGATCCAGGTCCTGTGCGGCCTGTTCCTCATCGCCGTGGTGCTGCTCCAGTCTGGTAAGAGCGCGGGCCTGTCCGGCGCCATCGCCGGCGGCGCGGATACCTTCCTGTCCAAGAACAAGGCCAAGGGCGTGGATGCCAAGCTGGCTAAGATGACCAAGTGGGTGGCGCTGGTGTTTATGGTGCTTACCCTGGTGCTGTGCCTGATCTGAGCTGAAATGCGGATTCTGCGGGACCGGCAAAGGCCGGCCCCGCAGCTTTTTGTCCCGAGGAAGAAAAATATGCGCTTTCCGGAGAAAAACACTTGACTTTGGAGAATTGGTGTATTATGATAGTCAAGCGCCTGTTTGGGGCGCAGTCTGCGATGATGCGGGAGATTGCGGCGCATGCCGGTAACTTCCGCGGAGTATGTCCGTTGAAATCGGGCGGCTGAGAGAGTTTCTGCACAGGCGTATATCGCCATGCGGGAGAAGACCGGCCGGCGCCATGCTCTGCCGGTCTTTGTTCTGAGCTGGAGTGATACGCACGGGAAAGTGTACAGAATATTTTCTCACCGTACGAAGCACCCGCTGAAAAGCGGGAGGACAGAAAGCGGGTTCGGGACACCGCCCGGCCCACCCAGTCGACTTCGTATGTATTTAAGGAGGAAAACAAGCAAATGGCACAGAAAGAAATGATCCGCATTCGTCTGAAGGCCTATGACCATCAGATGATCGACCAGAGCGCCGAGAAGATCGTGGAGACCGCCAAGCGCACCGGCGCCACCGTCTCCGGCCCCATCCCCCTGCCCACCAAGAAGGAGGTCGTGACCATCCTGCGGGCCGTCCACAAGTACAAGGACAGCCGGGAGCAGTTCGAGCGCCGCACCCACAAGCGCCTGATCGATGTGATCAAGCCCTCTCCCAAGACCGTGGAGGCCCTGATGAGCCTGGAGCTGCCCGCGGGCGTGGAGATCGAGATCAAGCTGTAAGGAAGCGTCCGAGCCGTCGTGAACAGGCGGGGCGTGAAAACAGCAGCAGGATCTCACACAGCAAATCTTGTTTGTACCGCAGCCTGTCGCGTTTTTTGAGACAGGCGGGTCAAGTCGTCGGAGCAATGGCCGCCCAGCCCGATGGGACAGCCAACTACGCCGACCAATAACCTGAACAGGAGGAAACACCAATATGGAAAAAGCGATCATCGGAAAAAAGATCGGCATGACCCAGGTCTTCGATGAGTCCGGCCATGTGATCCCCGTCACCGTGATCCAGGCCGGCCCCTGCACCGTGGTGCAGAAGAAGACCGCCGAGAAGGACGGATACGAGGCCGTGCAGATGGGGTTCGGCGAGATTGAGGAGCGCAAGCTCACCAAGCCCGAGGCCGGCCACCTGAAGAAAGCCGGCGTGCCCCTGAAGAAGGTGCTCAAGGAGTTCCGTCTGGACGACTGCTCCAAGTACCAGGTGGGCGACGAGCTGAAGGCGGATGTCTTCGCCGCCGGCGACCGGGTGGATGTCACCGGCATCAGCAAGGGCCACGGCTATCAGGGCGTCATCAAGCGCCACGGCGCCCATCGTCTGAAGGAGACCCACGGCTCCGGCCCTGTGGTCCGTCAGGTGGGCTCTCTGGGCGCCACCAGCCACATGTCCAAGATCATCAAGGGCACCATCGGCGCCGGCCAGATGGGCGCTGAGCAGGTCACCGTCATGAACCTGGATGTGGTCCAGGTGGACCCCGAGCTGGGCATCATCGCCGTGCGGGGCGCCATCCCCGGCCCCAAGGGCGGCATCGTGTTCCTGCGCAACAGCGTGAAGAACATCGCCGAGGCCAAGGGTCCCGCCGCTTCCGGCCGCGTCAACCCGCAGAAGGCCTCTGCCCGCGTCAACCCGCAGAAGGCTTCCGCCCGCAACAAGTAAGGAAAGGAGAGTGTAGGATATGCCTAAAGCTACTGTGTATAACATGGCCGGCCAGCAGGTCGGCGAGATCGAGCTCTCCGAGGCCGTCTTCGGTGTGGAGCCCAATGTGGCGGTGGTCCATGCGGCGGTCAAGAATCACCTGGCCAACTGCCGCCAGGGCACCCAGAGCGCCCTGACCCGCGCCGAGGTCTCCGGCGGCGGCAAGAAGCCCTGGCGTCAGAAGGGCACCGGTCACGCCCGTCAGGGCAGCACCCGCGCCCCCCAGTGGACCCACGGCGGCATTGTGTTCGCTCCCAAGCCCCGGGATTACAGCTACACCATCAACAAGAAGACCCGCCGTCTGGCGCTGAAGTCCGCCCTGTCCGCCAAGGCCGCCGCCGGCGAGATCCTGGTGGTGGACGGTCTGGCCGTGGACGAGATCAAGACCAAAACCATGCAGACCCTGCTGGACGCGCTGAAGGCCACCAAGGCGGTGGTCATCACCGCCGGCGTGGACGAGAAGGTGGTCAAGTCCACCCGGAACATCCCCGGGATGGTGACCTCTCCCGCCAACCTGATCAATGTGTATGACATCACCAACGCCAAGCAGCTGGTCGTGGACAAGGCTGCCCTGGCCGTCATCGAGGAGGTGTTCGCGTAATGGCCGCCAATGCTTATGACATCATCAAGCGCCCCGTCATCACCGAGCGCTCCATGTCCCAGACCGAGATGAAGCGCTATACCTTCGAGGTGGCGAACGACGCCAACAAGATCGAGATCGCCAAGGCCGTCGAGGAGATCTTCGGCGTGAAGGTCGCCAAGGTCAACACCATCCATGTGGAGGGCAAGAAGAAGCGCCTGGGTATGCAGCCCATGGGCCGCCGCCGCAGCTGGAAAAAGGCGATGGTCACCCTGACCCCCGATTCCAAGAGCATCGAGCTCTTTGAAAACATGGTGTAAGGAGGAGATAGAACATGGCAATCAAGACTTACAAGCCCACAACCCCCTCCCGCCGCCACATGACCGTGTCCGCCTTTGAGGGGATCGACAAGAAGGCCAAGCCGGAGCGCAGCCTGCTGGCTCCGCTGAAGAAGCACGCCGGCCGCAACAGCTACGGCCGCATCACCGTGCGCCATCACGGCGGCGGCAACCGCCAGAAGTACCGCATCATCGACTTCAAGCGGGACAAGGAAGGCACCGCCACCGTCATCAACCTGCAGTATGACCCCAACCGCTCCGCCAACATCGCCCTGATCCAGTATGAGGACGGCGAGAAGCGCTATATCCTGGCTCCCGTCAACCTGAAGGCGGGCCACAAGATCATGACCGGCCCCGACGCCGACATCCTGCCCGGCAACTGCCTGCCCATCGCCAACATCCCCGTGGGCGAGATGCTCCACTGCATCGAGCTGTATCCCGGCAAGGGCGCCCAGCTGGTGCGTTCCGCCGGCACCGCCGCCCAGCTCATGGCCAAGGAGAACGGCATGGCGCAGATCCGCCTGCCCTCCGGCGAGGTGCGCTATATCCGCGAGGAGTGCAAGGCCACCATCGGCCAGGTGGGCAACACCGACTGGGCCAACATCCACATCGGCAAGGCCGGCCGCAAGCGCCACATGGGTTGGCGGCCCACCGTCCGCGGCTCCGTCATGAACCCCAATGACCACCCCCACGGCGGCGGCGAGGGCAAGAGCCCCGTGGGCCGTCCCGGGCCTGTCACCCCCTGGGGCAAGCCCGCGCTGGGTTACAAGACCCGCAAGACCAAGAACCGCACCGAGAAGTTCATCGTCAAGCACCGCAACGCGAAGTAAGGAGGCAGTGAAAGATGAGCAGAAGTATCAAGAAAGGCCCCTTTTGCGCCCCCGAGCTGCTGAAGCGGGTCGATGAAATGAACCAGACCGGCGAGAAGAAGGTGCTGAAGACCTGGAGCCGCAGCTCCACCATCTTCCCCTCCTTTGTCGGCCACACCTTTGCCGTGCATGACGGCCGCAAGCATATCCCCGTCTATGTGACCGAGGATATGGTGGGCCACAAGCTGGGGGAGTTCGCCCCCACCCGTACCTTTAAGGGCCATGCCGGCAGCAAGACCGGTAAGTAAGGAGGAGAGAGAACATGGAAGCAAAAGCCACTGCAAGATATGTCCGCATCTCTCCCCGCAAGGTCAAGATCGTCTGCGACCTGATCCGCGGCAAGGATGTGCCCACCGCCCTGGCGATTTTGATGCAGACTCCCAAAGCCGCCTCTGAGCCTCTGACCAAGCTGGTGAAGAGCGCCGCGGCCAACGCGGAGAACAACCACCAGATGGACCCCGAGAAGCTGTATGTGTCCGCCACCTACGCCAACCCCGGCCCCATCATCAAGCGGATGATGCCCCGGGCCCAGGGCCGCGCCTATCGGATCAACAAACGCACTTCTCACATCACCGTCGTGGTGAGCGAGCGCTAAGGGAGGAGGAGATTTATGGGACAGAAAGTCAATCCCCACGGCTTCCGCGTGGGTGTCATCAAGGACTGGGACTCCCGCTGGTACGCCAAGAACGAGAAGGCGGGAGATCTGCTGGTCGAGGATAAGAAGCTGCGCGACTATCTGAAGAAGACCCTGTATGCCGCCGGCGTGCCCAAGATCGAGATCGAGCGCAACAACAGCAAGGTGGTCATCTACCTGCACTGCGCCCGCCCCGGCATGGTCATCGGCAAGGGCGGCGAGGAGATCAAGGCCCTGGAGGCCAAGCTGGCCAAGCTGGCCGGCAAGCCGGTCTCCCTGAACATCGTCGAGGTGAAGAACATCGACACCAACGCCCAGCTGGTGGCGGAGAACATCGCCCAGCAGCTGGAGAAGCGCATCGGCTTCCGCCGGGCCATGAAGAACGCCATGGGCCGCGCCATGCGCATGGGCGCCCGCGGCATCAAGACCCAGGTGTCCGGCCGTCTGGGCGGCGCCGAGATCGCCCGCACCGAGCACTATCACGACGGCACCATCCCCCTGCAGAC
>CALWZP010000013.1 GCA_944386055.1 uncultured Oscillospiraceae bacterium | reverse complement strand
TCCCCCTGGCCGGAGATGATCAGGGGGGTGCGGGCCTCGTCGATGAGGATGGAGTCCACCTCGTCCACGATGGCGAACACATGGCCCCGCTGCACCAGCTCCTGGGCGTAGATGGCCATGTTGTCCCGGAGGTAGTCAAAGCCGAACTCGTTGTTGGTGCCGTAAGTGATGTCCGCCTGGTAGGCGGCTTTTTTCTCCTCCCCCCGGACGCCGTGGATCACCAGTCCCACGGTCAGGCCCAGGAAGCGGTACACCTTGCCCATCCACTCGCTGTCGCGCTTGGCCAGATAGTCGTTGACGGTGACGATGTGCACTCCCTTGCCGGTGAGGGCGTTGAGGTAGGCAGGCAGGGTGGCCACCAGGGTCTTGCCCTCGCCGGTCTTCATCTCGGCGATACGGCCCTGGTGCAGAATGATGCCGCCCACCAGCTGCACCCGGTAGGGGCGCATGCCCAGCACCCGCCACGCCGCCTCCCGGCAGGTGGCGAAGGCCTCAGGCAGGATATCGTCCAGCGTCTCGCCGTTCTGGAGACGCTGCTTGAACTCGGGGGTCTTGGCCTGGAGCTGCTGATCGGTGAGAGCCTTGTACTCCTCCTCCAGCGCCTCGATCTTGTCCACAATGGGGTAGACGGATTTCAGCTCCCGCTGGGAGCTGCTGCCGAATAGCTTCTGGATCAAACCCATTTTACTTATACACCTCGCGGTCAAACTGAGGGACGCCCCGCTTGGGGCGGCCCTGGAAAATCAATTTAGTATATCACACCCGGACCTTGGATAAA
Organism: uncultured Oscillospiraceae bacterium; assembly: GCA_944386055.1. Taxonomy (GTDB): domain Bacteria; phylum Bacillota; class Clostridia; order Oscillospirales; family Oscillospiraceae; genus CALXCT01. Next base: position 63,729 of record CALWZP010000013.1, on the reverse strand, counting down.
AGGGCATTTTGTAAACTTTCCCGGGAAAAGGGACAAATTCCGGCGTGAGGGCGGGGTTTACGCGGGGACGGGGGCGTGGTACAATGGCGGAAATGAGGCGCTTTCCGTGGATGGGGTGGAAGAGATGGAGTGGAGAAAGAACGAGGCCTGCGACCTGGACATCACCGGCTACACCGCCGAGGGGATGGGGGTGGCCCGGCAGGAGGGCCGGGTGGTGTTCGTCCCCTTCACCATCGCTGGGGAGCGGTGGAGGGTGCGGCTGGAGAAGGTGAACAGAACCGTGGCCTGGGGCAGGGGGGTGGAGCTGCTCTCCCCGTCGCCTCAGCGGGTGGAGCCGGGGTGCCCCCTCTTTGGAAAGTGCGGGGGCTGCCAGTACCGCCACATGACCTATGACGAGGAGCTGCGGGCCAAGGGCCGGCGCATCGCCGATGCCCTGGAGCGGGTGGGGGGCGTGAAGCTGGACCTGCCCCCCGTGCTGGGGGCGGAGGAGCCCGACCGGTACCGGAACAAGGTGCAGTTCCCCGCCGCCCCCGGGAAGGCGGGACCCCTGGTGGGCTACTACCGCGCCCGGAGCCACCAGGTGCTGGCGGCGGAGGACTGCCTGCTCCAGCCGGAAGGGGTCACCGCGCTGCTGTCCGCATTCCGGGGGTGGATGGAGGAATGGCGTGTCCCCGCCTATGACGAGGGGACGGGAAGGGGACTGGTGCGTCATCTGTATGTCCGCACCAACCGCCGGGGGGAGACCCTGTGCTGCGTGGTGGCCAACGGGGAAAAGCTGCCCCATGCTCCCGCGCTGATCGAGGCCCTGTGCCGGGCGCAGTCAGCCCTGGTGGGATTGGTGCTCAATGTGAACCGGCGGAACACCAATGTCATTCTGGGGCCGGAATACCGCACCCTGTGGGGGAGGGACTGGCTGGAGGAGGAACTGCGGGGCATGACCTTCCGGCTGTCGGTGCCCTCCTTCTTCCAGGTGAACCGGGCCCAGACGGAGCGGCTGTACGCCCTGACGCTGGAATTCGCAGGGCTTACCGGGACGGAGACGGTGCTGGACCTGTACTGCGGCATCGGCACCATCTCCCTGGCCCTGGCCCGGCGGGCGGGGCGGGTCATCGGGGCGGAGATCGTCCCGCAGGCCATTGAGGACGCCAAGGCCAACGCCGTGCGCAACGGGGTGGAGAATGTCCGCTTCCTCTGCGGCGACGCGGGCCAGGCCGCCGCCCGGCTGTCGGCGGAGGGGGTGCGGCCTCAGGTCATCTGCGTGGACCCGCCCCGGAAGGGCCTGGGTCCCGAGGTGCCCGCCATTTTGGCGGGGATGGGGCCGGCGCGCATCGTCTATGTCTCCTGCGACCCGGCCACCCTGGCCCGGGATGTGAGGCGGCTGGGGGAGCTGGGCTATCGGGCGGTGAAGGCCCGGGGGGTGGACCTCTTCCCCCGCACCCAGCATGTGGAGACAGTGTGCCTGTTGGAGAAGCAGAATGGGTTGTGCTGATATGGGCTGAAGAGGGCCTACTGCGGCCGGCGTGATTCGCCGGGTTCATTAGGAAGAGAGGATGCCCTGTTTCAGAGGAAAAGAGAGGCACAGAACAGACAGGCCCCGGACCACAGCGTGGTCCGGGGCCTGCTTTTCTCTGGCCTGGGGCGTCAGCGGCAGGCACTGGCTATAGGGACATGGGCCTGGATGCTGACCGCCTGGGCAGGCCGGTTTTTGATGTTCATCACCAGCATCTGCAGGCGGTTTTCCAGGTTGGCAAAGCTGACATCGGGGTCGTAGTCCAGGGGGAGGATCTGGGCGTCGGGATAGATCTCCTTCAGCTTTTTGGCCACCCCGCGGCCCACCACATGGTTGGGCAGACAGCCGAAGGGCTGCAGGATGACAAAAGCCCGGCAGCCGTGAGAGGCATGGTGGAGGATCTCCCCGGGGATGAGCACTCCCTCCCCGGCATCGAAGGTGTGGTGAATGATGGGGTCGCTGGCGCGGACCAGCTCGGGCAGACGCACCGCCCGCCGGTAGAGGGGGTGCTCCCGGGCGATGCGGTCGGTCATGGCGTGGGCCGCCTCGAACACGGTATCCGCCGTGGCATACCACAGCTTTTCCAGCACCGGGCGGTTGAGATGGTACTCCCGGATCTGGGTGTCCTTGTAGAAATAGAGCTTGCGGATGACATCGGTCATGCGGGCCTCAATGACCTCCAGACCGTTGTCCTCCAGATAACGCTCGATGTCGTGATTTGCTCCGGGGTGGAAGTTCAGCAGATACTCTCCCACGATGAGCACCGTGGGGCGGGGGTTGGAGCGGTCATACTCCACCGTCTTCATCAGGCGGATGGCCTGGCGGAAGCCCTGCCGGGCGCCCCGGATGCCGTGGCGCTCCAGCCCGGTGATCACCGCGTCCAGCGCCTGGTCAAAGGCACGATCGGCACTGCCGGGCACCAGCTCGTAGGGGCGGATCTTCCGCAGCAGCTCCTCCAGCACATCGATCATGGGCAGGGCGAAGGCCACCCGGATGGAGGCGGGCAGGCTCATGCGGTAGCCCGGGTGCTGATCGTGGCTGTCCTTGTCGTCATTGGTGAGGATGGGCACCTGGGCAAAGCCAGCGTCGTCCAGCGCCTTGCGCAGCAGTGCCCCGTAGTGGGTCAGGCGGCAGTCCCCCACATACTTGGCCATGGCCACCGCCACATGGTCCAGGTCGTATTTCCCGCTGCGCAGGGCGGCCAGCGCCTCGCCGATGACCATCTGGGCGGGGAAGCAGATGTCGTTGTGGACATACATCTTGCCCAGGCGGATGGCCTCCTCCCGGCCGATGGCCAGGGGCTCGGTGCGCAGGCCGTCCCCCGCCATGGCGGCGGAGAGGACCCGGCAGAAGGCGTGGGAGGTGTTGGGGACCAGGACCACCCGCTCCTTCCGGTCCCGCCGGGTGAACTTCACCGGATAGGGGTCCTTCAGCGCATGGGTGACGCGCTTCCCTTCCCGGGCCCGGCGCATGGACAGGGTCTCCACAAAGGAGCGTACCCGGATGCCCAGGGGACCCTGGATGTCGCTCTCGTCCACCTTGAGGATCAGGGGGACCTTTCCCGAGACCTCCTTCATCAGACGGACCACCTCATCGGAGAGGTAGGCGTCGTGGCCGCAGCCGAAGCTGACCAGCTGCACAAATTCCAGCCGGGGATCCCGGGCGGCCAGAATGGCGGTGGAGAGCACCCGGGCATGGTAGTTGTTGACAATATCCAGGGTGCTCTGACTCAGGTCCACCTGGTTGGCGCCGGGGACGCTGTCCGCCGTCAGCACCGGGATGCCCAGGCGGGTGAACAGCTCGGGCAGGTCGTGATTGACCAGCGGGTCGGTCTGATAGGGGCGGGCGGCCAGCACCACGGCGTAGCGCCCCTGACGGCCGGCCTCCTCCAAGGCCTGCCGCCCGGCCCGGAGCAGCTGGCTCCGGAAGCTGAGCTGGGCGCTGTCCCCGGCCTGGATGGCGGCCTGGGTCTCCTGGGCGGAGATATGGAAGGTATCCGCCATGTATTTTGTCAGCTGGTCCAGACGGTCGGCGTCGGAGTACCAGTGGAACAGAGGGGCGTCAAAGGGGATCCCCCACTGCCGCATGGGATCGTCGGAGTTGCGGATGACCAGGGGATAGCCCTTTACCACCGCGCACATGGACTGGCTGGTCTCCTCCCGGTTCTCCGAGGGGACGGTGGTGACGGAGGGCATGAAGATGCGGTCCACCCCCAGCTCCGCCAGGTCCCGGATATGGCCGTGGACCAGCTTGGCGGGGAAGCATACGGTGTCCGAGGTCACGGCGGACAGGCCGCTCTCGTACATCTTTCGGGTGGAGGGGCGGGACAGGCGCACCTGAAAGCCCAGGGCGCGCAGAAAGGTGGTCCAGAAGGGGGCGGTGTCCCAGAAGGACAGCACTCGGGGAATGCCGATGACAATGTCACGCTTCCGGGCAGGCGCCGGGATGGGGTAGTCCTGAAACAGCAGCTTTTCCCGCAGCCGGAACAGATTGGGAATGCGGTCCCGCGCCCGGTCCCGGGCGCGCAGCTGGTCCAGTACGCCGGCGTCCGCCGGGTCACCCAGCACCTCGCCCCGCTGACAGCGGTTGTTGGTCACCCAGGTGGCGCCGTTGGAGAAGGTCAGAATGGTGCGCTTGCAGTGGTTGGCGCAGAAGGGACAGGGGGAGTTGGCCTGTTGGGTATAGGTAAAGTCCTCCAGCGCGTCCAGCCCGATGAAGGTGCGCGTACGGCCGTCCATGCGCTCCTTGGTGAGCAGGGCCGCGCCGATGGCGCCCATCACCCCGGGATAGGGGGCGCGGATCACGGTCCGGCCGATGTACTGCTCCAGGGCGCGGAGCACCGCGTCGTTCTGGAAGGTGCCGCCCTGGACCACCACGGTGTCCCCAAGGGAGTCCAGATTGGACACCCGGATGACCTTGGTGAAGACATTTTCAATGATGGAGCGGCACAGCCCTGCCATGATGTCGCCGGGCAGCTTGCCGTTGCGCTGCTCGGTGACGATGCTGCTGTTCATAAAGACGGTGCAGCGGCTGCCCAGATGGGCGGGACTGTGGGAATCAAAGGCACATTGGGCGATCTGGTCCACCGGGATGTGGAGGGAGGCGGCAAAGTTCTCCAGAAAGGAGCCGCAGCCGGAGGAACAGGCCTCGTTCACCACGATGTTGGTGATGATCCCGTCATCCAGCCACATGGCCTTCATGTCCTGGCCGCCGATATCCAGAATAAAGGTGGCCCCGGGGACATACTTGGCCGCGGCCCGGGCGTGAGCCACCGTCTCCACCACATGACACTCGGCACCCAGGGCGCTGGCAAACAGGTTTTCGCCATAGCCTGTGGTGCCCACCCCCAGGATCTCCAGCCGGGCTCCCGCGTCCCGGTAGCGGTCCCGCAGGTCCAGCAGGGCTTTTTTTGCTACGGTCAGAGGATCGCCCTGGTTGGGGGCGTAGAACTGGTCCAGCAGGTCCTCCTCTTCGCTGAGCAGCACAAATTTGGTCGTGGTGCTGCCCGAGTCGATGCCAAGCCACGCCTGTACCACCTGGCCCCGCCTGGGCTGAAGGGGCTGCCACTGGGGCAGGGCGTGAGACTCCTGAAAGGCCCGGCGCTCCGCCTCATCAGAGAAGAAGGGCTGGCCGGCCGCAGCCTCCTCCGGGGCACAGTTCAGCTGCTGCAGCTGCAGCAGCAGCTGGTCCAGGCGCACCTCGTCCTCCTGACCGGCGTACAGGGTGTCCAGGGACAGGGCCGCGCCATAGGCCATCATCAGTTCGGGCCGCTCGGGAATGAGGACATCCTCCTCGGTCAGATGAAGCCGCTGGGCGAATACCTGGACCAGCGTCGGGTTGAAGGTGAGGGGGCCGCCCTCGAAGGCCACCGGAGGGGTGATCTCCAACCCTTGGGCCAGTCCGCCGATGGTCTGCTTGGCGATGGCATGGAGGGCGGACAGGGCCAGGTTCTCCTTGGATACGCCCTGATTCAGCAGGGGCTGGATGTCGGTCTTGGCGTACACGCCGCACCGGCCGGATACATCATAGACACAGTCCCCCCGGGAGGCCAGGCCGTCCAGCTGCTCCACCGGGACATGGAGGATGGCGGCCACCTCGTCCAGAAAGGCACCGGTGCCCCCGGCGCAGCTGCCGTTCATGCGCAGATCTGTGGTCTCCGGCTGACCGGTGAGAGGGTCTTCCCGGAAAAAGAGGATCTTGGCGTCCTGACCGCCCAGTTCGATGGCGGTGCCCACCCGGTCATATCTGGCCCGCAGGGCGATGGAGTTGGCCACCACCTCCTGGATGTAGGGCAGCTTCAGCGCGTCTGCCAGCCGCTTGGCCCCCGAGCCGGTGAGCGCCACGCGGAACCGGGCCTGAGGGAAGCGGGCATACAGCCTCCACAGCGCGTCGGAGACGCTTTTGACCTGGTCAGCGTGGTGGCGCTGATAGTCGGAGTACAGGACCCGCCCGGCCTCCGGCGTCAGCGCGGCCACTTTGGTGGTGGTGGAACCCACATCGATGCCGATATGAAGAAGGTGTCTGTCTTTATTCATGGTTTCCTCGCACGGAATGCCCGCCGGCATATGGCGGAAACAATCCCTATTATGATTGGTAATCATATATTATATCAGTAGCACAGAGAGAAGTCAAATCAGGATATATTATCGCCCATAAAGAATTTGAATGAATGAAAAGGATGCAAGACCGCGGCGGCCCCGGCGTTTTCCGGAGACCGCCGCGGCGGAGCCGATGGTGTGCCAGGCGCGTCATTTGAACAGTCCGCCCAGCAGCCCGTGCTTTTCATAAGGCTCCCGGGTGACGGAGATCACGGTGTATCCCCCACTGCCGATGGCCTGACGCAGGGCCTGTTCGTCCAGCGCCTGGTCGGTGAGGATGACAGTCTCCCCCCTGGCGTGGGAGGAAGTCACTTTTTTTACGGGAAACGCCTTGCGTACCGCGTCATTCACATGGGCCTCGCACATCCCGCACTGCATCCCATCCACCTTCAGCGTGATCTTCCACATCGCTGGTTTCCTCCCCTCCGGCTTGCCGCCCCTGAAGATTAGCGGAAGCTAACTTTCCGGGGGAATTATACCGCTCCGTTCCGGCGCTGTCAAGGGGCGGCGTCTGGACAAACAGGCGGTTTCATGCTACCATGATAAGACAAAGCGGCCCCGGCGGCCGGAATCCGCCGGACCAGGGCCGCCCGCCCCAAACGGGGGGAGGGGGACGGAGTGTGGAGAGCCGCAGAGAGAGGGCACGCTGCTCCGGAAACCGTGCGCTTCTCCCCGGTGGGGAAGAGCTGCCCCTTTTTCAGCCGCCGCTGGCGGGCCTTGCCGGGGCGGAGAACGGCGCCCCCGCACCTGTAAGGCTCTGCAGGCGGCCGGCCCGCTGGAGGAGGAGAGAGAATGGCGGAGACCGTATCCATGGAGATCATCGCCCGGATCGTCAGCGATTTTCCCACCAAGTTCGGGGTGCCCCGGCAGAGCGGGATGAGCGACGCGCTGAAAGCCACGGTGGTATTTGAACCGGAGTACCGGGTGGCCGAGGCGCTGCGGGGGGTGGAGGAGTTCTCCCATCTGTGGCTGATCTGGCAATTCTCCCAGGCGGTGCGCCCCGGCTGGTCCCCCACGGTGCGCCCCCCGCGGCTGGGGGGGAACAAGCGGCTGGGGGTGTTTGCCACCCGTTCCCCCTTCCGGCCCAACCCGGTGGGGTTGTCCTGCGTCCGGCTGGAGGGGGTAGAGCGCCACCCGGCACTGGGGCCGGTGCTCCATGTGGCGGGGGCGGATCTGATGGACGGCACCCCCATCCTGGACATCAAGCCGTATCTCCCCTATGCCGACTGCCGGCCGGAGGCCACCGGCGGCTTCACCGACCAGGTCTCCCGGCCGCTGCTGGCGGTGGACATCCCCCCTGCGCTATGGAAGCGGGTGCCGGAGGAGAAACGGGAGGCGCTGCGGGCGGTGCTGTCTTTCGATCCCCGTCCATCCTATCAGCATGACCCGCGGCGGGAGTATGGCTTTGTCTTCGCGGGGCTGGAGGTGCGCTTTACCGTGGAGGAGGGGCGGCTCACCGTCATCGGGCTCTCCCCCGCCGGACCGGCGGGGAACGGGCCGGAGTTGTAAGAAATCTTTACTTTTTGTTTCTTGCGGTTTGGGGCAAAACATATTATAGTGAGAAACGGCCGGCACCGCGGCCCGGTGAGAGGGAGGGAGCCCATGGATTACAGCGCGCTTTTGGACCTGAGCGTGGACATGGGATGCGGCCTGCTGGAGAGCGGCGCCGAGATCTACCGGGCGGAGGATTCCCTGCGCCGGCTGCTGGCCGCTTACGGCCTGCCGGACGCAGAGGTGTTTGCCATCCCCAACTGCCTTATCGCCAGCATCACCACCCCGCAGGGGGAGCCGCTGACCCGGGTGCGCCGGGTCCTCGACCACGGCACCGACCTGTGGCGGCTGGAGCAATATAACAGCCTGTGCCGCGCCCTGTGCCGGGACACCCCGTCCCCGGAACAGGCCCGGGCCATGATGGAGGGGATCGAGGCGTCGCGCCGGGATTACCCATCGGCGGTGCGGTTCTTTGGATATTTCCTGGGTGCGGCCGCCTTCTGCCTGTTCTTTGGCGGAACCTGGCGGGACGCGGTGTGCAGCGGGGTGTGCGGCCTGGCCATTGCCCTGATGCTCACGGCCCTGGCCCGGGTGGAGAGCGGGGGATTTTTCCGTACCCTGGCCTGTGCCGGTGTGTCCGCTGTGGCGGCGCTGACCTTCGTGAGGCTTGGAGTGGGAGAGAATCTGGACGCCATCACCATCGGGGCCTTCATGGCCCTGACGCCGGGGGTGGCGCTGACCAACTCCATGCGGGAATTCATGGCGGGAGACATGGTCTCCGGCGTGAGCCGGCTCACCGAGGCGCTGCTCACCGCCACCGCCATCGCCCTGAGCACCGGTGTGGTGCTGGCGGTGGGAGATGCGTCTCTGGAGGTGGGGGGAGCCATGGCGGCGGGGTATGTCCTGCCGTGTGCGTCCGCCTTTTTCGCCTGCCTGGGCTTCTGCTTTCTGTTCCAGGTCCGGGGAGCGGGGCTGCTCATCTGCAGCACCGGAGGGGCGCTGGGCTGGCTGGTGTATCTGCTCAGCGCGCCGCTGGTGGGAAGCGACCTGATCCAGGCGTTCCTGGCGGCGGTGGTGATCGCCGTCTTCTCAGAGGCGATGGCCCGGGTGCGCCGCTGCCCGGTGACCGTCTATCTGCTCATCGCCCTGTACCCCCTGGTGCCGGGGCGGGGGATCTATCTCACCATGCTCTACTGCATCCAGGGAGAGACGCTGCAGTTCCTCTCCTCCCTGCTCCACACCCTGGGGTTCGCAGGGTGCTTGGCGGTGGGCGCCATGCTGGTCTCCGCCGTGGTGCGCATGTACCGCAGTCTGGCCGCGTCCCGCGGCGGATGAAGGAGGGGCCTATGCCCAGATACCATACTGTACTGTTTGACGCGGACAACACCCTGTTCGACTTTGACCGGGCGGAGTACGAGGCATTGGGCCGTGTCCTGAGGGAACGGGGCTATCCCGACGATGAGAGGACCCGGGAGACCTATCTGTCCATCAACCGGGAGCTGTGGCGCCGCTTCGACCGGGGAGAGGTGTCCCAGGACTGGCTGCTGGTGGAGCGCTTTCGGCGCTTTGAGGCGGCCATGGGCGGGCACCACGACCCGGAGCAGTTCAACCGGGACTACCTCACCCATCTGGGGGAGGGGGCCTTTCTGCTGCCCGGGGCGGAGGAGCTGTGCCGCACCCTGGCGGCGCAGTGTACCCTGGCCATTGTCACCAACGGCGCCACCATCGCCCAGACAGGGCGGTTTGCCCGCTCGGGGCTGGCGCCCTATTTCAAGGGGCTGTTTATCTCCCAGGAGCTGGGCTGCCGCAAGCCGGAGCGGGCCTTCTTCGATCAGGTGCTCCAGCGCCTGGGGGTCACCGACCGGGCGGACACGGTGGTGGTGGGGGACAATCTCCTCTCTGACATTCAGGGCGGCATCAACGCCGGACTGGACACCATCTGGTATTGCCCCGGCGGAGCCCAGCCGCCGGGGGATATCATCCCCACCTATACCACGGAGAACTATGCCCAGGTGGCGGCCATTATTTTAGGCGACGGGCGGCCAGCGCCCGAGACGATAAAATCATCCATGTGAGGTGTCTGTATCCATGCGTACCAGAATGCGGTCCAGATTGCACAACCCATTCCGGGTTCCGCTTCCCCTGCTGCTGACTGTGGTTGCTGTCATTCTGATGATCATCGCCCTGGGGCTGACGGTGTGGGCCCGAGACCCCGACGGTCCGGCGGCCGGAGATGGGACGGCCCCGCCGGAGTCCTCTCCCGGGGTCACGCTGTCTCCGTCAGAGCGTCCCACTGCGGATCCCGCGCCGTCTGGTACGGCGCCGTCAGAGGAGAGCACGCAGCCGCTTCCGTCGGAGAGCGGCGCGGTCCTTCCGCCGGAGGAGACCGGGACCGACGGGGCGGAAGCCCAGGAGGGCTATGACTTCAGCCAGCCTGTTCCGGAATCGGAGGCAGTGGGGGACGACTATTTCGCCGATGCAGTGTTTGTGGGGGACTCCCGCACCGCGGGCTTCATGCTGTACAGTGGGGTCACCGGGGCCTCCAGTGTCACCCACACCGGCCTGTCCATCTTTGATGTGCAGAAGGGAAAGGCCTGCATCCAGGTGGGCGGGCAAAAGCTTACTCTGCAGCAGGCGCTGGAGGGAAAAGAGTACGGGAAGATCTATCTCTGTTTGGGCGTCAACGAACTGGGGTATTATAATGATCAAGGGTTCTACGAGGCTTTCTGCGAGCTGGTGACCGAGCTGCGGCAGAGCCACCCTGAGTCGGTGATCTACCTTCAGACGCTCATCCCCCTCAACGAGGAGGTCATCGCCCAGACAGGCGGGCGGGACTATCTGAAAAACGACCACCTGCGGATCTACAACGACCTGATCTGTCAGGCCGCGGAGGACTGCCGGGTCCCGGTGGTGGATGTGTACAGCGATTTCGCCGACGAGAACGGCAGCCTCCCCGCCGAGGCCAGCAACGACGGCATCCACCTGAACCGCAGCTACTGCGAGCAGTGGCTGGAGTACCTCAAGACCCACACGGTGTCCTATGACACCCTCTATCCGGAAGGAGCAGATGCGACATGAAACTGAGAAAACTCTTCGCCCTGGCCTGCGGGGCGGCCATGGCGCTGACCCTGGCCGCCTGCGGCGGCGGGGAGGACGCCCCCGCCATGGGCACCGGCGAGGCGCAGGTCCCCGACCTGGATCCCGCCGCGGTGACCCAGGCGCTGCTGGACAGCGGCGCCTTCTCCGAGACTCTGGAGACCCTGGAGCTGGACACGGCCTATCAGCTCTATGCCCTGGAGGGCTATGGCGTGGCCCGGGAGGACATCCTGGACGGGTCGGTGTACCTCTCCGCCGGCGCCACCGCCGAGGAGGCGTCGGTGCTGGTGCTGAAGGACGCGGACACCGCCGCCACGGTGCTGGGGGCCCTGCAGGCCCATGTGGACCTGCAGAAGGAGTCCTATGAGAGCTATCTCCCCGCTGAGATCCCCAAGCTGGACAACGCCCGGCTTGCCACCCACGGGAATTCCGTGGTGCTGGTGGTCCCCGCCGACTCCGACGCGGCGGACACCGTGGTGGACAAGCTGTCCGACTACGAGGCACAGTAAGAGCAAAGGCAAACAGGCGCACCGCTCACATGGGCGGTGCGCCTGTCTGTCCTTTGTCAGTTCTCAGCAAAGCCGGCATAGAAGGGGCAGCGGCCCCGGATGCACTGGCTGTTGCGGGGGGAGTGGGTACAGCGGACATCCTCCCGCAGCTCCATGGAGATCCCCAGCTTTTCCCGGGTGAAGCGGACCGCCTCGGCAATGGCCAGATAGCAGTCCCGCTTGCAGCACCGGGGGCCGCCCACGCGGCCGATGCGGTCCAGCGCCCGGGCGGTCATCTGATTGGCCAGGCCCCAGCTCTCCTCCGACAGGGGGGTGGCCCCGGTGAGAATGGACAGGTATATTCCGGCACTGATCCCCGCACCGCAGGCGCCCCAGAAGCCGCAGGTTCCCCCGGGGACGGCCTTCCCCCGGCGGAGCATCTCGGACAGGGCGCGGGCCAGGTCCACCTCGCCGCCGGCATTGCGGCAGGCGGTGAGCAGGGCGGCCCCCGCCATGACATGGTGCTCCGGCCCGTGCATGTGGCAGAAGGGCAGGGCCATCATCCGCTCCAGAATTTCGATGGGGTCCCGGGAGGTCTCCTCCAGGCAGAGCCCGAGGACGGCGTCCAGCCCCGCGGTGTGGCATTTGTCGCAGACATAGTGCCCGTGGACGCAGCGGGTCCGGCTGTCCTCCTTCCTGTGGCAGACGGCGCACTCCATGGGGATGGCCTCCTCCAGGTACTCCAGAGGCGCCCCGCAGATCAGACATTCCTCGTTCAACGCAGATCCCCCCTCCTGTGCCGCTCACCGGCGGTATTCGAATTCCAGGTTGTACATGGACACGGTGTCGCCGTCCTTGATGCCCATCTCCTCCAGCCGCTGGAACAGGCCGGACTCCCGGAGCATCCGGTCGAACCAGCTGCGGGACTCGTAGTCCCCGAAGTTCACATTGGAGATCAGCCGCTGCAGCCAGGGGCCCTCCACCGACCACACATCGTCGTACTGCTGGATGTCCAGGGCGGCGGAGGTGTCGATCTGGGGCAGGGGCTCCACATAGGTGGGCTCGTACACCGCCACGGGGGGCAGCTCCTGGAGCAGCTGGGCGGCCCGGTCCATCAGCTCCTGCACCCCCTGGTGGGCGGCAGCGGAGATCTCGAACAGCTCCAGCCCCAGGCTCTCCACATGCTCCCGCAGGTGCTCCAAAAGGGCTGGGTCCTCCAGGATGTCCGCCTTGTTGGCGGCCACGATCATCTTCCGGGCGGCCAGCTGGGGGGAGTACGCCTGCAGCTCCTGGCAGATGGCGTCGAAGTCGGCCACCGGATCCCGGCCCTCGCTGCCCGACACATCCACCACATGGATCAGCAGCCGGCACCGGTCGATGTGCCGCAGGAAATCGTGTCCCAGGCCGGCGCCCTGGGCTGCCCCTTCGATGATGCCGGGGATGTCCGCCAGGACGAAGGACACCCCCTCCCGCACATACACCACCCCCAGATTGGGGTACAGGGTGGTGAAGTGGTAGTTGGCGATCTTGGGGGCCGCCTTGGACACCACGCTGAGCAGGGTGGACTTGCCCACATTGGGGAAGCCCACCAGCCCCACATCCGCCAGCAGCTTCAGCTCCAGCACCACCTCCCGGGTGCGGCCGGGCAGGCCGGACTTGGCGAAGCGGGGCACCTGCCGGGTGGGGGTGGCGAAGTGCTTGTTGCCCCAGCCCCCCTTGCCGCCCCGGCACAGGACGAAGGGCTCATCCCCCGACATGTCCTGGATGATCTCCCCGGTCTCGGCGTCCCGCACCACGGTGCCCCGGGGGACCCGAAGCACCAGGTCGGCACCGTCCCGGCCGGTGCGGCGGCTGCCCGAGCCGTCCTCCCCGTTGGCGGCGGTGTACTTGCGCTGATAACGGAAATCCAGCAGGGTGGACATGTGGTCGTCCACCTTCAGCACGATGTCGCCGCCCCGGCCGCCGTCCCCGCCGTCGGGCCCGCCGGCGGCCACATACTTCTCCCGGCGGAAGGAGACCGCCCCGTTGCCCCCGTTGCCGGAACGCACGGTGATGCGGGCAGTGTCGATGAACTGATTTGCCACGGAACACACCTCCAGGAATGGCCCGGTGCCGGGCCATGACAGGAAAAGCCGCAAACGCGTGCGTTTGCGGCTTTTCGGGTGGAACAAAACTTGGGGCCGGAACGGCCCGGATGCGGGATTACTGCTCCAGGGTGACGATGGAGACCTGCTTGCGGTCCTTGCCCAGGCGGTGGAACTTCACCTTGCCGGACTTCAGGGCAAACAGGGTGTCGTCGCTGCCCTTGCCCACATTTTCACCGGGGTGAATGTGGGTGCCGCGCTGACGGACCAGAATATTGCCGGCCAGAACGAACTGGCCGTCGCCGCGCTTCACGCCCAGACGCTTGGACTCGGAGTCGCGGCCGTTGCGGGTGGAGCCCACGCCCTTTTTATGGGCGAAGAACTGCAGACCGATGTTCAGCATAGCAAACCATCCTTTCTGATTAAGATGAGGCGGTCCCGGGCGCTTCCTGCTCCAGGACCAGAAGGTTGTCGGGGTATTCCACATGCAGCTGGGCAAAGTACACCATCATGGCGGTCAGAAGCGTCTGACAGGCGCTCTCTGCGGTGTCGCCCAGACTGCCGGGGAGTTTCAGGGTGATGGACGCGTCCTTCTCCCGCACTTTTACCGCCGCGCCGAGGCCCAGCACCTCATTCACGGCGCATTCCGCCAGCCGGACCGCGCTGGTCACGGCGGCGCACAGGATATCCGCGCCCTCTTCAGCCAGACCGGTGTGCCCTTTCACGGTGAAGCCCACGATGCGCTCCCCCTGGGTGTGAAAGGTGACGACTGTCATCTCAGGCCTCGGCCTCTGCCGGAGCCGCATCGGCGGCGGCCTTGCGGGCGGTCTTGTGGATCTTTTCGATCTTCACCTTGGTGTAGGGCTGACGGTGGCCCTGGCGGTTGCGATAGCCCTTCTTGGGATTGTACTTGAAGATGACCACCTTTTTGCCCTTGCCGTTCTTCACCACGGTGGCGTCCACGCTGGCGCCCTTGATGACGGGGGTGCCGAACTTGGCCTTCTTGTCGCCGTCCAGGATGGCCAGCACCTGGTCGAACACCAGAGTGTCGCCCGCCTCGGCGTCCACCTTCTCGATGAAGATCTCGTCGCCCTCGGCCACCTTGTACTGCTTGCCGCCGGTCACGATGATTGCGTTCATGAATATTCAACTCCTTTATTACGGGCTCGCTGTCGGGGGCAGGGGAGGGCGGAAAACGCCCGCCTCATTTGATGGCCCATTCAAAGCGGCTTTGACAGTATACCAGCGGGCGGGGGAAAAGTCAAGCTGTTTTTCCGGAGAGAGGGGCAAAAACGAAAATTAAAAGGAAATTTAAGCCGCCCTTAAGGATTTCCTCTGGGGCGTCTGCTATGATGGACGGGCATGGGCGGCTGCGCCGCCTGGAAGGAGGGATCGGATGGACACCCTGACCACCGCCGCGCCCGCCCGGGTCCGGGCGGAGCCGGAGGAGGCCGTGCCGCGCCGGAGCGGGTATGTCCTGTTCTGGCTGTTCGTCGTCGCGGGCCTGCTGGGGGCGCTGCTGGAGACGGCCTATATGCTCCTGGTGTGGGGGGAGCTGCAGAACCGCAGCAGCCTGCTCTATGGGCAGCTGTCCCTGGTGTGGGGGATGGGGGCGGTGCTGTTCACCCTTCTGCCCCGGGGCATCCACCGCCGGGGGACGGCGGCGGTGTTCCTGGCGGGCGCCGTGTCGGCCACGGTGCTGGAGTACCTGTGCTCCTGGGGCCAGGAGATGGCGTTCGGCGCCTGCTTCTGGAATTACAGCCATCTGCCCCTGAATCTGGACGGGAGGGTGAACCCCTTCCACTCCCTGCTGTGGGGCCTGGCGGCGGTGGTATGGAGCCGGGCGGTCATGGACCCGCTGTGCCGCCGGCTGGCCCGGCGGCCGTCCCGGCCGGCGCGGTGGGCCACCCGGGCCCTGGCGGCGGTACTGGCGGCGGATATCCTGCTCACGGGGGCGGCGCTGGTGCGGATGGACCAGCGGCACCAGGGGGCGCCCGCCGTCACCGCGGCGCAGCAGCTGCTGGACCGGGCCTGGCCGGACGAACGGCTGGAGGCGCACTTCAGCAGCCTGACCTACATCGGCACCGAGGCGGACCGCCGGGCCGCGGGAGCGAGCTGACCGCAGAGGAGAAAAAGACGCGAAATTTCCCTTTACAACGGGGGAATTTTATGATATAGTTTCTTGGCCTGTAACCGGGCAAGACCTGCCCCGCGGCTTAGTTCTGGGACACCGCCCGCTTCACGCGGGTATTTCACCCGCCCAGTACCCGGCCCGGAGGCGAATCAGACCGAAAGGAAAGGTGGAATCATCCATGATCCGCAAAGACGAAAAGACCGCCGTCATCGAGGCAAACCGCACCCACCCCACTGACACCGGCTCCCCTGAGGTGCAGATCGCCATCCTCACCGCCCGCATCAACGAGCTGACCGAGCACCTGAAGGTGCACACCCACGACAACCACAGCCGCCGCGGCCTGCTGAAGATGGTGGGCAAGCGCCGCAAGATGCTGGACTACCTCATGGACAAGGATATCGAGCGCTACCGCGCCATCATCGCCAAGCTGGGGATCCGCAAGTAACTGCGACACAGAGGGTAGCGCAGCCGCCGCTGCGCTGCCCTCTTTCGCGATTTTTGACCCGCGCCGCGGGCGGACCGCTTTTTTAGCAGTTGAACCTGGGCCGGAAGATTCCGGCCCGGATTCAAGTGCTAAAAGGCAGGAGCGCCCGCGGAATACCAATGAAAAGGAGTGCGTTTCATGTCAACCATCATCAAGCATAAGCAATTCTCAAATTATAAAGTGTATGAGACCGAGGTGGCCGGCCGCCCCCTGAAGATCGAGGTGGGCAAGGTGGCTGAACTGGCCAACGCGTCCGCCATGGTCCGCTATGGCGAGACCACCGTGCTGGTGGCCGTCACCGCCTCCCCCCGTCCCCGGGACGGCATCGACTTCTTCCCCCTGAGCGTGGACTTCGAGGAGAAGCTGTACGCCGTGGGCCGCATCCCCGGATCCTTCATGCGCCGGGAGGGGCAGCCCTCCCTCCCCGCCGTGCTGGCCAGTCGCCTCATCGACCGGCCCATCCGGCCCCTGTTCCCCAGCGACCTGCGCAACGATGTGGTGGTCACCTGCACCGTGATGAGCGTGGACTATGACTGCTCCCCCGAGGTCACCGCCATGATCGGCGTGTCCGCCTGCCTGAGCTATTCCGACATCCCCTGGAACGGGCCCATCGGCTGCATGGAGGTGGGCTATGTGGATGGGGAGATCGTCATGAACCCCACCCAGGAGCAGAAGCACCGCTCCCAGATGGATGTTACCGTGGCGGCCACCGGCAAGAAGGTGGTGATGATCGAGGCGGGGGCCAAGGAGATCCCCGACGAGATCATGTACGAGGGCATCGTCAAGGCCCACGAGGAGATCAAGAAGCAGGTGGAGTTCATCAACGGCATCGTGGCGGAGATCGGCAAGCCCAAGTTTGAGTACGAGCACGCCGACTTCAACCAGGAGCTGTTCGACGACATCGTGGCCAACTTTATGGACGAGGCCAAGGCCGCCATGGACACCGACGACAAGAACATCCGGGAGCAGCGCTGGAACGCCATGATCGACCACTGGCACGAGAAGTATCTGGAGCAGTACCCCGACATGGACAAGTACCTGGAGGAGTTCACCTATAAGTTCCAGAAGAAGATCGTGAAGGCCTGGCTGCTGGAGGGCCACCGGGTGGACGGGCGGCAGAAGAACGAGATCCGTCCCCTGGCCGCCGAGGTGGGGGTGCTGCCCCGTGTCCACGGCTCCGGCCTGTTCACCCGCGGACAGACCCAGGTGCTGTCCATCGCCACGCTGAACACTCTCTCCGCCTGCCAGAAGCTGGACACCATCTGGGAGGAGACCGAGAAGCGGTATATGCACCACTACAACATGCCCGCCTACTCCACCGGCGAGGCCCGGGGCGCCCGGTCCACCAACCGCCGGGAGAAGGGCCACGGCGCCCTGGCCGAGCGGGCGCTGGAGCCGGTGCTGCCCTCGGTGGAGGAGTTCCCCTACGCCATCCGCGTGGTCTCTGAGGTGCTCTCCTCCAACGGTTCTACCTCCCAGGGTTCCATCTGCGGCTCCACCCTGGCCCTCATGGACGCCGGCGTGCCCATCAAGGCCCCGGTGGCCGGCATCTCCTGCGGCCTGATCCAGGACGACGACGGCTCCTTCACCACCTTCATTGACATCCAGGGCGTGGAGGACTTCCACGGCGAGATGGACTTCAAGGTGGCGGGCACCAAGGCGGGCATCACCGCCATCCAGATGGACCTGAAGAACGACGGCCTCACCCACGAGATCATCAAGGAGGCCCTGGAGATCACCAAGGACGCCCGGTACGCCATCCTGGACGAGGTGATGCTCCCCTGCATCGCCGAACCCCGGCCCCAGGTCAGCGAGAATGCCCCCAAGATGGTGAAGATGAAGATCGATGTGGATAAGATCCGCGAGGTCATCGGCTCCGGCGGCAAGGTCATCCAGAAGATCTGCGCCGAGTCCGGCGCCAAGGTGGATGTGGAGGAAGACGGCACCATCTACATCTCCGGGGTGGACGCCGCCAGCTGCGACGCCGCCAAGAAGATGATCGAGACCATCGTCTTCGTCCCCGAGGTGGGCGCGCTGTACTACGGCAAGGTGGTGCGCATCCTCAACTTCGGCGCCTTCGTGGAGCTGGCCCCCGGCAAGGACGGCATGGTCCACATCTCCAAGCTGGCCGACCACCGGGTGAACAAGGTGGAGGATGTGGTGAACATCGGAGACATGATCTGGGTAAAAGTCACCGACATCGACGACAAGGGCCGGGTCAACCTGAGCCACAAGGACGCCCTGCGGGAGATCAAGGCCAAGAAGGCCGCGGAGCAGAAGGCGTAAACGATAGCGGGATCCTGGAACTGATAGGCGCCGGAACACGGCGTCTATCAGTTCTTTCTTCCCGGAGGAGAGAGCGAGCCGAGAGAGAAAGGAAGAGAGAGAGATGGGACTGTTCACACCGGCAGAAGTGGCAAAGAACTACATCACCACGGGGAAGGGGAAGGCGGCGATGCCGTCCTCCAAGCTGTTCCTTCTGGGGATCCTGGCGGGGGCGTTCATCGCCCTGGCGGGGGTGGGCGCCTCCACTGCCAGCGCCCTGGTGGGCAACGCCTCCCTGGCCAAACTCATCAGCGGCCTGGTCTTCCCCGGGGGACTGATGATGGTGCTGCTGGCGGGCAGCGAGCTGTTCACCGGCAACTGCCTGATGATCATCCCCCTGCTGGAGCGGGAGATCCGGGTGGGGCAGATGCTGCGCAACTGGGTGGTGGTCTACCTGGGCAACCTGGCGGGCAGCCTCATCGTGTCCGCCGTCTGCGTATACGGCGGGCAGGCCGGACTGTTCAGCGGGGCGCTGGCGGTGTCCGAGCTGAGTACCGCTGCCGCCAAATGCTCCCTGAGCTTTGGGGACGCCTTCCTGCGGGGGGTGGGGTGCAATTTCCTGGTGTGCATCGCCGTGTGGATCTCCTTCGCCGCCAAGGATGTGGCGGGGAAGATCGCGGGGCTGTACTTCCCCATCCTGCTTTTCGTGGTGTCCGGCTTCGAGCACAGCGTGGCCAACATGTACTACATCTCGGTGGGCCTGCTGGCCAAGGGGAACGCCGTCTGGGCGGCCGCCGCGGAGGAGGCGGGAATGGACCTGACCGCCCTTACCTGGGGGAATTTCTTCGGGGGCAATCTGCTGCCGGTGACCCTGGGCAATATCGTGGGCGGCTGCGCTGTGGGGCTGGTGTACTGGTTCTGCTACCTCCGGAACACCGGGAAGAAGACCCCGGGAGGGGCTGCCGCCCGCCCCTGAGACGGGGCGAAGGACCGCACAGGGAGGCGGAAAGACAAACGATGGAGATCATGGAGATGGAGGGGGAACAGCGTCCCTATACCCTTGTTCCCTCCACCCAGGTGGATGGGACGGGGGAAACCTGTCCCCGGGAGAACGACCTGCTGGTGGAGCACCTGATGGAGGTGTGCATCGACGGCGCGCCGGTGCTGAAGATTGTGTGTACCCCCGGAAAGCTGGTGGAGCTGGTCCTGGGCCGGCTGTACACCGAGGGGATTGTGGCGGGAACGGAGGAGATCGCATCCATCCGCCTGACTCCGTCAGGAGACAGGGCGGAGGTGCAGCTGTGCGGCCCTGCTGCGGAGGAACGCCGGGAGACAGAACGGTATGTGGAGACTCTGCTCACCAGCTGCCCGGAGAACCGGCTGCTGGATGACCGCTACTGCCGTCAGGCGGAGCTGCGGTCCGTGACGCCCATGCCCTGGCGAAAGGAGTGGGTGTTTGCCATGGCGGGACTGCTGGACAAGGGCACCCAGCTGTACCGGCTGACCAAGGGAGCACACAGCTGTTCCCTGATGACAGAGGGGGAGATCCGCTGCCTCTGCGAGGACATCAGCCGCCACAATGCGCTGGATAAGGCGGTGGGCTGTGCCCTGCGCCAGGGGAGGGACCTGCGCCGCGCGCTGCTGTACACCAGCGGGCGGGTACCCACCGACATGGTGAAGAAGGTCATCCGCGCCGGAATCCCCGTGCTGGCCAGCAAGACGGTGCCCACCCGGCAGGCGGTGGAGCTTGCCCAGGCGTATGGGCTGACGCTGCTGTGTACTGTGACCAGCGGCCGGCTTCAGCTTTTTTCCGGTATCTCTCCGGAGGAATGACCGGGGAAAGGATACGGGATCAGCAGTCTCGAAAGAATAATGTGGAACAGGGGTGCGCAAGACGCGCCCCTGTTCTGCTGCCTGGAGAGAAGGAACCATTCCATAAGGGAAATTTAGAAGGTGATTTGCGCTGTCTATAGTTGCCTCAAAAAACGAGGAAAATGACACACGAAATGGATGAAATTTGAATTATAAATCAAAGTTTTAACAATTATAAACAAAAAGTAGGCAAAAAAGAGCGAGAAAACCTTGAAAAGTGCATCAAAATAAGGTAGAATCTATATTGCATAAAACTTATTGGAGTGATAAGAAAAACATTTTACATGAGAAAAGCGGTGTATCACAGCGTGAAAGCAGGTGCGGTATTCCCGCTGATGGACACCCGTCCCTTTTCTGTGGAAGAGCTCGGGAGGGGCAGGAAGAAGAGATGAGACGCACCAGATCAAGGAGGGATTTATTTGAGCACAAAGCAAACGGTCCCGTTCACCGGGACCCCGCAGCAGGCAGAGCAGCTGTATAAGGTGATCGAGGAGCTGAAGGACCAGCCCGGCTCCCTGATGCCCATTATGCAGCAGGCCCAGGAGATCTACGGCTATCTGCCCATTCAGGTGCAGACCATGATCTCCGACGCCACAGGACACCCCCTGGAGGAGATCTATGGGGTGGCGACCTTCTACTCCATGTTTAATCTGAATCCCAAGGGGAAGTACCGCATCTCCGTCTGTCTTGGAACTGCCTGCTATGTCAAGGGAGCGGGCCGGATCTATGAGAAGCTCCAGGAGCTGTTGGGCATCCAGGGAGGAGAATGCACTGCAGACGGAAAGTTTTCTCTGGACGCCTGCCGGTGCGTGGGGGCCTGCGGCCTTGCCCCGGTGATGATGATCAACGACGATGTATACGGGCGCCTGACAGTGGATGAGCTGCCCGCCATCCTGAAGAAGTATCAATGATGCCATGATGCCGGAAATCGCCATGAGCGTGCTGGATATCGCCCAAAATTCCATCCGGGCCGAGGCCTCCCTGATCGGGATTTCGATGGAGGCAGATCATAAGACGGACACTCTGACGGTGGTCATCACGGACGACGGCTGCGGCATGACGCCGGAGCAGGTGGCCCAGGTAGAGGATCCCTTTTTCACCACCCGCACCACCCGCAAGGTGGGATTGGGCGTTCCCTTCTTCAAACAGGCGGCCCTGGCTGCCGGCGGGAGCTTCCGCATCCAGTCGGAGGTGGGGAAGGGCACCACGGTGACCGCGGTGTTCCGCCTGGACAACATCGACCGGATGCCCTTAGGAGACCTCAGCGGCACGCTGCATACCCTGATTACCTTTAATCCTGATCGGGATTTTCTGTGCGAATATCGTGTGGATGGGCGCGGTTTTACCCTGGACACCAGACAGTTCCGGGAGATCCTGGGGGGAGTCCCTCTGGACGAGCCGGAGGTCTCCCAGTATGTCCGGGAGTACCTGGAGGAGAATATCAGGGAAACCAATGGCGATGCCCAGATTTAAGGAGGATAAGAGCAGTATGAAATCTCTGGAAGAATTGAAAGCCATCCGTGAGCGGATGCAGGGACAGGTTGGGATGCGCAGCGCCGACTCCAACCAGACCCGCGTGGTAGTTGGCATGGCCACCTGCGGCATCGCCAGCGGCGCCCGCCCGGTACTGAACACCCTGGCCCAGCTGGTTCAGGAGAAGGGCCTGAAGAATGTGGCGGTCACTCAGACCGGCTGCATCGGCCTGTGCCAGTACGAGCCCATTGTGGAGATTTATGCCCCCGGGAAGGAGAAGGTCACCTATATCAAGATGACCCCGGAGAAGGCGAAGGAAGTGGTGGAGCAGCATCTGGAGCGGGGGCTGATCGTCAGCAAGTACACCCTGCAGAATGTAGATCTGTAAGAGGGAGGATGGAGAATGTATCGCACACATGTACTGGTATGCGGCGGCACGGGATGTACCGCCGGGGGATGCGAGCAGGTGATCGCCGCCCTGGAAAGCGAAGTGAAGAAGGCCGGGCTGGACCAGGAGGTCTGTGTGGTCAAGACGGGATGTCACGGCCTGTGCGAGCTGGGGCCGGTGATGATCGTCTATCCTGACGACATCCTGTATGTCATGGTAAAGCCGGAGGATGCCGCCGAGATCGTCCAGGAGCATCTGCTGAAGGGCCGTCCGGTGAGCCGGCTGATCTATGACGAGTCGGTCACCGCCGAGGGGGTGAAGAGCCTCAACGACACCGCTTTTTACAGCAAGCAAAAACGCGTGGCGCTGCGCAATTGCGGCGTCATCGATCCGGAGAAGATCGACGAGTACATCGCCCGGGACGGCTATCAGGCCCTGGGCAAGGTGCTGACCACCATGACCCCCGACGAGGTCATTCAGACCATCCTGGACTCCGGCCTGCGGGGCCGGGGCGGCGCCGGTTTCCCCACCGGACTGAAGTGGAAGTTTGCCTGCGCCAACCGGGGGCAGGTGGAGAAATATGTCTGCTGCAACGCCGACGAGGGCGACCCCGGCGCGTTCATGGACCGCTCGGTGCTGGAGGGTGACCCCCATGTGGTGCTGGAGGCCATGGCCATCGCCGGCTATGCCATCGGAGCCAACCAGGGCTACATCTATGTCCGGGCGGAGTACCCCATCGCGGTGCAGCGCCTGAAGATCGCCATTGACCAGGCCCGGGAGTACGGTCTGCTGGGCAAGAACATCTTTGAGAGCGGATTTGACTTTGACATCGACATCCGCCTGGGCGCCGGAGCCTTCGTCTGCGGCGAGGAGACCGCCCTGATGACCTCCATCGAGGGCAAGCGGGGCGAGCCCCGTCCCCGCCCGCCCTTCCCTGCGGTGAAGGGCCTGTTCGGCAAGCCCACCATCCTGAACAATGTGGAGACCTGGGCCAACATCCCCCAGATCATCCTCAACGGCCCGGAGTGGTTCGCCTCCATGGGCACCGAGAAGTCCAAGGGCACCAAGGTCTTTGCCCTGGGCGGCAAGATCAACAACACCGGTCTGGTGGAGATCCCCATGGGGACCACCCTGCGCACCATCGTGGAGGAGATCGGCGGCGGCATCCCCAACGGGAAAAAGTTCAAGGCCGCTCAGACCGGCGGCCCCTCCGGCGGCTGCATCCCCGCCGAGCACCTGGATGTGCCCATCGACTATGACAACCTCATCGCCATCGGCTCCATGATGGGCTCCGGCGGCATGATCATCATGGACGAGGACAACTGCATGGTGGACATCGCCAAGTTCTTCCTGGAGTTCACCGTGGACGAGTCCTGCGGCAAGTGCACCCCCTGCCGCATCGGCACCCGCCGGATGATGGAGATTTTGGAGAAGATCACAGAGGGAAAGGGCACCTTGGAGGACCTGGATAAGCTGGAGAAGCTGTGCTATCACATCAAGGAGAACTCCCTGTGCGGCCTGGGACAGACCGCCCCCAACCCCGTGCTGTCCACCCTGCGGTATTTCCGCCACGAGTATGTGGCCCACATTGTGGAGAAGCGCTGTCCCGCCGGGGTGTGCAAGGCGCTGCTGTCCTATACCATCGATCCCGACAAGTGCCGGGGCTGCACCGTCTGTGTCCGGGCATGTCCTGCCGGGGCCATCACCGGTGCGGTGAAGAAGGCCCATGTCATCGACCAGAGCAAGTGCGTCAAGTGCGGCGCCTGTATGGACGCCTGTAAATTCGGCGCCATCAGCAAGAAATAAGGGAGGGAGGCTTCGATATGGAACTGCTCAACATCAAGATCAACGGCCGGGAAGTGAGCGCTCCCTCCGGTTCCACCATTCTGGAGGCGGCCCGTCTGGCCAACATCGATATCCCCAGCCTGTGCTATATGAAGGGCATCAACGAGATCGGCGCCTGCCGCATCTGTGTGGTGGAGGTCAAGGGGGCCAAGAGCCTGGTGGCCGCCTGCGTCTATCCCATCAACGAGGGGATGGAGGTGTGGACCAACACCCCCAAGGTGCTCCAGGCCCGGAAAAAGACCCTGCAGCTGATGCTGTCCAACCACAAAAAGGACTGCCTGGCCTGCGTGCGCAGCGGCAATTGCGAGCTGATGGAGCTGTGCCGTCAGTACGGGGTGGACGACGCGCACCTGTATGACGGGGAGATGACGCCCTCTGAGGTGGATGAATCCGCCGTGCACATGATCCGGGACAACAGCAAGTGCATCCTGTGCCGCCGCTGTGTGGCGGTGTGCAAGGAGACCCAGGGTATCGGGGTCATCGGCGCCAACGCCCGGGGCTTTGCCACCCACATCGGCTCCGCCTTTGAGATGGGGCTGGGGGAGACCAGCTGTGTGTCCTGCGGCCAGTGCATCGCGGTCTGTCCCACCGGTGCCCTGCGGGAGAAGGACTTCACCGAGGAGGTCTTCGCCGCGCTGAACGATCCGGAGAAGGTGGTGCTGGTGCAGACCGCCCCCGCCGTCCGCGCCGCCCTGGGCGAGTGCTTCGGCCTGCCCATCGGCACCGATGTCCAGGGCAAGATGGCCGCCGCCCTGCGGCAGCTGGGCTTTGACAAGGTGTTCGACACCAACTTTGCCGCGGACCTGACCATCATGGAGGAGGCCAACGAGCTGGTGGAGCGCGTCCAGAACGGCGGCGTGCTGCCCATGATCACCTCCTGCTCCCCCGGCTGGATCAAGTACTGTGAACACTACTACCCCGAGATGATCCCCCACCTGTCCACCTGCAAGTCTCCCCAGCAGATGTTCGGCGCCATCGCCAAGAGCTATTGGGCGGAGAAGATGGGGGTGGACCCGGAGAAGATCGTCATGGTGTCCGTGATGCCCTGCACGGCCAAGAAGTTCGAGATCGGCCGGCCTGACGAGGCGGCCAACGGCATGCCCGATGTGGACATCGCCATCACCACCCGGGAGCTGGGCCGGATGATTCAGAAGGCGGGCATCCGCTTCCTGGACCTGCCCGACGAGCCCTTCGACCATCCTCTGGGCTCCGGCACCGGCGCGGCGGTGATCTTCGGCGCCACCGGCGGCGTGATGGAGGCGGCGCTGCGCACCGCTGTGGAGACCATCACCGGCGAGACCCTGGGCAAGCTGGACTTCACCGAGGTCCGGGGCGTCCAGGGTGTGAAGGAGGCCAGCTATACCGTGGGCGGACTCACCGTCAAGGTGGCGGTGGCCTCCGGCCTGGCCAACGCCAGCGCCCTGCTGGACAAGGTGAAGAGCGGCGAGGCGGACTATACCTTCATCGAGATCATGGGGTGCCCCGGCGGCTGCGTCAACGGCGGCGGTCAGCCCCAGGTACCCTATGGGATCCGCAACTTTGTGGACATCCGGGCCGAGCGGGCCAAGGTGCTGTACGATCTGGATGCCAGCAATCCCATCCGCAAGTCCCACGAGAACCCCGACATTCAGGAGCTGTACGCCAGCTATCTGGGTAAGCCGGGCTCTGAAAAGGCTCACCACCTGCTGCACACCAGCTATGTGGCCCGGACCGTCAATCCCAAGTTCTGAGATCAGACAGAGAGAGGAGGGCCGCCCCATCCGGGGGCGGCCCTCCTCCGCTGTGCAGAGCATGGGGGAGACCGGCGGCTCAGCCGCGCCCTGAGGGAATGAGGCGGGGGAGCAGCCGCCGCAGAAGAAACAGTCCGGCGGCATCCGCCAGAAGCCACCCGATGGGCACCGCCCACCAGATCCCCGTTACGCCGAAAGCGGGAAGAGCGGACAGGACATAGGCCAGCACCACACGGGTGCCCAGGGAGATGACGGTGAGCACCACCGAGATCCCCGGACGCCCCAGTGCGCGGAACAGGCCGTACAGCAGGAACAGTACCCCGATGCCGCAGTAGAAAGCCCCCTCGATGCGCAGATATTCCACCCCGATGTTCACCACGGCAGTCTCCTCTGACTCCACGAACAACCCCATCAGCGGCCGGGCCAGACACCACACTGCGGCGGAGACCGCTAGGCTGAAGAGCACGGCAGCGCAGGCCGCGTCCCGCAGCCCCCGCCGAATGCGAGCTCCTTTTCCCGCACCGTGATTCTGTGCGATAAAGGTGGAGAAGGCGTTGCCGAAGTCCTGCACCGGCATATAGGCGAAGGCGTCGATCTTCACGCCGGCGGCAAAGGCGGCCATTACCCCGGCGCCGAAGCTGTTTACCAGTCCCTGCACCAACAGGATGCCGAAGTTCATCACCGACTGCTGTATGCAGGTGAGCAGGGAGAAAGAGGCGATCTGTCCCACCACAGTCCGGCGGATCCGCCGATGCCGGGCCTGGGGCCGAAGCTGGGGAAAGCGGCCCCAGCCATACGCCGCCAGCCCAAGCCCGGAGAGATACTGGGAGATCACTGTGGCCTCCGCGGCCCCGGCCACCCCCCGGTCCAGCCCCAGGATAAACCACAGATCCAGAAGAATATTTACCACCGAGGAGCCGGCCAGAAACAACAGGGGGACCACAGAATTGCCCACCGACCGCAGCAGACAGGCAAAGTAGTTGTACAGAAAGGTGGCGGGAAGTCCGGTGAAGATCACCGCCAGATAGCTCCCCATAAAGGGCTGTACCTCCTCCGGCACCTGGAGAAACACAAGAATTTCCTCCAGCCCTGCGGACACCAGAGCCGTGAGCGCCAGGGTGATCAGGGCGATGAGGAGGAAGGCGGTGAAGATACCCTCCCGCAGCCCATCCCAGTCACGCTGGCCAAAGCGGATGGAGAACAATGCCCCACTGCCCATGCACAGGCCCAGAAGGACGGAGGTGAGGAAGGTCATCACGGTGAAAGAGGACCCCACCGCCGCCAGGGGCGCGGTCCCCAGAAAGCGGCCCACGATAAGGGTATCCGCGATGTTATAGCACTGCTGGAGCAGATTGCCCGCGATCATGGGCAGAGCAAACAGCAGCAGGGTTTTCAAGATGGGACCCTGAGTGAGATCCCCCCGCATGAGAACCACGGTCCTTTCGAAAAGAAAAATAGAAATTACATTTCGAAAGAATCATAACGCAAAGAAGAGCTGATTGTCAATTCTCTGCTTGTATTTTCTTCGCGGAACAGATATAATAAAATACACGGGAGGTGGGAACCATGTTTCTCCAGGGATTGGATGAGTTGGACCAGAAGATCGTCCAGCTGCTGATCGAGAACGCCCGGATGTCCTATTCGGAGATTGGGGCCAAGGTGGGGGTGTCCCGGGTTGCGGTAAAGCTGCGTATCCAGGCGCTGGAGCAGCGGGGCGTCATTGAGGAATACACCACGGTCATCAATCCCCAGAAGCTCAGCGGCGCCGTCTCCTGCTATTTTGAGATCGAGACCGAGCCCTCCGCCCTGGCCCATGTGGTGGAGGTGCTGAAAGCCGACGACACAGTGACCCAGATTTACCGGGTGACAGGGGACAGCCGTCTCCATGTCCATGCGGTGGCCGCCAGCGCCCGGGAGATGGAGGCGCTGATTACGGAGGTCATCGACCCGCTGCCGGGGGTGACCCGGTGCAGCTGTTCCACCATCCTCTCCCGGGTGAAGGATATCAAGGGGCTGCGGCTGTGACAAAAAGCGTTTAAAAGAGGAGGAGACCCACAGGGGTCTCCTCCCTTCCGTTTATTCGGGTTATTCGGGCAGATGTCCAGGGGAAAGCACATTTTGCCCCGCGGGGGGGCTTGAGGGACTTCAGTACGCCGGCTTCACGGGGGGGAGGCCAGGGCGGACAGAATGTCCGGTACGGACCGGCTCTCCGCCAAAAGAGTGGGACCGCCGGGCCCCCGGATGGCGTCCAGCTGATGTGCGTCTGAGCTGCTGACGATGCGGCATCCCTCCAGATAGGGGTTTTCCGCCCGCAGGCGGTGCAGCTTGGACAGGTCCCGTACCTCGGCGCAGGTGAACCGGCTGTCCGGGGGGATGAAGCCCAGGTTGGACAGCAGACTGGTGGTGCTCTTGTCCAGGTGGGCGGGGATCATCAGCCCGTGATACTGCTCCGCCAGATCATACACCTGGTCAAAGGAAATGGAGGTGGCGCTGATGAGCAGGCGGGGCTCGGTCCCCACGGGCAGGTCCTCTCCGTCCATGAGGACCTGCTCTCCAAATAGCTCCGGCCGGTTGTCCACCGGCAGCAGCCGCTGATAGACATAGCGGTCGAAATTCAGCGCATCCTCCAGAGTGGGGAAGAGACACAGGACATGTACCTCCTCCGCCGTGCACAGTTCCATTCCCGGGATGCCCACCAGGCCATAGTGCTCCGTCCATTTGAGAAAGGCGGGGCAGTTGCGGGCGGTGTTGTGGTCGGTGAGGGCCACCACCTCCAGCCCGTTGACAAAGGCCATGCCCGCGATGTTGGCGGGGGTCATCTCCATGTCCCCGCAGGGGGACAGACAGGAGTGGAGATGCAGGTCGTAGGTCAGGTCAACCATGCAGCCGCTGATGGACGGCCAGCGCCGCCTCAAAAACCGGCTGGTCGGTGGCCAGGACGGTGATGCCCTGCTGGACGGCCCGCTGAGCGGCGGGGGGATCCAGCTGTACGCCGCCCGCCAAAATGACACAGGCCGCATCGGTGAGGGCCACCACCGCCAGGGTGTTGATGTTGCCCATCACGGTGACCCAGGCGCACCCCGCCGGGGCATTGCACATGGCCACGCTGAGCAGGTCGCAGCAGAAGACGCGGTCCACCGTTCGGTCCAGCTCCTCCCCGCGGTTGACCACCTGAAACAGACCGCTGTCCACCAATTCACGCAGAGTCATCCAACAGTTCCTCCTTCCTCATCGGTCCCCTCTGGGGGGACGGCGGGGCGGTGCCCCACATCCATCATGGTGATCTCAGTATCCAGCTGATCCAGCTGTCCGGCCAATTCCTGAAGCCGCTCCTGGGAATACTCCCCGCCCTGAGCCGCCGCCTCCGCCACCAGGCCGGCGCAGGTGTTGGACAGAGTGTGGATATGGTCCCGAAGAATGTGGATACAATAGCTTTTGGAGGCCTGTCCCCGGACGATGTCTTCCGCCAGCGCATGGCAGGAGGGGGCGCCGCAGCAGCCGCAGTCCAGCCCCGGAAACTCCTCCGTCAGCGCCTCTACCCGCCGGGCCATGGAGATTCCCTCTGCGACACTGGAGCCCAAGCGGAACACAGGCTCGTATTTTACAGGGGCATCCCAGGCGATAGAAGCCGGAGCCTCTGGCGGGGGAGGGGCGGGACGGGCGGACAGGCGCTGGTTAAGCTGCTGCAGCTTGGCCCGGGCCACAAAGGGGTTCTCCACATTGAGCACGCCGCCCACACAGCCGCCGTCGCAGGCATCCAGCTCGATGAACTGCAGGCCGGTGAGACGGTCGTCCTCCAGCTCCTCCAGCACCCGGATGACATTTTCAATGCCGTCGGCGGCCAGATAGCGGTCAGACCCCATCCCGTTGGATTCGCCGCCGGAGATTCCCCAGCCCACCCCTACGCGGCCGGCAGCAGACAGCGCACGGGGATTGTCCCGGACTTGCTTCATCCGACCCAGCAGAAGGGGGTAGATATCCTGGATGGCCAGCACTCCGTCCAGCTGGCTTTTTTGAATGCCCAGGGGCTCCTTGGCATAGGTGACCTTGGCGGGACATGGGGACAGGAAAATTATCCCGATGCGGTCGGCAGGGAGGCCGGTGCGCTCAATCGCACGGCGGCGAGCCAGTTCGGCGGCCACCTCCACCGGGGGCTTCAGGGGGAGCAGATGCTCCACCAGACTGGGAAAGCGCACCCGGATCAGCCGCACCACACAGGGACATGCGGTGCTGATGAGGGGCCAGGCGTCCTGATGCTCCCGGACATAGGTACGGGTGGCGGCGGAGACCAGCTCGGCGGCGGCGGCCACCTCGTATACATCGTCAAAGCCCAGCTGCAGCAGGGCGGTGAGCACGATGTTCACATCAGTGAGGTTGTTGTACTGCAGATAGAGGGAGGGGGCGGGCAGCGCCACGGTATAGTCAAACTGGTTCAGGATGTCCAGCGTATCCCGGTGCAGCTTTTTGGCGTGATAGCTGCAGGTGCGTACACACTCGCCGCAGTCGATACAGAATTCGTTGATGATCCTCGCCTTGCCGTTGCGCACCCGGATGGCCCGGGTGGGACAGCGCTTGATGCAGTTGATGCAGCCTCGGCAAAGACTGTCGTCCAGATAGACGGAGTGAAAAAATTTTTCCACGGGAACGGCTCCTTTCCGCAGGAGGGCGCTTACAGCCGCACCACCGCTGTGACGGTGGTGCCTACCCCCACGGTGCTGTCAATGTCCAGAGTATCGGCGCATTTTTTCATATTGGGAAGGCCCATCCCCGCGCCGAAGCCCAGATCCCGGGCCGCGCCGCTGGCGGTGGACCACCCGGCCTGCATGGCCTGCTGGATGTCGGGGATGCCGGGGCCGGCGTCCTTCAGCACCATGGTGATCTGATCGGGGGAAATGGTCACGGTGATCTCCCCGCCGTTGGCGTGGATGACCATGTTGATTTCCCCCTCGTACATGACGATGGACACCCGGCGGATGACATCCGCGGGCAGACCCAGCTGCTTCAGGGTGGCCTTGGTGGAGCTGCTGGCCTCTCCGGCCCGGGTGAAGTCGTCCGGCGGGACGGTGAAATGGAGAGTCAGGCTTTCATCCATCGTCCCGCTCACCTCCAGGCAGGCCGGCCGCATACAGCAGGCCGCAGGATTTGAACATGGTATAACTGGTGGCCAGTACGCAGATGCCGCACTCCCGGGCCAGCTGGAGCATGGACTCGTCGGGACATTTGCCCCGGACAAACACCACATGGGAGATGTCCAGCATGTCTGCGGTGCGGATGGTCTGAAGATTGCACAGCCCGGTGAGAAGCAGTGTGCCGGAGTCGGTAAAGGCCAGCACATCGCTCATCAGATCTGCGCCGAAGCCGGAGGCAACTTCGTCATCCAGCATGTCCGCGCCGCACAGAAGGGTGGCGTTCAAAAGGATCTGGATCTCTCGGATTCGCACAAAAAGCACCTGCCTTGCCATCAGAATAGAGGGGAGCCCAACTGCCCTAAGTGTACCATGCCGTGGATGGAAATTCAACTTTCCCCGGGAAATTTCCACGAAAATCTGCCGCCGGAATGGGGGGAAACGGACAATAGTTCTAATTCGCGGGGGGACACATTGACAGGGGGCGGCAGTGCTGAATATAATGAAAGCAGACACTTTTATATGATAAAGGAACAGAGCGATCCGGAACAGAGAGGAGTTTGACGGGTGGAAGACAATCGGGTGTTTAATTTTTCAGCGGGTCCCTCCATGCTGCCGCTGCAGGTACTGCGGCGGGCGGGCGCTGAGATCACCAATTACCGCGGCAGCGGCATGTCGGTGATGGAGATGAGCCACCGCTCCAAGGTCTTTGACGAGATCTTTCAGGGGGCCAAGGAGAAGCTGCGCCGGGCGCTGAAGGTGCCGCAGGAGTATGAGATCCTGCTGCTCCAGGGGGGTGCCTCCACCCAGTTCTCCGCGGTGCCGCTGAACCTCATCAGCGCCACCGGCCGGGCGGACTACGCCATTACGGGCAACTTCGCCAACATCGCCTTTCAGGAGGCAAAGAAGTACGGCGCGGTGAGAGCGGCCTGTTCCTCCGCCGACAAGGGGCACACCTACATCCCCCGACAGGAGGAGCTGGACCTGGATCCCCAGGCCAGCTATTTCTACTACTGCGCCAACAACACCATCTACGGCACCGAGTGGCACTATGTCCCCGAGACCGGGGCGGTCCCCCTGGTGTGCGACATGTCCTCCGACATCCTGTCCACCCCGGTGGATGTGTCGAAATACGGGCTGATCCTGGCGGGGGCCCAGAAGAACATGGCCCCCGCGGGGCTGACGGTGGTCATCCTCCGCCGGGACCTGGCGGGGCACGAGCTGCCCATCACCCCCCTGATGCTCAGCTATCAGCGGATGATCGACAAGGACTCCATGTACAACACCCCGCCCTGCTGGTGTATCTATATCCTGGGCCTGGTGCTGGACTGGGTGGAGGAGCAGGGAGGCGTGGAGGCCATGGAGGCAAACCGCCGCAAGCGGGCGGAGCTGCTCTATGAGACCATCGACGGCTCCCGGCTGTTCACCGCCCCCGCCCGGGCGGACAGCCGCTCCTATATGAATGTGGCCTTCCGCACCGCCAGCGACGAGCTGGACGCCAAATTCGTGGCGGAGTCGGTGGAGGCGGGCTTCACCAACCTGAAGGGCCACCGGCTCTCCGGCGGGATGCGTGCCTCCATCTACAACGCCATGCCCATGGAGGGCGTGGAGCGGCTGGCGGACTTCATCCGGCGCTTTGACCGGGCCAACTGACACCAAACGGAAAGAGAGGAACAACACCATGTATCAGGGAAAATATAAGGTCAGGACCCTCAACCACATCTCCCCTGTGTGCCGGGAGGTGCTCACCGAGGACCGCTATGTCATGTCCGACGACCAGGAGGCCCCCGACGCCATCTTCGTCCGGGCCACCAACATGCTGGACTACCAGTTCAACCCCGAGCTGAAGTGCATCGCCCGGGCGGGCATCGGGGTGAACACCATCCCCCTGGAGCGCTGCAGCGAGAGCGGCATCGTGGTCTTCAACTCCCCCGGCGCCAACGCCAACGGGGTGAAGGAGCTGTTCCTGTTCGGCATGGGTATGGCCTCCCGGGATATCCTGGGGGGGATGAACTGGGTGTACAGCTACCATGACGACAAGGTGCCGGTGGATGTGGCCATGGAGCAGGTGAAGAAGCAGTTTGCCGGCCCGGAGTACTACACCAAGCGCCTGGGCGTCATCGGCATGGGCAATGTGGGCAGCCTGGTGGCCAACATCGGCATCGACCTGGGCATGAAGGTGTGCGGATACGACCCCTATCTGTCGGTGGACGCGGCGTGGAAGATCTCCCGCCATGTGGAGCGGGTGCCCGACCTGGACAGCCTGCTGCGCAGCTGCGACTATATCACCATCCACACCCCCCTCACCGCCGAGACCCGGGACATGATCGACGAGGCGGCCATCGAGAAGATGAAGGACGGGGTGCGCATCATCAACTACGCCCGGGGCGAGGTGGTCAACGAGGACGCCATCCTCTCCGCCCTGGAGCGGGGAAAGGTGGCCCGCTTTGTCACAGATTTCCCCACCGAGCGGAATGTGAAGGTGAAGAATGTGGTGGCCACCCCCCATCTGGGCGGCACCACCATCGAGAGCGAGGCCAACTGCGCCGTGATGGCCGCCAAGGAGATGGACGACTATCTCCGCAACGGCAACATCAAAAACTCGGTGAATATGCCCACACTCGTGCTGGAGCGCACCGGCATCGCCCGGATCTGCATCATCCACCGCAACCTGCCCGGCATGCTCACCACCATCATGCCCATCTTCGCCAAGGACGGGGTGAACATCGAGAACATGACCAACAAATCCGCCGGGGCCTACGCCTATTCGGTGTTCGATGTGAACTGCGAGATCCCCCAGAGCGTCCGGGACCAGCTGAAGCAGGTGGACGGTGTGCTCCGGGTGCGGGTGCTGGATTAAAAGACGGTCTGATCTGGGTAAAATCTCTTGTAGGGACGCCCGGAGAACCGCTCCTCCGATTGACGCACCGGGGGAAATCTGATACAATGGGGCCCTGCCCCGCGGCGGTCTGCCGCGGCGGCGGGCCCCTTCTGACTTCTGAACTGTTGTAATCTGAACCGGGAGGCGACGATATGTCTGAATATACCAAGGAACAGCTGGCCGAGCTGATCGTGGGAAAGCTGCAGCGCAATTACGGCCGCACGGTGGCCCAGGCCCATCCCATCCACATGTTCAAGGCCTGCGCCCTGGTCCTGCGGGACATGATGGCCACCCACTCGGTGGAGACCGAGCAGCGGGTGGAGCGGGAGCACCAGCGTCAGGTCCACTACCTGTCCCTGGAGTTCCTCATGGGCCGTTCCATGGAGAAGAACGCCTATAACCTGGGGGTGCTGGAGCCCCTGAAGGAGGCAATCGAGTCCCTGGGCTTCGACCCCGGGGAGCTGTTCGAGTCGGAGCCGGACGCCGGCCTGGGCAACGGCGGCCTGGGCCGTCTGGCCGCCTGCTACCTGGACTCTCTGACCACCCTGGAGATCCCCGCCACGGGGTACTCCATCTGCTATGAGCTGGGCATTTTCAAACAGAAAATCATCGACGGGCAGCAGCAGGAGCTGGCGGACAACTGGCTGGAGTACGGCAGTTCCTGGCTGATCCCCAAGGTGGACGAGGCCCAGGAGGTGCGCTTCGGCGGTACGGTCACCGACCGCTGGACGAACGGAGTGAACCGCCCGGAGCACACTGGCTACACCGCGGTGCTGGCGGTGCCTCTGGACATGAAGATCGCCGGCTATGCCACCGACCACACCAACACCCTGCGCCTGTGGGACGCCAAGTCCCCCGCCCCGGTGGACATGAACTACTACTCCACCGGGGAATACCTCAAGGCGGTGGAACAGCAGGCCATGGCGGAGGTCATCGCCAAGGTGCTCTACCCCGCCGACAACCACCCGGAGGGGAAGTCCCTGCGCCTGAAGCAGCAGTACTTCTTCGTCTCCGCCACCGTGCAGTCCATCGTGGCCAAGCACCGCCTGGAGTACGGCACCCTGCGCAACTTCCATGAGAAGCATGTCATCCAGATCAACGACACCCACCCCACCCTGGTCATCCCCGAGCTGATGCGCCTGCTGCTGGACGAGGAGGGGTACTCCTGGGAGGACGCCTGGGACATCGTCACCCGGACCGTGGCCTACACCAACCACACCATCCTGGCCGAGGCGCTGGAGCGCTGGCCCCAGAGCTTGATCCAGTCCCTTCTGCCCCGCATCTGGCAGATCATCGTGGAGATCAGCAACCGCTATCAGGCCCAGCTGACGGAGTACTTCCACGGGGACATGGGCCGGGTGGAGAAGCTTGCCATCGTCTGGGGAGGCGAGGTGCGCATGGCCAACCTGTGCATCTGTGCATGCTTCGCGGTGAACGGGGTGTCCGCCCTGCACACCGAGATCCTGAAGAAAGAGGTGTTCCACGACGCCTATCTCCGCCGCCCCGGCCAGTTTCAGAATGTCACCAACGGGGTGGACCACCGCCGGTGGCTCAGCGAGATCAACCCGCAGCTGGACGCCCTGGTCCGGGAGTGCACCGGGGGAGACGGCTATCTCCTCCACCCGGAACAGCTGTCCGGGCTGGAGAAATATCAGGACGACGCGTCGGTGCTGACCCGGCTGGAGCGCATCAAGCGGGACAACAAGGCCGGATTCTCCGACTATGCCGCCCGCTCCGCCGGCGTGCTGCTGGACCCCGACGCCATCTTCGATGTCCAGGTGAAGCGGTTGCACGAGTACAAGCGGCAGCTGCTTAACGCCATGCACATCACCAGCCTCTATCTCCAGCTGAAGGAGGATCCCCACTTCCAGTTCACCCCCCGGGTGTTCCTCTTCGGGGCCAAGGCGGCCCCCAGCTATTTCGTGGCCAAGGAGATCATCCACCTGATCAACTCCCTGGCGGACACGGTGAACGCCGACCCCGCCTGTAAGGGGCGGCTGCAGGTGGTGTTCCTGGAGAACTACCGGGTCTCCCTGGCGGAGAAGCTGATGCCCGCCAGCGAGCTCTCCGAGCAGATCTCCACCGCCGGCAAGGAGGCCAGCGGCACCGGCAACATGAAGTTCATGATGAACGGCGCGCTGACCATCGGCACCCTGGACGGCGCCAATGTGGAGATGCACCGCCAGCTGGGGGACGAGAACATGTTCCTCTTCGGGCTGAAGGCCGACGAGGTGACCGAGCTGAAGCTGAAGGGCTATTCCCCCTATGAGTACTGCCTGCGGGACCCGCTGCTGAAGGCGGTGCTGGATAAGCTGTCCGCCGGCTTTGACGACGGGGTGTCCTACAACGACCTGGTCAACCGCCTGCTCTTCGGGCAGGGCGGGCCCGCCGACGAGTATATGCTCCTGGCCGATTTTGAGAGCTACCGGGACGCCCACCGCCGGGCGGGGGAGCTGTATCTGGACCGGCGGGAGTGGAACCGCCGGTCCCTCCTCAACATTGCCCGGTCGGGGGTGTTTGCCGCCGACCGCGCCGTGCGGGAGTATGCAGACCACATCTGGAAGGTGCCCCACAGATAAGGCGGAAGTCCAGATCCGAAACAGAAGAGATGACAGGAAAAGCGGCATGTGGAACATCGTCCACATGCCGCTTCTTCATGCGGTGAGTTGGAACCGGTCACTCCAGAAGACGGCCGTACAGCGCCAGATACTGCCCTGCGGAGACATCCCAGCTGAAGTCGGCGGTCATGTCCGCCCGCTGCAGCTTTTTCCATGCCTTCTGGTCGCTGTGGTACAGCTCCACCGCCTCCCGGATGACCCACAGCATGTCGCCGGCGTTGGGGAAGGTGAAGGTGAAGCCCCGGCCCTCGCCGGTGTACTTGTTGTAGGGGAACACCGTGTCCTTCAGCCCGCCGGTCTCCCGCACCACGGGGACAGTGCCGAAGCGCATGGCGATCATCTGGCTCAGGCCGCAGGGCTCTGAGATGGAGGGCATGAGGAACAGGTCCGCCCCGGCGTAGATGGCGGTGGACAGAGGAGCGGAGTACATGATCTGGGCGGAGAAGCGGCCGGGATACTGTGCCTGTGCCCGGCGGAAGGTCTCCTCATACCGCTCCTCCCCCGTGCCCAGCACCACCATCTGCACATCCATCTCCATGATCTGGTCCAGCACCTGGAGGATCAGGTCGAAGCCCTTGTGGTACACCAGACGGGAGACGCAGGCGAGGATGGGGGTGTCCGGGGCGGCGGAGAGCCCGGAGATCTGCTGCAGGGCGGCCTTGCACTCCGCCTTGCCCGCCATGCGTCCCACCGAGAAGGGCTTGGCGATGGCGTGGTTTCCCTTGGGGGTATAGAGGGCGGTGTCGATGCCGTTGAGGATTCCGGTGAGCTTATAGCTGTTGGCCCGCACCACCCCATCCAGCCCATGGGCATAGAAGGGGTCCTGCAGCTCCTGGGCGTAGGTGGGGGAGACGGTGGTCACCGCGTCGGCGGCGAAGATGGCCCCCTGCATCAGGTTTACATCGTCGTGGAAGGCCAGCATGTGCTCGTTGAAATAGCTCTCGTTCAGGTCGCACACATCCCCCAGGATGGCCTTGCTGTACCGGCCCTGGTACTCGATGTTGTGGATGGTGAACACCGACTTGGCCCCGGCCAGCTGGGAAATGCGGTATTTCTCCTCCAGCAGATAGACGGGGACCAGGGCGGTCTGCCAGTCGTTGCAGTGGAGGATATCCACCGGCCAGTCCACCATGGCGGGGACATGGAGCACCGCCTTGGAGAAGAAGGCGAAGCGCTCCCCGTCGTCAAAGTGGCCGTACAGGTCCCACCGGCGGAAATAGTACTCGTTGTCGATGAAGTAATAAGTGACCCCTTCCCGCTCCAGCCGGAACAGGCCGCAGTACTGGCTGCGCCAGGCCAGCTGCACCCGGATGTTGGTGAGGTAGGTCATCTGGCTGCGCCAGTCCTCGCCGATGCGCTCGTACAGGGGGAGGACCACCCGCACATCGTGGCCGGCGGCGGCCAGCACCTGGGGCAGGGACCCGGCCACA
The DNA here is from genome assembly GCA_944386055.1 of uncultured Oscillospiraceae bacterium. Lineage (GTDB taxonomy): Bacteria > Bacillota > Clostridia > Oscillospirales > Oscillospiraceae > CALXCT01. Next base: position 26,216 of record CALWZP010000013.1, on the reverse strand, counting down.
TCGGCCAGCCCCCCTGTTTTGACAAAAGGTGCGGCCTCGGAAGCGGCAAAGAGAATGTTCATGGAAAAACTCCTTTCAGATGGGGACCAGCGGAAGGGAGCCGCCCGCGCGCGGCAGATGCGGCGGAACGGGGCCGCCCGGTCTCAGATCTCGGTGTTTTTGGCGATGGCGAGGGGGTAGGTGGAGTGCCCCATCAGCGTGCGGTTGGAGCGGATGCGGACATTCTTATCCCCGATGACATAGGAGAGGATGGAGTTTTCTCCCACATAGGCGCTCTGCATCAGCACACAGTGGGACACCTTGGCCCCCTTGGCCACCCGAACTCCCCGGAAGAGGATGGAGTGGTCCACTTCGCCCTCGATGATACAGCCGTCGGCTATGAGGGAGTTCACCGCCGACGCCTCCGGCCCATAGTAGGTGGAGGGGTTGGACTGGTCCTTGGTTCGGATGGGGAACTGGGGGTTGAACAGGTCGGCGCGGACGGCGGGGTTCAGAAGGTCCATGCTCTTTTCAAAGTACTGCCGTACCGAGTGGGTGCGGGCCACATAACCCTGGAAGATGTAGGGAGAGATGCGCAGGGTGTCGGCCATCCCCTGGAGTACCCCCCGGCTGAAGGAGATGACGCCATGGGAGGCGCTGTGCTCCACCAGACTCATCATCAGGGACTTGGACAGGATATACACCTGAAGGCATTCACAGCCCTCCGGCTGGTTGGGATGGACGGCGGCGTCGGTGATCAGACCGTTGGCGCCGATGGTACAGTAGACGGTATCCCGGGGATCGCTGCCGGTGGGCGTGCGGGTGCAGACGGCGGTGATGTCCGCGCCGCTGTCCAGGTGGTGCTGGAAGATGTCGGACACCGGCAGATTGACGATCAGGTCGCCCCCTGCCAGAATCACATAGTCCTGGCGGATCTTCTGCAGATAGGAGGAGACGCTAGACAGCGCCTGCAGCACCCCGTGGTATTCCCCGTTCTGCTCGGCGAAGCTGAAGGGGGGCAGGATGCGCAGGCCGCCGTGCTTGCGGGAGAGGTCCCAGTCCTTGCCGGAGCCCACATGGTCCAGCAGGGACTGATAGCTCTCGTGGACGATGATGCCGATGTCGGTGATGCCGGCGTTGACCATGTTGGACAGCATGAAATCCACCAGCCGGTACCGGCCGCCGAAGGGGACGGAGCAGGTGTTCCGGGGCTGGGTCAGCTCCCGCAGGTGGGGGTTGGAGCGGTAGGCGAAAATGATGCCGTGGAGGTCGTTCATGTCACTTCCCCTCCTTCTTCAGGTCTTCCGAGAGCATGGCCCTGGGGGGGACGGTGCAGCCGGCGCCCACCGTCACATTGGCGGCCACCACCGCGATGCCCCAGTCGTCTCCCCCCGGCGGGGCGCCCACCCGGGCGCCCGCCTCCACTACGGCGCGCTCGGCCAGGATGGCGTATTCCACCGTGGCTCCCGCCCGGACCACCGCCCCGGGCATGAGGATGGAATAGCGGATGCTGGCCCCTTCCTCCACCGTCACCGAGTGGAAAAGCACCGAGTTTTCCACCGAACCGCAGATGCTGCTGCCCCCGGTGACCAGCGAGTGGGAGACCTTGGCGGTCTCCCCCATGAACTGAGGGGGAACCCCGGCGGGCCGGGCGTAGATGGGCCAGTCGGTGTCGTGCAGGTTGATGCTGCTGCTGGGGGAGAGCAGGTCCATATTGGCGTCCCACAGAGAGTCGATGGTCCCCACATCCTTCCAGTAGCCTGAAAAACGATAGGCGGTCATCTTCTCCCCCGCGGCGAGCATGGCGGGGATGATGTTCTTGCCGAAATCGTTGGACGAGCGGGGGTCCGCCTCGTCCTCCATCAGATACTGGCGCAGCTTGGACCAGGTGAAGATATAGATGCCCATGGAGGCCAGGTTGCTCTTGGGGTGGGCGGGCTTTTCCTCGAACTCGTAGATGGTGTCGTGCTCGTCCACATTCATGATGCCGAAGCGGGTGGCCTCCTCCATGGTGACCTCCAGCACCGAGATGGTGCAGGCCGCCCCCTCTTTCTTGTGGTGGGAGAGCATCTCGGCATAGTTCATCTTGTAGATGTGGTCCCCCGACAGGATGAGGACATAGTCGGGGTCATACAGCTCGATGAAGCTCATGTTCTGATAAATGGCGTTGGCGGTGCCCTTGTACCAGGTGCCCTGTTCTCCGGCGGAGACATAGGGGGGCAGGATATGGACCCCGCCGTCCAGCCGGTCCAGGTCCCAGGGCTGCCCGTTGCCCACATAGCTGTTCAGCTCCATGGGACGGTACTGGGTGAGCACCCCCACCGTGTCGATGCCCGAGTTGACGCAGTTGGACAGGGGGAAATCGATGATGCGGTACTTTCCGCCGAAGGGGACGGCGGGCTTGGCTATGTGGGTGGTCAGGGCGTAGAGGCGGCTGCCCTGACCGCCGGCCAGCAGCATGGCGATACACTCTTTTTTCATCTCATCATCTCCTGTTGCGGTACAAAGGTATGGAACTCAGCGGTCCTGACCGGGCTTCTCCTGCCGGGCCCTGGGCTTGGGGGCGTGCCGCCGCTCCTCCGCGGCCAGCTGGGCGGCGCTTTTCTTTCTCACACAGCGGTAGATCACCCCCGACAGGGGAGGCAGGTCGATCTGAATGGACTGGTCACAGCCGTGGCACGGGGCACGGAGGGAGGTGAGGGGACCTGCGTCCCCCGCCCCGGTGCCTCCGAAGGCGGTGTCGTCCGAGTTGAACACCAGCCGGTAGGTTCCCGGGATGGGCACCCCCACCCGGTAACCTTTGCGGTGGACGGGGGAGAAGTTCACCGCGATGAGCAGGGGTTCCCCCTTGCGGTTCTTCCGCAGGTACAGCAGGGTGTTGGCGCTGTTGTCGTCGGCGAAGATCCACTGGAAGCCCTCCCAGCTGAAGTCCAGCTCCCACAGCTGGCTGTGGGCCAGATAGAAGGCGTTGGCGGCTTTGAAAAAGGCCTGAAGCTGCCGGTGGCGCGCCCCGTCCTCGTTCTCCATGTCCAGCAGGTGCCAGTCCAGGGACTGCTCATAGTGCCACTCGTTCCACTGGCCGAACTCGCTGCCCATCATCATCAGCTTTTTTCCGGGGTGGGTGAGCATATAGGTGTAGAAAGCGCGGACCCCGGCGAATTTCTGGGGGTCGTCCCCCGGCATCTTATTGAGCAGGGAGCCCTTCATGTGCACCACCTCGTCGTGGGAGATGGGCAGCACGAAGTTCTCCGAAAAGGCGTACATCAGGGAGAAAGTCACATCCCGGTGGTTGAACTGGCGGAAATAGGGGTCCAGCCGCTGGTAGTGGAGGGCGTCGTTCATCCATCCCATGTTCCACTTCAGGTTGAAGCCCAGGGCCTCCTTTCCGGCGTCCAGCACCCCGGTGACATGGGGCCAGGCGGTGGACTCCTCGGCGATCATCAGCACATCGGGGTGGGCGGAGAAAATGGCGCGGTTCAAATGCCGCAGGAAGGATACCGCCTCCCAGTTCTCGTTGCCCCCCTGGTCGTTGGGGACCCACTCTCCCCCCTGCCGGCCGTAGTCCAGGTAGAGCATGGAGGCCACCGCGTCCACCCGCAGCCCGTCGATGTGGTACTGCTCCAGCCAGAACAGGGCGGAAGAGGTGAGGAAGGAGCGCACCTCCCGCCGGCCATAGTCGAACACCTGGGTGCCCCACTCCTGATGCGTGCCCTTCCGCGGGTCGGCGTACTCATAAGTAGGGGTGCCGTCGAATTCATACAGGCCGAAGGCATCCCGGGGGAAGTGGGCGGGCACCCAGTCCAGGATGACCCCCACCCCCGCCTGGTGGAGCTCGTCCACCAGATACATGAAGTCGTGGGGGGTGCCGAAGCGGCTGGTGGGGGCGAAGTAACCGGTACACTGATACCCCCAGGAGGCGTCCAGCGGATGCTCGGTCACCGGCATCAGCTCCACATGGGTGTAGCCCATCTCCTTCACATAGGGAACCAGCCACCGGGCCATGTCCCGGTAGGAGAGGAATTCCCCCTCCCCGGTGCGCCGCCAGGAGCCCAGATGCACCTCATAGATGTTCAGCGGACTGTGGTATACCAGATGCCGGGCCCGCCAGACCATCCATTTTTTATCTCCCCAGGGATAGCCGGCGATGTCATAGAGCTTGGAGGCGGTACCCGGCCGGGTCTCCGCGTGGAAGGCATAGGGGTCCGCCTTGTTCAGCACCCGCCCGTCGGGGGACAGGATGGAGAACTGATAGGAGTCGTACCGGGTCAGATCGGGGATGAAGGTCTCCCACACGCCGCCCTCCAGGGGGACCATGGGGTGGCAGGACCGGTCCCAGCCGTTGAAGTCTCCGATGACGGACACCCCCTGGGCCCGGGGGGCCCACACCCGGAAGCGCCACCCCGCCGCTCCGTCCAGGACCGCGGGATGGGAGCCCAGCTCCTGCCAGCAGTGCAGAGACTGGCCCTGGAGGTACTCCTTTAACCAGCCGGCGGGGTATGCTTCCTCACTTTTTGTCGTCTTGTGGTCCATAACATACTCCTAATCATGGATTTTCTTGTCGGTTTTACGCACATTTTGCCGTCGTTTAACACGAAGCGGGCAAAAGGCATCGAATATTTATTGTATAAATTATACAACTGAACCGCCGCTCCGTCAATATGGAGAACTGACAAAACGAGAAATAATTTCCAACTGATTTTGGAGACGGCGGAGAAATAGTCACCGCAGGGCATCGGACACCCGGTTGAGGGTGGCGGCGTGGGTGGAGTCCACCAGGTGGGTATAGATGCGCCCGGTGGTGGAGGGGGTGCTGTGCCCCAGGGCTTTTCCGATCTCGAACAGAGGGGCGCCCTGGGCGCTGGCCACGGTGGCAAAGGTGTGGCGCAGACCGTGCAGGGTGATGTAGGGCAGCTGATGGCGGCGGATGAAGCGGGTGAAGGCCAGGGACACCGCGTTGGGGGAGTAGGGGCGTCCGCTCCCGTCCACCGCCACATAGTCGCTGATGTGGTACAGCTCCCCCAGGGCAGCCCGGTTCATCTGCTGGCGCAGCCGCTCCCGCCACAGCAGCTGCTGGATATCCTCCGGCATGTGGAGGGTGCGTAGGGAGGAGAAGTTCTTGGTCTCCTTGTTGACGATCACGGCGCCGGCGGCGGTGCGGGCCTCCTTGATGCGCACAGTTCGATTGAGAAAATCCACGCTCTCCCACCGCAGGCCGCAGATCTCCTCCCGCCGCAGCCCCAGGCCGCCGGCCAGGTGGACGATCAGCTCCAGCCAGTGCCCCTCCACCAGCTGATAGAGCTGCTTCAGGGTGTCCGAGCTGTAGAACCGGGCCTCCCGGGGGACCACCCGGGGGGGCTCCACCCGGTCGGTGGGGCAGCGCACCAGAAGGTCCTGCTTCACCGCCATGCGCAGGGCGCTGGACAGCAGGTCGTGGTGCCGCCGCACCGTATTGGCGCCCAGCCCAACCTCATTGAGCATACAGGCGTAATAGCGCTGGATGTCCAGGGCGCACAGCTTCTGCAGCCGGATTTTCCCCAGATTGGGGATGATGTGGTTGTCGATGATCTTCTGATAGCCGTACACTGTGGTCTGGGCCCGGTTGGGGACGATGACCTGCTCCATCCAGCAGTCCAGCCACTCCTCCAGGGTGGTGACCTTGGGCACCACCCACTGGTTGGCCGCGCGCTCCGCCAGGTGGGCCCGCAGTCCCTTGCGGGCTTGGGCCAGGGTGGGGTAGGTTTTGTACCGCTTCACCCGCTGGCCGGCGTCGTCGATGCCGAACTCCATGCTCACATAGAACAGCTTTCGAATATTATCATACGAAATATTCTTCTCAACACTTTTCCTGGACATCTGCATTACCTCTTTCTCTATATGGTAAAATCTGTACGGGAAATGTCCGCACAGAATAAAACCTATAACGACAAAGGCACTCAGGGAAAGAGGTAAATCGTGCGGCGCAGTGGATTCCTGTGTAATTCATACAAAAATAATATGAAATTTTCGCCGGGAATCGCGGGGATTTCTCTTGCCCAAAACGGAAAAATGGAGTATGATACCAGTGCGAATGTCACTCATGGGAGGAAACGCCATGCTAAAGCTGGAACACATCGGATTCGAGGTGGAGGGGAACAAGGAGATCCTCCACGATATCAATTTGGAGCTCAACGACCGCTTCGTGGCCATCACCGGCCCCAACGGCGGCGGAAAGTCCACCCTGGCCAAGATCATCGCCGGCATCCTCTGTCCCACCGAGGGGCGCATCTACCTGGACGGGGAGGACATCACCGATCTGGATATCACCCAGCGGGCCCGCCGGGGCATCAGCTATGCCTTTCAGCAGCCGGTGCGCTTCAAGGGCCTGCGGGTGCGGGATCTGCTGGGCCTGGCCGCCGGAAAGACCACCGGCGTCACCGCCGCGTGCGAGCTGCTCAGCGAGGTGGGGCTGTGCGCCCGGGACTATGTGGACCGGGAGCTGAACGACAGCCTGTCCGGCGGCGAGATGAAGCGCATCGAGATCGCCATGGTGCTGGCCCGGGGCACCAAGCTGTCCATCTTTGACGAGCCGGAGGCGGGGATCGACCTGTGGTCCTTCCAGAACCTGATCCGGGTCTTTGAAAAGATGTACGAGCAGACCAAGGGGAGCATCCTGATCATCAGCCATCAGGAGCGCATCCTGAATATCGCCGACAAGATCATCATGATCGCGGACGGTCAGGTGAGCAAAATGGGCACCCGGGAGGAGATCCTGCCCGAGCTGCTGTCCAGCACCTGTAAGGTACTCACCGACAAGATGGAATAAAAGAGAGGAGGCACGGCCCTTATGATCGATCAGATTCAAATGGACATGCTGAAGGCTGTGGCCGACCTGGACAGCCTTCCGGTGGGGGCGTACAACATCCGGGCCAACGGCCAGTCCGCCGCCCGGAATACCACGGCCAACATCGATATCGTCACCAAGACGGACAAGCCCGGCATCGACATCATCATCAAGCCCGGCACCAAAAAGGAGAGCGTCCACATCCCCGTGGTGCTCAGCCAGAGCGGCCTGAAGGAGAATGTGTACAACGACTTCTTCATCGGGGAGGACTGCGATGTGGTCATCATCGCCGGCTGCGGCATCCACAACTGCGGCGCCGGGGACAGCGAGCACGACGGCATCCACAGCTTCTTCGTGGGCAAAAACAGCAAGGTGCGCTATGTGGAGAAGCACTACGGCGACGGGGACGGCGCCGGCAAGCGGCTGATGAACCCCACCACGGTGGTGGAGCTGGCCGAGGGCGCCGAGATGCAGATGGAGACCACCCAGATCGGCGGCGTGGACGACACCCTGCGCAAGACCACCGCCAAGCTGGCCGAGGGCGCCAAGCTCATCATTCGGGAGGCCCTGCTCACCGAGGGGGACCAGCACGCCGAGACCGACTTCACCGTCACATTGGACGGGGCGGGCTCCAGCGCCGATGTGGTCTCCCGCACGGTGGCCAAGGGGCACAGCACCCAGCACTACGCCAGCAGGGTCATTGGAAACGCCCCCTGCGCCGGCCACACCGAGTGCGACTCCATCATCATGGACGACGCCAAGGTCACCGCGGTGCCCGAGCTCACCGCCAACGACCTGGACGCCAGCCTCATCCACGAGGCGGCCATCGGCAAGATCGCCGGGGAGCAGCTCATCAAGCTCATGACCCTGGGCCTCACCGAGCAGGAGGCCGAGGAGCAGATCATCAGCGGGTTCCTGCGATAAAATTTGAAAACGCAAAACAGCCCCGCCGCCCGGACCCGGGCGGCGGGGCTGTTTTGCTTCCAGGGGATTTCAGATGTTCAGCGGGTTTCCGCGAGAGCGTTTTTTCTTCGGCTTAAATTACTTCCAAAATACTCTCATAAATTTCTTGTACGGTTTTCTCCCCCTCAAAGAGTGACTGAATGGTTTTATCCTCAGCGATGTAGATCAACATGGGAACTCGGTCAACGCCGTAAAGTTCCAATACTTCATGGTACTGAATATCTTCTCTCCAGTAATCAGTGTCGAATTTGTAGATCTTCAGATCTGGAAGTTCAGTCAAAATCAGTCTGAGGGCGTCGTTGAATACTGCGCATTCAGGACAGGAATCGCGGCCGAAATAGACGATCCCGGTGATCTCCTGATCCAGCAGAAGTGAAATGTCGTCTATCTGTACAGAGAAATCATCTGCTGCGTCTGTCTGCGGAGAGGAAAGAGGGGCGGCATCCTGAACCCCATGATGTTTGGACAGAAAAAACAGGTTTATCCCAACCACAGCCGCAAGGATCACGAGAAGAACGATATTAATTTTTGATAATCTCATTTTTTTCTGCGCCTTTATAATGGAGCACAGCGCATGTAAGCCCGATACAGATCAACACGGCGACCGGCCTTAACACCATGCAGACCGTCAAAAAAGGTCCGCCGGTCAGGACCGAGACCGGAAGGTCCATCTGGTACAGGTACCAAAAATTAGAGCATAGGAAGAAGATCGTAAGGCATCCGGCGGCGATGCCCGCCAGGAGAACGAGCCAGGACAGCCATACGCCCCGGGAGGGGAGCATGGGCCCAAAGACCATCAGGACCAGATAGAGAATGCCGAGGCAGAAAAAGTGGAGAAGATCGCCGGTCTCACCGCCGAACAGCGCCTGTACCATGCGGAACCCGAACTCGTCCGCACAGTAGCCTGTGCGGACCATGACCGCCACATGGACCGCGACACAGAAGGCCGCGGGGAAGAAGATGGGAACGGAGCAGGCGGTCTGGCTTTCCCGTGCCGCACTCATTTCGGTCAACCCCTTTCACTGACAGATCAGATAACATCATATGAGTGTTTGGCCCTATTGCATAAATATTATAATAGGAGGGGAAAATTTTGTCAATAACGGAAAATAAAATGTTCAGTTCACAAAGCAAGCTAAGAAAACAGATCCCCCGGTTTTCCGGGGGATCTGTAGCTGCGGCAGAGATCACAATAGAGCGCGCCCCTCCATCCGTTGAATGGAGGGGCACGCTCCACTTTGTTACCGGGCGATGATGATGCGGATGCGTCCGCCGTTGGCGGCGGTGTCGTCGTAGTAGCCGGTGAGAGAGTAGTCCCCGCTGGTGACATAGGACAGGTCGGCGGCGTAGTAGTCGCCGTTTTCGTAGAAGTACACCGCCACATCGTCCGCCAGGGTGTAGGACTGGTTGCCCGCCAGAGCAGTGCCGTCGGCGGCGGAGTCCAGCTTCACCGAGGTGAGGGGATAGATGCCGTCGATGTTCCCCCTGATCTGCACCGGACCGGTGGAGTTGACGGGGTAGCGCACCCCGGAGGAGGTGTAGACCGAGGTCTGGTCCCCGATCTGATAGGTGTAGATCACATTGATGCTCATCTCGAAGGACAGGTCCTGGATGTTGGTGAGGACGGCGTACCGGTGCAGATCGCCGGTGTAGTCGTCCAGCACCAGACGGTCGATCTCTCCGCTGGCGTTGGTGGAGTAGTAGCGCACATCGCCGGAGGAGAGGGTGGCCCCGGCCAGGCGGCTGGGGTAGATGCGCAGGGCGGTGGACTCATAGGTGTCCAGAATCTGCACATCGTCGGCAAAGGGGGTGTTTCCCAGCCTGGCGCCGTCGGAGCTCACCCGGCCGGAGACAGAGGCGGTGCTCACCATGCGCACGGTGGACTGGCCGCTGTCGTTGGTCACCGCCTGAACCAGGTCGCCCGGATCAAAGGAGGAGGCGGAGGACACCGGATAGGTATAGCTGGCCCCGTCTGTGGCGGTGAGAGTGACGGTGGGGGAGGAATAGGTGTTGCCGTTCTGATCGGTATAGGAGCCGGTACCGGTGGCGGTGACCAGGCCCACCACCGAGGCGGAGGAGCCGGCGGAGGTCCCGGAACCGGCCACCGCAGCCACCGCGCCGTCCCGGCCCAGCAGCAGGGTGACCGTGCTGCCCAGACGGGCGCCGCCCACATCGGACAGGGCCAGCTGAGCGGCGGTGCTGCCGATGGTATAGGTGCGCCCCGCCACCGTCACCGAGGTGGGAGCGGACAGAGAGGGCGAGGCGGCGGAATAGGTGCCGGTGACCTTGTCAGAATAGGCCCACACCGCCCGCAGGGAGTCGGAGTAGTACAGCACATCCTGGGCCTGCACGGCGCTGGCGCTGACCTGAGTGCCGTTGCGGTAGACGGTGCTGTTGGAATTGAGGGTGAAGGGCAGCTGGCTCTGCCACTGAGCGGTGGCCACGATGGGGCCCTCCATGGCGTCGTTGATGAGGGCCAGGGCGTTGATGCGCCCATTGGAGTCCACCGCCTGCAGCGCCGGCTCCAGGGTGTTGAGGTAATAGCTGCCGCTGCTGTCCCGGGTGGTCAGCAGATTATAGAACAGCTGCTGGGTGTCCCGGCGGGTGAGGGGCTGCCCCTGGGCGGCGGTCATCCCCTCGTCCAGTCCCAGGGTGTGATAGGCGGTCATCTGGCTGGCGGGCCAGCCGCCGGGGAAGTCAGAGGCAGAGTAGCCCAGCAGCTGCAGCACGATGGAGACTCCCTCCTCCAGGGTGATGGTCTGGTCGGGGCGGAACAGCCCGTCCAGATACCCGGTGACCAGGCCCAGCTGGGTGGCGGTGGCCACATAGCCCGAGGCCCAGTGGCTGGCGGGCACATCATAATAGGGAGAGACCCCCGTGGAGGCGGAAGTATACCGCCCGGTGGTGTGGGCCCGCACCGCCATGGTTGAGAACTCCGCCCGGGTGACGCTCTGACCCAGGTTCAGGTCGCCGTTCTCGTCCCCCGCCATGATGTCCAGGGCGGCCAGGACAGTGGCCTTCTCGTCATTGGTGTCAATGGCCAGGACGGCGGAGGGGAGCATGGAGATGACCAGAGCCGCGGCGAGAAGTCCGGAAAGCAGTCGTTTTTTCATTGCAGATACTCCTTTGCAAACGGGTTTGAGAGCCGCCCCGACGGGCGGAGAGAAGAGAGATCAGTCATAGCGCAGTGCGTCGATGGGGTTGAGCTTGGCGGCGTTGTTGGCGGGGAGATAGCCGAAGATGACACCCACGCCCACCGAGACGCCGAAGGCTACCACGATGGCCACGGTGGAGGCCGCCGCCTCGATGCCCACGAGGGGGCCCACCGCCTGGGCCAGGGAGACCCCCAGCACGATGCCGATGACGCCGCCCACGGCGGAGGTGGTGCCCGCCTCGATGATAAACTGCCGGCGGATGTCCCGGCGCTTGGCGCCCAGGGACTTGCGGATGCCGATCTCCCGGGTGCGCTCGGTGACCGAGACCAGCATGATGTTCATGATGCCGATGCCGCCCACCAGCAGGGAGATGCCCGCAATGGCCACCAGCACCGTCATGACGGTGCCCGTGATGTCCCCCATGACGGACATCATCTCGCTCATGGAGACCACCATGTAATAGTCGTCGCTGCCCAGCAGCTGCTCCAGCCGGCTCTCGATGGCGGCCTTGGCCGCGTTGTTGGCCTGATCAGAGGTGGCGGAGAAGAGATAGGAGGAGATGGTGGCGTTTCCGTTGAGCCGGGTGGCGTTGGTGTAGGGGATGTAGACCTGGTTGTCGCTGTAGCTGGTGGGTCCCCCCTCCGGATCAGAGGCTTCAATGATCCCGATGACGGTGTACTCATAACCGTTGATGCGCAGGGACTGTCCCAGGCCCGCGCCGTTGAAGGCCTCCTGGTCGATCCAGGCGCCGATGACGCAGACATTCTGCATCCGCTCCACATCCACATAGTAGAGGAAGCGGCCGGAGGTGAGCTCCACCGACTGGATAGAGGGCAGCGCCTCTCCCACTCCTGAGACCGAGGCGTTCAGTGTGTCGCCCCCCGCCTTGACGGTGGCGCGCACGGTGACACTGGGACTGACGGCGGCGATGGTGCCGGGATTCTCCTGGGCCAGCTGATACATCTCGTCGTCGGTGACGGTGCGGGAGCTGTTGGGGGACATGACCTCCACCTGGAGCAGGTTGGCCCCCATCTTCTCAAACTCGCTGTTGATCATGTTGTTCATGCCGTCCCCCAGGGAGATGATGAGGATGACGGAGGCCACGCCGATGATGATGCCCAGCATGGTGAGCAGGGAGCGCATCTTGCTGGTGAGCAGGGACTTCAGCGCCAGGCGGAAGGATTGGGTAAAGCTCATGCGGGGTCCTCCTCTCCCGGCTCGTGGGGCTGGACCACCGCGCGGGGGTCGTCCGCGGGGCCGTCATAGATGACCTTGCCGTCGGACAGCCGGATGATCCGCTGTGCCTTGACGGCGATGGAGTTGTCGTGGGTAATGAGTACGATGGTGTTTCCCTCCCGGTTCAGCTCCTGGAGAAAGGCCAGGACCTCCCGCCCGGTGCGGGAGTCCAAAGCACCGGTGGGCTCGTCCGCCAGGATCACCGACGGATTGCCCGCCAGGGCCCGGGCGATGGACACCCGCTGCTGCTGGCCTCCGGAGAGCTGGCTGGGCAGGTTCTTGCACTTGTCGGCCAGTCCCACCCGCTCCAGCGCCTTCATGGCCGCCTGCCGGCGGTCGGTGGAGTCAGCGCCGCTGTACAGCAGGGGCAGCTCCACATTTTCCAGCACAGTGAGCTTGGGGATGAGGTTGTACTGCTGGAAGATGAAGCCCAGCATCTTGTTGCGGATCTCCGCCTGCTGGTCGTCCTCCATGGTGGACACATCCACCCCGCCCAGGAAATAGGTGCCGCTGGTGGGCACATCCAGGCAGCCGATGATGTTCATACAGGTGGATTTGCCCGAGCCGGACTGTCCCACGATGGCCACAAACTCCCCCTGGTCGATGTGGATGCTGATTCCGTCCAGGGCGTGGACATCGGTGTCCCCCATGTGATAGATCTTGTAGATGTCAGTCAGTTCGATGAGATGGCTCATAGGCTCACCCCACTGTGGCGGACATGCCCATCATGTCCCAGATGGAGGAGTAGGTCTGCTCGATGACGATGGTGTCGCCCTCCTGCAGTTCGCCGCCGGTGATCTCAATATAACTGTCGTCGTTCTCACCCAGGGTGACCGATACCTGCTCCAGTCTGGAGGGATCGATGGAGCCGTCCTTGCCGATGGCGCCCTCCCCGGGGATGAGGACATAGTTGCCCCGGGCCACAGCGCCCACCGGGACCACCAGGGCGTTATCCACCTGCTGTACCAGAATATCGGCGGTGACATTCATGCCGGGCAGCAGATCGCCCGGGTCGTCGATGACCACCGTGACGGGATAGCTGGTGACGCCGCCGGAGGTGGTGCCGTTGATGTTCACCTTGCTTACTGTGCCGGTGAAGGTCTGTCCCGGCAGGGCCTCGGCGGTGATGGTGACCGTCTGGCCCACCTGGATGCGGCCGATGTTCACCTCGTCCACCTGCATCTCAAACTGCAGGTAGGACATGTCGTAGATCACCGCCAGATATTCGGCAGAGGCGTTGTTGGTATCCAGAGTATCCCCCGCCTTGTAATTCTTCTCAATGACGGTGCCCGAGATGGGGGAGGTAATGGTATAGTCATCCAGGGAGTCGATGGCGGACTGAAGGGACAGCTGGGCGTCCTCCAGAGACAGCCGGGCGGAATCCACGCTGGTGGAGGACTCCAGGGTGCACAGCAGCTGGCCGTCGGATACCCGGTCGCCCTCCCGGACGGACAGGGAGACCACATCGCCGCTGTTGGCGGCGGCCACGCTCTTCTCCGTGCGGTATGTATAGGAGCCCGACTGGGTGCAGGAGTAATCCCCTACCGTGGCGGTGCCGGTGCTGGAGGAGGTGATGGCGCCGGGGTTGCTGGCCTCGATCGTCACCATGCGCACCAGTGCGCCGCCGGTGGCCACCGTATCCGCGCCGGAGATCTCGGTGACGGTGCCGCTGAGCCGGTCGGCGAAGCCGTCCACCGTCAGTGTGGCGGCCTGGCCCACATAGAACTGCTGGGCGGCCTGGGAGTGGAAGGGGACCTTCAGGGTGACGGTGTCCCGATCCACGATGTCGGCGATGACGGTGCCGGCGGTGACGCTGTCCCCCTCGTCCACATACAGGGTCTGGATCACGCCGTCACCGTTGGCGGTGATCTCCACGGTGTCCAGCGCGTCGTCATAGGTCATTTGAGCCCGGTCCACGCTGAGCTGGGCCCGCTGGATGGTGTTCTGGACATCGCTGGAGTCAAAGGAGAAGAGCAGGTCCCCCTCCTCCACGGTGTCCCCCTCCTCAAAGGGGGCGTCCACGATCTCCCCCCGCACCAGGGAAGTGACCCGGTAGGAGTCGGCGGGCTCCACAGTGGCCGTGCCGTTCACCGTGACAGTGAGGTCCCGGCGCTCTACGGCGGCAATGGTGTACAGCGCGTTGGTCAGCTGCTGCCCCGCGGAGAGGATGGGCCGGACGATGAACAGGAACAGAAGTACCAGGACGATCAGGATGACGACGATGATGTTGCGCCGTTTTCTGCCCTTGGCGGTTTTGGGGGTGAGCTTGGCAAGCAGGTTTTTGATGGCTTTCATATTGGTTCCTCCGGGTCAGTGAGATATGGGCTGTGGGGCGGCCATGCCCCGTTTCAGAAGTTGGACTGTGTGCAGATAGTGCTGCCGGGCCGGTTCCGGCCCGGCGTCGCTGGCGGCACCCGCCGCCAGCGAGGATACCGTGATGCCCGTCAGGATGTGAAGGACATCTGACAGGTCGGAGTCCGCCGTTAGGGACAGCAGACGCAGGTCCATGTGAGGGATCAGTTGGGTGAGCAGCTCTTCCGGCTGGATGGCCTGGAACAACAGATTGGGGGAAAGGGGCGCGTTCAGCCGGAACATGGCCAACAGGCGGGTACTGTCCTCGGCACAGGACCTCTTCTCTGCGGCCGCCTGTTCCATGTGGCCGTAGATCTGGACAAAGGCGGCGAACAGATCCCCGCCGCAGTCATCCAGCGCCTGACAGGCCAGCTGGCACAACCGCTGGCGGTAGGTGCCCAGCAGGTGGCGGAACAGGTCCTCCTTGTCGGCAAAGTACATGTAGAAGCTGCCTCTGGGGATCCCGGCGCCCTGAATGATCTTGTTGATGGAGACCTGAGCGAAGGGTACCCGGGAAAACTCCTCCAAAGCGGCGTCCAGCAGCTTGGCCCGCTTTTCCTGGGGGAGGCGGAAAAAGGTGTCGGTAGGCATTGGCCGGACCTCCCAGAAATGAATATGACAAACTGTCATTCAGCATACCTGACAGGGTGTCATATGTCAAGGGGAGGAGAAAGAAGTTCATAAAAAGTTAAACCTTTCTATTTTTACACCTTCCCCCGGGGGGAAGGTCAAGCGGGAAATGATGAAAATCAGATTAAATTTTGGCATGGGCGGAAGAAAAGCCGAGGCCCCGGCCACCGGCCGGGACCTCGTGGGAATTCAATTCAAAGTATAGGCGCCCACCAGCGTTACCTGGAAGGTGAGCTCCTCCTCCCCCCGCACTACGGTGAGGGTGAGGACCTCCCCCACGGCCATGCCAGCCTTCAGGGCGTTGACCTCATCCACCGAGTGGACCGGAGTACCGTTGACGGCGACGATCCGGTCTCCCGCCCGCACCCCCTGCTCCGCGGCGTCAGAGGCGGGATTTACCGACCGGATCAGCACCCCCTCCGGGTCGTACAGAGCCGAAGCGGTGATCCCGAGGGAGGGGGCGCCTGTGAAGGTGCCGGTGGTGATCATGGCGTCCACAGCCTGCTTCACCAGGGTGGAAGGGATGGCGAAGCCCAGCCCTTCGATGGTGTTGTCGTCCGCCATGATCTTCATGTTGGTGATGCCCACCACCTGCCCCCGGTCGTTGAGCAGCGCGCCCCCCGAGTTGCCCGAATTCAGGGCCGCGGTGGTCTGGATCAGGGTCATGGTGGTGCCGTCGTCCATCTCCACATTCCGGTTGATGGCGGAGATGATGCCATCCGTCATGGTGCCCCACAGTTCGCTGCCCAGAGGGTTGCCCAGTGCCAGGGCGGTGTCGCCCACCTGCAGCTCATCTGAACTTCCGAACTCCGCGGGGTGGAGGGGCTGCTCCGCTTCCACCTTCAGCACGGCAAGGTCACTGAGCGGGTCAAAGCCCGCCAAAGTGCACTCCAGAACGGCACCGTCATAGAGGATCACCATCACCTCTGCGGCGTCCTCCACCACATGGGCGTTGGTGACCACATAGCCGTCCTCCGTGAGGATCACCCCGGTGCCAAAGCCGCTGAAGCCCTGTCCGAAGACATAGATGCCCACAATGGAGTCGATGTTCTTTTGGTAGTTGTCCTGAAAGGAGAGGACCTCCCGCTCCTCCGCAGAGACCAGGGGGAGGGAAAAGCCATCCGTCGTGTCCGCGAGGGGGATGGACGGGGCCTCGCCGCTGCCGCCGGACTGGCCGGCCGGGGGCAGCGTGATGCCGCCCGTTCCCTCCGGCAGAAGGGCGGGACGGGTGAGAATGGCCAGCACCACGGCCAGGGCCACGATCAGGACCAGGGTGACCGAGAAGACCACTGCGGCGGTACGGGACCGCCGGGGCGTATGGCCAGAGGCTGCCGGAACGGCCGCAGGCCGGGGATAGGGGCGGTAATAGCTTCGCAACGGCACTCCCTCCTCAGGCCAGGGTCAAAGTGAAGGTGAACTCCGTCACCCCATCCTTGCTGGTGACGGTGATGTCCTCCTTGTGCAGGTCCAGGATGGACTTGACGATATACAGGCCCAGACCCACCCCGTCCCGGTCGATGCTGCGGGAGCGGTCGGTCTTGTGGAACCGGTCAAAGAGCATGGACAGCTCCCCCTCCGGGATGGTCTCCCCATGGTTGCGCACCGACACATGGGCCTTGCCGCCCCCGGTGGTGACCGAGATGCCCAGGGCGGAGCCCGGGGTGGAGAACTTGATGGCGTTGTCCAGCAGGTTATAGCACACCTGGGTGATGCTGTCCGGATCTCCCCACACCAGGACGGGGTTGTCCGGCAGGTCGGTATCCACATCCAGCTGACGGGAGTTGATTTTGGACTCCAGGCTCACCAGTACCCGCAGCATCACCTCGGTGACATTGAACTGCTCCTGGGCGCCGGCCCGGTCGGCGGCCTCCAGCCGGGACAGGTCCAGCATCCGCCGCACCAGCCGGGACAGCCGCCTGGTCTCGTTGGAGATGATCTGCAGGCACTCCCGCTCCCGTTCCGGGGGGATGGTGCCGTCCAGAATACCGTCGGCAAAGCCGGCGATGGTGGTCATGGGGGTCTTCAGCTCGTGGGAGACATTGGCCACGAACTCGCTGCGCCTGGCCTCCGATTTGGAGAGGGAATCCGCCATGCTGTTGAAGGCGGAGGCCAGCTCGCCGATCTCGTCCTTTCGCCCCTCATAGCCGGTGAGCCGGGTCTCGAATTCCCCATGCCCAAACTTATGCACCGCCTGGGCCATCTCATGCAGAGGCTTGGCCTGCCGGGCAGAGGTGATGGAGCTGGCGATGAAGGCGATGATGAACACCACCACGGCGGTGAAGAAGAAGATCTGGGCCAGCACCCGCCACATCTGGGTGAGGATGCTGATATCCGATGACACCAGTACGATGCCGCCGATGCCCGCCTGCCCGTTTTCCACCCAGGAGATGGGATAGCCCACTCCATACCGGTTCTCGTCGTACAGGCCGGGGATGGTGAAGGTGCCCGAGTAGGCACGGCCGCTGGTCACCGCGCTGACGAAGGAGGAGGGCAGCTGGGCACCGCCCTCCAGAAAGGTGTTGGTTGTGCCGTCAAAGCCGTAGATCATGGTGCCGTCGGTCTCCGCCAGAATGATGGAGAGATTGGCCACGCTGGCAAGCGCGGCAATGTTTCGCTGAAAGGTGGAGGAGGAGAGCACCGAGGGGTCCAGCTGCCGCATGGCGCCGGTATAGGAGGAGATATACTCCGCGTTGGTGGCCAGGGTATCCTGGCGCTCTGCCACGGTATAGCGGTAGGACAGGGCGATGAAGGCGCAGCCAAGCAGGGCGAAGGAGAGCAGCACCACGCTGGCCATAAGGATAAATTGCCGCTGATAGACGGAACGCAAGGCGGTGTGCCTCCTTTCACGGAGAGACAGGCCCCTGAAGGCCGGGAACTGCCTGGGTCAGGTGTTGGGGGCATTGACTTCGAACTGATAGCCCACGCCCCACACGGTCTTCAAATTCCACCGGTCGCTGACATCCCCGGAAAAGCCCGCTTTTCCGGGGACCCCTTTGGGATCTGATGTCTTGGCCGCCGGAAGTGAATTCCGCCGGCCGCCCGCCCAAACGGGCGGAGGGAGGGCGTCAGCTCGGGTCAAGAACCGGGGGCATTGACCTCGAACTTATAGCCCACGCCCCACACAGTTTTCAGGTTCCATTGGTCGCTGACGCCCTCCAGCTTCTCACGCAGGCGCTTGATGTGCACATCCACGGTGCGGGAGTCCCCAAAGTAGTCGAATCCCCACACCTCGTCCAGCAGCTGGTTGCGGGTGAACACCCGGTTGGGGGAGGAGGCCAGGTGGTACAGCAGCTCCAATTCCTTGGGCGGGGTGTCCACCCGCTTGCCGTCCACCAGCAGCTCGTAGGAGTCCAGGTTGATCACCAGCTTGTCGAAGGTGAGTTTCTTCTCCGCGGAGCCGTCCCCGTCGGGAGAGGTGCGGCGGAGCACCGCGTGGATGCGGGCCAGCACCTCTTTCATCTCGAAGGGCTTGACGATATAGTCGTCCGCCCCCATCTCCAGGCCCTCCACCCGGTCGGTGGTCTCCCCCTTGGCAGTGAGCATGATGATGGGGACCTTGCTGGTCTCCCGGATTTTGCGGCACACCGCCCAGCCGTCCATCACAGGCAGCATGATGTCCAGCAGGACCAGGTCGGGCTGGAAGGAGTGGAACAGCTCCACACCCTTTCCCCCATCGTTGGCCACGGCGGTCTCGAATCCCTCTTTTTCCAGGTAGAGATGGAGCAGCTCGGCAATGTTGCTGTCATCCTCCACGATCAGAACCTTGTGCGGCATGGAAAACACCACCTTAGAAAAAATAATGGAACAAGCTTATTATACCTGATCCGATGCTTCGTGGGTGAACATTTTGTAAACTGTCTCAGCGTCCGCCGCTCTCCCGGGCGGTATAGGCGTGGTCGATCTCCACCACGGTGAAGTAGGTGGGGGAGAGCTCCTTGGCCTTCCGGTCGATGGCGGCGCGCAGCTCGCTGTCCGACAAAGGGCAGCGATAGGGGGCCACCACATCGAAGATCAGATTGGTGCGCTTAGGCCCGGCGGTGATGCGGAAGTCGTGGATGGACAGCTCCGGGTCGATCTCCCGCACCAGGGCGGCGATCTGCTGGCGCAGCTGCACCGTGCTCTCGTCCAGGGAGATGGGGTCCATGTGGATGACGGTGAGGATGTGGTATTTGTTCTTGATCTCCTGCTCCACGGCGTCGATGGTGTCGTGGGCGGCCATGATGTCGCAGTCGGCGGGCACCTCGGCGTGGAGGGACATGATGGCCCGGCCGGGGCCGTAGTCGTGGACGATCATGTCGTGGATGCCGATGATCTCGGGGTGGGCCAAGATGTCCTTCTGAATGGCGGAGACCAGGGCGGGGTCGGGAGACTGGCCCAGCAGGGGGTCCAGGGTGTCCTTGGCGGCGCCCCAGCCCGCCCGGAGGATGAATACCGCCACCACCAGGCCGGCCACCCCGTCGATGTTTACATGGAGGTAGTGGTCGATGAAGGTGCAGATCAGCACCACCGCGGTGGCAGCGGCGTCAGACAGGGAGTCGGTGGCGGTGGCCGCCATGGCGGTGGAGCCGATGCGGCGGCTCAGCGCCCGGTTGAACCAGAACAGCCACAGCTTTACCAGGATGGCGGCGGCCAGGATGCCCACCGACAGCCAGGAGAAGGTGACCTCCTCCGGGTGGAGGATCTTCTCCACCGAGGACTTGCCCAGCTCAAGGCCCACCAGCAGGATCACCAGGGAGATCAGCAGCCCGGACAGGTACTCCATCCGCCCGTGGCCGAAGGGATGGTCCTCGTCCGCCTTTTGCCCCGCCAGGCGGAAGCCCACCAGGGTGACGATGGACGATCCGGCGTCAGACAGGTTGTTGAATGCGTCGGCGATGACGGCGATGGAGGCGGTGAGCGCCCCCGCCAGGAACTTCCCGGCGAACAGCAGCAGATTGAGCACGATCCCCACCACGCCGGACAGGGTGCCGTACCGCTGCCGGACAGCGGGGTCCTGGGTATTCTGATGGTCGCTGACCCAGCGGCGCAGGAAAAAGTCGATCATGGTCAGCCCCTCCTTCTTACAGCAGAACGGCGCGTCGGCGCCTTTCGCCATTATCCCACGGTGTGGGAATGCCGTCAAGGGATATTCCCGACGGGAGTTTACAAAAAGTTCATTTTGAGGTCATGGATTTGCCGCAATTATGCGGTAAGGTATACTCGTCATCAGGAAGCAATATTCCAAACGATGATTCCAATACCTCTCTCCTCCCTTTTGCAAACAGAAACACAGCCAGACAGCCCCGGCCGCAAGGCCGGGGCTGTCTGGCTGTTCCAGGCCCATGTTGCAATGGTGCTGGATTGATGTTATAATATGGGCAAAAGCTCTGCCTGCAGGGCAGTACAACGGGCGCGTGCAGCCCAAAATCCAAAATAGAAAGCTGAGTTGATTGGTCCCCCATGGACAGTGCCAGTATTATCATGATCGTCGCCATCGTCTGTCTGGTGGCCTTGTCGGCGTTTTTCTCCGCCACCGAGACCGCCTTTTCCTCGGTGAACAAGATCCGACTGAAAGCCAAGGCGGAGGAGGGAGACCGCCGGGCCGCCAGGGCCCTGAAGCTGAGCGACGATTACGACCGGCTGCTCTCCACCATCCTCATCGGCAACAACATTGTGAACATCACCGCCACCACCATTGGCGCGGTGCTGTTTACCCGGCTGTTCCCCGTCTATGGGGCGGCCATCTCCACCGTGGTGCTCACCGTGGTGATTCTTGTGTTTGGGGAGATCAGCCCCAAGTCTCTGGCCAAGGACTCTGCCGAGCGGGTGACCATGGCGGCGGCCCCTGCGGTAAAGGTGCTGCTGGTCATCCTGCGCCCGCTGAACGCCCTGTTCTCCCTGTGGAAGCGGCTGCTGAATCACTTCATCGGCCGGCCCCAGGAGGAGGGCATCACCGACGAGGAGCTGATGACCATGGTCAGCGAGGCGGAGCGGGAGGGAGAGCTGGACGAGCACGAGAGTCAGCTGATCCGCGCCGCCATCGAGTTCAACGATCTGGAGGTGGAGGAGATCCTCACCCCCCGCGTGGACATCGAGGCGGCCCCCGAGGACGCCACCATGGCGCAGCTGGGCTCCCTGTTTGCCGCCAGCGGCTACTCCCGCCTGCCCATCTACCGGGACACCATCGACAACATCATCGGCATCATCCATGAAAAGGACTACTATTCCGCCCGCAGCCGGGGCATCACCGACATCGCCTCCATGGTCGCCCCGGTGATCTATACCACCGGCTCCACCAAGATCTCCAGCCTGCTGCGTACCCTGCAGCGCACCAAAAACCACCTGGCGGTGGTGGTGGACGAGTACGGCGGAACCGAGGGCATCGTGACGCTGGAGGATATTTTAGAGGAGCTGGTGGGGGAGATCTGGGACGAACACGACGAGGTGATCGAGGAATTCTCCCGCCAGGAGGACGGCAGCTATCTCATCGCCTGCAACGCCAGCCTCAGCGATATGTACGACCTGTTCGCCATCACCGGGGAGTGCGACTCCACCACCGTCAGCGGCTGGGTCATGGAGCAGATTGACCGCATCCCCCGGGAGGGGGACCATTTCGTGTATGAGAACCTGGATGTCACGGTGACCCGGGTGGACCACCGCCGGGTGCTGGAGATCCGGGTGCGCCTGCTGGAGCAGAGCGGCGCCGGCGGGGAGGAATAACGCCCGCTCCGGTGTCCCGTCTGCGGGGCGCGCGGCGCTCGCCGCGCGCCCCGCGCTGCGTGAAAAGGGGGAAACACTCGCTTGGAGGACTATCGTGTGGTCTACTCCCGCCGGAGCACCCTGTCCCTGGAGGTAACCCGGACGGGAGAGGTGGTGGTGCGCGCCCCCCTGGGCACGCCGGAGCGCCGGGTGCGCGCCATGGTGGCGGACCACAGGGACTGGCTGGAGGACAAGCTGCGCCGCCGCCGGGCGTGGCTGGAGGAGCATCCGGAGCCCGGCCCAGAGGAGGAGACGCGTCTGCGGGAGCTGGCCCGCCGGGTGATTCCCGGCCGGGTGGAGCACTTCGCCGCCCGGATGGGGGTGCGCCCCACGGGGGTGAAGATCACCTCCGCCAAAAGCCGCTTCGGCAGCTGCAGCGGGAAGAACAGCCTGTGCTTCTCCTGGCGGCTGATGGCCTATCCCCCCGAGGCGGTGGACTATGTGGTGGTCCACGAGCTGGCCCACATCACCGTGAAAAACCACAGCCGGGCGTTTTACCGCCTGGTGGAGCAATACCTTCCCGACTGGCGCGAGCGGCGGGAGCTGTTGAAAGGATGAGAGAGATGGACCACGAGATCCGCCTGCCCACTTTGCTGTTTTTTCAGAACGGGAATGGCTGGAAAGGGAGCAGCGGCCTGCTGTGCTTTTCCGTCCTCCCCGCCCAGGAGGAGCGCCTGCCGGTGGAGGTGTGGTGCGGCCCCTTCTGCCGGGAGCTGTCCCAGGTGGACGACCGGAGAGAGTTCCCCCTCAGCGCCCAGGGCCTGGCGGAGCTGAAGGCCTGGCTGGAGGACTGGAGCCGCCGGATGGAGGCCCATCCCACCCATACCCCGGAGGAGACCCGGGCCTGGCGGGACCGGGTAAAGGCAGAGCAGGCGGCGGCCAAGGAGTGAACGGCGCACAGCACAGAAGGCCCGCGGCATACGCCGCGGGCCTTCTGCGTTACGGTGCCGTCTGATCCCAGCACCGCCACTGTTCGCTTGAGAGTAGAGAAAGGGAAATAGAAAGGAGATGAAAACTTGCTGTATCGCTCCAGCAAGGTTATAGTACCAGAGACAGGGGAGAAAGTGTTGACTAAATTGAGAAGAAATTTTGAAATAATTGTGAACCCCTGATTCCGGCGGAAGCATGCCCGCCGCACCTGCCGGACCGCCTGGAGCGGCATGAGGCAGGGCGGGAAGTGCTGCTGAAGGCCAAGGCGGGACGGCAGCCGACAGGCAGAGCGGGGCCCCCGGTAATGCCGGGGGCCCCGCTCTGCCTGCGGGCGGCACCGCCTGATCCCGGTGCCGCCGCGACTTGTTTGGAAATAGAAAGAAAGGGAGTAGAAAGGAGATGAAAACTTGCTGTCTCGCGCCAGCATGGTCATCATACCAGAGGCAAAGGGAAAAGTGTTGACCAAACTGAGAAGAAAATTTGAAATCATCGTGAACATTTTCCGGAGATGCCGGGAAACGGACAGCGGGCCCGCGCATGGAGCGCGGACCGCTGTGATTTTTCCGGGATGCCTGGAAAGGGAGTTCACTTGATGGCCTTGCTGTCCACTTCGTCCCGGAGCAGGGCGGCGAACTGCTCCAGGCTCATGCCGCCCAGGTCCTCGCCGGTGCGGTGACGGGGAGAGACGGTGCCGTTCTCCATGTCCCGGTCGCCCACCACCAGCATGTAGGGGACTTTCTCCAGGGTGGCCTCCCGGATCTTCTTGCCGATCTTCTCGCTGCGGTGGTCCACCTCCACCCGGAAGCCCATGCCGTCCAGCTGCTTGGCCACGCTGTCGGCGTACTCGGCGGCCCGGTCGGTGACGGGGAGCACCTTCACCTGCACCGGGGAGAGCCAGGCGGGGAAGGCCCCGGCAAAGTGCTCGGTGATGACGCCGATGAACCGCTCGATGGACCCCAGCACCACCCGGTGGATCATGACGGGGCGGTGCTTCTCGCCGTCCTCGCCGGTGTACTCCAGCTCGAACCGTTCGGGCAGCTGGCTGTCCAGCTGGATGGTGCCGCACTGCCAGGTGCGGCCCAGGGAGTCGGCCAGGTGGAAGTCCAGCTTGGGTCCGTAGAAAGCGCCGTCCCCCTCGTTGACGGTGAACTCCTTGCCCATGTCGGTGATGGCGTTCTTCAGGATGTCCTGATTGTGCTCCCACTGCTCCACGGTGCCGATGTGATCCTCGGGCATGGTGGACAGCT
This sequence comes from uncultured Oscillospiraceae bacterium, assembly GCA_944386055.1. Taxonomy (GTDB): domain Bacteria; phylum Bacillota; class Clostridia; order Oscillospirales; family Oscillospiraceae; genus CALXCT01. Next base: position 2,166 of record CALWZP010000013.1, on the reverse strand, counting down.
CGATGGCGTAGCTCAGGCCGAAGGTGGAGTACACCTCGTCGAACAGGCGCACCGTCTCCTGGATCACATCCTTCAGCTGGTCGGGAGTCATGAAGATGTGGGCGTCGTCCTGGTTGAAGCAGCGAACCCGGAACAGGCCGTGGAGGGCGCCGGACAGCTCATGCCGGTGGACCAGGCCGATCTCCCCCACCCGCAGGGGCAGCTCCCGGTAGGAGTGGGGCTCACTGGCGTAGACCAGCATGCCGCCGGGGCAGTTCATGGGCTTGATGGCGTAATCCTCTTCGTCGATGACGGTGGTGTACATGTTCTGCTTGTAGTGGTCCCAGTGGCCGGAGCGCTCCCACAGGGAGCGGTTGAGGATGATGGGGGTGGAGATCTCCACATAGCCGTACTTCTTGTGGACCTGCCGCCAGTAGTCCAGCAGGGTGTTCTTCAGGGTCATGCCCTTGGGCAGGAAGAAGGGGAAGCCGGGGCCCTCGTCCCGGAGCATGAACAATCCCAGCTCCTTGCCCAGCTTCCGGTGGTCCCGGCGCTTGGCCTCCTCGATCTTGGCCAGGTACTCGTCCAGCTCCTCCTTCTTGGGGAAGGCGATGCCGTAGATACGCTGGAGGGTCTGCCGGTTGGAGTCCCCCCGCCAGTAGGCGGCGTTGCAGGCGGTGAGCTTGATGGCGTTGCCCTTGATGCGCCCGGTGGAGTCCAGGTGGGGGCCGGCGCACAGGTCGGTGAACTCCCCCTGCTTGTAGAAGGAGATGTGGGCGTCCTCCGGAAGGTCGTGGATGAGCTCCACCTTATAGGGCTCCCCCTTCTCCTCCATGAATTTCAGGGCCTCCTCCCGGGGCAGCTCGAACCGCTCCAGCTTCAGCTTCTCCTTGCAGATCTTGCGCATCTCCGCCTCCAGCTCGCTCAGCTGGGTCTCGGAGAAGGGCTCGGGGGTGTCGAAGTCATAGTAGAACCCATTCTCGATGGCGGGGCCGATGGCCAGCTTTACCTCCGGGTGGAGCCGCTTCATGGCCTGGGCCAGCACATGGGAACAGGTGTGCCAGTAGGTGTGGCGGTACTCCGGGTTCTCAAAGCTAAACTCGTTTTTCACTTCTTCGGACATCTCATATACCTCCTTGGCGTCCGTAGGGGCGGCCTTTGGCCGCCCGCGGGCGCGCAAAGCGCGCCCCTACAAAATTGGTACGGGGCAAAACAAAACGCCTCGCCCCTGAGTGTGTCAGGGGTGAGGCGCCTGCATTACGCTCCACGGTTCCACCCTGCTTGCCAGAAGTGAGGCACGACGCCCCATCTGACCGCTTTGTGTCCCCCTGTAACGGGAGGGGCCCGTCCCGGTCGTCCCGGGCGGCTCAGGAGCGGTACCGTCCGCCGCGTGCCGTGGGGCGCTTCCACCGTGTGCGTCCCTCTCTGTCCGCCGCTGCGCGGGCTCTTCTCCGTCAAAGCCGTTTTGACAGGAGAACTATATCACCGGCGGACGAGATTGTCAAGAGGTCCGGCGGGAGCGTCTTTCTCCCCATCCTTGGGGCATCACGACTCGGCCCGCCATTCCCCTAAAAACCTCCCTTGAAAAGGGAGGTGGCACGGCGAAGCCGTGACGGAGGGTTTCTGTGCGCCTGTCCCCCTCCATGGCTCCGGCAGGAGACGAGAAACCCCCAGTCACCGCCTTTGGCGGCGACAGCCCCCTTTTCAAGGGGGCTTGGAGGGGGCCCGGCCCCTTTGTAGGGGCGGGCCCCAGACCCGCCCGCATTCTATATCCCGCCTTCAAGTCACCATGACAGGAGATTCTTGAGAACCGTGGGTTCTTAAGCGCGTCTTTGGCTCCTTTCTGCTATAGTACAGGCCTCAGGACAGCGGAGCACCCGCAGAAGAAGGACCCGCCTCGGAGCCGTCCGGAGCGGCGGCGGCCTTCGCCTGGGCCGCCCGCCGCCTGGGGAGGCGCTTGTCATCCTGACGGAGATAAAAATCCTCCGCGTCCTGCTGGGCCTTGCGCAGGCGCTCTACAGCCAGGCCGAAGTTCTGTCGGTCCAGGTGCTCCAGGCTGTCCGTGACCGCGTGGAAGAGAATGTGGTACATATGTTTGTAGATGGAACTGCTCATATATGACCATGCCTTTCCGCGAAAGGCACCAACGAGAAATGAAACAAGGCTGGTGCTTCCGCAATAGAGTGT
>CALWZP010000012.1 GCA_944386055.1 uncultured Oscillospiraceae bacterium | reverse complement strand
AAACTACGCCCCCCGTCCCATACGCTCCTGCAGCTTCTCCGCGCTCATGGCGGGATTGATGGTCTCGGCGCTCGGCCCATGGGATGCTCACATCCCATGGGGTCCCTTTTTTTCTTTGCCGCGGCGGAAGTAAATCCCGCCGCAGCGCAGGGTCCTGGCTCCGCCAGGACCCTGCACGCGCTGCCGCGCGGCTCGGTTCCCTCGCGGAGAGCGCCGCCGCTACTTCTCACCGCCCCATGCGCTCCTGCAGCTTCTCCGCGCTCATGGCGGGGTTGATGGTCTCGGCGCTCTCCATGGCCACGGCGCCGGCGGCCAGGGCGGCCAGGGCGGTGCCCTTCAGGTCGGTGCCCTGGAGATAGGCCCAGGCGATGGCGGCCATGGCAGCGTCGCCGCAGCCGGTGGTGTTCACCATCTCCCCCGGCAAGCAGGGGAGCCGCACCCGTCCGCTGTGGTCGGCGGCCAGCATCCCGTCTCCCCCCAGGGAGAGGAACACCCGCCTCAGCCCCGTCTCCAGCAGGGCGTCCGCCGCGGCGTTGAGGCTCCTCTCGTCGGTGATGGCCACCCCGCTGAGCAGCTCCGCCTCCAGCCGGTTGGGCTTGAGAGTGTGGAGCTTCCCCAGCACCGGGCGCAGCTTCTCCGCCTTGGCCGCGGACACCGGGTCGGCGAAAATGGGCAGGCGAATGTTCTCCGCCAGCCAAGCGATGGCCGGGGCGGGGATGTTGGTATCCACCACGATGAGCTGGGCGTTCTGAAGCAGCCGGGCCCGCCCCGCCAGGAATTGGGGGGTGATGTGGTCATAGATCGCCATGTCGTTCACCGCCACCGCCATATCTCCCCGCCGGTCGGTGACGAAGAGATAGGTGGAGGTGGCCCCGCCGGGCACCGTCAGGCACTGGGAGATGTCGATGCCCAGCTCGCCGCAGCTGGCGGCGATGCGCCGGGCGTTCAGGTCGTCCCCAAAGGCGGTGAGCAGCCGGGTGTCCACCCCCAGAAGGGTCAGGTTGTGGGCAATGTTCCGCCCCACGCCCCCCAGACTGGTGCGCACCTGTCCGGGGTTGGAGTCCCGGGATACCAGCTCCCCCGACGGGCGGCCGCCGATGTCCACATTCACACCTCCCACCACCACGGCGTAGGGCTCCGTGCGGACGATGTACCCCCGTCCGGCGATGTGCCCCTGTTTCATGAGATTGGAGATGTGCACCCCCACCGAGGACCGGGTGATCCCCGCCTTCTCCGCCAGCTCCTGCTGGGAGATGGTGGGGTCCTCCTGGATCCACCGGAGGATCTGCCGCTCCCTCTGTGTCATGGCTCCGCCTCCTAAATATATGTTTAGTCCATCCGCATAATCTTTATTTACCATCTTCAGGGGCGCTTGTCAAGGGCGGCGGGCATATTTCCCCGGGGTGGGGGAACTTTTTTCCGCCCCGCCCGTCTGATCAGACAGAGGGGCGGCGCCCCATCAAAAATCAGAACAAGGAGGGATCCCTATGAAGCATCTGCTCGTCTGCGCCCTGGCGGGTGCGCTGGTTCTGTCCCTGGCCGCCTGCGGGGCGCCGCCGGAGGCGGACCCTGTGGGCAGCATCCCCGGCGCTTTGGAGACGCCGGAGGGGGCGGTGATGACCTGCCGCCTGGTGGGGGATGGCCTGCTGGCGGAGGGGGAGGACGGCCCCTATGGGGGCACCGGCATTTTCACCTTTGGGACGGATGAGGACACCGTGGTGACGGTGGACGGGCAGCCCGCCCAGGTCTCCGACCTGTGCCCGGGCATGCTGCTCACCGTGACCTGGAACGGAATGGTGGCGGAGAGCTATCCCGCCCAGCTGGGGATGGTGGACGCCCTGGCGGCGGACAGCGGGGATACCGACGACCGCTGCGGCCTCTATCTCCAGGTACTGGAGGACCTGTGGGCGGACAACGGCGCCCTGGCGGCGGACATCTCCTGCCTCGGCCTGGACCTGTCGGAGGTCCGCGACCTGACCCCCTCGGAGAAGGATGCAGTGAGCTACCTCTTCTCCTGCCGCCATCTGGAGGGGGAGCTGGTCACCGGCACCTGGGAGGAGCTGGTGGAGGCTGGCTACATCGATGGGGAGGCGCTTTACTGGGAGGACGGGGTGTTCCTCTCCCTCCGGGGCAGCGCGGAGGACACCTTTACCGGGGAAATCTGGCGCTCCGGCCTGGGGGCGTCCTACCTGGTGGACTGCACCGCCCAGATGGCCGGGGACGGCAGCTGGACCTATGAGGTGGGCAGCTATGCCACCGCCTGAGTGAGTGGGCGCGCCGGGTCGTGGCCCAGGCCAGTTTCATCTCGGCCCAAGAGCCGCCGCTGTGCGGCGGTTGGCCTCGAAATGCGCCTGCGGGCGCGATCTCGGCCCGTTGGGCCGATTCACCTCCTCGCGCCCCACAGGATGGGCGGCCGGGCGAAACTGATGTGATATTTTTCTCACATCTCCCTTGACATCTCTCTTTGGATGTGATATATTTCTCACATAAGATATAAATACATCACACGAAGGAGCGTGCTCACATGAAGACCCGAAAGATCCTCTCCCTCACCCGCAGCCGGCAGATCAGCGCCCTGTGCTGGGCGGTCATCCTGGCGGCGGGTCTGTGCGCCCGGCAGTTCCCGGTGCGTGAGCTGCTGCCCCTCCCCCTGCGGGTGCTGGCGGCGGCGCTGCTGGTGCTGACGGCGGCGGCGGTGATTACCACCAGCCTGGGCCTGTTCACTGAGAGGGGGGACGAGCGCTCCGCCCGGAACGAGCACCGGACGGACGCCGCCCTGTTCACCCTGTTCTTCCTGGCCCTGGGGGCGGCCCTCCTCTTTGCCGGGGAGGGGTGGAGCGTCACCCTGGGGCGGGGGGATATCCTGACCCTGTTTGCCGCCGTCTGCCTGGCCAGGGACCTGCTGTTCCTGGGCTATGAGAGGTTCGCCCCGTGAAGCTGGTGACGAAGCTGCGGGAGCACCGCCAGGCCCGGGGGCTGGACCAGGCGGAGCTGGCCGCCCTGGTGGGGGTGCGGCGGGAGACCATTGGCCGGCTGGAGAAGGGGCTGTACAATCCCTCGCTGAAGCTGGCCATGGACCTGGCCAAGGTGTTCGGGGTGAGCGTGGAGGAGCTGTTCTCCTTTCAGGAGGAGGAGTGAGCGCCGCCGTCTGTCCCCAAACGGGGGCCGTCTGTCCGAAATGACTGGACAGGCGGCCCCCGTTCCATTATAGTGTAGGCAGAGAGGAGGGAGCGCCATGAAGATCGAGGTACGCATCGACCCCCAGTGCGGGGAGGTCAGCCTCACCGTCACCGCCCCGGCCATGACCGACCAGGTGCGTCGGCTGGTGGGCCGGCTGGCCCAGGCGGGGGCGGAGCGCTCCCTCACCGTGTTTCAGGGGGAGCGGGCGGTGCTCCTCTCTCCCGGGGAGATCCTCCGCTTCTACGGGGAGGACAAGGGGGTGCGCTGCCAGACCCGGGACGGGCAGATCTACACCGTCCGCCAGCGGCTGTACGAGCTGGAGGAGGAGCTCTCCGGCACCCGCTTTGTCCGGGTGTCCCACTCCGAGCTGGTGAATCTCGACCATGTCACCGCCTTGGACCTCACCCTCACGGGGACCATCAAGATGACCTTAGAGGATGGGGCGGCGGTGTGCTGGGTGTCCCGGCGGTATGTGAAGCGGATCAAACAGGTCCTGGGACTGTAAAGGAGGGATGGCCGTGTATCCGGAAGAGAAAAGGCAGTGGATCGCCCGGGGCGCCGCGGGGGGGATCATCGGGCTGGCGGTGCTCACTCCCCTGGGCGGGCTGTTCAACGACATCGTATCCGGCGGGCTCATCGCCATGGGGGGACACACCCCCTTCCGGCTGGTCAGCTCAGAGCTGGTGTGGCTGGTGGGCTCCGCACCCCTGGCCCTTGTCATCCAGCTGGTGCTGTACTTCGCCCTGGGGGCCGCCCTGGGGATCTCCACCCTCCCCTTCGCCGACGACGGAAGGGCCCTGGTGGTGCGCTCCCTGGCCCACTTCGCCGTCACCGCCGGGCTGCTCACCCTCACCTGTACCCTGTTGGGCTGGGCCTGGTCGTGGCAGGCCATGGCGGTGTACCTCGTCCTGCTGGCGGCGGTCTATCTGCTGATCTGGCTGGGCCGCTGGGTGGGCTGGTACGCAGAGGTGGCCGCCATCCGGGAAAAGCTGGGTCTCTCCCCCGGCCCCTCCCCCCTGCGGTGGAAGGAGACCCTGCCCTATCTCCCCTTCGCCGCTCTGCTGTGCCTGCTCCTGCCCCTGGTGCTGGCCCTCTTCGACGCGGCGGATGTGCCGGTGCTCCGGGCCCTGCTCTACCCCTGGCTGCTGCTGCCGGTGGGAGGCTTCTTCTCCGGGCTGTCCCTGGGGCGGCGGCAGGGCTTCTGCCCCCTGTACCCCGCGGTGTGCGCCCTGCTCACCCTGCCGGCGGTATTTCTGGCGTACAACGCCACCGCCCTGTACCTGTGTGCCGTGGCCCTGTGCGCCGCCCTGCTGGGCGTCCTGGCGGGGGCGGCACTGCGGCGGTCCCGCCAGGGCTCCGCGCCGCCGGTGTGAAGGGTCTGCGGACATCAAAGGGAGCGTGATAAGATGTTCTGGGGCGATGGCCTTCTCGGGCTCTTTCTGAGCTTCCTGCTGGGCGCTGCGGCGGCGGAGTTCTTCCTGTGCCTGATCTCCCGGCGGCTGATCGTCCGGTCTGTCCCCTTCCTCCTGTATCTGATCTGGCTGCTCTTATGCACACTGGACCGGGGCGGCGCCCTCTCCGCCGGCAGCGCGCTCCTCCTCTGGCTGCTCGCCCCCGGATATGCCGCAGCAGCGGCGGTCTCTATCCCCATCATCCTGGGCCTGTTCCTGGGCTGCGGGCTGTCCCTGCTGTACCAGGCCCGGCAAAAGCGGGGATGATCGAACGCAAAGTCTCACGCCTCCGTCCCCACCGCCAGTGGGGCGGGGGCAATTCTTCTTTTGTGGGCGCTCCACGGCCCTGCGGCCCGTACCGTTGTTTCGCCTGAGGGCGAGTTCCTTTCTGCGCGCGCAGAAAGGAACCAAAGACGCGCTCAAGGACCAAGGTCCTTGAAAATCCCCTTTCATGGTGTCCTGAGGACGGGGGCCGCTCCATTCGGCGCATGGAATCGAATGGACTCTGTCCCGCCTGCTGCCGCCCCCTGGCAGTGGTCACTTCCCTCTGCGCCCGACGGAGGAGCGCCTTACCTCGGCAGTGACCTGGGGAGGGATACAGAGCGGGCGGGTCTGGGACCCGCCCCTACAAAGGGGCGGGAATCGGTGGGTCCCCGTCCAAGCCCCCTTGAAAAGGGGGCTGTCGCCGCCAAAGGCGGTGACTGGGGGTTTCTCGTCTCCTGCCGGGGCTGCGGAGAGAGACGGAGGAAGAAACCCTCCGCCACGGCTTCGCCGTGCCACCTCCCTTTTCAAGGGAGGTTTTTGGGGGTGGCGGGCCACTAAGGATACCGGTCCCTGCATTGGGGGGTGCGTGGAGTGCGACGACTCGGCGCGCCCCGCGGATGGGGAGCAGCATCCCCAAAGCCATGCCCCCGAACCGATGGCGCGCAGCACCGAGGTCGCCGGGGTATCGGTCAAATGCGGAGAGCTCCGATTCCCGCCCCAGCCATCGTCCAGCACGGAAAACCTCCGCTCCCCTCCTCACCGCCCCGCTTGGTGGTATGTGCCAGGCCAGGCGCGCCCTGCGGGGGCAGAGGCCGCCATTCTCCGCCCAAGCCAGGCCCCAGTGGGCCGGAAGGGGGACCGCCGCGCCCTTCGATCCCCTCGCGCCGGTCGTGACCGCCAGGCCCACAGTACGGGTCTCCCGTCCCCCGTAATGGGGGTTCTCAGGGGGAGCGGGGCGTGAGGAGACCCGCCCGCAGCATCGCGGAGGGCGCGGTCTCCGTGCCCGCTCCCCCTGAGCGGCTCTTTGGTGACTTTCTGGCCATCCAGAAAGTCACTCCGCCCGCAGGCGGATATCTAAACCCGCCCACCATCCAATTTCGGGATAGGGGCTTCGCCCCTATGAACCCCGTGAGGGCACAGCCCAGGGGTGTGGGCGGGTCTGGGACCCGCCCCTACAAAGAGAGGACCGCGGGCGGAGCGCCCTCAAAATAAAATATCAGTCTCCCTCTTGACAATACGCGCTTTCAGTGCTATGGTTAATTACACAAGTAATGAACCAATGTACTTCACAAGGAGGTGGTCCCGTGCACGGAACGCTCAGCGACCAGTCGCTGATCTATCTGCAGATCGCCCAAATGCTGGAGGACGACATCCTCCGGGGGGTCTACCGGGAGGAGGAGCAGGTCCCCTCCACCAACGAGCTGGCCCGGGCCTACAACATCAACCCCGCCACCGCGGCCAAGGGCATCAACCTGCTGGTGGGGGACGGGGTGCTCTACAAGCGCCGGGGCATTGGGATGTTCGTCTCCCCCGGCGCGGGGGAAAAGGTGCTGGAGAAGCGCCGGGCGGCCTTTTATGACAGCTATGTCCGCCCGCTGGTGCGGGAGGGCCGCTCCCTAAAGCTGAGCAGCCAGGCGCTGCTGGACATGGTGGCGAAAGCCGCCCAGGAAGGAGAATGAACGATGATGAACGAGACCGGCGTGCTCAAAGCCGAAGGGGTATGCAAGTCCTATGGGCAGAACACGGTGCTCAGCGGGCTGGACCTGACCATCCAGCCGGGAAAGATCTACGGCCTCATCGGCCGCAACGGGGCAGGCAAGACCACCCTGCTGGGCATCCTCACCGCCCAGAACACCATGGACGCCGGCGCCGTCACCTATGACGGGCAGCCGGTGTGGGAGAACCAGTGGGCGCTGGACCATCTGTGCTTCTCCCGGGAGCTGCAGGCCACCCTGGTCTCCGGCCAGAACGCCCAGCGGGTGAAGCAGTACCTCCGGGCCGCGGAGGACTTCCTCCCCCACTGGGACGGGGACTACGCCCGGCGGCTGCTGGAGGAGTTCCAGCTGGACCCCAAAAAGAAGATCTTCCAGCTGTCCAAGGGGCAGATGTCCATGGTCACCATCCTCATCGCCCTGGCCAGCCGGGCGCCCATCACCATCCTGGACGAGCCGGTGGCGGGGCTGGATGTGGTGATGCGGGAGCGGTTCTACCGCCTGCTGCTGGAGGACTACGGCCAGACCGGCCGCACCTTCATCGTCTCCACCCACATCATCGAGGAGGCCGCCTCGGTGTTCGAGGATGTGATCATCCTGGACCAGGGGAGGATCCTGGAGAACTGCCCCACCGAGGAGCTGGTGGCCCAGTTCGCCTACCTCACCGGCCGGGAGGACGAGGTGGACCTGGCCTGCCGGGGGCTGCAGGTGCTCTCCACCCAGCAGATGGGCCGGCGGAAGACCTGCGCCGTCCGGGGGGAGCCGGCGGCCCTCTCGGCCGCCGCCGGGGCGGGGGATGTGGACCTGGTGCCCATGAACCTTCAAAAGGTCTTCGTGGCCCTGTGCGGCCACGGGGACGAGCTGTGAGAGGGGGCGAGGCGCCATGAAACGGTGTATGCGCTTCCTCCTGCGGCTCCACCTGCTGCCGGCTGCGGGGGTCTCCCTGCTCTTCGCGGCGGTGTCCCTCCTGCTGGGCTTTTGGGGGGACATCTCATTTTTCCGGAGCTACTACACCGCCCTCCCCCTCGTGGTGGTGGTGCTGCTGTTCGTCTTCGCCGCCTCCTTCACCACCAGCGGCGTCAGCCTGGCCCTGTCCATGGGTGCCAGGCGGCACGACCTGGCGGCATCCATGGTAGGGGGCTTTCTCCTGGGGACCATCGTGTGCGTGGCCCTCACCGTCCTCACCGCCATGGTCCCCGCCCTGGCGGGCTGGACAGACAGGGACACCTACGGCGTGATGCTCCTCCTCTCCATCTCCCCCGTCAGCTGGCCCATGCTGGCGCTGGTCTACCTGCTCGCCCAGGGGGCGGGGGCCTTTGCGGGGCTTTTGATGCTGGGGCACAAGGTGCTGGGGGTCATCCTGATCGCGCTGTTCTGGGCCCTGGCCTCCGGCTTGGTCTTCGTGGCCGTCATGATCCCCGCCGCCGCCCTGGAGACCCCTCTCGGGGTGCTGCCCGTGGCGCTGTACCTGATCCTCGGGGGGCTGAGCGTCCTGTTTCTTCTGCTCACCGGGCGCTGGGTGCTCCGGGCCGTGGTGCGCTGAGAAAGGAGATGCCGACATGTACAGAAAACTGATCTCCCTCTGCCGCGGCTGGCTGCTGGGGGGACTTCTGGGGGTGGCGGTGACCTTCGCGGCCATCCACCTGGTCACCGCCGTGGTGCTGGCGGCCGTCCTGCCGGACACCGCCCCCACGATCTCCGGATATGTGCTGCCCGTCGTGGCGGGGGTTGCCCTGTTCATCCTGGCCTATTCCCACACTCTGTCCTCCTTTGAGATGCTCCTGCGCTTCGGGCGCACCCGGCGCCGGTCCCTGGGGACGGTGCTGGCCGTGATCGTCACCGAGGGGTATGCCCTGTTCGGACTCAGCGTCCTGCTGACCGCCCTGGAGCGGTGGGCGGCGCCCCCGCTGTGGACCGCCCTGGCGGGAGCACCCGGGTACGCCGTGGGAACCGAGGGGCGTGCCCTCCCCGCGCCGGCCCCCGGAGCGCCTATGGTAGAGCCAGACCCCAACCTGCTCATCGTGACGGGGAGCTTCCCCTGGTGGGCGTGGCTGCTCATCGCCCTGGGCTGCGCGGTGGTGGGGATCATCGCCGGGGCGCTGGTACAGCGTCTGGGCCGCCGGGCCTTCTGGCTGCTGTGGGGGGTGTGGCTGGTGGTCATCCTGGGGGGCAACCTCCTGCCCTGGAGCCGCCTCCCCTCCCTGCCCTGGCTCATCCCCGTGGTGATCGCGGCGGTGGCGGCGCTGGCGGTGTGGTCGGTCTGGTCTCTCCTCCGGGCGGTGGTACGGGCGTAGGGGAGCGATGCTCTCACCGGCCCGCATATCCCGCCCCTTGTAGGGGCGGACATTGTCCGCCCGGGGGGTGTGGGGGCTTGCCCCCACATAGGGTCATAGGGACGAAGCCCCTATCCCAAAATTGGGTGGTGGGTGGGTTTAGAAGGGATATCCGCCTGCGGGCGGAGTGACTTCTGGACGGCCAGAAAGTCACCAAAGAGCCGCTCAGGGGGCGCGGGGGACGATTCGGCCCGCCGGTCCTCAAAAAACCTCCCTTGAAAAGGGAGGTGGCACGGCGAAGCCGTGACGGAGGGTTTCTTCCTCCGACTTTCTCCGCGGCCCCGGCAGTAGACGAGAACCCCCCAGTCACCGCCTGACGGCGGCGACAGCCCCCTTTTCAAGGGGGCTTGGACGATCCGGCCCGTCATTTGGGCCGTGTCGTGTGCGTGCCGAGGTCGTGGCCCAGGCCAGCTTCATCTCGGCCTAAGAGCCGCCGCTATGCGGCGGTTGGCCCCGAATCCCCCAGGGGACCCTCTCTGGGGGATTCGGGGCCATTCACCTTGATGCGCCTGCGAGCGCGATCTCGGCCCCTTGGGCCGATTCACCTTCTCACGCGCCACGCAAACCTGCCTCAAATGTAGGGGCGCTTCCCAGACCCGCCCGCATCCTGCACCCCGTCCCAGGCCCCCGCCGGGGTGAGGCGCTCCTCCGTTGGGCGCAGAGGAGAGCGCCCCCCACCAGGGGGCGGCAGCACGCGGGAGAGAGCCCATTCGATTTGGTGCGCCGAATGGAGCGGCATCCGCCATCAAGTCACCATGAAAGGAGATTTTCAAGGACCTTGGTCCTTGAACGCGTCTTTGGGTACTTTCGACCCGCGGAGAAAGTACCTCGCCCTCAGGCGAAACAAAAAGCACAAGCCTCAGGACAGCGGACTGTCCGCGATAGGAGGCCGCCCCTGCGCCGGGGAACTCGCCCTTTCGGGCGAAAAACCATCTGCGAGGTGTTTTCCATGAAATTGAGACAGCTTTGCTCCGCCGCCCTGGCGGCGGCGTGCTGTCTGGCCCTGCTGTCCGTCTGCGGCGGACAGGCCTCCGTCCCGGAGGCGGACCTCTCCCTGGTACAGACCGACCTGTCCGCCCTGACCCTCCCGGCGGAAGTCCGGGTGGTGGGGCTGGGGGAAGCCAGCCACGGCGCGGCGGAGTACCATCAGGCCAAGGAGGAGGTGTTCCGCGCCCTGGTGGAGGACAGCGGCTGCCGGGTCTTCCTCATCGAGGGGGACTTCGGCGGGGCGCTGAAGGTAGACGAGTGCATCCACGGCGGGGACGGCACCTCGGAGGATGCCATCGGGGCGCTGGGCTTCGCCGTCTACCGCACCCGAGAGCTGGCCGATCTGCTGGACTGGATGCGGGCATATAACGAGACCGCCGCTCCGGGAGAGGACCTGCGGTTCTTCGGGGCGGACATCCAGTACTTCGGTGGGAGCCGGGACTACCTCCTCTCGGTGCTGGACCGGGCTGCGCCCGGCCTGGCGGAGACTTACCGGGCGGCCTTCGCCCCCCTCACCGACGAGTCCGCCGCCAGTCTGGACGGGACGGCGCTCCGGCAGGGGATGGCGGACGCCCAGGCCCTGACGGAGGAGCTGGACGCCCGGCGGGAGGAGTTCACCGCCGCCGTGGGGGAGGAGGCCTTCCTCCTGGCCCGGGAGTGCGCCCGGAGCATCTACGCCTGCTGCGATGTGCGGAGCAGCGGCGACTACAACGCCGTGCGGGACGGGTACATGGCGGAGAAGGTGCTGTGGTTTTTGGAGTGGTGGGAGGACGGCCCGCTGTTTCTCAACGGCCACAACGGGCACATCGGAAAGACCTCTGTGGCGGGGTACCGCTGCCTGGGGGAGCGGCTGGACGAGGCGCTGGGAGAGAGCTACTTCGCCATCGGCACCGACGCCGCGGACACCCGCTTCCACTCCCGCACCGCCGACGGCGGCTTCGAGGTGGTGGAGGTACACAACACCAACGACCTGACCGGGCAGTTCCAGTACTTTGACGGGGACCGGTTCTATCTGGACTTTGCCGCCGCCTCCGCCGACGGGGCGTGGGCGGAGGCGCTGGGCCGGGAGCAGGCCTTCACCACCCTCAACGCCGGTCTGGCCAGACCCCTGACCCTCTTCCGGGTCGCCTACACCACCACGGTGGTCCCCGCCGAGACCTATGACGCCATGCTCCTCTACCGCGCCGTCACCCCCACCACCCTGCTGGAGTGACCCCCTTCCCCGCCGACGGTCGCCCCCGGGCGACCGTCGGTCCGCTCCCGCTGGACAGCAGGGCCCGGGCCGTGGTATGGTAGGGCCGGAAGGAAAGGCTTTTGCGGGAGAGGAGGGCCCCATGAAGCGTGAGATACGGCTATATAATGTGATCCTGCCCATCTGGATGCTGGTTCTGTTTCCCCAGGTGTGGCTCCTCGTCCTCCCCGGCAACCTGGCGGTGGACTGCGCCGTGCTCCTCATCGCCCTGGCCGCTCTGAAGCACCAGGGCAAGGGCGCGGTGGTGAAGGCCCTTTGGTGGAAGCTCTGGCTGCTGGGCTTTGCCGCCGACGCCATAGGGGTGGCGTGGATGTTCCTGGGGCTGGTCCCCGCCTTTGTGATGGCGTGGGGAACGGCGGGGGAGTCCTCCGCCGCCCTGTCTGCCTGGGAGAACACCCTGGGCCACATCATGCACGACCCCTTCGCCCATCCGGCGGCCTTCGCCTGGACCCTGGCGGGGGTGGCGCTGGCGGGTATGTGCATCTACCTCTTCGACCGGCGGGCCATGAAGGGGTGCGCCCTGCTCACCCCCCGGGAGAGGCATGTCATCGCCCTGGCCCTGGCCGTCGTCACCGCGCCGTGGCTGTTCTTTCTTCCCATGTACTGAATATTTTTCAGCTGAAATGAGGTGTCATCATGGCCCATGGGAAGAGAAAAGGAACTGTTGTCCTGCCGGCGCTCACCCTTGCCGCCTTTGCGGCTTACGCCGTGATCTTTGCCGCGGCCTTCCGGGAGCTCCCCATGAACATCCCCCCAGTCCATCAGCTCCTGCTGCTGTATTCCCACTTCGTTCCCATGTTCCTGCTGGAGCTGCTCCTGTGCCGGACGGCGAAGGTGCGCTGGCGCATCCTCCTGCCCGCCGTCCTGTTGATCCTCCCCGGGCTGTGGTTCCTGATCACCGCCGAGTGGTATGTCCTGGCGTGGATCCTCTTCGGCTGGTGGTGCACCGCACCGGTGCTGGGCTGTCTGGCCGCCTGGGCCGTCTGGGCGATCTCCCGGCGGCTGCGCCGGCCTGCTCCTGGATAACCGAAAGAATGGATTCAGACGGAAACGCCCCGGGCCGGTCCCTTGGACCGGCCCGGGGCGAGTTTTATGCTGTTTCTGCCGAACTCACTCAAAGGTCCCCAGAAACAGGGGCACCCCGTTCTCCAGGTCCACGATGCCGTAGAGGAAGGGGCGGTCGAAGTCCAGCTCGATGCCCTCCGGCTCCTCCATGGGGGCGGCGGCGTCAGAGGCGGCCACCACCGTGGCTGCTGCCGCCTCGGTGCCCCTCTCGTTCACCTCGATCCTGGCGGCGTGGATGACCTGGCCGAGGGAATAGCCGCCGGGGTACTCCCCCATCCGGGAGAAGTCGGCCCGGTCCCCATCGAAGGCCAGGTCCAGTCCCAGGGCGGACAGGATGTCCTGCAGCTCCCCGTGCCACTCCGCCTCGAACTTGGGCAGGGTAAGTCGGAGGAAGAGGGTATCCTCCCCCTCCCCGGCGGACCGGACCAGCCGGGACAGCTCCTCGCCGGTGAGGGCGTCCAGCCAAGCGCCGAAGTCGGCCCCGACCTCCGCCGGCATCAGGGCCAGAAAGGCCAGCCGCCCATCGTCATAGGGCAGCAAAGCCCCCACGCTGTCCTCCGTCTCCAGATAGGGGAAAGACCGGTCAAAGTGGCGCAGGAAGTCCATCTCCTCCGTCTCCCCGCCGGCGTGGGTAAAGGTCCGCTCCGCGGTGTCCAGGGGGTCGAACTCGACGGACCAGGTGTTTTTCAGGTACAGGGCGTTGACCAGCAGGGCGGCGGTACTCTCATCAAAGGGCTGGTCTACGATGCGGGGGATCATCTTGTTGGTGTGGTCGGACACCCAGCCGTTGAGGGCGGGGACGATGCCGGGGGCGGACAGCTGGGCGGAGAACACCTGGGCGTCAAAGATGCCCGCACACCGGCCGATGAAGTCCTCCCGGATCTGGCCCTCCGGGTCCACCCACAGGCTGTTGGCGACGGAGCACTCCGTAGAGCCCCCCAGCTCCTCATAGGTCCGGGTCAGCTCCTGGCAGACAGCGTTGAGGACATCCAGCCCGGACCCGCCGGACAGGACCGCCTCCATCTGCGCCAGGGTATCCCCCTCCGCCCCGTTGGCCGCCATGGACAATGCCAGCAGGATGGAGAGGGGGGAGAGGAGCGGGGACGGCTCCCCCTCCGCCCGGACCGCCCGGACCAGGTCCAGCCCCAGGGAGGCGGCCGCCTGGTCCACGGCCTGGGCCAGCTCAGGGGGACCGTCGTGGTTTACAGCGTACACGGCGTCGGCGGTGAGCTCCTCATACCGGGCGGCCACCTGTCCGCAGCCGGAGAGCAGCGACAGGGAAAGGGCCGCGGTCAGGGCGAGAGACAACATGCGCTTCATTGCGGGATCCCTCCTTTTTCTGTTTTGCGGGCCGGAGCCCTTCATAGAGATAGACGCAGACGGGCGGAAAATGTTTCCACGCCGGGCGATTTTTTTGCCGGAGTTTCCCCGCCGGGTACGGAGAAAACCGCCCTCCCCCTTGCAAAAGTGAAAAAAACTGCTATACTGGACATACTTTGAAAAAATAAGAAGTGGAGAGGATCAGTTTTGGAACGGACGACGATTGCACAGATCTTTGCCGACCGGGAGGCGCTGGGCGGCCAGGAGGTCACCGTGATGGGCTGGGCCCGCACCATCCGGGATATGAAGACCTTCGGGTTCATCGAGCTCAACGACGGCTCCTGTTTTAAAAACCTGCAGGTGGTCATGGATACCAATGTGCTGGACAACTATAGGGAGATCGCCGGGCAAAATGTGGGCTGCGCCCTCGTGGTCACCGGCACGGTGGTGCTCACCCCCCAGGCCAAGCAGCCCCTGGAGGTGAAAGCCGCCTCCATCGCGGTGGAGGGCCCCTCCTCCCCCGACTATCCCCTGCAGAAAAAGCGCCACAGCGTGGAGTTCCTGCGTACCATCCAGCACCTGCGGCCCCGGACCAACCTGTTTTCCGCCGCCTTCCGGGTGCGCTCGGTGGCCGCCCACGCCGTCCACTGCTTCTTCCAGGAGCGGGGCTTCGTCTATGTCCAGACCCCCATCATCACCGCCAGCGACTGCGAGGGCGCCGGCGAGATGTTCCAGGTGACCACCCTGGACCTGGAGAATGTCCCCAAGAATGAGGACGGCACGGTGGACTATTCCAAGGATTTCTTCGGTAAGCGGGCCAACCTCACCGTGTCCGGCCAGCTCAACGCGGAGAACTTCGCCATGGCCTTCGGCAATGTGTACACCTTCGGCCCCACCTTCCGGGCGGAGAACTCCAACACCCAGCGCCACGCCGCCGAGTTCTGGATGATCGAGCCGGAGATGGCCTTCGCCGACCTGGGCGACTATATGGACAACGCCGAGGCCATGATCAAATATGTCATCCGCACCGTGATGGAAAAGTGCCCCGACGAGATGGCCTTCTTCAACTCCTTCGTAGACAAGGGGCTGGTGGAGCGGCTGGAGCATGTGGCCTCCTCCGACTTTGCCCGGGTGAGCTACACCGACGCGGTGGAGCTGCTCAAGCAGCACAACGACCAGTTTGACTACAAGGTAGAGTGGGGCTGCGACCTGCAGACCGAGCACGAGCGCTACCTCACCGAGCAGATCTATAAGCGCCCGGTATTCGTCACCGACTATCCCAAGGAGATCAAGGCCTTCTACATGCGCCTGAACGACGACGGGAAGACGGTGGCCGCCGCCGACTGCCTGGTCCCCGGCATCGGGGAGATCATCGGCGGCAGCCAGCGCGAGGAGCGCCTGGAGGTGCTGGAGGCCCGCATGGCCGAGCTGGGCCTGGACCCCAAGGACTACTGGTGGTATCTGGACCTGCGGCGTTACGGCTCCTGCCGCCATGCCGGTTACGGCCTGGGCTTCGAGCGGATGGTGATGTACCTCACCGGCATCTCCAACATCCGCGATGTGGAGCTGCACCCCAGAACGGTGGGCAACGCAGAGTTTTAAAGAGAACGGCCGGGCCGCAGCATGGAGAAGGGCCCCCAGCTCCACATCGGGGCCCCATCACAGATGGTACGGCGCGGAGCTGCGGCAAAGTCTGAAGCGAGCAAAATTGGGCCCCGGCGGGGAGGCTGTCCCCGCCGGGGTCCAATTTAAAAAACGGAGGGGATCACAGTGAACAAAGTCAAGATCACGGTGCTGAAGACCACCCTGGACCAGGAGCTGGCCAAGGAGTACGGGGCGGAGGGCCTCACCGCCTGCCCCATGATGAAGGAGGGGCAGGTGTTCTACGCCGACTACGCCAAGCCGGAGGGGCTGTGCGACGAGGCGTGGAAGGCCATCTACCAGTATGTCTTCGCCCTGGCCCACGGGG
Organism: uncultured Oscillospiraceae bacterium; assembly: GCA_944386055.1. Classification (GTDB taxonomy): domain Bacteria; phylum Bacillota; class Clostridia; order Oscillospirales; family Oscillospiraceae; genus CALXCT01. Next base: position 51,719 of record CALWZP010000012.1, on the reverse strand, counting down.
CGGGGAACGATGTATTCTACTACGGGGACTGGATCCGCACTCCCGGGGTGGCCATCTGCTCCTGCAACGACGGCCTGCGCCCCGTCATTTTCAAGCTGGAGGCCACCGACGAGGAGTCCGTCATCGACTATACTCCGGTGCGGTGAGAACCCCTCCATTCGAATCAAACAGCAGGCCGCGCCATATGGCGCGGCCTGCTGTTCGTCTTTTGATTGCTCCCCGCTCCGCTGGTTTTGCGCAGGGGACCCCCGGTCAAATCATGACCATGCCCGGCTCAGAACAGCCCGGAGATCACGCCGTTTTCGTCCGCCCCAGCGGGCTCCCGCCCGCCGGGGGCCCCATTTTTTTCAGATCCTCGGGCGGAATGAATCCGCCCTGCGGAGATCCTCCGCTGCGCTACGGATCTGCGCCGCATCCGCGGCGTCCCGCCTTTCGGCGGTGCCGGGGTCTCTTCCGAACTCAGAACAGTCCGGAGATCACGCCGTTCTCATCCACATCGATCTTCTCCGCCGCCGGGACCTTGGGCAGGCCGGGCGCGTCGTCGCGGGCTTCGTATCTCTCGCCCCCACGCAGGCGCGGGGGCTCGATCGCTCCGCCGCTCCTCCTTTCCCCACGCAAACCGCTCCGCTGGGTTTGCGCGGGGGACCCCCGGTCAAATCATGACCATGCCCGGCTCAGAACAGTCCGGAGATCACGCCGTTTTCGTCCACATCGATCTTCTCCGCCGCCGGGACCTTGGGCAGGCCGGGCATGGTCATGATGTCGCCGGTCTGCACCACCACGAAGCCCGCGCCGGCGGACACCTTCACCTTGCTGACGCTGACGGTGAAGCCCTCCGGCCGGCCCAGCTTGGTCTGGTCGTCGGACAGGGAGTACTGGGTCTTGGCCATGCACACCGGCAGGCCGCCGAAGCCCATGGCCTCCAGGCGGTCCAGTTCCTTGGCCGCGGCGGAGGTGTACTGAACCCCCGCGCCGCCGTAGATCCGGGTGACGATGGTCTCGATCTTCTCCCGCAGGGGGCGGTCCAGGTCATAGGCGAAGCGGAGCCGGCTGTCCTGCTCACACAGGCGCAGCACCTCACGGCCCAGCTCCTCGCCGCCTTCGCCGCCCTTGGCCCACACCTCGCTCAGGGCCACATTCACCCCCAGCGCCCGGCACTTGTCCCGGATGAGGGCCAGCTCGGCGTCGGTGTCGTTGTCAAAGCGGTTGATGGCCACCACAGCGGGCAGGCCGAAGACCTGGGTGATGTTCTCCACATGCTTGAGCAGGTTGGGCAGGCCCCGCTCCAGAGCCTCTACATTCTCCGTGCCCAGCTCGGTCTTGGGCACGCCGCCGTTGTACTTCAGGGCCTTCACCGTGGCCACGATGACCACGGCGGAGGGCTTCATCCCCGCGGTGCGGCACTTGATGTCCAGGAACTTCTCCGCCCCCAGGTCGGCGCCGAAGCCCGCCTCGGTGACCACATAGTCCGCCAGCTTCAGGGCGGTGTCGGTGGCGGCGACCGAGTTGCAGCCGTGGGCGATATTGGCGAAGGGCCCGCCGTGGACCAGGGCTGGGGTTCCCTCCAGGGTCTGGACCAGGTTGGGCTTGATGGCGTCCTTCAGCAGGGCGGCCATGGCCCCCTCCGCCTTCAGGTCGTGGGCGGTGACCGGCTTGTCGTCATAGGTGTAGGCCACCACCATCCGGGCCAGGCGGGCCTTCAGGTCCATCAGATCGGAGGCCAGGCACAGCACCGCCATGATCTCGCTGGCCACCGTGATGTCAAAGCCATCCTCCCGGGGGACCCCCTGCATCCGGCCGCCCAGGCCGTCCACGATGTTGCGCAGCTGCCGGTCGTTCATGTCCACGCAGCGCCGCCAGGTGATCTTCTTCACATCGATGCCCAGCTGATTCCCCTGCTGGATGTGGTTGTCCAGCATGGCGGCCAGCAGGTTGTTGGCCGCGCCGATGGCGTGGAAGTCCCCGGTGAAGTGGAGGTTGATGTCCTCCATGGGCACCACCTGGGCGTACCCGCCGCCGGCGGCGCCCCCCTTGATGCCGAATACGGGGCCCAGGGAGGGCTCCCGCAAACAGAGGATGGTGTTCTTGCCCAGCCGCCGCAGGGCGTCGGACAGGCCCACGCTGGTGGTGGTCTTGCCCTCCCCGGCGGGGGTGGGGTTGATGGCGGTGACCAGGATCAGCTTGCCCTTCCGGGGCAGGTCCCGGAGAGGCCGCGTGTCGATCTTTGCCTTCACCTTCCCGTAGTGTTCCAGCAGGCTCTCGTCGATGCCCGCAGCCGCGGCCACCTCGCTGATGGGCCGCAGCTGGGCTTCCTGTGCGATCTGAATGTCGGACTTCATCTCAAACAGCTCCTTTGCTCGGTGCGGCCCCGCCCTCCGTCGGGCGCAAAAAAAGGACGCACCGGATGATCGTGCGCCCAGACGGTCGGCTTTTGTCCGCCATACTCCATGTGGTTTCTCTCCACTTCCGTCAGTCATATGGCTCATGTTTACTCTACCATGGTCCCCCGGGACTTGTCAAGCCCCGGGGGACCACTTTGTGCCCTTCGCCGGTCTCCTGGATGGTGGGGACCGGCAGGTGGACGGTCACGCCTTCTCTCCCCTTCCCCGGCGCAGGGCGGCGGTGACACACACCAGCGCCGTGAGGGCGGCCAGGCGCAGCAGGTCCCAGAGCTGGAAGACCCAGCTGCTGTCCAGGAGGAGATACAGCGGCCACACCACATAGCCCCCCAGGGGCGTCACGGTGGCCAGCAGCCATATCACCCACCCCGCCGCCGTCAGGACGACGCTCCGCCGGGAAGGGGACAGCCGCGTCCCCCGAAACGCCCGGGCGGTGGCGAAGACGAGCAGGGCGGCGATCAGCACCATGCCCCAGGCCATGGCCACATGGACCGGCGAGCCCAGGTCCAGATAACGGAAGGTGTACACGATCGCGCTCCAGCGGGTCCCGGTGGCCCAGGACAGATATCCCCCCACCAGCAGGTATACCGCCCACCCGCACCACAGCCCCGGGTGCCGCTTTGCCGCCAGGCAGATGACCCCGCAGGCCAGGAAGGGCAGCGCCAGCACCAGCCCCTCCAGGAGCCCGCCCAGCACCGTGCACAGGATCACCGTCAGTCCGGCCAGGCACAGCAGGGCGATGCCCACCGCATGTCGCACGGGGAAGGCCGCCGGCGCCGGGTGTGCCGAGGACGCAGAGTCCTCCTTCTCCCGGCCCAGGACCAGCTCGTCCAGGCTCACCTCAAACAGCTCCGCCATGCGCACCAGCTTGTCCAGGTCGGGCACCGAGCTGTCCGTCTCCCACTTGCTCACCGACTGCCGGGAGACCCCCAGCAGGTCCGCCAGATCCCCCTGGGACAGCCGCTTGTCGCCCCGCAGGCGGCAGATCCGCATCCCCAGGCTCTCGCTTTGACTCATTCGCGCCACATCCTCTCTCCTTTTGTCACTGACCTCAGTATAGCCGCCCGCCGCTTTCCTGTCCACCAAGACGGCTTGAAAATTTAGCAACCGGCGGTTGCATCCCCGATTTTTTCTCCGTTTCACCGCTCTGACCGCGGATCTGCCGCACCTTCCGTCCCCGGCCGGCATATCCTGCCAGTAGAGAACACTCAGTAATGGAGGTTTTGCTATGGAGCGCAGTCCACAGATCCAATATTTTCTGGGCGCCAATTCCCCCAAGGGCTTTTACTCCCTGTACCACGAGCTGATCCCGCTGGACACGGCCAGGGCGGTCTATCTCCTCAAGGGCGGCCCCGGCTGCGGCAAATCCACTTTGATGCGCCGGGTGGGCGCGGCGGTGGAGGAGGCCGGCCACCCCGCCCAGTACATCCTCTGCTCCGGCGACCCCGACTCGCTGGACGCGGTGATCTTCCCCACCCTGCACATCGCCCTGGTGGACGGCACGGCCCCCCATGTGGTGGAGCCCACCTGCCCCGGCGCCGTGGAGAGCTATCTCGACCTGGGCAGCTGCTACGACCGCGAGGCGCTGCGCCCTCTGCGGAAGGAGCTTGCCGACTGCATGTCGGGCTATCGGGGCTGCTACCAGCGCGCCTACCGCTGCCTGGGGGCGGCGGCAGAGATCCGCCGGGATATGCGGGCCACCCTGGACACCCCTCCGCTGCAGCAGCGGCTGGCCAAGCGGGCACGGGGCATCGCCGGGCGGGAGCTGCCCAGGACCGGCGGCGCGCCCGGCGCGGTCACCCAGCGCTTTCTCAGCGGGGTGACCCACAAGGGGGTGATGACCCTCTTCCCCACCGTCCAGGCCCAGTGCCAGCGGGTCTATGAGCTGGCGGACACCTACGGGACCGGACACACCCTGCTCACCTGCCTGCTCTCCGCCGCGTCGGCGGCGGGCCACCCGGTGATTGCCTGTCCCTCCCCCATGGAGCCCGACCGGCTGGAGCATCTGCTGCTCCCCGACCTGTCCCTGGCCTTCGTCACCTCCACCCCCGAGTCCCCCTTCCCTGCCCGGCCCTACCGCCGGCTGCGGCTGGACGCCATGGCGGACGCCGCCCTGGTGCGGCAGCAGCGGCCCCGGCTCCGCTTCGCCCGGAAAGTCTCCGCCGCCCTGGTGGAGGAGGCGGTGGACTCCCTGGCCCAGGCCAAGGCCATGCACGACCGGCTGGAGAAGCTCTACAATCCCCATGTGGACTTCGGCCGGGTGGAAATGCTGGCCGGACAGGTGACGGCGGAGATCCTGGCTCTGGCCTGAGCAACGCAGTCTTTGACATTTTCCTCCCCTTCCCCTATAATGGAGGCACAGACCATCCACAGGGAGGGACGGAGATGTCCAAGGTACAGCAAAAGCAGCTCAAGCGCCGCACCGAGATCATCGAGACCGCCATCCGGCTTATGAACGACACCCCCTTCGACGCCCTGAGCGTGTCCGACATCTGCGAGGCGGCGGACATCTCCATCGGCTCCTTCTATCACTATTTCAGCAGGAAGTCCGACCTTCTGGTGGGGCTTCTCTCCCTGGTGGACGAGGCGCTGGAGGAGACGGTCTTCCCCTCCCTGACTCACCCGGATCAGCGGGAGGATCTGCGCCTGCTGGCCCGGGGCTTCGCCTCCTATATCCAGGGCAACGACTTGGAGCGCTCCCGGCTGATCGCCGCCATCGAGCCCTTTGACACCGATCTCAGCGGCCGGCCCAGGGCCCTGGTGGTAAAGGTAGCGGAGCTGTTCCGCCGGGGGCAGGAGGTGGAGCAGATCACCCGCTCCCTGCCCGCGGAGGAGCTGACCCGGCTGTACCTCATCGCCCTGCGGGGGGTGTCGGTGGACTGGACACGGCACAACGGAAGCTATGACCTGCTGGGGACCATGGACACCTTCCTCTCCCTGTTCCTCCGCTCCGTCTCTCCCACGGAGGAGGAGCAGACATGACAACAGGGCGGGACCCGGTCTCCACCGGGTCCCGCCCCGTTTTGTTCGCCGCCTCCAGCCGGGGGCGGTGAGGAGGGTGAAAGCCTCTTGCAATGGCCGGTGTTTCCTGCTATAATCGACACGGAAAACAAAAATGCGGCAGTTTCCAGGTGCGGGAACACCTGGAAACCTGCGCAGGTGCTCGCTCACCTACACAACGGCCGAAAGGCCGCACCGCATGGGATATTATACGACAGTCCGGCCTTTCTTGTAAAGGGTGGTTTTGCCGCTGTGTCCTGTGTGTCTGTGTCGCATGAAGAGGCATTTTGCTTCTCCCGCTGTGTAGGCACTGCCCTGCACGGCGTTTTTGTTTTCCGCCCGCCGCCCCGGGGGCGAAAGCCCCCAGGGGCCGGCGCGGTGGAAAACGACCATAGAAAAAGGAGCACAGATCATGGACGCAGAGACACAGTCACAAACACAGCCGCAGTCCCCGGCGCCGAGGCTGAGGACCAACCTGGACACCGACCTGCTCAAGCTCATCGCCATCGTGTGTATGGTGGTCGACCATGTGGGCACCGTCTTCTTCCCCCAATATCCGGCCTTTCGGTGGGTGGGGCGGCTGGCCTTCCCCATCTTCTGCTACTGCCTGACGGTGGGGCTGATGTACACCCACGACATCCGGCGGTACCTGGGGCGGCTGGCCATCTTCGCCGTCATCTCCCAGCCCTTCTACGCGCTGGCCTTCCACCCCGAGGCCTTCTGGGCCAATCTGACCAACTGGAACATCTTTGTCACCCTGTTTTTCAGCCTGCTGGCCATCTACGGCATCAAGTCCCGGAGATGGTGGTGGTTCGTGGTGGGGGTGCTGGCCATCAACCTGCTCAATGCGGACTACGCCAACACCGGCATCATCCTGACCCTCATCTTCTACCTGTGCCGGAACAAGCCCTGGCTGGGGGCGATGCTCTATGTACTGTCCTACCTTCCCGCCCTGTGGGGCGGCAGCCTGGAGGACCCCCTGGCCCTGGTGGTGGGCGGGCATGCCGTCGGGTTTGAGATCTTCGCCATCCTGTCCACCCCCCTGATCTTCCTGACCACCCGCTCCGGGCTGAAGATCCCCAAGTGGTTCTTCTACGCCTTCTACCCCGGGCATCTGTTTATCATCTTCCTGGTGCGGACGGCTCTGGGCATCTGAGTGCGAAAACACGAGCAGCCGCGGCCCGTCGGGCTGCGGCTGCTCTCATGTTCTTCCCGATGAACGGAAACGGCGGCTTAAATCCGCTTCCACACCGCCCCGCCGGGGACATCGGTGATCTCGATGCCCTGCTGCTTCAGCTCCTCCCGGATGCGGTCGGCCTCGGCGAAGTTCTTGGCCTTCTTGGCCTCCCCCCGGGCGCGCACCAGCGCGTCGATGTCCGGGTCCCCCTCGCCGGTGACGGTGTAGCCCCCCTGGGCCTGGACGGCCTTCACCTTCTCCTGCTCCGCCCGGACTGCCGCCGCCTTGGGAAGCAGGGACAGGGAGAGCACCTGGTCAAAACTGTCCAGGATGGCCAGCTTGGTGGCGTCGTTGGTCTTGACCTTCAGGGCGTCATAGAGGGCGGTGATGCCCATGGAGGTGTTCAGGTCGTTGCCCACCGCCTTGTCAAAGCGGGCTTTGGCCTCCTCCACCGCCCCCTGGTCCACCGGCCCGTCCGCCGGCCGGAGGGCGGCGATGCGGTCGATGAGCTTGCGGTACGCCCCCGCTGCGTTGTCCAGGTTCTCCCAGGAGAACACCAGCGCCTTGCGGTAGTGACTCTGCAGGCAGAAGAAGCGGTAGGCGAGGGGGTCGTACCCCTTCTCCTTCAGCAGGGAGACGGTGAGGAACTCCCCCTTGGACTTGGACATCTTGCCGTCGCTGGTGTTCAGGTGGTGGACATGCATCCAGTACCGGCACCAGGGGTGGCCCAGGTACGCCTCTGACTGGGCGATCTCGTTGGTGTGGTGGGGGAAGGCGTTGTCGATGCCGCCGCAGTGGATGTCCAGATACTCCCCCAGGTGCTTGATGGAGATGCCGGAGCACTCGATGTGCCAGCCGGGATAGCCCACCCCCCAGGGGGAATCCCACTTCAGGGCCTGGTCCTCGAACTTGCTCTTGGTGAACCAGAGGACGAAGTCCGCCTTATTGCGCTTGTTGCCGTCCTCCTCCACGCTCTCCCGCACCCCCACGGCCAGGTCCTCCTCGTCGTGGTCGTTGAAGATATAGTAGCGCTCCAGCCTGCTGGTGTCGAAGTACACATTCCCCCCCGCCTGATAGGCGTAGCCCTTCTCCAGCAGGCGGGTGATGATGGCGATATACTCGTCAATGCAGCGGGTGGCGGGCTCCACCACATCGGGGGTCTTGATGTTCAGGTCGGCGCAGTCGGCGAAGAAGGCGTCGGTGTAGAATTTGGCGATCTCCATCACCGTCTTGTGCTCCCGCCGGGCGCCCTTGAGCATCTTGTCCTCCCCGGTGTCCGCGTCGGAGGCCAGGTGGCCCACATCGGTGATGTTCATCACCCGCTTCACCGGGTAGCCCTCCCACCGCAGGAATTTCTCCAGCACATCCTCCATGATGTAGGAGCGCAGGTTCCCGATGTGGGCATAGTGGTATACGGTGGGCCCGCAGGTGTACATCTTCACCAGGCTGGGGTCCCGGGGGACGAATTCCTCTTTCTTGTGGGTGGCTGAGTTATACAGATACATCGTCATTTGCTCCTTCTTGTTCGTTTTCCCGTTTCAGGATCTCGCCGTCCGCCTTTTCATCCAGCATCCACTCCAGAAATTCCAGCCTGGACTGGATGGCCTGCAGCTCCTTCTGCACCGGGTCGGGGATGCTCACCTGGTCCACCCGCTCGGCGTAGTTCACCTTTTCCCCGGCGATGCGCACCACCCGGGCGGGGACGCCCACGGCGGTGGCGTTCTCCGGCACCTCCCGCAGCACCACGGCGTTGGCGGCGATGCGAGCGCCGTCCCCCACCTTGAAGGGGCCCAGCACCTTGGCCCCGGTGGACACCATCACATTGTTCCCCAAAGTGGGGTGGCGCTTTCCCTGGTCCTTGCCGGTGCCCCCCAGGGTCACCCCGTGGTAGAGCAGGCAGTCGTCCCCCACCTCCGCCGTTTCGCCGATGACGATGCCCATGCCGTGGTCGATGACGAAGCGGCGGCCGATCTTGGCCCCGGGGTGGATCTCGATGCCCGTCCAGAACCGGCTCCACTGGGAGACGAACCGGGCGATGAACTTCAGGTTGTGGCAGTAGAAGAAATGGGCGATGCGGTGGTAGATGGTGGCGTGCACGCCGGGGTAGAGCAGGAGAATCTCCAGCTTGCTCCGGGCGGCGGGGTCCCGGGCCTGATAGGCACCCAGGGTCTCTGACAGTCGTTTGAACATGAGTGCGATACTCCCTTCCGTTCCGGCACGAGGGCATGAAAAAACGCCCCCGTGCCCATTTGGCACAAGAGGCGCATCTCTGCGCGGTCCCACTCTCGTTTTTCACTCGGTCGGCCGGTAACGGGGCCAGACGGAGGGCATTACCCCTCGCGCTCCCGGACGCACTTCACGCTTCCCCCGACGGCGGGCCAGCTTTCAGCCGGTGACTGCCCCTCTCTGTGCCTGGGTGAGAGCGCTACTCTTTCCGTTCCTCGCGCTGTACTCCAGTATATTACCATCCCCCGTCAGGTGTGTCAAGGGGGGCAGGGCCCTCCCTCCCCGGGTTCTGCCGATAAAAAATATTCGCTCCGGCGCAGCATTTCGCGCCGTTCATGCGTCTATATGGATGAAAGGAGGTGGAGGGCATGGACCGACGCTCTGACCGGCCGGCAGAGCTGGAGCGGCTCGTCCGGCAGGAGGGCGACCGCCTGTACCGGGCTGCCCTGGCCATCCTGGGCCACCCCCAGGAGGCAGAGGACGCGGTACAGGACGCCTTTGTCAAATATCTGGAGCGGGCCCCGGCGGACCTGGCGGCCCCGGGCGCCTGGCTGATGCGGGTGCTGGTGAACGGCTGCAAGAGCCGGCTGCGCCTTTCCTGGCGGCGGGTGGGCCCGCTGCCGGAGCAGCTGCCCGTCCCCGGCCCTGGGGAGCGGGAGGAGCTGGAGGAGCTGTTCTCCCTCCCCCCGGCGGACCGGGCGGTGCTCCACCTGTACTACTACGAGGGCTATGACACCCAGGAGGTGGCCCGGCTCACCGGCCAGCGGCCGGGGACCGTCCGTGCCCGGCTCACCCGGGCCCGGGAGAAGCTGCGGCGCCTGCTGGAGGAGGAGGGTTCCCCTCCCCCCGGCGGAAAGGAGAACTGACATGAGACACTATACCGCATATATGGACCGTCAAACCCTGTCCCCCGAAGCGCGGGGGAGACTGCTGTCCCTGGCCCCTGCCCCCCGGCGGCGGGCGGGGGGGCATCTGGCCCGGTACGGCGCCCTGGCAGCCTGCTGCGCCCTGGCGGTGGGGTTGGGAGCGTGGTGGGCCTCCCCCTGGCAGGGCGAGACCGCCGATGTGCCCACCCCCCAGGTCACCGTCCCCGCGGACCCCTCCCCTTCTCCCGCCCTGGAGGGGGGCTTCGTGGCCGACGGCGGGCAGGAGGGGGACCCCTCCATGTTCTACGCCATCCCCTATGTGGAGTACGCCGACCTCACCGGCACCCCTCAGACGGACAATGCCCTGACGGTGCCTCCGGCGGGCGCCTTTTGGGTGGAACTGTCCGAGGAGGAGATCCGCGGTGTGCTGTGGGGGGGCGAGATCCCGGCGGACGCGGCGGGAAATGTCCCCTGGTACCTGCTCTGGGACGGCTATGTCCTCACCGGCTCCGCCCTGTATGACAAGGACGGGGCGCTGATCCACCTCTCCCTCACCGGCGACCACCCGGACGGGGGGCACTTTGCCATCAATCTGGCCCCGGAGCGGCTGCCCGCTCTGGGCTGCTGGGAGCCGGAGGCCGCCGTCACCACCGTGAACGGCGTGGAGGCGGAAACCTGGCTGCGGCGGGACGGGGAGGGCGGTGCCGTCACCTGCGGGGCCTCCTTCCTCACCGGCGGGGTTGGGGTGCGGGCTGTCTTCACCGGCGGCAGCGACACCCTTCTGTGCGACCTCTTTCTCCGGGCCTACTGCGCCGCCGCCCCCGACCCGGCGCTGAGCCTTGCGGGCCTGCTCACCGCCGACGACATCCCCGCCTGGCGCTATGAGGAGCTGAGCAGTCTGACCCAGGCCCGGCAGGAGGCGGCCTTCGCCCCCTACCTCCCTGCCGCTGCCCCCGCCGGGTACGGCGACTTCTACGGACTCCTCACCTATCAGGAGGGGGTGACCAACTCCCTGTACCTGCGCTGGAGCCGGGGGTACGCCGATGTGTCGGTGCGCGTGTCCCTTCCCGAGGGAGAGAACACCGTGGCCGGGGTCCTGGTGGACCCCGACGCGCCCGAGACCTATGACAAGCGGCTCTACTCCATCCCCTGGGCGGACAGCGTGCCGGAGGAGCACCGGCAGAGCGTGGACAATCCGGTGTTCCCGGCGGAGGAGATGACCCGGGCGCTGGTGGAGGCCCGGGCCCACCTCAAGACCGAGTGGGGGGAGCCCGACGCCCTGGTCATCGACTTTGCCGTCCTCCACCCCGATGGGACGGTGGCGGAGTACCGCTGTGAGGGGCTCACCGTGGACCAGGTGTGGGAGATGGTAGCGGAGACCCTGTGACGGGACACTCCCTCTTTTCAAACGGGGCCCGCTGTGGTATGCTGGCAGTATCAACCATCGTGAGGTGACCCGCCTTGACCATGACCGACGACGAGATCCGGACGATCTACCATATGATCGAACGATATCACGCGAAGTACCTGGCCGCCGCCGGGGTGGCCCTTCCCTCCCTGGAGCGGGGAAAGGGCTACACCCGGGACGCCCTGACCCTGGTGTATCTGGCCCGGGACTACCCCGACACCCATGTGGTGTCCAAGGAGGAGCTCACCAGCTTTATTTTGGAGTTCTTCCCCGGCACCACCGATGTGCAGCAGGCCCGCCACCTGGCCGCCCAGAAGGGGTGGTACATCCTCTCCGGCACCCGGGGGGACCTGACCTCCAGAGAACTGAAGGCGGGGGAATACCAGCTGAAGGCCCTGGAGGAGCCCTATCCCGGCTTCCGGCCCCAGCGCAGGCAGGTGGCGGCGGGGGACTGGTGGGAGGCGATGAAGGCGGACTACGACTACTGCTGCGCCTGCTGCGGCTCCCGGGAGGGGAGGCCCCACCGGTACTGGAAAAACACCGTCACCGTCCTTCAGATGGGGCACCGGGATCCCCGCCGCCCTCTCACTCCCGACAACACCATCCCCCAGTGCGAGAAGTGCAACCGCCCCGACCGCAACTGGTGGCTCTACGACCAAAATGGCCGGGTGGTGGGGCTCTCCAGCGCCGCCCCGGTGCTCCGGTGCGACGATGCCCTGCGCCGGGAGATCTGGGCGCTGCTGGACGAGGAGTTCGGCAAAAAACGCTGAAAGGCCCGGCCGTTCCTGGGGGAACGGCCGGGCCTTTCTCTTATTTATTCCTCCGGCGGCGGGCCCAGCAGACGGAGGATCTCCTCCGCCAGGGCCATAGACAGCAGCGGGGGCACCGCGTTCCCGATCTCCAGCCGCTTCTTCCCATCCCCGCCCCAGAAGCGGTAGCTGTCCGGGAAGCTCTGCAGACGGGCCCCCTCCCGGATGGACATGGCCCGGGAGTCCCGGGGGTGGATGCACCGGGAGGAGGAGGGACAGGCGAAGTTGCGGGTGACGGTGGTGGAGGGCCGGTCCCACCACAGCTTGGCATAGGTGTTGGGATAGCCGCTGCGGGGGCGCAGCTCCTCCGGCAGGTCGTCCTTGCTCTCCCCGTCCCCCAGCGCCTCCATCAGCCGGATCAGATGGGGGGCGTTGCGGGGGGAGCGGTGCTCGGTGAGGGCATCGGTGTCCCGGACGAAGCGCTGGAAGTCGTTGGCGGGCGGGGCGGCATAAACGCCGCTCTCCTCCCCGCTTTTCAGGGGGGGCAGATCCCCCAGCGCCTCCCCCAGGGTCACCGGGGGCAGCAGCCCCTCCCCATGGGTAGGCGGGGGCGGGGTGAAGCCGTTGGGCCCCAGGGTGCCCACCAGGAACACCCGCTCCCGGTTCTGGGGCACCCCGTAGCGCACCGCGTTGAGCACCTCCGCCCGCAGCTCGTAGCCCAGGGCGGCGAACTCGTCCTGCACCCAGCGGAACAGCCGCCCCTTCTCCATGCTCAAAATGCCGGTGACATTTTCAAACACAAAGGCCCGGGGCATGAGCAGCTCCACCACCCGGCGGTACTCCAGAAACAGCCGGGCCCGGCCGTCCATCCGCCGCCGGCCCACGGTGGAATAGGACTGGCAGGGCGGCCCCCCCAGGATCAGGTGCACCGTCCGCCCCCCCAGGGCAGCCTGGAGCATCTCCCCGTCCAGGTCCCGGATGTCGCAGTTGAGCATCTGCACCGACGGGTGGTTCAGCTGATAGGCCCGGGCGATGTCCGGGTCGATCTCGTTGGCGGCCAGGATGCGGAACTCCTCCCGCCGGGCAAAGCCGTAGCTCAGTCCCCCCACGCCGGAGAACAGGTCTATGATGTTGTAGGGCATCCCGCTCCCCTCCTCCGGCGCGCCGCCGTTTTTGCCATCTTATCACGCCCCGCCCCGGGGTGCAAGCCCCCTGTGCCGGCGGGCGGGGGTCTGCCTTATCGGTCCGTCCCCTCCCCGTCCTCCGGGCGCTCCTCCCCCGCCAGGGCCTGGCGGAGGAACTCCGCGTCCTTGTCGTCCAGGTCGTGGAGCCCCCCCATGTGCTCCAGATGGTGGGTGAACTCGTGGGCCAGGGTGGCGAACAGCTCCTCCTCCCACACCTCGTCGGGCTCGTCGGCCAGCAGGGCGGCGAAGGAGCCGTAGTAGAGCACGATGAAGTTGCCCGTCAGGTCCTGGACATACTCCCCCATGATGTACATCTCCCCCGGGGGGAACTGGGGGTCGGGGAGGGCGTCCTCCTCAAACTGGATGCCCCCGTGGAGGTCCTTGTAGAACGCCTCGGGGAACTCCATGGCGATGTCGTCCAGCAGCGCCGCCGCCTGGTCAAAGGTCATCATGGGAAAGTCTCCTCTCTGTATGGTTTTAGTCTGTCAGGGTGAGCACGGCGGTATAGCTGTACCGCCGCCCTCCCTGGGGCGTGTCCTCTGTGGGGAGAAGGGTCCCGGCGATCTCCTGGTATCCGCTGTTCTCTGCCGTCACCCGGCACTCCACCCCCTGAACGGTCCCCGACCAGCTCCCCCCGGCCTCCATCGCCCGGTCCATCCGGTTCAGCACGCCGGTGTAGTTCAGTCCGTTCACCCCCGGCTGCGCGGTGACCAGGGCCATCCAGGACAGTTCTATCTCGCCGTTCCGCACGCTGACCATGCCGTTCTCCTCCGTCTCCCAGGTGATCTCCACCCGGGTGAGCGCTCCGTCCGTCTCGGTGTAGGTGAACACCGGGTCATTTTCCTCCCTGTCATCCCCGATCACCACCACGGTGGCCCCCTGGGTGGACTCGGCCTCTCCATGCGTCACCTGTCCCGCCTCATCCAAGCGGCGGCCGTACTCCACCATCCGGGCCAGTTCGTTGTAGTTCTCCGCGAACTCCGCCACCGTCAGCTCCCCCCGGTTGGGTGGCAGCATGGCCTGGGCGGTCAGGGGGAAGGCGGCCAGGTTTAGGGCCAGATACGCCCCGGCGAATACCCACCCCCGCCAGGTGGCCTCGTCCTTCAGGATGTAGGAGGTGCCCTCCTCCCAGGGCAGGGGCTCCCCCCGCAGGCAGGCCTTCCGGCTTTTCCACCAGAAGAACAGTTCCACGATGGGAATGGACCAGAACTGCCCGTGGTTGTAGACCCCCAGCAGGCGGCGGGCCGCCTGGCCCCAGGTGAGCTTTCCCCCGTCCGCCCGGCGCAGCTTCAGGCCGAAGACGGCCTTCCCCGGGGTGGTGCCCCAGGTGGAGAGCAGCAGCGGCTCCAGCAGGAAGAACAGGCCGATGACCGCCGCCCAGCCCACCACCCGGCTCAGGTTCTGCTCTCCCTGGGTGGCGGGCAGCCAGCCCAGCACGAAGAGCTGGATCACCGTCCAGAGCATGCCGTAGACGGCCCCGTCCAGCAGCCGGGCCAGCAGCCGCACCCAGGGGTGGTCCACCGTCTCCGCCCGGTCGGCCGGGAGGGCGGCCAGATGGGGCCCCTCCGGCGCCCGGTCCAGCTCGGCCAGCCAAGGCTCCGGGGACAGGGCGGCATAGTCCAGCCCGCTGTCCGCCAGACGGCGGCACACCTGCCGGGCCGCCTCCGCCGCCGCCCGGTCCCGCTCCAGGGCCCGCTCCTGCTCCGCCAGGGCGTCCCGGAGGGGCAGCGTCCCCTCCTGCACCCGGCGGATGGTGTCCAGGTCCAGCCGCAGCCGGCGCAGCAGCTTGATCTTCTCCAGGGTCTCCGCGTCCCCCTCCGAGTAATCCCGGTACCCGTTGGGCAGCCGGACGGGGGAGATCAGGCCCTCGGTTTCGTAAAATCGGATGTTGGCCCGGGCCAGCCCGGTGCGCTGTTCCAGTTCCTTGATGGTCACGATGAGCACCTTCCTTTCAGGACGATCATAAGGTGTCAAGCGGGTTTACAGTCAAGTAAAATATCGCGGAACTTCTTCCTGTCCCGGCGGTGGGGCGGCCATTTCCGCCGCTCACCCGGGCTTTTTCATGGTCAGGCTGATGCGCTTCTTCTTTTCGTCCGCCTCCAGCACCCAGACGGTGACCACATCTCCCACCGACAGCAGCTGGGAGGGATGCTGCACCCGCCGGGGCAGCTTGCTGATGTGGACCAGCCCGTCCTGGTGGACGCCGATGTCCACGAACGCCCCGAAGTCGACCACATTGCGCACGGTACCCTGCAGCTCCATCCCCGGCTTTAGGTCACTGGCCTCCAGCACATCGGTGCGGAGGATGGGCGGCGGCAGCTCGTCCCGGGGATCCCGTCCCGGCTTCATCAGTTCCCTGATGATGTCCGCCAGCGTCGGGACGCCCACGCCGCAGATCCGGGCCAGCTCGTCCAGTCCGGTCCGATCCGCCCGGGCCTTCAGCTCCTCCAGGCCCCCCTCCCTCACATCCTCCAGCGTATAGCCGCAGGCGGCCAGCAGCCGCTCCGCCGCGGCATAGCTCTCCGGGTGGACGCCGGTGTAGTCCAGGACGCTGCCGCTCTCGGGCACCCGCAGAAAGCCGGCACACTGCTCGAAGGCCTTCGGCCCCAGCTTGGGCACCTTCAAAAGCTGTTTCCGGGCGGTAAAGGGGCCGTTCTCCTCCCGGTATTTTACCACATTTCGGGCGGTGGCGGCATTGAGGCCGCTGACCCGCTGCAGCAGCGAGGCGGAGGCGGTGTTCACATCCACCCCCACAGCGTTGACACAGTCCTCCACCACCCCGTCCAGCGCCTGGCCCAGCCGGGCCTGGGGCATGTCGTGCTGGTACTGCCCCACGCCGATGGCCTTGGGGTCGATCTTCACCAGCTCGGCCAACGGGTCCTGAAGCCGCCGGGCGATGGAGACGGCGGAGCGCAGGTTCACATCGAACTGGGGGAACTCCTCGGCGGCCAGCTCACTGGCGGAGTAGACGCTGGCCCCCGCCTCGGAGACGATCATGTAGCTCAGGCGGATCCCCTCCGCCCCCAGGCGGCGGATGAGCTCCACCGCCGTCTGCTCCGTCTCCCGGCTGGCGGTCCCGTTTCCGATGGCGATGTGCTCCACACGGTGCTGTTTGACCAGCTTGGCCAGCCGGGCGATGGCCTCCTCCCTCTGCCGCTGCCCGTGGGTGGGATAGACCACCGCCGTGTCCAGCACCTTGCCGGTGCCGTCCACCACCGCCACCTTGCACCCCATGCGGTAGCCCGGGTCCAGCCCCATGGTCACCCTTCCCTTTACCGGCGGCTGCATCAGCAGGGGCTTTAAGTTCAGGGCGAACATATGGATGGCCCCCTCGTCGGCCCGCTCGGTGAGCCAGGTGCGGAATTCCCGCTCCATGGAGGGCTGAATCAGCCGGTCATAGGCGTCGTCGGCGGCGTTCCGGACAAACTCCATGGCCGCCGCCCCCGGGACGGTCAGCCGGCGGACCGCCACATGGGCCGCCTCCGGCTCCACCTCCACCCCCGCCTTCAGCACGCCCTCCCGCTCGCCCCGGTTGATGGCCAGCACCTGATACCCCTGGACCCTGTCCACCGGACAGCTGAAATCGTAGTACAGGCGGTACACCGTGTCCTCCGGCTCCCTGTCCGCCGCCCGGGAGACCAGCTTTCCCCGGCGCAGGTACAGCTCCCGCAGGGCCCCGCGCACAGCGGCGCTGTCCGAAATGGTCTCCGCCACGATATCGCTTGCGCCCTGCAGGGCATCCCGGACCGTCTCCACCCCCTTCTCCG
Organism: uncultured Oscillospiraceae bacterium; assembly: GCA_944386055.1. Taxonomy (GTDB): domain Bacteria; phylum Bacillota; class Clostridia; order Oscillospirales; family Oscillospiraceae; genus CALXCT01. The sequence continues at coordinate 34,943 of CALWZP010000012.1, read as the reverse complement.
CGTCCACAAAGGGGGCGGCGGCCTGTTCCGGATCCAGCGCCGGCCCCTGGGCGGAGAGCATCTGCGCCAGGGGCTCCAGCCCCTTCTCTCTGGCCATGGTGGCCCGGGTGCGCCGCTTCTGCTTATAGGGCAGATACAGATCCTCCACCTCCGCCAGCGTGGCGGCGGCATGGACGGCGGCGGACAGCTCCTCTGTAAGCTTGCCCTGGGCTTCAATGGCAGAGCAGACCTCCTCCTTCCGCCGCTCCAGATTGCGCAGATATTGCAGCCGGTCGGCCAGCCGGCGCAGCAGCTGGTCGTCCATGGAGCCGTGAAGCTCCTTTCGATAGCGGGCAATAAAGGGAATGGTGGCGCCCTGGTCCACAAGGTCGATCACATTCCTCACATAATTTTCCGGCTGGTCCAGCTCCCGGGCCAGAACGGCGGCGATCTCCTGCATGTCTTTCTCTCCTTCTCGGTCGGACGGAAGAAGACGGGGCGGTCCGCCCGGTCCCCCCGGGCGGGCCGCCCCGTCTGTCAGCCGATGCTGTCCACCGTGATGTTGTCGGTGCCGTGGGCCTCGAACTCGGTGATATAGGTCTCCACCCGCTGGTTGAACTCGTCCACATTGGTCTCGTCGATGGGCACATCGTCCATGTCCCGCCGGGCCAGTTCCTCCGCCAGGATGTCGAAAAAGATGTTGTTTTCATATTCCACGATGGCCTCATGGATGCCGCCCTCCTCAAAGGCGCGGGAGGGCACCGCCTCGCCCCGGTAGAGCTCGGTGAGCACTGGCATCCCCTCCCGGGCTGCCTTGGCGAAGAGCAGGCTCTCCACCTCGTCGTAGTCCCGGATGCGGTCATCTCCCCGGGTGGAGTTGAGCACCCAGTTGCCGATATAGGCCATGTCCAGCAGACGGCGGAATTGTTTGGTGGTCAGTTCCAGGTTCATATGCAAGACCTCCTTACAAACATAGTATACTACACGATGACCGGCCTGTTGTCAAACGGCTCCTGGGGAAATTCCCCCTTGTTTTTATAGGCGGAATGTCATAGAATGATACGCAGCAGTTTCAGAAAGGAGAGATGCGGATGGACAGCCGCCCCATCGGCGTGTTTGACTCCGGACTGGGCGGGCTCACCGCGGTGCGGGAGCTCACCGCCCTTCTTCCGGGAGAGGACATCATCTACTTCGGCGACACCGGCCGGGTCCCCTATGGCGGGCGCTCCCGGGAGACCATCATCCAGTATGCCCGGCAGGATGTGGCCTTTCTCCGCTCCTTCGACCTGAAGGCCATCGTCATCGCCTGCGGCACCGTCAGTTCCACCGCCATGGAGGTGCTGGAGCGGGAGAATCCCATCCCCATCATCGGGGTGGTGGAGCCCTCCGCCCAGGCCGCCGCCCAGGCCAGCCGCAACGGGGTCATCGGCCTCATCGGCACCCAGGCCACCATCCGCACCGGCGCCTATCTCCGGCGCATCCTGGCCCTGCGGCCCGACGCGCGGCTCATCGATGTGCCCTGCCCCCTGCTGGTCCCCCTGGTGGAGAACGGACGCTTCCGTCCGGGTGACATCGTGGTGGAGACCGTGGTGGGGGAGTACCTTTCCCCCATCAAGGCCGCCGGGGCGGACACCCTGGTGCTGGGCTGCACCCACTATCCCCTGCTTCAGGAGGTCATCTCCCGGGAGATGGGCCCCGGGGTGACCCTCATCAACTCGGGGGCCCAGGGGGCCCAGGCCGTTCTCCGCCGCCTCACCGCCCTGGACGCTCTCAACGAACCCATCCGGCGGGGCATCTGCCGCTATTTCGTCAGCGACAGCATCGGCAGCTTCGTCAGTCTGGCCTCCATCTTCCTGGGCCACGATGTCACCGGCGAGGTGGCCCAGGTGGATATCACCCGATATTGACCCGGCGGTGAATTTTCCCTTTACAGCAGCCCCATACTAATATATAATGAAGAGCCGCATTTCACGGGGAATCTCCCCAGAGTTCGAGGTTGCTATGGAAAAGGATGTCATCATCTCCATCAAGGGGATGCAGCAGTTTGACGAGGAAGACCCAAACAGTGTGGAGCTGATCACCTCCGGCCGTCTGTCCCGGGGGGAGGCGGGGGAGTATACCCTGCGCTATGAGGAGAGCGAGCTCACCGGCCTGGACGGCACCAGCACCAGCTTCCACATCCAGCCCAAGCGGGTCACCCTGACCCGGGAGGGGCAGGTAAACTCCCAGATGATCTTTGAGGTGGGCCGCAAGCATCTCTCCCTCTATGACACCCCCTATGGGGCCATGGAGATCGGGGTGTCTGCCAAAAAGGTCCGCTCCACCATCGGGGAGACGGGCGGTGAGCTGGAGATCGACTACGCCATCGAGATCGACCACGCAGTGGCGGGCCGGAATTTGTTCCAGATCAAGGTCACCGAGGCCAGCAAAACAACGCTCAAACAGTGAGGGCGTGGTCGATCTCGATCCCGCAGGGCGGGCTTCGCCCGCCCGAGGAATCCAATCCCTGGGGCCCCGCGGCGGCCTGACGCCGCGGGACATCGACCACGCAGTGGCGGGCCGGAATTTGTTCCAGATCAAGGTCACCGAGGCCAGCAAAACAACGCTCAAGCAGTGAGAAATCAGTAAGATAGGAATTATGAGATAGGAGTTGTGGTGTCCGGCTGCGCCGGACTGTATTGGAAGCCGACCTCTGGCCGTCCGAGGGCCAAAAGGCATCTCCTATCTCTTATTTCAACAAAGTAAAGGACGAGTTGCTTATGTCGAACATGATCCAAGCCGCCCGGCAGCAGGTGGACCAGCTGACCAGGGCGGCCTATGAGAAGGCCGCCGCCGCGGGACTGCTCCCCGCCGGCGCCGAAGTGAAGGCCACCATCGAGATCCCCAAGGACACCGCCCACGGGGACTACGCCTCCTCCTTCGCCATGGCGGGGGCCAAGGCCCTGCACATGGCCCCCCGCCAGATCGCCCAGATCATCGCGGACCACCTGGAGCTGGAGGGCAGCTTTTTTCAGAAGGTGGAGATCGCCGGTCCCGGCTTTCTCAACTTCACCCTGGGGCCCAGGTGGTTCGGGGAGGTCCTCTCCGCTGTGGAGGCCCAGGGGGCAGATTACGGCGCCGGTACCGAGGGGGGCGGCAGGAGGGTGATGGTGGAGTTCGTCTCCGCCAACCCCACCGGCCCCATGCACATGGGCAACGCCCGGGGCGGCGTGCTGGGGGATACCCTGGCCAATGTGCTCAAGCGGGACGGCTGGGACACCTGGAAGGAGTTCTATGTCAACGACGCCGGCAATCAGATCCACAAATTCGCCGTGTCCATCAACGCCCGGTATATGCAGCTCCTGCTGGGGGAGGAGAACTTCCCATTCCCCGAGGAGGGCTATCACGGGGAGGACATCAAGGAGCTGGCCCGGGCCATCTATGACCAGCACGGGGAGAGCTGGAGGGACCTGCCCGAGGAGGAACGCCTGGAGAAGATGGGCCAGTACGGCCTGTCGGTGAACATCCCCAAAATGGAGGAGGACCTGAAGAAGTACCGCATCGTGTACGACCAGTGGTTCTATGAGTCCTCCCTCCACGAGAGCGGCTATGTGGCCCAGACGGTGGACAAGCTGACTCAGCTGGGCTGGACCTATGAGAAGGACGGGGCCCTTTGGCTGAACACCACCGCCCTGCTGAAGCAGAAATATCTCAACGAGGGTAAGACTCAGGAGCAGGTGGACAAGCTGGACCTGAAGGACGATGTGCTCCGCCGGGCCAACGGGTACTACACCTACTTTGCCGCCGACATCGCCTATCACCGCAACAAGCTGGAGGTGCGGGGCTTCGACCTGGTCATCAACATCTGGGGCGCCGACCACCACGGCCATGTGGCCCGGCTCCAGGCCGCCCTGGACGGGCTGGGGCTGGATGGCTCCCACCGTCTGGTGATCGTGCTGATGCACCTGGTGAACCTGCTCCAGGACGGCAAGCCGGTGCGCATGTCCAAACGCTCGGGCAAGGCCATCGCCCTCCACGACCTGCTGGACGAGATCTCCGCCGACGCCGCCCGGTACTTCTTCAACTCCCGGGCCGCCTCCTCCCCCCTGGACTTCGACCTGGACCTGGCGGTGCGGGAGGACAGCGAGAACCCGGTGTACTATGTCCAGTATGCCCACGCCCGCATCTGCTCCCTCATCGCCCGGCTGGCCCAGGAGGGGGCGGCGGTGCCCACCGCCGCCGGGGTGGACGCCGCCCTGCTCTCCTCCCCGGAGGAGCTGGCCCTCATCAAGGCCCTGGCCCAGTTCCCCGAGGAGATCCATCTGGCCGCCCGGGACTACGACCCCAGCCGCATCAACCGCTATCTGGTCTCCCTGGCCGGGGACTTCCACCGGTTCTACAACGCCTGCCGCATCAAGGGGGAGGAGCCCGCCCTCCTCTCCGCCCGGCTGAAGCTGGCGGACACGGTGCGCTCTGTGCTGGCCAACGGTCTGGCCCTGCTGGGCGTCTCCGCTCCGGAGAAGATGTGAAATGAGAAAAAACGCGCCCCCGGGCCGGCTAAAGCCGGCCCGGGGGCGCGTTGTCATACCCCGGCGAGGTCGAAGGCCGGGGTATACTCCCGGCGGGCGCTGTCCTCATCCTGGACGAAGCCCGCCAGGCCCAGGTTCTCCATGTACGCCCGGGCCGCCCGGCTCTCCGCCCGGCGCAGTTTTCGGTCGATCTCCGGGTACTCCGCCGCCCGGCCCCAGGGGGTATACTGGCTCATGAGGGAGAAGTACACCGCCCCCGGAGGGAACTGCTCCGCCACCCAGTCCATCACCGCCTTGGCCTGGGCCAGCCGCCCGGGCAGCAGCAGATGCCGGATCACCACCCCCCGGCACAGCAGGCCGTCCTCCTCCACGCAGGGGCCCGTCTGGCGGTACATCTCCAAAATGGCCGCCTTGGCCCGCTCCGGATAGTCCGGGGCCCCGGAGTACCGCGCCGCCCCCGCCTCATCCAGGTATTTCAAGTCGGGCAGGTAGATGTCCACCTTTCCCTCCAGCCGCCTCAGGGTCTCGGGCAGGTCGTACCCCCCGCTGTTCCATACCACCGGCACCGGCAGGGGCTCTTCCAGCACCCGCTCCAGCACATGGGAGAAGTGGGTGGGGTTCACCAGGTCGATGTTGTGGGCCCCCTGGGAGATGAGCTCCCGGAAGATCTCCCTCAGCCGCTCCTCCGAGATGACCTTCCCCACCCCCCGGTGGCTGATCTCCTCGTTCTGGCAGTACACGCACCCCAGACTGCACCCGGAGAAGAAAATCGTCCCCGCCCCCCGGGTGCCCGAGATGGGGGGCTCCTCCCAGTGGTGGAGGGCCGCCCGGGCCACCACCGGCAGGCTGGGCATCCCGCACACCCCCGCCCCGGCGGTCCCGGTCCGCTCCGCCCCGCACCGGCGGGGGCACTGGACGCATCTCACTTCCCCTGCTCCAGGACGGAGGGCTCTCTCTCCCAGTCGGGCCCCAGGTTCCCCGCCTTCCAGTGCCGGCGGCACAGGCCGATGTACCGGTCGTTGGCCCCCAGCACCACCTGCTTCCCCTCCTTGAGCACCACGCCGTGCTCGTCAAAGCGGGCGTTGCAGGTGGCCTTCTTGCCGCACCAGCAGATGGTCTTGACCTCCTCGATGATGTCCGCCCAGGCCAGCAGCGCCTGGGACCCGGGGAACAGGTCCCCTTTGAAGTCCGCCCGCAGGCCGTAGCAGATCACCGGCACCCCGATGTCGTCCACCACCCCGGTGAGGAACTCCACCTGTTCCCGGCTCAAAAACTGGGCCTCGTCCACGATGACGCACTGGTATTCCCGGATCTCCTCCGGCGTCATTTCCTCCAGCTCCTCGAACCAGATGCAGGGGTAGGTCAGCCCGATGCGGGAGCCCACCATCCGCTCCCCGTCCCGCTGGTCCACCATGGGCTTCACCATCAGGGCCCGCTGGCCCCGCTCCTCGTAGTTATACCGCACCATCAGCGCATTGGCGGACTTGCTGGAGCCCATCACGCCATAGCGGAAATACAGCTTTGCCATCTCTCATTCTCCCTTTTTCAATTCTCGCTCCACCACATGGGACACCCCGTCGAAGGCGCCGGGCACGGCGTACCGCGTCCGCAGCTCCTCCCCGTCCGCCCACACCCAGCCGGGGGGCAGCTCCTCCCCCGCCGCCCGGACCACCCGGACGGTGAGATGCCACTCAATGTGGGTGAAGATATGCTTTGCCGTGCCGCCGAAGGTGTCCGACTCCGCCTCGATGCCCCAGTCGGCCGGCATGGCGTCCCCTATCTCGTTGGGGTACTCCCACAGCCCCGCCAGCAGCCCCTTCTCCGGCCGGCGGCGCAGCGCCGCCCGGCCCCGGCGGAAAATGAGCCACACGGTGCGCTCCTCCACCCGCCGGGCCTTTTTGGGGGCTTTCACCGGCAGCTGTGCGATCCGGTCCTCCGCCAGGGCGGCGCACCGGTCCCGGACGGGACAGCGGCCGCACAGCGGCGCGCCGTTGGGCAGGCAAACCGTGGCCCCCAGCTCCATCATGGCCTGGTTGAAGGCGCCGGGAGCGTGGACGGGGATGACCTCCTCCAGTTCCCGGGTCACCCGGCGCTTCATGGCGGGGGAGGCGATGTCCCCATCGTCCCCGGTGAGCCGGGCCATGACCCGCAGCACATTCCCGTCCACCGCGGGCACCGGCAGGCCGAAGGCGATGGAGCAGATGGCCCCGGCGGTGTAGTCCCCCACCCCCTTCAGGGCGCGGACAGACCGGTAGTCCGAGGGGAATATCCCCCCGTGCTCCTCCATGATCTGCCGGGCGGCGGCCCGGAGATTCCGGGCCCGGCTGTAATACCCCAGCCCCTGCCACAGCTTCATCAGCCGCTCCTCGTCCACCGCCGCCAGGCGCTCCACGGTGGGCAGCTCCTCCATGAAGCGGGCATAATAGCCCAGCACCGCCGCCACCCGGGTCTGCTGGAGCATGATCTCGGACACCCAGACATGATACGGCGTGGGGTCGCTGCGCCAGGGCAGCGTCCGGGCGTCGTCCCGGTACCATTCCAGCAGAGGGATGGCCAGGCCCTTCCAGCTCTCCACTTCCATCCCCTCCCCATTTGGCTTTGCGTTATGCTCGGCAGTCATTATATAATAGAACCAACTTTTTTTCAACGGCGCAATGAAAACCCCGCCCGAGACCGTCTAATGGGCGGAAAGGGGATGATCCCATGACCGATCTGGAACTGGCTCACAGGGCCGAGGAGATCCGCGGCCGGCTCTACCGCACCGCCCTGCTCTACCTGGGGGGCGAGGCCGCCGCCCTGGACGCGGTGGACGAGACGGTGTACCGCGCCTTCCTCTCCCACCGGAAGCTGCGGCAGCCGGAGCACTTCGCCACCTGGATCACCCGCATCCTCATCAATGTCTGCAACGACGAGCTGCGCCGGCGGAAACGGGAGCCTTCGATGGCGGAGCTGCCCGAGACCGCGGCGGAGCAGTTCGACGCCCTCCCCCTCCGGGACGCGGTGGAGCGGCTGCCCCGGGAGCTGCGGGCAGTGGTGGTGCTGCGGTACTTCTCCGGCTACACCCTCGCGGAGACCGCCGAGGCGCTGGGCCTTCCCCCCGGCACCGTCTCCACCCGTCAGCGGAAGGCCCTGTCCCTGCTCCGCCTGGAGCTGGGCGATGAAAAGGAGGTTTGACCATGGACCGCATGCTGGAATATGAGACCCTGCTGGCCTCTCTGGACGCCCAGGCCCCGGGGCTGGACGATCTGGTTCCCCGGGCCCTGGCCCGGGCCCGGCGTCATCGGGTGCGGCGGCGCTTGGGCGTGCCCGCCGCCAGTCTGGGGGGCGTGGCCGCCGCCTTCGTGCTGCTGGTGAACCTCAGCGTCCCCTTCGCCCGGGCCTGCAGCTCGGTGCCCGTGCTCCGGGATCTGGCCGCCGCGGTGGCCCTCTCCCCCACCCTGCGGGCGGCAGTGGAACACGACTATGTCCAGCCCCTCGGCCTGCGTGCGGAGGACAACGGCTTTGCCGTGGAGCTCTCCTACCTCATGGCCGACCGGGGACAGCTGGTACTCTTCGCCGTCTTCACCGGTCCGGAGGAGTACGACGCCTTCCTGCCCACCGCCCGCCTTCTGGGCCCCAACGGGGAGGAGCTGCCCGGCTGGTCCGCCGTGGGCACCAGCGTCGTCCCGGGGGAGCTGAGCGGCGCCCTCACCCTGATATACAGCGGTGAGGGGAGCCCCGCCCTGCCCGAGACGCTGTATCTGGAGTGCGCGGTGGAGTGCTATGACGACGACCGGCCCGGGGAGTGGGACGCGGCGGCCCGCTTCACCTTCTCCTTCCCCCTGGATGAGCAGTTCCGGGACCAGGGGACCACCATGGAGGTGGACCGGTGGCTGGAAGTGGACGGCAACCGCATCCGGGTGGCCGCCCTGGAGATCGCCCCCACCCACGCCCGGCTGGTGCTGGAGCAGGACCCCGCCAACGGCGAGGAGCTGCGCGGCCTGGAGTTCTGGCTGGAGGATGAGGACGGCGTCCGGTACGAACATGGCTCGGCCAGCGGCCTGTCCGCCATGGGGGACTCCTACCTGCTGGAAAGCCCCTGGTTCGCCCAGCCGGAGCACCTCACCCTGCACATCGCCGGGGCCCGGTGGCTGGACAAGTCCATGTCCTGCGTGACGGTGGACCTGGACACCCTGGAGAGCGGCCCCCTGCCCGAGGGGGTCACTTTGACCGGAGCACAGCGGCGGGGGGAGGATGTGGAGCTGTCCTACACCGCCCCGGTGAACCAGCCCTTCCTCAGCCGCATCACCCTCCCCGACGGCAGCGAGGCCTACGCCGGCCTCGGCCTCACCCAACGGCCGGAGGAGGACGGCAGCGGCCTGTACCGGGGCTATCTGCTCCTGAAGGACTACCCCTATGACACCGTCACCCTGCAGCTGAACTGGACCCGGACCACCGACTTTGCCCAGCCGCTCACCCTGGACCTCTCCTGACTCCACAGAAATGCGGAGGGGCGTCAGCTATGTGCTGACGCCCCTCCGTTCTGTTTCCTCAGGCCGTCCTGTCCCGCACCCGGCGCAGGCGGATCAGGCCCACGACGAGCAGCGCCGCCGCCACAGCCAGCAGCAGATAGCAGGTGTACCGGTCCGCGATCTCCCACCCCTCCAGAGGCAGGCGGGGATCCAGATAGGCGGCGAAGGAGATGTCCTCCGTCCCCGGCAGCCCCATCCACCGGGGCAGGGTGTTGCCCACCGGGATGGACAGGGCGGCCAGGGCCGCCAGCATCGCCCCCCGGCACCAGCGGTTCCCCGGCACCCACTGCACCGCCGCCAGCACCGCCCAACCGAACAGCAGGCACACCGTGGTCAGCGGGAGGGCGATGTCCCACAGCCACATCCCCCCGGTGAACAGCCAGATCACCGCCAGCAGGGCGTACACCCACAGGGTGAAGATCCCGGCGGCCAGGGCTGCACGGTACCGCCGGGCAAACCGCCGCAGGGCATACAGGCTCCAGGGCAGCAGCAGGCTCACCCAGGCGATGGCCAGTCCCCCCAGGATCCACCGCCCTCCAGTGTAGTTCCAGCAGGCAAGCAGCAGGAGCATCAGCGCCCCGCTGCCGCACCCAAGGCACACCGCCGCCGTCTCCCGCTTGGCCAGGAAGGGGAGGTTGGTCACGCAGAAAGCCAGGGCCAGGGCGGAGATCACGATGAGGGACCAGTCCAGGCCACTGTCCATGAACAAATCGCACAGCAGGCAGATCCCCGCCGCCGCGGCATAGCTGATCCCGAAAAACCACCGCCACCCCCGCACCAGCCGCTGCCAGTGGCGCGCCTGCCGCTCCGCCGGGGAGGGCGCGTCGTCACAGGCGGCGAAGAACGCGTGCTCTGAGATGTGCAGCTCCCGGCAGATGTCTGGGATGAGGGACACATCGGGATAGGAGAGGTCCCGCTCCCACTTGCTCACCGCCGACTCGCTGACAAACAGCAGCTCCGCCAGCGCCCGCTGGGTCAGTCCCGCCTCCTGCCGCTTGCGCCGGATATAGCTTCCAAAGCCCTCCGCTCCGCCGGTCCGGCGGGCGGTATTTTGTTCCGTTCTCTCATCCATAGGGTTGAGCCTCCTTCTTGGTCGGTCTGCTCTCAGCCTAACCCCGCGGCACGCCGTTGTCAACAATCCGCCCCTAATTTCCCCCTCGACCGGCGGTCGAGTCCCCTGTTTTCAGCGCTTTGCGGCTTTTTCCTCCTCTAAGCAGGGAAAGCCCCCGCGTCCCTTTTCCGGCGGCGCGGGGGCTTTCCCCTTTTGGTTTAAAGGCAATAGCGGGACACCAGCTCCTCCAGGCCCTCTGGCGTCAGCGGGTTGGGGACGGAGAAGGTCTCGTTCCCGTCGATCAGCGCGGCCAGCCGGCGGTACTCCTCCGCCTGCGCGCTCTCCGGGGCATACTCCAGCACTGTCTGCCGGCGCAGCTCCGCCCGCTGGACCACCTTGTCCCGGGGCAGGAAGTAGAGCAGCCTGGTCCCCAGGGCCTGGGCAAACTCCTCCACCAGCTCCCGCTCCCGTTCCACCAGGCGCTGGTTGCAGATCAGCCCGCCCAGCCGGACGGCCCCCGTCTCCGCATAGCGCCGGATTCCCTTGCAGATGTTGTTGGCCGCATACAGCGCCATCATCTCGCCGGAGCACACGATATAGATCTCCCGCGCCTTACCCTCCCGGATGGGCATGGCGAAGCCGCCGCACACCACATCTCCCAGCACATCGTAAAACACATAGTCCAGCGCCTGGTCATAACCCCCCAGCTCTTCCAGCAGGTGGATGGCGGTGATGATCCCCCGGCCGGCGCAGCCTACGCCGGGCTCCGGTCCGCCGGACTCCACCGCCCGGATGCCCAGATAGCCCGTTTGAAGGATCTGCTCCAGCTCCACCTCATCCTCGCCGCACCGGCTCAGCACATCCAGCACCGTCTCCTGGGCCGGCTTTCCCAAAATCAGCCGGGTGGAGTCCGCTTTGGGGTCGCACCCCACCAACATCACCCTCCTGCCCCGCTGGGCAAGCGCGGCGATGAGGTTCTGCGTGGTGGTGGATTTCCCGATCCCGCCCTTTCCATAGATGGCGATCTGCCTCATCTGTCAGTCCTCCTCTGTGTCGCTGTGTTCCAGCGCCGCCGCCAGCCACCGGTCCGCTCCCGCTCCCAGCAGAGAGGGGCGCAGGTCGTCGTAGAGCCGCGCGGACACCGGGATATGGGGCAGGTCGATCCACCGCCCCCGGCTCGGTCCGCACCGGCGCAGCAGCGGGTCGCCGATGACCAGGTCGAAGTCCTCCCCCAGCAGCTGGGTCAGCTCGTCCTCCTCCCACAGCCGCCGGTCACCGGAGGCCATGCAGCCCCGGTCCATTCGGAAAAAGCTGCACACCTGCACTGTGGAGAAGCCATAGTTTTCATACAGCAGCCGCCGCAGCGCGTCGCAGGTGTACTGCTCTCCGATCAGCAGGGCGCGTCCCCCCCCTGTCCCCGGCGCCGGCGGGATCCAGTCCGCCCCGCCCTTCGCCGCCTGGTCCAGCAGCGCCCGGGACCACGCCGCCCCAAATGGGGCGCCCCGGAGGAAGGGGATGCCGTACCGCTCCTGCATCCATTGGGCGGCCCGCAGTCCGGACACATTGACCACCCAGTTCAACCCGGCGCACCCGGATCCGCGCAGCTCCGAAAGGGTGGTCTCCCCTCCGTACACTGCGGATACCGCAAGGCCGGAGCCGTCCGCGATCCACTTCCGCAGCGCCGCCATGTCCCCGCCGGACCAATCCAGGTGGTTCGCCCCCAGGATGTTCACCGTCTCTTTCCGCCGCTCTCCCGGCCCGCTCAGGGCACGGGCCATCGCCTCCAGCGTTTTGGACAGCCCCTCCTCATAGGTCCCGTGTCCCGACAGGTCCACCTGGGAGACAGGCAAACCCAGCGCTCTGCCCAGTTTTCCCGCGATCCCCTCCAGATCTGTCCCGATCAGGGCGGCGATGGGGCTTCCGCACAGCAGCACAAACGCAGGGGAGAGCTGTTCCGCCAGCGCCCGGCACCGCCGCGTCAGCACCCCCTCGGTGCCCAGAACGGCGTCCTCATTGCCCAGCTCGGACACAAAAACCCGGATGGGGATCCCCCGCCTGGTCTCCTCACTGCCGTAATAGTTTCCGCAGCAGCCCCGCACATCGTCTATCAGCCCCATGCCGTCCGTCCCGGACAGGGCGGAGGCAAACCCCGAGGTGTCCGGGGAGAAGGGGGGCAGCTCCATCCAAAGTCCTCTCATCTCTCCCCGCCTCCTGTCATGGCCTCCAGCTGCTCCACCGCCTGATGGAGCACCTCATATCCGGTGGGAAATATCGGTCGCTGCACCGCCCGGCGCAGCTGGTTCGGCGGGGTGGGGTTCAGGGCGGGCCGGTAGGGCTGGCGGCACAACGCCGTCTCCGGATGATGCGCCGTCAGCCACTCCTCCGCCTTCTCTTCCCTGCCGGACCAGCTGTCCAGCCACACCGTCTTTACCGCAAACCCGTGCCGCCAGAGCCAGTTCGCCAGGGCGATTCCGTCCGCCGCCCCCCGGCCGTCCACCTCCAGCTCCGGCAGCGTCCTTTCCAGGCCCTCCAGCCGCTTCTCCAGGCGCTTCCGCGCCCGGCGCAGCCAGCCGCCGGCGTCACAGCCAAAAAAAGCCCCCAGGTCCATATACTGCCGCGCCAGCAGTTCCTCGTCATACCCGGCGTTCAGCGGCAGCCAGGGGATGCCCAGCTTCTCCTCCAAATACCGGGCGGTCTCCTCACCCGACCGGGTCAGCGCCACATTGAGATGGGCCCCCGCCATATCCTGATAGCCGGCGAAGTCCCCGCACCGGTCTATGGTGTACACCCGCTCCGCCCCCGCCATCTGCAGGAAGGCGGCGGTCTCCCCGTCCCCCCGCACCCCCGGCGGACCGATGAGGTTCACCCATGGCCGGGCGCTTTTCTCCCGGGGAAGGAGGAAGTCATAGATCAGCTGCTCGGTGGGGCGGCTCATCAGCGCCCCCTTCCGCCGGGCGTACATCTGCAGGCGGTTCACCTCCAGATATTTCACCGGGAGGCCCAGCTCCCCCTGGATCCGGGTGATGAGCCGGTCATAGTCCGTCCCCACCAGGGCGTTCTGGCAGCAGGTGATCAGCAGCAGGCTGGACGCCTTCCGCCGGCGGACCAGCTCCCCTGCCGCCTCTGCCGTTTTATCCAGATAGCGCCCGGTAATCACCTCTGTCTCCGTCAGGCAGAGGAAGGCCATCTTCCTGTGCAGCTCCTGCAGGGTGGAGATCAGCCCGTGCCGCGTGCAGGCCTGGGGCCCCAGAAACAACAGCTGGACCCCGGGGATCCGGGCCAGCATGGGATAGATGCCGGTCTGTGATCTCACCGGGGTCAGCACGGGGCGCACGGAATTCCGCTCCCCTTCCATACATTACACCCCTGCGGGATGGAGGATCTGCTGGATCTGCTCGTCGCTGAGATCCATGCCGTAGTAGAAGTTGTGGAAATCCCAGGTCTCCTGTTCAATGTCCAGCTCGGGGAACAGCTCAGGCGAGATCACCGTGGCGGCCCAAAGGGGCATGATCGCCGCCTCAGAGGCGCGCACCGCCCAGTTGTAGATGCCGATGGGGGCCACATAGACCTTTCCCTCCTGCACCGCGGTCAGCGCACTGAGCACAGGGTCGTCCATCAGCTGCTGGTAGAACTCCGCATCCCGGAGGATGATGATATCGGGGTTCCAGTTCAGCAGGGTCTCCGCATCGATGTCGATGAAGGTCCCCTCGATCCCGTTCTCGGTGGCCACATTGATGCCGCCCGCCGCCTCCATCCAGGAGTTGGTGATGCTGCCGCTGCCCTCGGTGTTCAGCAGTCCGCTGGCCGCGTAATATACCCGGGGCCGGTCCTCCTCGGGCACCTGGCTGCTGACCTGGGAGAGGGAGTCCAGATTGTTCTGATAGTACTCCACATAGGTCTGCGCCTTCTCATAGCTCTCCCCGCCAAAGGCCTCGCCCATCATCAGGATGGTGTTCATAATGGCCTCGGGGCCGGAGGTATCCGGCACCAGCACGGCGATGCCGGCATTTTCAAATGCCTCACGCCGGGACTCGTCGGTGAAGACCAGCTGCACGCCGTAGGCCAGGAACTCCTCCACATTGCCCTCGCTGATGTCCGGGGTGGTGGGCAGGTCCGCCAGCTGGGGATAGAACTCCATGATCAGCTCGTTCCCGGCATTTGTGGTGCTGAGGGTGGCCAGGATGTCCACCTTTTCCAGCATGATGGTGATGGCCTCGCCGGCGGGCCAGGAGGTGAAGGCGATGTGCTCCACCACCTCCGGCAGCACCACCTCGTTGCCGGAGAGGTCGGTGATGGTCCGGGTGCCGGTCTGCTCCTCCTGGGTCTGGCTGGGCGTGGGGTCGGCCGCGCCGCTTCCGGTGTTCTGGGTCTCTCCCCCTCCGCCGCAGCCGGTCAGCAGGGCCAGCGTCATGGCCAGGGTCAGCAGAAGGGTCAGGGGTTTCTTGATCTGTCTCATCTCTTTGATCCTCTTTCCTGTTGATGGTTTTCCCTGTTATTGCGGTGCCTCTGCATTGAGAATCAGCTCCACCTGCTCGTCGGTAAGGGTGTAGTGAAGGAATGTCTCATAAAAATCCTTTACCTGCGTCCGAATATCGATATTGAAGAGTTCCGGATGCAGCAGATTGGCAACCCATTGCAGCTGGAGGGCCTCCTCCACGCCATAGCGGTCCCAGGAGAACACCCCCTTGGGGTTGGTATAAACTTGCCCGTTCTGCACTGCGGTGAGGCCCGCCCATTCCGGGTCGTTCATGATCTCCTCCACTTCGCTCTTTGTCCCGGTGATGATCACATCAGGGTCCCATACCAGGATCTGCTCCATCGTCACTGTCTGCATGTTGCCCTCCACCTCGGCGGCGGCGTTGGTGCCGCCCGCGGCGGTGATCCAGGCGTCAATGATCGTATTAGAGCCATCAATATTCAAATCATAGACGCTGTTCCCGTGAAGCACCGTCGGCTTCTCCTCCTCGGACAGGCTGCTGACCAGCTCCTCCAGCTGTGCCAGCACATCGTCCAGATAGGCCACATAGTCCTCAGCCATCTGCACCGCATCGCCCCCCAGAACCTCCCCGGTGAGGGTGATGGACTGCTTCATCTCATCATAATTGGTAAACATGACATTCACCAGAGGAATCCCCACAGATGCCAACTGATCCCGCAGTTCCTCATTGGAGGCAAACACCACATCGGGCTCCAAGGCCACCAGCTCCTCCAGGTTGAACTCATCGCCGAAGGTGGACAGGGCGTTGTACATATTCGGCTGAACAAAGTACATCCAAGCCGCACTTTGGGGCGTCTGAACAGTTGCCACCAGCCCCTCTGCCTCATCCAGCATGACGATCACCTCATTGTGGGCCATCCACGCGTCGGCGTATTGGGTCACCTCGGCGGGAATCTCCACCTCCACGCCGCTCATGTCAGTCACCGTGCGCGTCTCTGCGGTCTGGGACTGGCTGGGGGAGGGGTCCGGCTGCCCGCTTTCGGTGTTCTGCGTCTCTCCGGTCCCGCCGCCGCAGCCGGCCAGCAGTCCCGCCGTCAGCGCCGTCGCCGCCAGCAGGGCGGTGAGCTTCTTCCAGGTTCTCGTTCCGTTCATTGTTGTTCTCTCCTTCTTTATTTGATAATCTTCTGAATTTCAGGTCTGTTTGTCTGTCTACGCCAGCATGGGCACGCAGGACTTTACTGGCACGCCTTGGTCACTGAGGGCCTGGGTGATCTTCACATCCACCCCGTAGGCCGCCCGGAGCGCCTCTTCCGTCACGATTTCGTCCACCGGACCGCTGACCACCCGCTTGTCCTTGGTGATCAGCACCGCCCGGGTGCAGCACAAAAACGCGTGGTCCGGATTGTGGGAGGTCATCAGCACCCCCAGCCCGCTGTCGGACAGCTGCCGGATGGCGGAGAGCACCCGGATCTGATTGCCATAGTCCAGGTTGGCCGTGGGCTCGTCCATCACCAGCAGTTCCGGCTGCTGGGTCAGCGCCCGGGCGATGAGGACCATCTGCCGTTCGCCGCCGCTGATATTGGTGTACACCGCATCCTTCAGATAGTTGACCCCCAGCCGGTCCAGCATCTCATAGGACAGCAGGTAATCCTCCCGGGACGGGGCTGCGAAGCCCTTCAGATGGGCCGTGCGCCCCATCACCACCACATCCATCACCGAGAAGGGGAAGGGCGGCTCGTGGGACTGGGGCACATAGCCGATCTTCCTGGAGAACTCCTTCCGGGGGATGTTCACCCGGTCCTGCCCGTTCAGCAGCACCTGTCCCCCCAGCAGGTCAAGAAACCCCAGCATGGACTTGAACATGGTGGTCTTGCCCACCCCGTTGGGGCCCAGCAGGCAGACCAGCTCGCCGCTCTCTACCTGGATGGAGACATGCTCCAGAATGGCGTGCTTTCCATAGCCGCAGGCGGCGTCCTTCATTTCCAGGACCATTACGCCTCCCCCTTTCTCTGATACAGGATCAGCACGAAGAAGGGCCCGCCGATGATGGAGGTGAGGATGCCCAGGGGGATCTCATAGGCCAGCATACAGCGGCAGAAGTTGTCCACGATGAGCATGAACGCCGCGCCCCCCAGCAGGGAGAGGGGAAGCACCGCCTTGTAGTTGGGCCCCACCAGGAACCGCACCAGGTGGGGGATCATCAGGCCCACCCACCCCACTGTTCCGGAGATGGATACGGTGGCCGCGGTGAGCAGGGTGGCGCAGACGATACAGATCACCCGGGTCTGCTCGGTGTTGACGCCCAGGGCCTTGGCCTCCTCGTCCCCGAAGGAGAGGACATTCAGCTTCCACCGCAGCAGGAGCAGGGGGATGACCCCGATGAGGTAGGGGATGAGGAAATAGGCCAGGTCGTTGTACCCCACCTTGGAGATGCTGCCCATCAGCCAATAGGTGATCTCGGGCAGGGTGGAGTCGGGGTCGGCCAGGTATTTGATGATGGATACCCCCGCCTGGAACAGGGTGGACACCACCATGCCGCACAGTACCAGCAGCAGGACCATGTTGTTCCCCCGGCCGATGGACCGGCTCAGGGTATAGGCCAGGGCCACCGCTCCGATGCCCAGCACAAAGGCGGACGCCTGGACCATGGCGGTGGACCACCCCAGCAGCAGGGCCAGGGCCGCCCCCACGCTGGCTCCGGCGGAGGCGCCCAGAATGTCGGGGGACACCATGGGATTTTTGAAGATCCCCTGATAGGCGGCGCCCGACACTGAAAGCGCGCTGCCCACCGCCACCGCCGCCAGGATCCGGGGCAGGCGGATGTTCAGCACCACCGTCTCCTCCACCGTGGTCCAGTC
This sequence comes from uncultured Oscillospiraceae bacterium, assembly GCA_944386055.1. GTDB lineage: Bacteria > Bacillota > Clostridia > Oscillospirales > Oscillospiraceae > CALXCT01. The sequence goes on along the minus strand of CALWZP010000012.1, from coordinate 17,598 downwards.
CCCGCTCAGTCCCCACAGCTTGTACCACAGCATCCGCACCACCGTGTCAGGGGTCACTGGATAGCGTCCCAGCAGGAAGGAGATGCACACCACCGCGATGAGCACCGCCAGAAAACCCAGGGCCACCCAGACGGCCCTTTTTCGTTTCTCCCGGTAGTCGTGGAGGTAAGCGGACGGCTGCACCGGGTCGGGCGCCGTCTGTACCGCCGAGTATTCCCTGTCCATTTCTGCTCCCTTCCGGAGAAATCAAAAACCCCGTATCTTTTCCTTTTGAAAAGATACGGGGATACCGCAAACCAGATCATGCGCCTGTAAAAACGCAGTGGCCCGCAATATGACTTCCCCTTCTCAAAAGGTGAAAGCGGCCCCGTTTCCAGAACCACTCCGTGAAGCGCCCCACCAGGGGGCCTTCAGGCCTGTAAACCACCGGCTGAGCACCGAAGGTCGACAGGCTCGGAGAATCATGTATGGCGATTATAGCTGTTTTTTCAGCCATTGTCAACAAAAATTTCCATGATATACCCAGCGCTTCGACGGGACATTCCGCCACGGTCCCCTCGCTTTTTCAACGCGCCTGGGGCCGGGCGCGCCGAAGGAGCCGAGGCCAAACAGCGTCTTCAGATGTCTCCTCTATTTGTTCATCTGATGGTTGGCTTGGATCAGCTCCGCAAGGCTGATGTGCTCGTTGCGGTAGCGGGCGCCGGGATTCTTCTCCGGGACACTCAGCCCGATGGCTTTCTGGGGGCAGGCGTGGGCGCAGGCCAGACAGGTCTGGCAGTGGCCGGGGATATGCGCCGCTTTTCCCTCCACCACCTGAATGGAGGCGGAGGGACAGACCCTTTCACAAATGCCGCAGCCTACGCAGCGGTCGGTCACCCGGATCAGATGCTGCCAGGCATCCGCCGGCAGGCGCTCCATATTGGCCAGGAACTCCCGGTGGGCCGCCCGGTCCGCTTCCGTGACCGGAGCGATCCACCGCTTCCTTGCCGTGATATCCCCCACAATCCGGGCCAGGCTGGAATCCACCCCCTTGTCCAGCTTCTTCTGCTCATCCATGTCAAAGGCAGGCAGCCAGTTGTCCGCCATCTGCAGGACATTGATATAGGCGGACTGGATGCCGCAGTCCTGACAGAGCTTCTGGGCCAGCTCCGCCGCCCCGCCATGGCGGTTGCCATAGGTCAGCACCATATAGAAATAGCCGGTGTGAAACCGCGCCTTCCGAAGAAATTCCTTCACCATGGGCGGGGCCTCGTGCCCATACACCGGGGCCACGATCCCAATGGCATCGGCGGTAAATTCCAGGGGTGCCTGATGGATGACCTGGGGGATACTGATGGGGTCCGGCTCGATCGCTTTGGCCGCGTACAGGCTGTTCCCCGTTCCCGTGAAATAAAACAGCATATTTTTTCCTCCCTACAGCGCCTTTAACTGATCGATCCACCGCTCCAGCTCCGCCCGGGGCGTTTCCATTTTCCCAAACTGCCGGGCATTGAAGCGGATCGCCTTGGGGTAGAGTACCCTGGCGTTTCGGCAGGCCCGGGCCATGTCCTCCAGGCCATGCCCCGGCCAGCCCGCGTGGGTCTGGAACGGGACCAGCGTCTTCCCCTCCCAACGGACCTGGGTGAGAAAGCTGAGCACCGGAGAGGCCATGGTATACCACCAGGTAGGCGTCCCCACGATCAGGGTCTCATAGTCCTCCGGCCGCAGGTCCAGCGGCTTCAGCTCCGGTCTGAATCCCCGGTTGACCTCCTCCTGTCCCTGGGCGATGATCTCCTGGTCCGTACCGGTATAGGGTACCACCGTATCCAGGCGGGCGATGGGGAAGCCGGTGGCCGCCTGGATGGCCTCCGCGATCTGCCTGGTGTTGCCGTCCATGGAATAATAGACGATCGCCGCCTTACCCATATCTGTTTCCCTCCCTCACTTGACATGCCTCCTGTGTCTCATTATAATTGTCGCGTACATTTTATTGTGCGCGTGCATATTATAATGCGCATGTCGCAGTCTCTTCAATGGGCGGCTCTTTCGAAACTGTACAATAAACGGCACCAGTTTCAAAAACGCCCAGGAAGTCACAAAAATTTCAAAGGGAGGGATGTGTGATGGACGGGGAAAAAACCGACCTGCGGGTGATCCGCACCAAAAAGGCCATCCGGGAGGCCTTCTGCTCCATGATCATGGAGATGGATTTTCAGGATATCACCATCAAGGCGCTCACCCGGCGGGCCATGATCAACCGGAACACCTTTTATCTCCACTACAGCTCCATCGAGGCGCTGCTTCAGGAGCTTCAGGATGAGATCGCGGGAGAATTCATCGAAAAGCAGGTGTCCTATACCAGAATGGCGGATATCCGGCGGATGATCCGGGTATTTTTTGAGTACATGTCCACCCGCTCTCCCCTTCAGGACCGCCTGCTGTGCAGCGGCAGTTACCAGTTCTTCTACGACCGGGTCAACCGCCAGATCATGGGCCACCGCAAGCTGATGAACCGGGGGGCTTTCGGTCTGGACGAGGCGTCTGAGAACATCATTTTCGCCTATTACGGCAGCATCACCGCCATTCTCTACCGCCAGTGGGTGGCGGACGGGAAGCAGCTCTCCCTGGATGACATGGCCGAACTGGCCGAAAAGCTGATCTGCCAGGGGATGTCCAGCGTGGTAAAGTATTAACGCGCCCATGATGCCGGGGTGCAGCGGCCATATTGGTGCCCCGTGACGCACAGCGGGACTGTCTGGCCTTGGCAAGCCATTGAAGCGCGGCGCCTGCCCCGGTCCGCGCCATATGCAACGGCCTGGTCAGGCGGCGCCGCTGCGCCCGGTGTTCACAAATATCCTGAAAAACAGCGCAAACTATAAAATAAGGAAAAAACGGGCACGGACACACACCGTGCCCGACGGCGGGAATCCGTGGTCCCCAAATATCGGGCGCGGGCGATCGCTTTGCAGGACAGGGAGGGATTGTGATGTGGCTGCTTTTCGCGGCGGGCTCCGCATTTTTTGCCGGGGTGACCGCCATTCTGGCCAAATGCGGCATTCGGAAAACCGACTCCACCGTGGCCACCGCGCTGCGCACCATTGTGGTGCTGGTCTTCGCGTGGGCCATGGTATTCGTGGTGGGCTCTCAGGGACAGATCCGGGACATCGGTGGGACGACCCTGCTGTTCCTGATCCTGTCCGGTCTGGCCACCGGCGCCTCCTGGCTGTGCTATTTCAAGGCGCTCCAGCTGGGGGATATCAACAAGGTGGTCCCCATCGACAAGTCCAGCACGGTGCTCACCATTCTGCTGGCTTTTCTGCTTCTGGGTGAGCCCATCGGTCCCTTCCAGGGGATCGGGGTCGTCCTGATCGCAGTGGGTACCTTCCTGATGATCGAAAAAAAATCCCGGGAGGGCGACACGGCCTCCCGGGGAAAGAGCTGGATGTTTTATGCCTTCGGCTCCGCAATCTTCGCCAGCCTCACCGCCATTCTGGGAAAAGTGGGCATCCAGGGGGTGGAGTCCAACCTGGGCACCGCCATCCGCACCGGGGTGGTGCTGGTGATGGCCTGGTTCATGGTGCTGGTGACGGGAAAGGCCGGCGCGGTGCGGCAGGTCCCCCGGCGGGAGCTGATTTTTCTCGTCCTGTCCGGCCTGGCCACCGGCGCCTCCTGGCTGTGCTACTATCGGGCACTGCAGGACGGTCCCGCCAGCGTGGTGGTCCCCATCGACAAGCTGAGCATCCTGGTCACCGTGGCCTTCTCCTATCTGGTGTTCCGGGAAAAGCTGACCCTCCGCTCGGGCTGCGGGCTCCTCCTCATTGTGGGAGGCACGCTGGCCATGCTGCTGTGACGGGGCGCTCATTTTCCCAAAGCCCGGGAGTCTGAATTTCCGTTCAGTTGGAAATGTGATGGACACAAGGGGGCTTTTTGCTTACAATAGGATGTGACATTTTCCGAGCCATAGGTACTAAAAACGCACTGTTTCGTTCATGTACATATGGCCTGAGCCTGCGGCGCCCGGTGCGTCCGCGGTTCACGGGGTCCCGATTGGAAACGATGGGACCTTCACTGTTTTGAAAAGGGAAATGGATCATTATGGGAGACAATCACGCCCCGGAAAACCGGCGGCGGGTCCATTTTGTCCGCATAACATCCATGCCCTTTGGCATGGATGTTTTTTATTGCCAAAAATGAATTGCAAAGGGAGAGAAGGCCCATGACAGAGACGCTGTTTTCTTATTTCAAGCACCAATGGGAGGAAAAGCGGGGCGCTGGGATCGGTCACACCAGGCAGCTGTGGGACGAGCGCGCCCTGGAATGGGAGCGGGGTGTGGAAGAGGAGGGCGTCATGAAGCGGGTGACCGCAGCCCGAATCTCGGCGGCGGTGCGTTTTTTGACCAGCAGGGGGTGCCTCACCGGCGATCAGGATGTCATCGACATCGGCTGCGGTCCGGGGCGCTTTGTGGCGGAATTTGCCAAAACCGCCCGCTGGGTGACGGGGACCGACCTGTCCACCAAGATGGTGGAGTTCGGCGCGGCCTACTGCCGGAAAAACGGCCTGGAGAATGTCACCTTCACCGCCTGTGACTTCAAGGAGGTCTCGGCGGCGGAGATGGGCTGGGAAAAGCGGTTCGACCTGGTGTACTCCTCCATGACGCCGGCCATGGGCGCGTTCTCCAGTCTGGAAAAAATGATCTCCATGAGCCGGGGATACTGCTGCAACAGCTGCTGCATCCTCAGCAGAAGCACCATGGAGGAGGAGCTGCGCAAGGTCCTGGGAGAGGAGTCCGTGCGGCCGGCCTGGGACGGCAAGTGGTTTTACTCCCTGCTGAACCTGGTGTGGCTGATGGGGTATTTCCCCTATACCGACTACTACCCCATCGAGTATACCGACCGGCGGGAGCTTACGCCCGACTCGGTGCGGGAGAGTCTCCGGCGGCTCTACCGGGGCACCCAGCTGGAGGAGTGGCAGGTGGAGCAGGGCTATGAGCATCTCATGGCCCTGTCGGACAACGGCGTTTTTGTGGAGCGCTGCTCCAACTGGTACGGCGCGGTCCTGTGGGACACCCGCATCCGGACAGAGCGGTGGTAATCAGTCAGACAGGAAGGGAGAACGACGGATGGTAAAGATCGCGATCTATGGAAAGGGCGGCATTGGGAAGTCCACCACCGCCGCCAATGTGGCCGCGGCGCTGAGCAGCCGCGGCCTGAAGGTGATGCAGATCGGCTGCGACCCCAAGGCGGACTCCACGCGGCTTTTGATGGGGAGGAAGATCCCCACCGTGCTGGATCAGCTCCGGGACAACCACCAGCCCACGCTGGACGAGCTTTTGTTCGAGGGGTATCACGGCATCTGCTGTGTGGAGGCGGGCGGCCCCACGCCCGGGATCGGGTGCGCCGGCCGGGGGATCATCACGGCGTTTGAAAAGCTGGAGGAGCTGGGCGCGTACGAGGCCGTCCGCCCCGATGTGGTGCTGTACGATGTGCTGGGGGATGTGGTGTGCGGCGGCTTCGCCATGCCCATCCGGGGCGGATATGCCGACCGGGTGTTCATCGTCACCTCGGGGGAGATGATGGCCCTGTACGCCGCGGACAACATCGTCACGGCGCTGAAAAACTTCGGCAAGCGGGGCTACGCCAAATACGGCGGGCTGATTCTGAACTGCCGCAATGTGGATCGGGAGCAGGAACTGGTGGAGCAGCTGGCCCGGGAGACCGGCGGCAAGATCGTCGGCTGTCTGCCCCGGGACCCCATTGTGCAGCAGGCGGAGGACCTGGTCAAGACTGTGGTGGAGGCCTTCCCGGACTCCCCCATGGCCCAGTGCTATGCCGCGCTGGCAAATACCATGCTGGAGGAATGTACCCGTGTATAACACCAAAGGCTGCTGCCTGTTTGAGGATCAGCTGGAGTTTTTCTCCCCCATGCCCCAGCGCATCGACGGCCCGGTGCGGGAGGGACTTCCGGAGTCCTTTGACCTTCATGTGGCCCCCTCCGCCTGCGGCCGGAGGATGGCCATCGGCGCCTACCGGCGGCACAGCCGCCACCGCCGCGCCCACCTGTACATCAGCGAGTCGGACATCGTCTCCGGCTGCTATGAGGATCTGGTGCCCGAGGCGGTGGAACAGATCCTGGCCACGGTCAAGCCGGCGCCCCGGGCCATCTCGGTCATCGTCACCTGCATCGACGACCTGCTGGGCACCGACCACGAGGCGCTTTTGATGCTGCTGAAGCGCCGCTTTCCCGCGACCCACTTCTGTATCCGCCGGGTGGACCCCATTCGGCGGCACAGCGCCCTGCCGCCCCCGGTCAATATGCAGGTCAGCCTGTTCAGCATGCTGGACCCGTCCCCGCAGCATGACGACGGCGTCAATCTGATTGGGAACATGCCGCCCATCACCAAGCGCTCCGAGCTGTTCGCCCTGGCCGACGGCATGGGGCTGACGGTACGGCAGATCGACGACTGCGCCACCTTCGACGATTTTCTGGACATGTCCAAAAGCAGGCTGAATCTGGTCACCACCCCCACGGGGCTGGCGGCGGCGCAGGAGATGGAGCGCCGGCTGGGTATCCCCTATCTCTACGCCCCCGGAAGCTACAGCGTGGAGCGGATCGCCGAGGTCTATCGCTCCATGGCGGAGCGGACGGGGAGGTCCCTGCCCGATCTGTCCCCCTTCCGCACTCCGGCGGAACAGAAGATCGCACAGGCCAGGGGGCATCTGGGCGGCACCCCCATCGTCGTGGACTCCTCCGGCGACCTTCTCCCCCTCAGCCTGGCCCGGGCGCTGCTGGAATATGGGTTCCAGGTCCGGCTGGTGCTGGAAAACCTGATCTTCGACGGGGACCTGACGGACTACCACTGGATCCGGGAGCGCCATCCGGAGGTGGAGATCGCGCCGCCCAACAGCCCGGAGCTGGGGAAACGCGCCCGGGAGTTTGAGGGCTGCGTGTGCATCGGCTTCTCCTCCGCCTATCAGCTGGGCGCCAGACACCTGGTGGATTTCCCGGATCTCAGCTTCGACTACGGGTTCCACGCGGTGTGTGCCCTGATGGATAAGCTGATCTCCGCCCTTGACCAGGAGGCGGATTTTGGAAAGATCATGCGGGAAAGCGAGGGGATGAAGCGATGAGCCAGCTGTGTTTTTACCTTCCGCCCTTCTCCAGCGATTACGCCGGGGCGTGCTCCAGTCTGTTTGACCTGGGCGGCATGGTGGTCATCCACGACGGCGCCTGCTGCAGCCGCAACTATGTGGGCTTTGACGAGCCCCGCTGGTTTGGGAACAAGCGGCCCATCTTCTGCTCCGGCCTGCGGGAGGTGGATGCGGTGATGGGGGCGGATGACAAGCTCATCCAGAAGATCCAGACCATGCTCCAGACCATGGAGCCGCCCGCCTTCATCGCGATCCTGGGCAGCCCCGTCCCCACCGTCATCGGGGCGGACCTGAAGGGGATCGCCATGGAGCTGGAGGACCTCACCGGAATCCCCTCCTTCGGGCTGGACACCACCGGCCTGCGCTATTACAACCGGGGCATCGATCTGGCGGCAGCGGCGCTGGTGGAGCGGTACACACAGCCAAAGCCGGTCCGCCGCCCCGGAAGGGTGAACCTTCTGGGGCTGACCCCCCTGGACTTCTCCGACAACGAAAACGCGGCGGACCTGCGGGCGTTTTTGGAGGAGGAGGGCTGGCATGTCCAGTGCAGCTTTATGATGGGGGCCTCTCTGGAGGACATTGCCGCCGCGTCTGAGGCGGAGGTCAATCTGGTGGTGTCCCAGTCCGGAATGGGGCTGGCCCGCACCATGTGGCGGAGATGGCAGATCCCCTATGTGGCGGGGACCCTGGCGGGCACGGACCGCCGCCCGCTGTCCCGCCGCGTCAAAACCGCCTGCGCCACCGGGGTCTGCAGTCCCGCCGGCGCGCGCTTCCCCGAGCCTGGGGGTGTGCTGGTGGTGGGGGATCAGGTCCTGGCCAACTCCATCCGGGAACGCCTGAACACCCAGTATGGGGTGCGCGGCGTCACCGTGGGGACCTTCTTCGGCCTGGACCGGGAGCTGGCCCAGCCCTTCGACCTGGACATCCCGTCGGAAGCCGCGCTGGTGGAACTGATCCAAAGCAGACGCTACCAGGTTCTGGTGGGAGATCCGCTGCTGCAGGAGATTCCGGGCAACGACCGCCTGGCCTGCTTCTCCGTCCCCCATGTGGCGGTATCCAGCAAGCTCTACTGGCACGATTACCTGCGCTTCGCCTCCCCGGAGATGGAGCAGCTGCTGGAGCAGATCGCCGCCGCGGCCCGGACGCAGGGATAACGGCCGCACACATATCAGGCGCCAGGGGCGCAATCCCGCGTCCTTTGACTTGCGCAATACACATGTTCAAGCAAGGAGGAAATTATGAAAAAAATCATCAGCATCCTGTTGTCTCTCACGCTGATCCTGGGGCTTCTGGCCGGATGCAGCACACCTGCGGCCGAAGGGGAATGCGACTCCCCCGCCCCGTCCCCCTCCGCGTCCTCCGGGGCCGGTGCGGACACCGTGCTCTACACCGACAACTGCGGCCGTGAGGTGGAGATCCCCACCGACCCTCAGCGCATCGCCGCGCTGTACGGCCCCACCTTTGAGGCCAGCCTGCTTCTTGGTCTGGCCGACCGGGTAGTGGCCTCCATGGGCGGCAGTCTGACCGCCTGGGCCCAGGTGGTCTACCCGCGGGCGGCCGAGATCGCTTCCATCAACAATCCCCAGACCCCCAATGTGGAGGACCTCACCGCCCTGGATGTGGACCTGGTGATGCACTGGTCCACCCCCGACGCGCTGGAAAACATGGAAAACGCCGGGCTGACCGCCCTCGGCCTGAGCGCAGCCGAGCCCACCTGGTCCACCACCGACGAGTATGTCCAGGCGGTCAAGGACGAATACAGGACCTACGCCACCGTCCTGGGCGATGATGCCATGGAGCGCTACCAGCTCTGGGAGGCGTACTTTGACGAGAAGCTGGACTATCTGGACAGCCGCATCTCCACCCTCTCCCAGGAGGACTACCCCACCGTCTACTACATCCGCAGCAATGAAAACGACGGACTGCAGGCCTATCTGAACCACCACGGCGCGGAGGGAGAGGTCATGCTGGCCGGCGGCACCCTGGTGACAGGCGACTACGACGCCTCGGTCAACAGCTACGGCACCGTCACCATGGAGGATGTCATTGGGTGGGATCCCGAGATCATCATCCTGGGCCGCTGCACCGACACCGGCATGATCTATGACAACCCCGCCTGGTCCTCCATCACCGCCGTGCAGAACGGTGATGTCTATGTGGGCCCCAACGGCGTGTTCTACTGGGACAGCAGCTCCGAGCGGGTGCTGAACATCCTGTGGCTGGCCAAGCTGCTCCACCCGGACCTGTTTGAGGATCTGGACATGGTGGCGGAGGTCCAGGAATACTACTCCACCTTCTATGGCTATGACCTGTCCGAGGAGCATGCGAAGCTGATCCTGGCCCACCAGGATCCCGCGTGAGCGTCACCCATCCGTCCCTGCCGGTCCCCCTGAAAGCGCGGCGCCGCAGAGAACTGCGGCGCCGCGCCTCCCGGGTTCCGGCAGTCATCTGAGAAAGGAATCCACGGCATATGAGTCATCGGACCAAACGATGGATGCTGGCCGGCTTTGCGGTGGTCCTGGTGTTCGTCTTTCTGATCTGCCTGTGCGTCGGCCGGTTTTATGTGCCCCCTCTGCAGACCGCCAGGATCCTGTTCAACTGCCTGGCCGAAGGCATCTTTCACGCCCCGCTGGAGGTCACCTGGAACGACTCCATGGAGAGCATCATCCTGAATGTGCGCTTCCCGCGCCTGCTGGCGGCCGTTCTGGTGGGCGCCGGCCTGTCCGTGTCCGGGGCGGCCTATCAGGGCGTATTTAAAAATCCTCTGGTGTCCCCCGACCTGCTGGGCGTCTCCGCCGGGGCCACCGTCGGCGCGTCTCTGGCCATCCTGCTGGGCTGCGCCTCCACGCTGATCCAGCTCTCCGCCCTGGCGGGCGGTTTTTTGGCGGTGTTCATCACCGTATCCATCCCCAAGCTCTTCCGCAACAATTCCAGCACCATGCTGGTCCTGGCCGGCATCATCATCGCCGGCTTCATGAGTTCTCTGCAGAGTCTGATGAAATACATCGCAGATCCGGAGGTGGAGCTGTCCTCCATCGTCTTCTGGACCATGGGCAGTCTGGCCTCCATCAAAATGACCGATGTGCTTATGGTGGCCCCCGCCATGCTGGCCGCCTTTGTGGCGGTGATCGCCATGCGGTGGCGGGTGAACCTGCTCTCCCTGGGGGAGTCGGAGGCCCTCTCCCTGGGGGTGCATGTCAGCCGAGTGCGGGGGCTGCTGATCCTGTGCTCCACCGTGCTGACAGCCTGTTCCGTCTGTATGTGCGGGACCATCGGCTGGATCGGCCTGGTCATCCCCCACTTCAGCCGCCTGATCATCGGGGAGGACAACCGCTATATGATCCCCGCGTCGGTGCTGCTGGGGGCGTCCTTCATGGTCATTGTGGACACCTTCGCCCGGAACCTGACCGGCAGCGAGATCCCCCTGAGCATCATCACCGGCGTGCTGGGGACCCCGGTGTTCATCTGGCTTCTGAAGATGCAGAAAGTGAGGGTGCAGTGACCATGGCGGAACCGATTTTGGAGGTCAGAGACCTGACCTTTTCCTACGAGGGCTTCTCCACCCCAGTCTTCCGGGACATCAGCTTTTCCGTCTCTCCCGGCGACATCTTCGTGATTCTGGGGGCCAACGGCGCCGGGAAGTCCACCCTGCTCAACTGCATGACCGGCATTCTCACCCAGTACCGGGGGGAGATCCTCCTCCACGGCCGCCCCCTGCGGCAGATCCCCATCCGGGAGCGGGCGCTGATGATGGGGTATGTGCCGCAGGTGGCCGTCCCCACCTTCAATTACACCGTCCGGGACTATGTGGTGATGGGGCGGGCCCCTCACATCGGGCTGCTGGGCACTCCCAGCGAGGAAGAGTATGCCCGGGCGGACGCCGCCATCCGGGAGATGGGGATCGAAAAGCTCTCCTCCAAGCTGGTCACCCGCATCAGCGGCGGGGAACGGCAGCAGGTGCAGATCGCCCGGGTGCTCACCCAGGGGGCGAACCTCATCATCCTGGACGAGCCCACCAATCACCTGGACTTCGGCAATCAGCTGAAGATCCTGGATATCATCAAGTCGCTCTCCGAACAGGGCCTCGCCATCATCCTGACCACCCACATGCCCGACCATGCCATCCTGCTGGACGGGCGGATCGGCATCCTCGACCACACCGGGCACATGACCGCCGGCGCGCTGAGGGATGTCCTCACCGAGTCCGCCCTGAAGCAGCTGTACGACACCGATCTGCGCCTGCTCCACATCGACGAGCTGGGCCGGGACATCTGCGTGGCCGTGGGGCGGCGAAAGGCCCCATAACGCCCCGGCCGCACCCCGCCGGACACAACTTCAAACGAGTTCCCTCAGCCATATGCGCTAACGGTCCTATATGACCTGACGGAGGAACAGGCTCAGGCCATCCTGAACTGTGAGAATCCCGCCTGAGGTCAGTCCCCCCCTTGAGAAGCAGACACAGCGCCGCCGGCAAAAAGCCGGCGGCGCTGTCAATTTTCACCGTATTGTTTCTTCAGGTTTTCTCTACCGTCTCCTCCGCGGGCTGCTCCAGCAGCGCGTCCAGCCGGGCCACCATGTCCAGCACCAGCCCGTCGCAGAAGGGCTTCTTCTCCTCCCCCCTGGCCCTGGCGCCCGCCAGCAGGGGCTCGCAGTCCAGGGTGCCGCGGCGGGCCCGGAAGTCCTCCAGCAAAGCCCGCACCTCCTCCTCCGTCCGGCCCGCCGCCCCCAGCACCAGGGCGGCGGCGGTGACCGTGCCGCAGGCGGAGCCGCAGCGCATCCCCGCCCCCATATGGCCCGCCAGACGGAACGCTTCCTCCCGGTCCAGTCCCATCTCCTCCGCGAAGCACATGAGCACCGACTGGCAGCAGTTGTGGTGCCGTCCCTGGTCGGTGCGCAGCCATGCGGCGTATTTCAGCCGTTCTGTCCTCTCCATCTTCCCGCTCCTTTCCCGCCGGACCGTTCCGGCGGCTTTTGTGTTCAGTTGAAAATATCCGGGTTCTCGGCAAACAGCCGCTTCACCCGCTCCAGCACCGGCCTGTGCTCCGGCCGGGACAGCCCCGGGTCCTCCGCCAGGACCTCCCGGGCGGCGTCCTGGGCCTCCCGGAGCAGCCGCACATCCCCCGCCAGGGAGGCCACCTTCAGCTGGGGCAGCCCGTGCTGCCGCGCCCCGAAGAAGTCCCCGGGCCCCCGCAGGCGCAGGTCCTCCTCCGCGATGCGGAAGCCGTCGGTTGTGGCGGTGAGCACCCTCAGCCGGGCCAGGGTGTCCGGGCTGGTGTTCTGGGTGAGGAGCACGCAGTAGGACTGGTGGCTCCCCCGGCCCACCCGGCCCCGGAGCTGGTGCAGCTGGCTCAGGCCGAAGCGCTCGGCATTCTCCACCACCATCAGCGCGGCGTTGGGCACATCCACCCCCACCTCGATCACCGTGGTGGACACCAGCACCTGGAGCTCCCCCCGGGCGAAGGCGGTCATCACCGCCTCCTTGTCCCGGGGCTTCATCTTTCCGTGGACGCAGCCCACCGTCAGGTCTGGGAAGACCTTCCGCTGCAGCTCTCCGGCGTACTCGGTGGCCGCCTTCAGGGGCGGGCCTTCCCCCTCCCCCTCCTCTACGGCGGGGCAGACGATGTAGACCTGCCGTCCCTCCCCCGCCAGCTTCCGCACGAAGTTGTACATCCGTGCCCGCTTGTCCTCTCCGATGAGGTAGGTCTCCACCGGCCGGCGGCCGGGGGGCAGCTGCCGGATGGCGGATACATCCAGGTCGCCGTAGACGATGAGTGCCAGGGTGCGGGGGATGGGGGTGGCGGACATCACCAGCACATGGGGCGGCGGCCCCGCCTGGTCCAGGCTTCCCTTCCCGGCCAGCAGCGCCCGCTGCTCCACGCCGAAGCGGTGCTGCTCGTCCGCCACCACCAGCCCCAGCCGTGGGAAGGACACCCCCTGGCTGAGCAGGGCGTGGGTCCCCACCACCAGGTCTACCTCCCCCGCGGCCATGGTCCGGTGCAGCTTCTCCTTTTCCGCCGGACGCAGGGACCCGGTAAGCAGCGCCAGGCGCACCCCCGCCGGGGCGAGAAGGGCGGACAGCGAGCGGAAGTGCTGCTCCGCCAGCAGCTCGGTGGGCACCATCAGGGCGGTCTGTCCGCCATTTTGGGCGCACAGATAGGCGGCATACCCCGCCACCGCCGTCTTGCCCGAGCCCACATCCCCCTGGACCAGCCGGTTCATGGGCCGGCCGCCGGTCATATCCCCGGCGATCTCCTCCATCACCTGCCGCTGACTGTCGGTGAGGGGGAAGGGGAGCAGTTTCTGGTACTCCTCCACCTCGCAGGGCTCCATCCGCCAGCCTGGCCGGTCCGTCCGGCGGCCCCGGAGCAGATCCAGGCCGACGGCGAGATAGAACAGCTCCTCGAACACCAGCCGCCGCCGGGCCACCTCCAGGGTCTGGAAGGAGTCCGGGAAGTGGGCCTGGCGGCAGGCGTACTCCACCGCCGCCAGCTGGTGCTCCTGCCGCACCCGGCGGGGCAGGGTCTCGGGCAGCTTGTCCGCGCAGGCCTCTGCCGCCCGGCGGCACAGCTTCACCATCAGGTTGTTTGAGATTCCCGCCGTCAGTGGATACACTGGCAGGATGCACCCTGTCACCGTCTCCTCCCCCTCCCGCTGGACCACGGGGTTGGTCATGCGGCGGCGGCCGCCATGGCCCTCCGCCCGGCCGAAGAAGATATACTCCTCCCCCTCCCGGATGGCGTTTTGGAGGTAGCCCTGATTAAACCAGGTGATCTCCAGCACCCCGGTGGCGTCCACCGCCCGTGCCTTCACCAGCTCCAACCCCCGTCGCACCCGGTTCAGCCGGGGGGGCTGGGCCACCATGGCCCGGATGCACACCGGTGCATCCTCCGGGGCGGAGCGAATGGTGCTGCTGCGCCGCCGGTCCTCATAGTCGCGGGGGTAGTACTCCAGCAGGTCCCCCGCCGTCTCCAGCCCCAGCCGGGCCAGCTTCTCCGCCCGGGCCGGGCCCACCCCCGGGAACTCCCGCAGGCTGGTATTCAGATCCAGAACCATGCCGTCACCTCCGGGCATTTAACAGTAAACTGTGGATCAAGTCTCGCGCTCTGCCGTGTCCTCGCCGGACTTGATCCGGCGGAGAGATTGTACCACACTTTTCTCCGTCTGGGGAGTCCCTCCCGCATTTTTCCGTCAGTGAAAAACATTCGTCTTTTTCTGGCGCACCGTTGTGTTTTTTCCCAATCTCTTCCTTGGGAACTCCACCGGGTCTGTATCTTTCTCCAAGGTTTCTCCCCTCCGGGAAAAAACCTTGCAAACAGTTTTTGAATTCTATATAATTTAGACATAAAACATCTGCGTCTCTGTTTGGGCCGCTCTGATTTTTAAAAGAGGAAGGAAGGATGTATCCCAATGGCAGTCATGGAATTCAAAAAAGTCCTGGTCGCCAACCGGGGGGAGATCGCCATCCGTGTGTTCCGGGCCTGTTACGACCTGGGGCTGCACACTGTGGCCATCTACTCCAACGAGGACACCAACAGCCTGTTCCGCATCAAGGCAGACGAGGCCTATCTCATCGGCGAGAACAAAAGTCCCCTGGGCGCCTATCTGGACATCCCCTCCATCATCGACCTGGCCAAGCGCCGGGGGGTGGATGCCATCCATCCCGGCTATGGCTTCCTGTCTGAGAACGCCGACTTCGCCCGCGCCTGCGAGGAGAGTGGCATCAAATTCATCGGTCCCAGCTCCGGCGTTCTGGCCCAGATGGGGGACAAGCTGGCCGCCAAGGCCACGGCCATCGCCTGCGGGGTGCCCATCATCCCCGGCTCCACCAAGCCCCTGAAGGACGCGGACGAGGCGGTGGAGATCGCCAAGAGCTACGGCTTCCCCATCATCCTGAAGGCCGCCGCCGGCGGCGGCGGCCGGGGCATGCGCCGCTGCGACAGCGAGGAGGATGTCCGCCGGGAGTTCCAGCTGGTAAAGAACGAGGCCAAGAAGGCCTTCGGCAACGAGGACATCTTCATCGAGAAGTTCCTGGTGGAGCCCAAGCACATTGAGGTGCAGATCCTGGCAGACGAGCACGGTCATGTGATGCACCTGGGGGAGCGGGACTGCTCCCTGCAGCGCCGCTATCAGAAGGTGGTGGAGTTCGCCCCCGCCTGGTCGGTGCCCAAGGCCACGGTGGACGCCCTGCGGGCGGACGCGGTGAAGATTGCCAGGCATGTGGGCTATATGAACGCCGGCACCGTGGAGTTCCTGGTGGACAAGGCCACCGGCCAGCACTACTTCATCGAGATGAACCCCCGCATCCAGGTGGAGCACACCGTCACCGAGATGGTCACCGGCATCGACCTGGTCCGGGCCCAGATCCTGGTGGCGGAGGGCCACCCCCTCTCCCACCCCCAGATCGGCCTGAACAGCCAGGACGACCTGCAGATCCGCGGCTACTCCATCCAGTGCCGGGTCACCACCGAGGACCCCGCCAACAACTTCGCCCCCGATACCGGCCGCATCACCGCCTATCGCTCCGGCGGCGGCTTCGGCGTCCGGCTGGACGGCGGCAATGCCGCGGCGGGCACTGTCATCTCCCCCTATTACGACTCCCTGCTGGTAAAGGTCACCACCCTGGACAACACCTTCGAGGGGGTGTGTCACAAGGCCATCCGCGCCATCAACGAGATCCATATCCGCGGCGTGAAGACCAACATCCCCTTCGTCACCAAGATCCTGACCCACCCCCAGTTCCAGGCGGGCCAGTGCCACACCAAGTTCATCGACGACACCCCCGAGCTCTTCGACATCCGCAACAGCCGGGACCGGGCCACCCGGGTGCTGAAGTACATCGCCAACATCCAGGTGAAAAATCCCGACGCCGAGCGCAAGCAGTACGACCCGCCCCGCTTCCCCCTGCCCACCGGCAAGCCGCTCCACGGCCTGAAGGAGATTCTGGACAAGGACGGGCCGGAGGCGGTGAAAAAGTGGGTGCTGGAGCAGAAGAAGCTGCTCATCACCGACACCACCATGCGGGACGCCCATCAGTCCCTGCTCTCCACCCGGATGCGCACCCGGGATATGCTCAAGGGCGCGGAGGGCATGGCCGAGATCCTGGCGGACTGCTTCTCCCTGGAGATGTGGGGCGGCGCCACCTTCGATGTGGCCTACCGTTTCCTCCACGAGTCCCCCTGGGAGCGGCTGATCAAGCTGCGGGAGCTCATCCCCAACATCCCCTTCCAGATGCTCTTCCGGGGCGCAAACGCCGTGGGCTACACCAACTATCCCGACAACCTCATCCGGGCCTTCGTCCAGGAGTCGGCCAAGTGCGGCATCGATGTCTTCCGCATCTTTGACTCGCTGAACTGGGTCCCCGGCATGGAGATCGCCATGGACGAGGTGCTCAAGCAGAACAAGCTGTGCGAGGCCACCATCTGCTACACCGGCGACATCCTGGACCCCAAGCGGGACAAGTATACGCTGGAGTATTATGTCAACCTGGCCAAGGAGCTGGAGAAGCGCGGGGCCCATACCCTGTGCATCAAGGATATGTCCGGCCTGCTCAAGCCCTACGCCGCCAAGAAGCTGGTATCCACCCTGAAGCAGGAGATCGGCCTGCCCATCCACCTGCACACCCACGACACCACCGCCAACCAGGTGGCCACCTACCTCATGGCCGCCGAGGCCGGGGTGGACATCGTGGACTGCGCCACCGCTTCTCTGTCCTCCCTCACCAGCCAGCCCTCCCTCAACGCGGTGGTGGCCGCTCTGGAGGGACAGGAGCGGGACACCGGCCTGGACCTGCAGGAGCTGCAGCGGCTGGACAACTACTGGGCTGATGTGCGCCTGCGCTACGCCAGCTTCGACGAGGGCCTGAAGAGCCCCACCACCGACATCTACCGCTATGAGATCCCCGGCGGTCAGTACACCAACCTGTATCCCCAGGTGGTCTCCCTGGGCCTGGGCCCCCGCTTCGAGGAGGTCAAGGAGATGTACCGCACCGTCAACGAGATGCTGGGCGACATCGTGAAGGTGACCCCTTCCTCCAAGATGGTGGGCGACCTGGCCATCTTCATGGTGCAGAACGGCCTGACCCCCGACAACATTCTGGAGAAGGGCAGGAGCCTCTCCTTCCCCGACAGCGTGGTCAGCTACTTCAAGGGCATGATGGGTCAGCCCGCCTGGGGCTTCCAGCCCGAGGGCCTGCAGGAGGTCGTCCTGAAGGGAGAGCAGCCCATCACCTGCCGCCCCGGCGAGCTGCTGCCCCCCGTGGACTTCGAGGCCACCCGCAGGGAGATGGAGCGCTTCATGGATCCCTCCGAGGTCAATATGCGCGCCATCATCGCCTACTGCTTCTACCCCAAGGTCTTTGAGGAGTACTGGAAGCACCGTCTGGATTACGGCTATCTCATGCGCATGGGCAGCCATGTGTTCTTCAACGGCATGGCCCTGGGCGAGACCAACAAGATCAACATCGAGGACGGC